>JAEWKM010000024.1:0-72564 GCA_023386035.1 Pseudomonadota bacterium
CAACAAACAGGACCACGACTCATGGCACAGCATTACATGAAATACGGCGACAGGGAATTTTCTGTGGAGCTTGGCAACGGCCTCATCGCGGCGGAGCTGCATTCCAATGCGGTTGCGCTGCCCGCAAAAAGCGCGCTGGAGCATATTAACGAAGCTCTGGATAATCCCATCGGTTCGCCCCGGCTTGAGGAAATGCTCAAACCCGGCCAGACGGTCTGCATTGTCGTGCCTGACTCCACCCGCCTGTGGCAGTCGCCCAATGTTTATGTTCCTGCTGTGGTGGCCCGTCTGAACAAATGCGGCATCCGCGATGCGGACATTCGTATACTCACGGCCACGGGCACGCACCGTCCCATGACGCGCGAGGAGCACATCGCCATTGTTTCCGAGGATATTTACAACCGTATTCAGGTTATTGACCACAAGTGCCGCGATGCGGCGGATATGGTCAAGGCGGGCGTGACCAGCAACGGCACGGAGGTGTGGTTTAACCGCTTTGCCATGGAGTGCGACCATATCATCCTGACCGGCGGCGTGGTGTATCACTTTCTGGCCGGGTACGGCGGCGGCCCCAAGTATCTGCTGCCCGGCATCGCCAGCTACGAGACTATCCAGCGGCACCACAACCTGGCCCTGAACAAGGGCTTTGGCAGCGGCACCAATGCGGCGGTGCGCAGCGCCAATATGGAAACCAGCAATATTTTTCACGCCGATCTTGAAGAAGCTGCCCTGCTGGCCAAGCCCAGCTTTTTGCTCAACGTGGTGGTGGACGACAATTACAACATCATCAAGGCCGTGGCGGGCGACATGGTGCAGGCCCATCGCGAGGCCTGCGCGCTGGTTGACGCCATCGACGGCGTCAACGTGGGCGAACGCACTCCTCTGGTTATAGCAAGCGCTGGCGGCGCACCCAAGGACATCAATTTTTACCAGACCATCAAGACCCTGGCCAACGCCCTTGCGGTGGTGAGCGAGGGCGGCACCATCATCATTCTGTCCGCCTGCACCGAGGGCTTTGGCAGCCCGGATACCCAGCATCAGATTTGCGATTTCGACAACATGGACGCACGCGAAAAAGACCTGCGCGAGAATTTTTCCATAGGCAGCTATGTGGGCTTTCTGTTTGCGGAGTCGGCGGAAAAGCACAACCTCATCATGGTCAGCTCCATGAATGCCGCAGATTTTGCCAAAACAAAGATCCACATTACCACAACGCTGGATGAAGCCCTTGCGCTGGCAAAAAAGCTGAACGGCGGCAAAGACCTGCGGGCAACACTGCTGCCCCACGGGGCCAATACCCTGCCCAAGCTGCAGACGGTCGCCAACTAGAGCATTTAACAGTCGAAAGGCTCACTTGAGGCAGACAAAGCCTGCCTTGGCGCCTTACATGGATTGACAGACTGATTACAAAACATCGGGCGTGGAGACGACTGGATTGTCTCCACGCCCGATGTTTTCGTGAAAGTAACACAGACCTCGCCGCCCCCTCATGCCTGCAAGCGCGGGCATCAGCGAATCGCTTGGACAAATGTAGAAAATGCGATATGTCCCAACAATGTGTTTTATGGGGGGGAGTATGCGTTTTATCTATAATCCTTGCACAGACGCCTCGTTTAATCTGGCGGCGGAAGAATGGCTGCTGCGCAATAGCGAAACCGACATCTTTATGCTCTGGCGTAATGCGGCTTCTGTTATTGTGGGGCGAAACCAGAACTCCCATTCCGAAATCAACGCCGATTATGTGCAGCAGCACGGCATTCCCGTTGTGCGCAGACTTACCGGCGGGGGAGCTGTTTTTCATGACCTGGGGAATATCAACTTTACCTTCATCAGCCTGAACAACCATTCAGGGTTGCTGGATTTCAAGCGCTTTGCCACGCCCATTACCGAAGCGCTCAATGCCCTTGGCGTCCCCTGTGAATTCAATGGCCGCAACGACATGGTCGTTGGCGAAAGCAAAATTTCCGGCAACGCGCAGCACATGCACCGCGACCGCCTGCTGCACCACGGCACCCTGCTGTATTCTGCCAACCTGGATTCTGTCTGTGCCGCGCTCAAGCCCAGCCCCGCAAAATACATTGATAAATCAGTCAAAAGCGTGCGTGGTCGTGTGGGCAATATTGTGGATTTTTTGCCCCAACCCATGCCCATTGAGGAATTCATAAACTACCTCATGCGCTTTGTGGCCGGGGAGGATTGGTCGGGGCAGACTGCCTTGAGCGCGGAAGAAATAACCGCCATTGAGGCTCTGGCAGAAGAACGCTACCGCTCCTGGTACTGGAATTTTGGCTATTCACCCAATTACGCCTTTGAACGCAGCACAAAGACCCCTGGCGGCGTACTTGACGTACACATGGATGTGCGTGACGGAATAATCGCCGATATCCGTCTGTTCGGCGACTATTTTGGCGTTCGGGATGTGACCGAACTTGAAGACATGCTCTGCGGATGCAGGCACGAACGTGGGGCTCTGGAACATCGGCTGGCTCTGGTGCACATTGACGCATTCATTCAGGGCATTGGCGATCGCATGTTTCTGGATTGCCTTTTTTAGTTGGCGCGACAGCGGTAAAGGGTTCAACGCGCTGGCGTCCAGCCCTGTTTTTAGGTTGTATTAATTCACGTATATTTTATTTGCTTTATTTTCCGGACTTTTTCCCATACTTTCCTGTTTGCCATATGCGCTCCAGCAGCGTGTTGCAGGTCTGCTTGGCAGGGTGATCCTCTGCGCGTGGTCTGATTCTGCGGGCTGATGTGTGCTTTTGAAAATTTTTCTGACTTGCGCGAGACGTTTGGATGTGGCAGTGCATAACATCTGGTGCCAAAATTAGTTTTGGGTTGGCACCATGCAGACGGCAAGAAAGTGTCAACTGCAAGCTGGCAACGCACACAATGGGGGCATTACAATGAGCGCTTCTACCAGAGACCTTGTTGGTATAATCATCAACCGCACCTCCCGCACATGGCGTACCAAGCTTGACGAGCGTCTTTCCCATCTGGGACTGACCCAGGCGCGCTGGCTGGTGCTCATGCACCTGTCGCGGATGAACGGCAAGGCCCTGCAAAAGGATCTGGCCGTTTCTGTGGGCGTGGAAGGCCCCACCCTGGTGCGGGTACTGGATGGCCTTGAACGCATGGGCCTTGTGGAGCGTGTGGGTGTGGAGGGCGACAGGCGCGCCAGACGGATATGTCTGACCCCCAAAGCGGACAACGTCATCACAGATATCCTGAATATTGGCAACCAATTGCGCACTGAAGCCCTGACGGGTATAGCCGATGCAGACCTTGAAGTTTTTTATAGCGTGATGGAAGTCATCCTGGCCAATCTGCTTTCCGCTTCAGCAAAGTAGCGATTTGCGCGCCGTTACGGCGGTGGTTTTTTTATCCCCGGCATACTGGGGATGGCGCAGGCGTCATGCCGGTTTGCTCAGCGTCTGCGCAGCAGATGGGGCAGGGCCGTTGCGCAGAAAATGCCGCCCAGAATGGCAAGGGCGCTCACCAGCAGCCGCAGCCCCAGAGTTTCGCTCATGAGCATGGCGCCGCCAAGGGCGGTGATGAGCGGTACGCTCAACTGCACCACAGCGGCAGAGGGCACGCTGAGCCAACGCAAAACCGCATACCAAAGCACGTAGCCAAGAGCAGATGCCAGAGCCCCGGCAGCCAGGGCGCAGGCAACGCCAGCCCACGGCCACGCGGCGGGCATGCCAGCCTGGTCAAAGGCCGCAGCCCAAGCTAACAGTACTACAGCCAGCGGCACACAGCGGATAAAATTGCCAGCCGTGGCCGCAGCGGCATTGCCGCCCCCCCTGCCGTAAATTGTATAGGCCGCCCAGCACAGGCCAGAGCAGAAAATGACCGTAGCAGCCCCTGCTGGCGGCGCATCAAGCCCCGGAAGCAGCAGATAGACCAGGCCTGCCATGGCAAGCCCAATGCCCAGGCTCTGGGCCTTGCCGGGATGTTGCCCCAGCCGCAGCCCGGCCACGAGCATGCCAGCCTGCACGGCCACGGCAATAACCAGAGCGCCCGCCCCGGCAGATAGCCGAACATAAGCCCAGGAAAAGCAGGCCATATAGCCAAACAGCGCCAGCGCCGCGCCCCAGCTGCCGGCACGCAGCGGGTTGCCGCCGCGCCGCATCTGGAGCAGCCAGAGCATGGCAGCGGCAGAAATGGCCCTCAGGGCTGTATATACAGAGGGATTCAGGGGATGAGCGTTTTGCCCTTCGGCAAGCGCAAAACGGCAGAGCAGGGAGTTGGCGGCAAAAAGAATCATGACCAGGGTCGTCAAGGCCGCCACCACCAAGGGGGAAGCATGCGTCTTGACTGTCGCGTTGCCAGCCCTGACGCCCACACGCATCAGTCAATCCGCCGTGCGCCCTGCAACTTGCGGAACACCGTACTGCGGTTGATCTGGAACAGCTCCGCCACGCGCTGCACAGAGCCGTGCACTTCAATGGCCTTGAGCAGAAAATCCCGCTCCATTTCAGCCATGATATCGCGCAGGGGGCGGCGGGCGGCGAGGATGTCCTCGGTATAGCACGAGGCTTCACGGGGTGCGCCGGATATCTGCGGCGGCAGGTCGCGCGGGGAAATCAGCGGCCCGCTGAGCGTGATGACCAGACTGTGCACAAGGTTTTGCAGCTCACGCACGTTGCCGGGCCAGGAATAGGCCGTCATGATGTCGAGGGTCACGTCCATAAAGGCCATGGCCTTGTGGTATTTGGCAGTGTACTGGGCGAGGTAGTGTTCTGCCAGGGCGCGCACGTCTTCCTGCCTTTCGCGCAGTGGGGGGATGCGCACCGTGGCAACATTGAGGCGGTAGTACAGGTCGCGGCGGAAGGTCCCGGCCTCCACGCTTTCGGCCAGATCGCGGTTGGTGGCGGCAATGATGCGCACGTCCACCTTGCGCGGGCTGGAAGCGCCCACCCGCATGATTTCTCCGTCCTGGAGCACGCGCAAGAGCCGCGTCTGCATGGAAAGCGGCAACTCGCCCACTTCGTCCAGAAAGATGGTGCTGCCATCGGCAATTTCAAAATATCCGGCCTTGCCCTTGTTGGAAGCGCCCGTGAACGCCCCCGGCATGTAGCCGAACAGCTCGGATTCTGTGAGCGATTCAGAAATGCCGCCGCAGTCAACCTTGAGCAGGATTTTATCGTTGCGGGCCGACTGGGAGTGGGTGTAGCGGGCAAACACGTCCTTGCCCGCGCCGGTTTCGCCCAGAATAAGCACGGTCGCGTCCGTGTCCGCAAAGCGGCGCAGCAGGGAAACCACGTCGCCCATGGCCCGGCTGGCATACACAGGTTCGCGCGATTTTGCCGCGCCCTGCGCAATGTAGGCCAACTGGTCGTTGATCTGGTCAATAAGCTTGCACTGCCCGGCCACCTGGGTCTGCAACTGGGCGAGCAGGGTGACATCGCGCGCAAACGTGACCACCAGACACAGATCCCCCTTGGCATCAAAAACGGGAAAGCCCGTAAGCACAAGCTTTTTACCGTTTTTGAGCTGCTGCACATGGGTGGTGGGCCTGCCCGTGCGCACGATCTCCGGGTTCAGGATGCAGTCAAACGTGCCTTCCTGTACCAGATCGCGCACATTCTTGCCGCGTATCTGTTCCTGGGTCAGCCCGGTCAGCTGCTCGTACATGCGGTTGACCCGCAGGCTGGTGCCAGAGGCGTCGCTTATAAAAACGCCTTCAGGCAGGGCGTCGAGTATGCGCTCCACATGTTTTGATAGAAGCTCGGAAGATTTGCATGCCATAGGTCGTCAGTTTGGGGTAAGTGGTTATCAGTGGGGTATGCGGAGCCGATCGCCCAGGATTCCCTGTGCCACAGCCTGAAGCCTGTTCATGTGCTCTGTTTCCAGCTTTACATCGCCCATGGGCACGGGCCTGTCGAGAAACTGGTATTTTTGCGTACCAAGGCGGTGGTAGGGCAGCATTTCGTATTCCACCCGCTCAAAAGGCTTGAGGAATCCGGCAATGGTGGCAATGGCTTCTTCGCTGTCGTTAAAGCCGGGAATTATCGGTGTGCGTGCCAGTATGGGCAGATCGGGAAATTCTTCTGCCAGAATGCGAAAATTTTCGAGGATACGCCTGTTGGGCAGGCCTGTCTGCGCTTCGTGCACTGCGCTGTCCATGTGCTTGATGTCGAACAGCACGTAATTGAGATACGGCGCGGCCTCGCGGATGGTATCAGGCGAAACCATACCGCAGGTTTCAACCGCGGTCTTGATACGCCGGGTGCGCGCCTCGCGCAACAGAGCCACGGCAAATTCACCCTGCAACAGGGGTTCGCCGCCCGAAAGGGTCAGGCCGCCGCCAGAACGGGCATAGAAGGCCATATCCTGTTCAACCACTTGCAGCACATCGTCCACTGTACGCTCTTTGCCATAAACCAGCAAACCCTGAGCCGGGCAGGCCGCAGCGCAGGGCAAATCACACGCGGCGCAACGGCTGCGGTCTATGTTCAGCTTGTCGTCATCACCCAGGGTGATGGAACCGTGCGGACAGGCTACAATGCAGTGCCCGCACTTGGAAACACCCAGGCAGCGCCCGGCATTGAATGCCAGCTCCGGTTCGCGTTTTTGCGATTCAGGGTTGCTGCACCAGCGGCAGGAAAGGGCGCAGCCCTTAAGAAAGACAATGGTTCTTATGCCGGGGCCGTCATGAACCGAATATTTCTGTATGTTAAAAACCATGCCCTGCTGTTGGCTGTCTTCCAGGCACATAAACCCTTCCTTTATGAAAAAAGCGCGGCAGCCCGGATGCTGAGGCTGCCGCGCGGTTGAATATTACATCACGTCGTGTTCAGTACGTGCAATCAGGTCGTTCTGCAGGTCGGGCGACAGATCCACAAAGTAGGCGCTGTACCCGGCAATGCGCACAATGAGGTTGCGGTACTTCTGCGGGTCTTTCTGCGCGGCCACCAGGGTCTGCTTGTTCACCACGTTGAACTGCACATGCCAGAGCTTGAGGTCGCAGAAGGTGCGGATGAAGGACACCAGCTTTTCCGTGCCCTGCTCGCCTTCAACGCACTTGGGCGTGAACTTGATGTTCAGCATACGGGCGGCGCGGTCGCGCATGCCCATATTCTTGGTGGTGCAGTTGGAAAGCAGAACCGCCGTGGGGCCGTTGACGTCCGCGCCGTGCGAAGCCGAGGAACCGTCGGACAGGGGGAAGCTGTCGGTACGGCCATTGGGCGTGGCGGAAACCACCTTGCCGAAGGGCACGTGCGAGGTGAAGGGCACGTAGCGCACGTCGTTATGGATGCCCAGATCCTTCATTGAATACTTGTTGCCGTATTCCACGGAAATCTTGTCGATTTCGCGGCCAATGGAGTCGGCGTATTCGTCATTGTTGCCGTAGCAGGGAGCCGAACGCAGCAGGGCGCGCACGTCGTCGTAGCCTTCGAAGTTGGCGTCGATGGCAGCGATGAGCTTGTCCATGCTCAGCTTTTTGTCTTCAAAAACCAGCTTTTTCACTGCTGCCAGGGAGTCCACCACAGTGCCCAGGCCCATATATTCAAAGTAGCCCAGGTTGATACCTTCGGGAATCTGTTCCTGATGCAGGTCAATGCAGTGCTTCATGCACAGGTCGTGCATGGCCGAACCCATCGGCTGGGCAAAGTGATTCGCGCGCAGCTTGTTGATGATATACTGCTGGGTGAAAGCGGTCTTGAGGAAAAGCATGTGCTGTTCCACATAGGCATTCCAGAATTCGTCCCAGGTTTTGAAGTTACGGGGATCGCCGGTTTCAACGCCCAGCTGCTGGTCGCCGTATTTCTTCATGCGGCCATTGCGAAGCACCATTTCAACAGCAGCGGCGAAGTTGATGTACGCGCCGCCGGAGGTGTAGGTGTCGCGGTTGGGCATGCGGGCCTCGGTGCAGCCAGAAACGGCGTAGTCCAGGGCCTCTTCAAAGGTCGCGCCCTTGGAAACATACAGGGGCACGATTTCTTCGTCGTTGATAAGCTTGGGGAAACCGGAACCGTACTTGATGGTTTCAGCCACGTCCCACAGGTAGCGTTCGGGCGCGCGGGAATGGATACGGGCCGCCAGGTCGGGGTAGTGCAGCGGGAATTCGCGCTTGGACTTGAGGATCAGATAGGTGAGGTCATTGCTGGCGTCACGTCCGTCCGGGGTCTGGCCGCCAACGGTAACGGCTTCCCAGTGGGCGTAGCCTTCGTTGAAAGCGCCGCCGGTGGGCGAGATATACATGTCGATGAACTCGGCCATGCCAACCCACATGCATTCCAGCAGTTCCAGAGCCTGGGCTTCGGTGATCTTGCCCGCAGCGCGGTCCTGCTTGTAGTAGGGGTAGAAGTACTGGTCCATGCGGCCATTGGAAATGGTGGTGCCGGTCTTCTGCTCAATGCGCGAGAACATCTGGGTGAACCACTGGCTCTGGCAGGCTTCCCAAAAGTCACGGGCGGGTTCGCCGGGCACATGTTCGGCGTTTTCAGCCATGCGCAACAGTTCAGCCTTGCGCGTGGGATCGGTTTCTTTTTCCGCCATTTCGCGGGCAAGCACGGCGTGGCGCTTGGCCCAAAGCACGATGGCGTCGCACACGATGACCACGGCTTCAAGGAAGGGGCGCTTTTCGCGGTCTTCCTTGGGGCTCATAGGATCAAGAGCAGCCAGCTTGTCTTCGGCTTCTTTCTTGATGCTGTTGAAGCCGCGCTTGAGGATCTTTTCAAAGTCGTGCACCCACTGGATGGACGAGCGGAATGAAGAGGTTTCGTTTACGATGAAGCGCGAAATCAGACCTTCAGGGTCATCATAGGTCAGCTTGTGCACTTCGGCGGGCAGAGCCGCGTTCAGGGCTTCGTGGTAGGTCTTGCCCTTCCAGTAAGGAGCGATTTCTTCCACCACACGCTTGGCGTCTTCAGGAGTAATGGTGGCCGGAGACGTTTTACGGGTGGGCAGGTCGCGCACCGCGATGTCCAGGAAGTCGCCGTCGAGCTCAGGATAAAGGATGCCGTAGCGGCCGTCGCAGCCAGCGCGGCCCAGCAGCAGCTGGCCTTCCTGCACATAGACGGTCATGTTCTGGGCGATATGCATGAGCGCTTTGGCCCAGCGCAGCACAAGAGGCTGGCCCTCGGTCTTTTCCATTGACTGGGTGAAATACAGGGCGCGCTCAATATCAATACGAGGCTTCTGCCCTTCAAACCGCTCAAGCAGACTGAAAACGCGGGGATGGGTCTTGCGGAACTTGTCTTCCCTGCCCTCAATCTTGTCATACAGACGCTGTTCCTGAGGGGACCGGCATTCGCAAGTGGTCATGCTCATCACGTTACTCCTGAAATAATATGAATATAAGGCGCGCGGGATGCTTGTGTGCTGCCGCGCGGAGAATGCCTTGTAATAGGGGCAATCCTCATCGCTTGCCCCTTATTTGCATGGGGCATGCCATAATTTTTAACATGCTAAAATATTTACGATTTTTAAAATTTATTTCAACTTGGGCCCAAACCATCTGCGCCAGTTTTCACAATAGCCGCAATTTTGCACCACTTAGTAAGGTTTTTCGATAAAAGTGCCCATTTGTGCGACGCAAATTTGCAACATGTCCTGATTTTCAGGCTCGCCGTTCTACTCCAAGCCATTGCATATCTAGCATGATTCTCTTTTCACAATCGGTGCAAAATCGCCCGCAGATAACATTTCCTACTAGCTGCAAATTTGCGACACTGCCCTTCCACCTACTGTAAATGATGTTTAAAAGTCAGCACAATATACTGATTATATTTGAAATTTAATTTAAAATTCCACACAATCCCCCGATATGCTCTGGCACGCATCGTGCAAAACGAAAAAAATCACAAAGCAGGACAGGTCCGTGCATACTGCCCCGCTTTTTCGTAACCGTTCAGGCAGAGAGGAGACGATGAGAAAAACATCACATTCCACACCTATGGCAGGTGCGTCTGGAATGCCCCACGGGCAAACCGGATCACGTGGACGCTCGGGCCGGAAAGCACGCCCTTCAACACTTCAGACAGTTCAGGAGATCTGAGCATGAAGGTCATAGACTTTCGCTTCCGTCCCAACACACCGGAAATCATCAACGGCATCAAAAACAGCGCCATGTTCAAGGCGGCTTGCAAGGCCATCGGTTTTGACAAGCGCAAGCCGCAGCCCCTTGAAGACATTGTGGCTGACCTGGACCGCCTTGACGTAGAGCTTGGCGTCATTACCGGGCGCGATTGCGAAACAACCTACGGGTTCCCGGCCAACAATCAAAGCGTTTTGGAATTTTGCCGGGCTTACCCCGAAAGATTCGTGGGTTTTTGGGGTATTGATCCTCACAAAAAGATGGCGGCCCTGCGGGAGATTGAGCACGTCTCTTCCGAATACGGCATGAAGGGCATTGCCATTGACCCTTATCTTGCCCATATTCCAGCCTCTGAGGCCCGTTTTTACCCCATTTATGCCAAGTGCTGCGAACTGGGTCTGCCGGTATTCATCACAATGGCCCCGCCGCCGCAGGTGCCTGGAGCCATTCTGGAATACGCCGACCCCCGCGACGTGGACAAGGTCGCCCGCGACTTTCCCGAGCTCACGCTTATCATGAGCCACGGCGGATACCCCTTTGTAAACGAAGCTGTTTACACCTGCCTGCGTAACGCCAATGTGTACATGGACATCTCTGAATACGAACGCGCCCCCATGGTGGACGTGTACGTACAGGCCATGAACGAGCTTATTACCGACAAGGTGCTTTTTGCCAGTGCTCATCCCTTTGTGGAACTGGCAGATGCTCTGGAAGCATATGAAGCTTTTGATCTGACTGAAGAGGCCCGCCGCAAGGTCATGTATGAAAACGCCCGCCGTGTGCTGGGCCTGTCCTAAGGAGAATAAAATGAGCACTGCCGCTTCCGACGTACAAGCACAAAAAAACCTGCGCCGCGTGGTAATATCCTCCCTTATGGGCGCCGTTATCGAATGGTATGACTTCTTTCTCTACGGCGTTGTGGCCGGGCTTGTGTTCAACAAGCTGTATTTCCCCGCGTTTTCGCCGGGCGTAGGCACCATTTTGGCTTTCGCCACCTTTGCCGTGGGCTTTGTGGCCCGCCCCCTGGGCGGCATCATCTTTGGCCATTTTGGCGACAAGATCGGCCGCAAAAAAATGCTCATCCTTACCCTCGAAATTATGGGTGTGGCCACGGTGCTCATCGGCTGCATTCCCTCCTACGACAGTATTGGCATATGGGCGCCCATTCTGCTCGTCATATGCCGCCTTGCTCAGGGCATCGGCCTTGGCGGCGAATGGGGCGGCGCTGTGCTTATGGCCTATGAATCCGCCCCGGCGCACAAGCGTGCCTTTTACGGCAGCCTGCCCCAGGTCGGTCTTTCACTGGGTCTTATGCTGGCGTCCGGCGTCATTGGTCTGCTCTCCTGGCTGCTGCCCGACGAAGCCTTCATTTCCTGGGGCTGGCGTATCGCCTTCATTCTGAGCGCCGTGCTGGTGCTGGTGGGCGCGTACATCCGTACTTCAGTTCAGGAAACCCAAGACTTTTCTTCTGCTAAAAAAGAAGTGGCCAAAATCCGCTACCCCATGCTGGAAGCCTTCAAGCGCTATCCCAAGACCCTCACGGCCTGCGTGGGAGCCCGCTTTGTGGAAGGTATTGCCTTTAACGTGTTTGGCGTATTCTCGTTGACATATCTTACGCAAACTGCGGGGGTCAGCCGTACCGTGGCCCTCATGGCCGTAGTGGTGGCTTCAGCTGTTATGGCCTGCTTTATCCCCTTCTGGGGTTCTATGGCCGACCGCATCGGCAAGGCCCGCATCTTCGGCACCGCCGCCCTGCTGCTTGGCGTGACTGCCTATCCCGTTTTCTGGGTGTTGCACAACTATGCAACCACAAATCTTTTCTTTGTCTACATGGCCATTATCGTGCCCTTCGGCATCATCTACGCCGCTGCTTACGCCAGTATGGCCAGCTTGTTCTCTGAAAGCTTCGACCCCACTGTGCGTTATTCAAGTATCTCCTTCGTGTATCAGTTCTCGGGCATCTTCGCTTCCGGTCTGACGCCGATGATCGCCACCATTCTGGTGCAGGCCAATGATTCCCAGCCCTGGTACCTCTGCGGCTACCTGCTGGTGGCAGGCGTTATCAGCGCCTTGGCGACTGTTTGGATAAGCTGCCTGAAGTCCGCCAAATCCGAACCCCGCGCACTGCCCACTGACGACAACACCGTTGTCGCCGGAAATGTCGTGCCGGAATAAAACTCACAAAAAACTCTCCTCCAAAAGAGCGGGGGATGTTGCCGCATCCCCCGCTCGCCTATACCGGCAGAATATAGAATGCCGGTAAAGAACCGCAGGCCATCCCCATGCGGTACCACGCATCCGGCTCATATGCTGCCGCAAGGCCGGATGCAGCCTCCATACCTGACTCCTCGAAGTGATCTCCCACGCCCAGGCGTGGGAGATCACTTTTGCATTGACTAGGGAAACGCTGATTTATTCCGTTTGGCGGCGTTGCTTCACTCAAGTTTTTAAAAGCAAAAAAGATCTGGGAGCCGGATCATTTTCAGATACTCGCACCTGCACCGCTGCGACAATAGTATAAGACACACGGTTGGAATGCATGTTGTCTCCGCAGCGGCTGTTGGCGAGCTTTCGAGCCTTACGACTGGTCCAGCGAATGCCCAGATAAAACCGCCAGAACAAACCGCGCATAGCAAACCGCATTGTCACTCATCCTGCCTCTATCCATAGTAATGCTGCTCTGTCCTGCAAGGCAATGCTGTCAGCGGTTCGGGCAACTCTGTGCATAACGGGTAAAAATGCCCTCGGGACAGAACCAGAATATCACAGAGAGGCGTAACCCTGTGCCGATAGCTTCGCGCACGCCGCAACAAGGCACGTCAAACTAGCTATGCCCTACTTGTAAAGGCACTTGTTCTATCTGCCTGTGAATCGGCCTTGCCAGCCATAGCAGCTCAACAAAAAAATAACCCTCCGGCTGATTCACAGCCGGAGGGTTATTAAACGAACACTGATGACAGGATGGGCTAGTCTTTTTTCGCCTCGTCCTTATGCCCCTGAGCGGGTACGTCTTTTACGTCAATAATACGCACGCCAAATTCGGCAATACCCTCGGGCGGTCCATAGAACAGCACCATAAAGGGCACTTCGCCGCCACGCGGCACGTTTGTATTGTTGGTGAGAATCTCTACCTTGTTATTAAGGAAGGATTCCATTTCCTTCTCGCTCAGTACCTGCAACTGGAAGAGCGAGAGTTGCACCCCGCCCATCTGTTTTTTGGTAGCCAGGGCTTTTTTATCTTTGTCGTAAATGGCGGCCTCAACAGAAATCAGTTCCTTGGGATCTGGAAATTCGTTGACGACCTTGCCTTCTATGACAAAAACCTTGCCGACCTTCTCATTATCCACATAGTACTGGCGCACGTTGCGCATGGTGAGCAGTTCCACCTTCTTGGCAAGTTCCTGCTCAGAGGGCGGAGTGTCAGTTTTGGTAGCAAAGTATTTAAAATACCAGTAGCCGCCACCTGCGCAAGCCAGCACCAACAGCAGTACAGCCAGTATCTTGCCAAGCCTGCTCCGGCCCTTGACGGGCATGTCCGGCAGCGGGCCCTGAGTCGCAAGCTGCTCCGCCGGATCATAAGCAAAAACAGTTTTACAAACCGTGCAGCGTAACTTTACGCCCGGCTTGGCAAACTGCTCCGGCAGGTTAAAGCGGCTTGAACAATTGGGACATCTTACTTCCATGCCGTTACTCCCCAAAACCATATCCGGCAGCCGGAACCAGCAGGATTCTGTTATTCGGGTATGATCTCAAAAATACCAGGCAGATTACGATAGTGTTCCGCGTAGTCGAGACCATAGCCAACGATGAAGCCTTCGGTCAGCTTAAAACCGGCAAAGTCAACTTGTACATCAATTTCGCGCCTTTCATTCTTGTCTACCAAAGCGGCCAGGCGCAGGCTGCGGGCCTTGCGGGCGGCAAACTGACCAAGCAGAAAACGCATGCTGTACCCGCTGTCCACAATATCTTCCACTATCAGCACATGCTTGTCGCAAATGTCAATCTCAACATCCTTGCTGAAGATCACATGCTTTGAAGTGGAGGCTCCCTTGCCGTAGCTGGACAGGCGCACGAAATCCAGCTCCAGATTTTTGTTGTGCAAGGCGCGTACCAGATCGCTGAAGAAGACAAAGCCGCCCTTGAGCACACACACGGCTACCAAGGGTTCCTGCCCATAATGGGCGTCAATTTCAGCAGCCAGTTCCTTAACCCGTTCGGCAATTAATTCCGCACTATAAACGGTTTTCAATTCTTTGACCTTGAGATCATGCCCCACCTTAGCCATCTGATCCTCCAACACGGGCTGCGCTGACGCCCCCGCTCTCAGGGGCCGTGGCGTTTGCCGGCTCCAGTGCAAAATACCCGCGTTGTTTCACGCGGCAGAAGCAACGACCGTCAAATGCGCTCGCTGTCTCCATTAACAGTGCCATTACGCCCTGGCCTCCTGACGACCCACGACCATAACGCGGCCCGTCCCAATCTCAAACATGAAAACCGTTCCCGCTTCTGCTTACTTTTGTTCAAGCAGCTTGTTGAATACCATTTCCATCATCTCGGTATCGGCAATACCCGGTTCGGATATTACCCGCTGACCGTCTTTGGCGTAAAAAACATTGTGCGGGATGCTGCTGACCTGAAATGCCTTGGTAATGTAGCGGCCAGCCATATACACAGGGTAATCCATACCCATTTTTTTCATAAAGGGCACCACTACCTTTTCGTCTTCATCGACAGAAAGGCTGATGATAAGCACATCCTTGCCCGCAAATTTCTTGTTTACAGCCACCAGATCAGGAACTTCAACCTGGCAGGGGGGGCACCATGTGGCGAAGAAGTTGAGCATGATGACCTTGCCCTTGTTCTTGGCCAGCAGGTCGGTGAGGCCAGCAAGATTGAGGGAAGGCACCGAGGCAGACGCCCCAAAGGCCGCGCATGGCAGCAACAGGCAAAGCAAAAGGGGAAGAATGATTTTTTTCATATGCTACCTTGATGAGTTGCAAACCCATGTATAACGTGAGCAGTTACATGCCGCCCAGGCCCGCACGTGGATGTCCGGCATGACTACTCCCACGCACCAAGTCAGTCTACATAAAGTTTTTGGCAGCCCGCACCGCTCCCACAGCATCGGCGCAATACGCGTCTGCTCCGATGGAGTCGGCAAAGGCCTGGGTGACAGCCGCGCCGCCCACCATAACCTTGATGGCCAGCCCTTTTTCTTTCACCAGTTGTATGGTGTCTTCCATACGAACCATTGTGGTGGTCATAAGAGCCGACAGGCCGATAATACTCGCTTTATGCTCAAGGGCGCAAGCCACGATGGCGTCGGCAGGCACGTCCTTGCCTGCGTCAATGACGTCAAAACCGTGGTTGCCCAAAAGCAGGGATACGATATTTTTGCCAATATCGTGAATATCGCCTTCCACTGTGGCCATAACCACCACAGGCCTTATTTCCGGCCCCCGCCCGGCTTCGAGCATGGGCTTCAGCTGGGCGAACGCCGTCTGCATGGTTTCTGCCGCACGGATAAGCTGGGGCAGAAAATATTCACGCCTTTCATAGCGCGCGCCAACTTCGGTGATGGCTGGGATAAGCACTTCCTGAACAAGACTGAAAGGCTCTGCCCCCTTGTCCAGTTCTGTTTGCAACAGCGACAGCACATTTTCCCTGTCGCCGTTGAGCACGGCGTCACCCAAGGTTTTAGCCGCCCCACCGCCGCCCTGGCGCTGCAAAACGCTGCCCTCGCCCGCCTTCCACCCGGCATAACCGGAAATAAAGGAAGCCGCGTGCGGGTCGTGTTCTCCCAGCACCTTAAGGGCGTCAGCCGCCTCGCGCAGGCGTTGGGCCGATGGGTTGGCAATGCAGGAAGAAAGGCCAGCCCCGGCAGCGTACGCCAAGAAGGTGGCATTGAGCAGGTCACGCGCTGGCAGACCGAATGAAAGATTGGAAAGACCCAACGTGGTGGGCAGTCCCTGGCTGGAGCACCAGCGCGTCATCTCAAGACACTGGCGAGCGCCATCCGGGCTGGATGATACTGCCAGAGCAAGAATATCCACCATCATGAGGCGGCGCGGAATGCCCAGCAGCTCGGCACGCTGGATCAGACTTTCCACCGTGCGGATGCGGTCGGCTGCCTTTTCGGGCAGGGTTGCGCCTTCAATGGGCAACAAAATAAACGGAGCGCCGTAGTCGCGGCAAAGCGGGCCCAGCAGCTCCATGCGTCCGGCTTCGCCGCTGATGGAGTTCACCAAAAAAGAACCGGGGCAATACGGAAGCGCGTTGGCAATGGCCTGGGCATTGGACGAATCCACAGAAAGCGGCACCGTGAGCCGCCCCACAAGATTCTGCAACAGTTCTGGCAAAAGCGTGGTTTCGTCCACAAGGGGCGCGCCCACATTGACGTCCAGTATTGTTGCTCCGGCCTCCAGCTGGGCGTCGGCAAACTGCATGGCCGTGTCAAAGCGGCCTTCCTGCAATTCCAGCGTAAGCTGTTTTTTGCCTGTGGGATTGATGCGTTCGCCAATGATGGCAAGCGGATGCCCCTCGCCTATGCGCACCAGCTGTGAACGGCTGGTGAGGCAGATTCCCCGGCGCTCAACCTTGGGCGCGCGAACTTCGCCAAGGCCACGCAAGGCCTGCGACAAGGCTGCAAGATGGTCAGGGGTGGTGCCGCAGCAACCGCCAAGCACCTGTGCGCCAAGGTGGGCAAAGGGAGCGGTTTTTTGGGCAAAGCCTTCCGGCCCAAGAGGAAAGACGGTTTGCGTGCCGTGCAGTTCGGGCAGTCCGGCGTTGGGCTCGGCCATGACGGGGCAGGCGCAGACGCTCAAAAGCTCTGCCACAACGGGTTCCATCTGCTCTGGTCCCAGACTGCAGTTGGTTCCCACCACGTCCACACCCATATTCTGCATGGTTTCTGCAAAAATGGCGGGGGTAGAACCTGTAAGGCTCACACCTTGCTCAAACGTCATTGAAACCATGACAGGCAGGTCACATTCTTGCCGGGCGGCCACCACTGCCGCTCTGGCTTCTGCCAGATCGAACTGGGTTTCAATAAAGATAAGATCCACCCCTCCGGCGACGAGACCGCGAATCTGAAGAGCAAAGGCTTCAATAAGCTCGCGGGGTTCCGCTGGCCCAAGCGGTTTGATGAAGTGCCCGGTGGGCCCCACGTTGCCAGCCACAAAAACGGGGCGGTCTTCAGAACGCGGCACGTCCGCGGCGGCAGCGCGCGCAACAGAAGCCATGCGTTTGTTAAAAGCAAATACGTCCAGCCCTTTCGGCAGCTTGTAGGAGTTTCCACCAAAGGTGCACGAGGTCAGAATGTCGACCCCGGCCTTGAGGTAGGAGGCGTGGATTCCCCGCAGAATATCGGGGTTCTCCATACAAAATTCTTCGGGGCTTGTGCCAGCGGGAAGGCCCGAGGCCTGGAGCATGGTACCCATGGCCCCGTCCAGCAAAAGAGGACGCCTCGTGCCGAGCGCTTGTCTGAATGTCATGAATGCCGCCTCTTGGCCGTCATAATTAATATAGTTGAAAGTCTTGCCGGGCATCAGCGCCATCGTGGCGCAAGCCCGTCTTTGCTTTCCGGGCATAATGCCTGTATGCTGTTAAAACGTCCCCAAGGCTACAGGGCGTTCCGAAAAAGAAGCGCCTCGGTGTAACCTCCAGAAACCACGCAAGACTCGAAAATCTGAGGCGGTAGGCCGGACAGACTGATTTCAGCATGGTCTCGCACGGCAAAGGGGATGCGGTTGGCCTTTCAGTACTGAATAATATTGAAAAGAACAAACCAAAACTATAGCATACAGACATTGCAGCGCATTTCATAGCGCCAATGACTGAGTATGGATAAAATGAAAAAAAATAGCAAGATAGCCCTCAGCACGGCCAAGGCCGCCCCAAAAACGGAAAAAGGCGAAAAAAACGCGCCTCCGGTTGGGGTTGTCGAAATTCTTGATGGGCCGCAGAAATCCCAACCCCGCGCCAGTTCGGCCCAAAGCGGCCCCAGCGCACGCTCTGGCCTGAAAAGCAAGGGCAAGTCTGCTGCCGATCTGGAAGAAAAAAAGCAGCAAGGCAAAAAGAAAAAATCCTCATCGCCTGTTGAGCGGGATGAAGACAGCCGCAACTCTGGCCCTATTCTGGACGTTGACGATCTGGAATCCGCCCCCGAACATGACGAGGAGGAACTGGATTTCGAGTCTCACGACGATCAGGAAGACCTTGTCGATTCAGGGCTGGACACAGATATGGACGAGCCCCCGCTGTCCATCGGCGAAGACAGGGACAGAGACATGCCCGCGCCTTCGTCTTCTCGCCTGCCCGCAGTGGGCACACGCGACAGCCTGCACCTGTACCTGCGCGAAATGAGCAAGTTTCCCATGCTCAAGCCCGACGAAGAGCATGAACTGGCTGTACGCGTGCGTGACCATAATGATGCAGACGCGGCCTTTCGCCTGGTGTCTTCACACCTGCGGCTGGTGGTGCGCATAGCTATGGACTTTCAGCGCCGCTGGATGCAGAACGTGCTTGACCTTGTGCAGGAGGGCAACGTGGGGCTTATGCGCGCGGTCAACAAGTTTGACCCCGACAAAGGCATCAAGTTTTCCTACTACGCCTCTTTCTGGATCAAGGCCTATATTCTCAAGTTCATCATGGACAACTGGCGCATGGTTAAAATCGGCACCACGCAGGTGCAGCGCAAATTGTTCTACAACCTGAACCGCGAGCGGCAAAAGCTTATCATGCAGGGTTTTGACCCTGACGCAGCCATGCTCTCGGAACGCCTTGGCGTGACTGAAGACCAGATCAACGAGATGGACCAAAGGCTGGCTTCTACCGACATGTCGCTCAACGCCCAGGTGGGCGAAGACACGGGCGGAGCCACAAGAATGGACTTTCTGCCCGCCCTTGGCCCGGGCATTGAAGACACGCTTGCCACTGACGAAATCGCGGGACTGGTACGTTCCAAGCTCAAGACGATCATGCCAAAACTCAATGAAAAAGAACTGTATATCCTGCACAACAGGCTGCTTACAGACGAACCAGTTACCTTGCGCGAGATAGGCGAAAGGTATAATATAACAAGAGAGAGAGTGCGTCAGCTTGAGGCGCGGCTGGTGGAAAAAATCGGCCAGCACCTGAAAAGTGGTATCGAAGACTTCTCCGATCATTGGATTCAATCCTAAGCAGCACGGATAAAGTCCGCAATGAAACGTAAGCATATCGCGCTCTTTTGCGCCCTGACACTGGCCGCGGCCACCTCCTTTTCCCTTCTTGGCTGTGGGGGCTGTGCCGGCACCAAGACCGCAGCCGAAAAAAGCGCTTCAGCAGAAGATACCAACCATTCTGCCCTGCGCCATGTTGAAGTGCGTCAGCCCGAAGAAAAGCTTTCGCCAGAGGCCAAAAGCACCTATGCCTTCCTGCTCTATTCGCAGGCGCTTAACGACGAGGACGAAGCCGCCCTTTTGCAGGCCGCGCCTCTCATGGCGGCTGCAAAGCTTCCCGCCAACATATGGCTTGAAGGCGGCGTCTGGCTGGTAAGCAGAAAATCGGCAGAAGCCGCGCCCTATCTGGAGCAAGGCCTGGCCGTCGCGCCAGACGACATGTCTCTCAACCTGCTGTATGCCGAAGCGCTTATGGAGCAGGGTACGCCGGAACGCGGCGTGCAGCTCATGCGCGCCTTCCTTGCCAAGCATCCCGGCTCGCTGGATGCCCGTCTGGAGCTGGCCTTGCTGCTGGTGAAAAGCAAGGAATACGCCGAGGCTGAAACGCTGCTCAACAGCGTAAGCGCCAAAGAGCGCACGCCTCTGGTGGACTACTACCATGCCCGCGCCCTTATTGGCATGGACCGCAGTGCCGAGGCCATTCCCTTCCTTCAGAAGGCCATCAAGGAAATGCCCGATTTTGTGGAGGCAATGGCCGAACTGGCCTTTATTCACGAGCAGCGCTCGGAATTCAAACCCGCCCGTACCCTGTACGAAAAGCTGCTCAAACTCAATTTTTCGCCCCAGGATGTGCTGCTGCGCCTCATCAGTCTTTCGCTGCGTATGAACCAGCCTGAAAAGGCTTTAAAGTACATGCGCCAGGGGCCGGACACTATTCCCTTCAAGCTCACCGTGGCCGGGCTGTTCATTGATTCGCGCCACTACCTTCAGGGAGAAACCCTGCTCAAGCAGATTGCCGCCAGAGATGATGCCCCGGTTGACGTCTACCTGCTGCTGGCTGACCTGAACTACGAGCAGCGCCGCGATCTGCCGATGGCGCTTTCGTGGCTGGACAAGGTTCCGCCGCAAAGCAAGGCTGCCCCCAGGGCTGCCCTGCTGCGCATACAGCTGCTTGGCGAGGCTGGCAAGGAACAGGAAGCCCTGGCCGTGACCAGACAGTCCCAAAAGCAGTTTGAGGACGCCCCTCAGTTCTGGGAACTGGAAATCCGTCTGCTGGCGCGCCAGCAACAGATGCCGCAGGCTCTTGAAATTGCCCGCAAAGCCGCAAAAAAATGGCCCAACAATGCCGACATGGCCTTTCTTCTCGGCTCGTTGCTTGACGAATCGGGCGACAAAAAAGAAGCCTTCAAGGTTATGGAGCACATACTCACCCTGCATCCCGAAAACTATCAGGCGTTGAACTATGTGGGCTATACCCTGGCGGAAGAAAACCGCGATCTGGAAAAAGCCCTGAGCCTGCTTGTCAAGGCTGATGAGCTTTCGCCCAATCAGTCCTATATTGTGGATTCCCTGGCATGGGTACTCTATAAACTGGGCAGAAACGAAGAGGCTCTCAAGGAAATACGCCGTGCCGTCAAACTCGACGAGCATGTAGACGCTTCCATATGGGAGCATTATGGCGACATAGCCTCCAAAATGGGGCTCAAAGACGAGGCCCGCACCGCCTATCAGAAGGCGTTGGACCTCAAACCCGCCAATGCAGACGCATTGCGGAAGAGGCTTTCACAGTTATGAAAAAATTTCTCGCTCTTTGCTGCCTTTGCAGTCTGGCATTGCTGACCGCCTGCGCAAAGCAGCCGTCTTTGGAAATGACGCCTGAAAATCAGGCCAGACTTGAAGAACGCTGGCAAAAATTTGCAGTCAGAGGACAGGACATGGCCCTGACGCCTTACCGTCTGCAAATGAGCCTGCGCTTTGGCACCGAGGGCGATACCCGGCGTGTTACGGCCCTTTTCTGGGGCAACAGCCAGCGCAAGCTGCGCCTGGACGTTATGGCCGGAGTTGGCGCCACTGTGGCCAAGATTCTGGAAGACGGCCAGCATTTCCTCGTCTACAGCCCCACCGACAACAAGGCATACTTTTATCAGGGCGCTTCAAAACCCCTGCTTCAGGTCGGCGTGCCGGTGCCCTTCAACCTCGGGCATCTGGCTGATCTGCTCAACGGACGCTACAGCCAGGTTTTCGGCAAAAGTTTCACCTCCGGGGCATTCATACCCGGCGACCTTGCCCAGTACACGCTTGAGGGCAACCCCGGCGGCGTGCTGACCCTTGATGCTGCTGGCCTGCCTGTGGCCTGGAGCGAAAAGGGCGACAGCGGCAAAGGCTGGAAGATGGAGGTGGTTTTTGATGAATCACAGCCTCCTCTGCCCCAGCGCCTCAACCTGACGCACGGCAATGGCAAACGCGCCATCGTGCTCGTCAAGGAAAGGGAAAAGCCCGCCACGGCCTTTACAGAAGAGCAAATGACCTTATCCATACCAGAAGGTGTTCCTCTGCTGCCCTTGGCAAAATATCAGCAGCGCTAGGGCATATCGGCACCGGATTTCATCGGTTTCGGGCAATTGGGTTTCGCTTTTCCGCACTGGCGCTTTACCGTGCCTTCAAATGAAAGGCTGCCTTCCTGGGCCAACCTTATGACCTGCGGCATTACTGGCAGGTCAGGGAACAACCGATGAGACCCGGCACAGGGAATTCTTCAGCATATTGAAATACGCATTTCTGATGCGAAACTGCTTTGGCAGGCTGATCGGCCTATGCGGTCAGCCTGCCCTCACCCTTGCAGGAGTTGTTATGCAATCCATCCATCTGGCTTCGGACCACACTGGCGTTGACCTCAAAACCACACTGGCCGAACATTTGGGAAAAATGGGCATCAATGTCATAAACCACGGCACTGACTCCAGAGACAGCTGCGATTACCCCGTGCTGGCGCACAAGCTTTGCGCCGCTGTGGAAGCCTCTGGCGAACTGGGAATTCTTATCTGTGGCACCGGCATTGGCGTTTCCATTGCAGCCAACCGCCATTCCGGCATCCGTGCCGCCCTCTGCACCACAGAGCTGCACGCCCGCATGTCGCGCCTGCACAATAACGCCAACGTGCTTTGCCTTGGTGCGCGCGTGACGGGCGTAGAGCTTGCCAAAGCCATTGTGGACGCCTTTCTGGAAAACAGCTTTGAAGGCGGGCGTCATCAGCGTCGCCTGGATATGATCAACCTCCCCGCGTAAAGGAAGACCATGCAGCTCTACAACACCCTGGGCCGCCAGAAAGAAACCTTTGTTCCGGCACGCCCCGGCAAGGTCAACATGTACGTTTGCGGCATCACCGCATACGACTACTGCCATATCGGCCACGCCCGCTCTGCCCTGGTTTTTGATGTGCTTGTGCGCCAGTTGCAGCACTTGGGTCTGGACGTGACCTTCGTGCGCAACTTTACCGACGTGGACGACAAGATCATCAATCGCGCCAACAAGGAAAACCGCGACTGGCGCGAAGTGGCCCAGACGTATATCAACGCCTTTTACGAAGATATGGACCGTCTGGGCGTGCTGCGGGCAGACTTTGAACCGCGCGCCACGGACCATATTAAAGAGATTCAGGACCTTTGCTCCAAGCTGACCGCTGCTGACAAAGCCTACGCAACGCCCTCGGGCGATGTGTACTTCAGGGTGCGTTCTTACGAGGCCTACGGCAAACTCTCTGGCCGCAGCCTTGACGAGCTGCTTTCCGGCGCGCGCGTGGCCCCCGGCGAAGAAAAGGAAGATCCGCTGGATTTTGCCCTGTGGAAGGCCGCCAAGCCCGGCGAACCCTCCTGGGAAAGCCCCTGGGGCCAGGGCAGGCCCGGCTGGCACATCGAGTGCTCGGCCATGAGCGAATCCTTTCTGCCTCTGGACATACACGGCGGGGGTCAGGATCTCATCTTCCCGCACCACGAAAACGAAATCGCCCAAACAGAGGCAGTATGCCATTGCCATTTGGCCCGCTACTGGGTGCATAACGGCTTTGTGCAGGTCAACGCGGAAAAGATGTCCAAGTCGCTTGGCAACTTCAAAACCATCCGCGACATTCTTGAAAGCTATTTGCCGGAAACCCTGCGGTTCTTTTTGCTGGGCAAGCATTACCGCAGCCCCATTGATTTCACGGCAGACAGTATGGACGAAACGGAAAAAGCCCAGCACCGCGTATACCTCGCCCTGCGCGAGGCGGAAAAAGCCCTTACCCGTGAAAAATGGAAGAAAGTCCCCCTGCCCCAGCAGATCGCCGATGAATGGGCCGCGCAGCCCAAGGCGCTGGACGAGGCAATGGATGACGACCTTAATACGGCACAGGCTCTGGGGCACATATTCACCCAGGTGCGCATCATAAACCGCCTGCTGGAAGACAAAAACCTGCGTGCCAGCGAAGCGGGACGGGATGTTCTGCAAGAGTTTCTTGCCCGTGCGCAACAGTGGAACACACGCCTGGGCCTTTTCGGCCAAAACCCTGAAACATTCCTGGCTGCTTTGCGCACTATGCGCGCCAGCCGTAAAAATATTGATATGCCCCGCGTTGAAAGCCTGCTGCGTGAGCGGCAGGACGCCCGCGCCAACAAGGATTTTGCAAGCTCCGACGCACTGCGTCAGGCTTTGCAGGACCTGGGCGTGAGCGTACGCGATACCCCTGAAGGGCAGGACTGGGATCTGGAGTAGACCCAGCCACGGGCACTCGGGAGAACCTATGTTGCATTACTGCGCCCCACGTCGATGGACGGCCCTGATTGTACTGCTGGCCTTTCTGCTGCCGCAGATATGCCCGGCGCCCGCGCATGCCTTCTTTTTCGGCGGCGTGACCATCAAGGACGAAAAGGAGATGGGGCAGAAATTCGACATTATGGTGCGTTCCAATCTGCCGGTTATTGAAGACCCTGAAGTCAAACAGTATGTGGACTACATGCTGTCCCGGCTGGTAAAGGCCATTCCGCCCCAGCCATTCAGCTTCAAGGCCACCACCATACTGCACAATTCCCTCAACGCCTTTGCTGTGCCCGGTGGATACGTTTACGTATTCACCGGCCTTATTATGAATCTGGATAAAGAAGAGGAGCTGGCGGGCGTTTTGGCCCACGAACTGGCCCACGTCACGCAGCGCCACGTTGCTTCGCGCTTGCAGCGGGCCCAGTTTGTGACCCTTGGCTCCTTGCTGCTGGCCGTCGCAGGTGTGGCGGCAGGCGGGGCGGGCGGCGGCGCCCTGGCAGTTGGCGCAATGGGGGCCGGGCAGTCGGCCATGCTCAACTATAGCCGTATGGATGAAACTGAGGCCGACCACATTGGTCTGCAATACCTCATTGCCGCAGGCTACCCCCCGGGCGGCATGGTCGGGGGCTTCAAGGTGCTGCGCCAGAAAAGCTGGATGAGCGGCATCAGCGTGCCTACCTACCTTTCTACCCACCCTGATCTGGGCGACCGTGTCAACGGACTCCAGGCGCGTATTCAGGGCATGTCCAAATCTCTTCAGGACCGCAATCAGGACAACAAACGCTTCACGCGTGTAAAAACCCTGCTGTGGGCCAGATATGGCGACGAACAGGCAGCCCTGCAACGCTTTTCGGCCAATGACGGGCTTTCAAGCATGGGACGGGGCATTGTGCTCGCGCGGCAAAACCGCATCAATGAGGCCAGCACAGCCTTTGATCAGGCTCTCAAGGCCGCGCCCGACGATCCGCTGGTATTGCGCGAGGCGGGAGCCTTCCATTACCGCAAGGGCGACATGAGCCGGGCTGACGGCCTGCTGTCCAAAGCCATGCGCATTGATCCGAAGGATTACATGGCCTCTTTCTTTTATGCGCGCATGCTGGACGAAACTGGCAGGCAGGCCCAGGCTGCCAACCACTACAAAGATGTGTTGCGGTATGTGCCAGAAGATGCCGAGGTGCACGAAGCTTACGCCCGCTCACTGGGCAAGGCTGGCAATACACCCGATGCCTACATCCACATGGCTTACAGCGCCCTGTACTCCAACAACAAAAAACTTGCCGAGCGTTACTTCAACGAAGCCAAGAGCATGTCGAGCCGCAGCACGGACAAGCGCGCTTTTCAACGTCTTGAGGCCGCCTACAAGGAACGCAAGGAAATATGGGACAAGAATTGATGGAAACGCACGCCACAACTATTCTCGCCGTTCGCAAAAACGGTCTGGTGGCCCTGGCCGGAGACGGGCAGGTGACCATGGGGCAGACAATGATTATGAAGCATGCTGCCCAAAAGGTGCGCCGCCTGCACGACGGCAAGATTCTGGCTGGCTTCGCCGGGGCCACTGCCGACGCATTTACCCTGTTTGAGCTTTTTGAGGCCAAGCTCAAGGAAGTGCGCGGCCATATGGTGCGCGCTGCCGTTGAAATGACAAAAGACTGGCGCAAGGACAAATACCTGCGCAAGCTTGAAGCCATGCTGCTTCTGGCCGACAGTGAACACATTCTGGTGCTTTCGGGCACGGGCGACGTCATTGAACCGGACGACAATGTGGCAGCCATAGGCAGCGGCGGCCCCTACGCTCTTGCAGCGGCCAGGGCGCTTTCACGCCACAGCGACCTTGACGCCGAAACCATAGCGCGCGAATCTATGCGCATTGCCGCTGAAATCTGCGTGTACACCAATGACCACGTAACTCTCGAAACCCTGTAAACCTGCGGTATGAGAACAAGGATACGGCCATGAGCGTTCTCACCGCAGGTTGCAAGGTGAATCTGGGGTTGCGCATCACCGGAGTTCGCCCGGACGGCTACCACGAAATAGATTCTCTCTTTTATCCTTTGCCGCGCCCCTGCGATCATCTCAAGTTGCAGATTACAGACAACGCTGGCATTGTGGTGCGCTGCGACGAGGCAGGCCAAGCGGTACTGGATGAAGGCAACAATACCCTGACCAAGGCCTACACGGCCTTTACCGCCGCAGTTAGCTGCCCGGTGCCCGGCCTGGACGTACGCCTGCGCAAGGGCATTCCCTCCGGCGCGGGCCTTGGCGGCGGCAGCA
Source organism: Pseudomonadota bacterium (assembly GCA_023386035.1). Classification (GTDB taxonomy): domain Bacteria; phylum Desulfobacterota; class Desulfovibrionia; order Desulfovibrionales; family Desulfovibrionaceae; genus Desulfovibrio. The sequence continues at coordinate 26,275 of JAEWKM010000024.1, forward strand.
GCGATGCAGCCGCACTGCTGCGCTGGCTCAACAAAACTGTGCCCGCTCCGCTGGACGCTCCAGCCCTTGCCGCTGTAGCCCTTGCTGTTGGCGCAGACGTGCCATTTTTTCTTCACGAAGGCCCTTGCCGGGTGCGTGGCATAGGTGAAATTATCGAGCCTGCCGAACTGGATTTATCCGGCATGCGTATGGTGCTGGTGTGCCCGGAAATCCATGTGAGCACGCCTCGAGCCTTTGCCGATTACGATGCCTATCTGGCCTCACGCGACGGCAAAGAAGGTCAAAATAACTTGACAAGAGGCCCAAGCAAGGCTAATGGAACTTTTCTCTCCCGAGGGCGGTTTGACGCTGGCCTGGACAACGACCTCGAAACAGTTGTCTTCATGCGTCACCCCGAGCTTGCCGATATCAAAGCCACCCTGTTGCGCTGCGGCGCGGCAACGGCCTGCATGAGCGGCAGCGGCTCCAGCGTTCTGGGGCTTTTCGAGCGTGAGGCGTTTGTGGAAACACAGGCGGCCACGGCCACACTGCAGGGAGAGAACAGGCGCGTTTACGCGCATGTGCTGTAACAATACTGGGATGTAGCCAAGTGGTAAGGCAACGGACTTTGACTCCGTCATTCGAAGGTTCGAACCCTTCCATCCCAGCCACAGTATATTGCGAAGCGCGCTTTGACTGCCGGAGCGAATGTTATCGGAAATATCCGGGCGCTCCGGTTGCCGCGCGGGAAAAATCCCGCATCCGGCGCCACAAGGGCGGTTGTCTGACAGTCAGCAACGCCTGGGGCTGGCGGCAGGCAAAGGTGTATAACCTAAATTGCTCTTTGACGCGCACAAGGCAGGGCGGTTCATGTTCAGCGATCTGAAGATCGTCACCGGTTCTTCCAATCCGGAATTGGCCAAGGCCATTTGCAACCATCTGGGCTGTCAGCTCACCCCAACGTTGTCCACAACGTTCAGCGACGGGGAGTTGCGAATTGAAATCGGCGATAATGTCCGTGGCGACGACGTTTTTGTGGTACAACCCACATGTCCGCCCACAGTCAATCGCAACCTGGTGCAGCTCTGCCTCATGCTGGACGCCCTCAAGAGGGCCAGCGCCGGGCGCATCACCGCCGTAATACCTTACTACGGCTATGCCCGGCAGGACCGCAAGGTCAGCCCTCGCGCGCCCATAAGCGCCAAGATGGTGGCTGACTTCATCAGCGTGGCCGGGGCAGAACGCGTAGTTACCATAGATTTGCATGCGGGCCAGATTCAGGGCTATTTTGATTGCCCGGTAGACAACCTTTTTGCCGTACCCGTTATGCTGGATGCCCTGCGCAAGCTCGGCGACGAAAAAATGGTCATTGTTTCACCCGATGCTGGCGGTGTGGAGAGAGCCAGGGCTTATGCCAAGCGCCTCAACGCTCCCCTGGCCATCGTGGATAAAAGACGCGACAAACCCAATCAGGCCCAGGCCATGCACGTCATCGGCGACGTGGAAGACCGGCTGGCCATTGTGGTTGACGACATGATCGACACCGCGGGCACCCTGTGCGCCGGAGCCGAAGTTCTGATGAAAAACGGGGCCAGAAAAATTGTGGCCTGTGCCACCCACCCCGTGCTGTCCGGCCCGGCCATTGACCGCATCAATGCCACCGAAGCGCTTTCACAGGTCTTTGTTACCGACACGATCCCGCTGGGCGACAAGCTGGAACGCTGCCCCAAGCTTGAGGTCATTTCTGTGGCCGCCATCTTGGGCAAAACCATTCACAACATCCATACCGGCTCGTCGGTCAGCGTGTTGTTTGTTTAGCAAAAAACCGTCGGCTCAAAGCCTTCGCGCATGACCGCACGGCATAATCCCGCAAGGGAATGGCAAGTTTACAGTAAAGAACTTTTCCGCACGTATCAGGCGGCGGTAAGCCAAGGAGTGGACCATGAATATTGAAAAGACTTTGAGCGTGCAGAAGCGCGAAGCCTGCGGCAAGGGCCCCAGCGGCCGCCTGCGTGCCGAGAAACTGATTCCTGGCGTGTTCTACACCGCCACTGGCGAGAACATTTCCGTGCAGGCTCCCGCACTGCCCCTTGAAAAGATTTACGGTGAAATGGGCCACACCACGGTGTTCAACCTCGAAATCGAGGACAACGGCCAGAAGACCATGCATCCTGTGCTCATCTGGCAGGTGCAGTTTCACCCCTACAAGCGCGCTTTCACCCACATCGACTTCTACGGCGTTGATCTGGACAAGGAAGTCACCGTTGACGTGCCCGTGGAATTCGTGGGTACCTCGCGCGGCGTGAAGCTTGGCGGCCGTCTTGAAACCTACCGCGAAATCGTGCGCCTGTGCAGCAAGCCTTTGGCCATGCCCCAGAAGATCACCGTTGACGTGACAGATATGGGCATCAACGACACCATCACCGTCGCTGATCTCAAGCTGCCCGAAAACGTGCATGCCATTTTTGATCAGAACTTTGCTCTGGTCAGCATTATCTCCAAGAGCAAGGACGACGAAGCCGAAGGCGGCGACGCTTAAGTTTGCCAGCGGCCTGTAAGCCGGCATGTCCGGTTACGGTCATTTCGCCTTATATATGGCCGGTTCCTTGCGGAACCGGCCTCGTTTTTGGATTTTTTGCATGCTAACGGCGCGAAAAATTTACACTCCAAAGCCTTGTGCTCCAAGCGTGATATAGGCATTCTGCCCTTTAGAGCAGATTGACTTTGAAATACTTCACATTTCAAAGTTGTTATTCTACAAGTACAATGTCCGGCAAAGCGCATGCCGCGTTGCGGCGCGCTGCACTTTCGTGCAATGTCAGAGCGTTGAAGATTTTTCAAAGTTGCAATGCTCTGGAGCAGGTATGATTGACATGCCTGCCGATCGACTGTTGAAGCCACCCATACCAGATATGCCACTTCCCGATGTGACCTACCATTCTTTGCGCCCACAGGGCAGCAAGGCAAGCCTGGAATTCTGGCCCAAGCAGAATGCCGGGGTCATATTGTTTTATCCCGGCACCATGCTGTCACCCGTACAGTACCGCCCTCTTCTTGCGGCGCTGCATGAGGCAGGCTTTGCGGTGGCAGCGCTGCATCTCACCGGGCATGGCCGCAACAATCATTGGACAGGCTTCACTTTTGCCGATCTGCTGCAGGACGGGCTTGCTGCGGAGCAATGGCTGCGGCAACAAGGGCACAACGCCATCGCTGTCTGCGGGCACAGTCAGGGCGGCATTCTGACCTTGGCGCATGCGGCGGCCTCGCAAGGGCTTACGGCTGCATTCCCCATTACTGCCATATTACCGCAAAACGATGACGCCATAGAGCTGACGCGGTTCAGGCGCTGGAAAAACAAACGGCGAGAACTCACGGCGCGCATAAACGCTGCTGCCCGCTGGCTGCCTCGCCTTCCTCTGCCCCTGCTGAGTTATCTGTCCGTAAGACGCATAACATCTGGAGCGAGGCGCATTATTTACAACAGAAGGTATTCTCGCCTGACCTACCCTCTGAGCTTTTTGTCCAGCCTGTTTTCAGCAAGGGTAGCCAACGAACTGCACTGCCCTCTTTATTTTTTCAGCGCCATTAATGACGCCCTGTTCACTCCAGAGAGCACCAAGGCCACTTTTGAACAGCTAGAGGCTCCTGTAAAAAAACTCTTCTGGCTGCCAGGCGGCGGCCATTTGGCTGCTATGAATCCCCCACTGTGCCGGTTTATCGCGCGTCACGCCGCCGCGGCCTGTGCAGGCCTGGGTTTGCCACTACAACTGGAAAAGACACGTCACACACAGGGAGTCGCACGCTATGGACTATAATGGCGTTCTGGTGGGCCTGGGCAATCCGGGTTCACGTTATGAAGGCACCAGGCACAATTGCGGATTTGCCCTGGTGGATGCCCTTGTGGACATGGCTCAACGCCAGGGTTCGGCGGAATCGCTTAATGGCAACAAATTTTCGTGCGAGCTGTGGCGCATACGTCTGAACCAGCTCGGCGGCGTCTGGCTGGCCGCCAAGCCGCAAACCTATATGAATCTCAGCGGGCAAAGCGTGCAGCCCCTTTTGGCCTGGCACAAGTTGCACCCTTCCGACCTTGTGGTAGCTCATGACGAGCTGGACATCGCGGCAGGAGAATTGCGGTTCAAGCTTGGCGGAGGCAACGCCGGGCATAATGGGCTCAAATCCATTACAGAATTTCTGGGTACACCGGACTTCTATCGCCTGCGGATAGGCATAGGGCGGCCTCCTCACAAGGGTGACGTGACCAACTGGGTGCTGGGACGGCCACAGGGCGAAGACGCCGAGCGCACGCAACAAAGCATGTCTGCGGCTCTGGATACCCTGTTTGCCTTCGCTGACAAGGGCTTGGACAGCGCACTGCGCGTTGCCAGAAAGACGGCGCAACCACGCAAGAAAAATACACCGGAAGACGCGCCCAGCGCCACCAGTGACAAAAACTAGGCCAGCATACGTACTGGCCAGAGCACGCAGGCATACGTCGACATGGGCCGGGGGCGGTCCAGGTCAGACCATTGCCCTGAAATATGAATAGTGAAGAAACCAGCCAATAAGTAGGCTTTGATGTATTTCAAGGCGTATGCGTTTTTGCTTTTTCGGCTGGACTCTTCGCCTTTTTTGGACTAGGATAATTGAAGAGTAAGTTTCCGACTCATCTTTTTTTCAAACAAAAATTCGTGACTTCCAGCTAATTTCGCTCCAGGTCTCGTACAGTGGCGCTCCTTTGGGGCGTGTGGTGATATTCATGTTCACGCCGAACGATCTCGTGGTATATCCGGCCCAAGGGGTGGGCAAAATAGAACGCATAGACAGCCAGACTATTGGCGGTATCGCATGCGATTTCTATATTGTCCGCATTCAGGCCAACAATGTCACGCTGATGGTTCCTGTTAACAATGCCGCTCACGTCGGCCTGCGCACTCTCACTCCTCAGGATGAAGCGGGCCGCATACTTGAAGGGCTACGCAACAGCTCCGGCAAAATTGTTCACACAGGACAAAACTGGAATCGCCGTTTCCGCGAGTATTCAGAACGCCTCAAAAGCCCAGAGCTGGCCGTGGTCACGGAAGTGTTGCGTGAACTGCTGCTCATCAGCCGTACCAAGGATCTTTCCTTTGGTGAGCGCCGCCTTCAGGAACAGGCTATGGGCCTTGTAACTGGCGAACTGGCCGAGGTGCTGGAAGTTGAAGAAAACAGCTTGCGGGATGAGCTGCTTGAGCTGTACGCGCCACCTCCGCAGCCTGAAGACGATAAAGGGCAACCTGCATAGACCGCCGCTGCACAAGCGGCCCTGCAGGTACCGGACAAGATTTTTCAACCCACTCAAATAACTGCTGGATTACTTTCCTTCGACTTCAATACAAACACGTTTTGTATCGGCCAGCTTTTATTGAACTGAACCCGTCTCTGGTTCAAACAGCCAAGTGACGCATTTTTTGTGGTATGAGCGTCATTTTTCTCTTGCTATATTGTAAAAGATAAGCTAATCGCAATTTCGCACACCTATTTTGTCTCCTTACATCCGCTCATCTGCAATACAGTGTTGACTGATACTGTATAGTTTAAGTTTGTCTTCTTCAAAAGATCGGACAGTTATGCGCAAAAAGAAAGCTACTCCCACACTGTTGACCGACAGCGCCTTGAGTCTCACAGATCTCAAAACCCGCAGCATGCAGGAATTAATGGATCTGGCCGAGCAATACGAAATTGAAAATGCCAGTTCCATGCGAAAACAAGAGCTTATTTTTGCTCTGCTTTCCACCTGTGCCTCACAAAACGGGGCCATTTACGGGGACGGCGTACTGGAAATTCTGCCAGACGGTTTTGGCTTTCTGCGCTCTCCCCTGTGCAGCTATATGCCCGGACCTGACGATATCTATGTTTCTCCTTCGCAGATACGACGGTTTTCTCTGCGCAAAGGCGACATTGTTTCAGGACAAATCCGTCCCCCCAAAGAGGGTGAACGCTATTTCGCGCTGCTCAAAGTAACCGAAATTGGATTTGAACCCCCGGAACACGCCAAGAATCTCGTTCTTTTCGACAACCTCACCCCCATCTATCCCGACCATCAGCTCGTCATGGAAAATGGCGAGAAAAATCTTTCCAATCGCGTTATCGACATCATGGCCCCCATCGGGCGCGGACAGCGTGGCCTCATTGTGGCCCCGCCGCGTACAGGCAAAACAATTTTGCTGCAGTCCCTGGCCAATGCCATCAACGCCAACAATCCCGAAGTGTACCTTATCGTGCTGCTCATTGACGAACGGCCCGAAGAAGTTACCGATATGGAGCGCACGGTCAAAAAGGCCGAAGTCATCAGCTCCACCTTCGACGAGCCCCCGCAGCGCCATGTGCAGGTCTGTGAAATGGTGCTTGAAAAAGCCAAGCGCCTGGTAGAACGCAAACGCGATGTGGTCATTCTGCTGGACTCCATTACCCGTCTGGGCCGCGCCTACAACGCTGTGACCCCCTCATCGGGCAGAGTGCTTTCCGGTGGTCTGGACGCCAACGCCCTGCAACGCCCCAAACGCTTTTTTGGCGCAGCCCGTAATATTGAAGAAGGCGGCAGCCTGACCATTATTGCCACGGCTCTCATTGATACCGGTTCACGTATGGACGAAGTGATCTTTGAAGAATTCAAAGGCACCGGCAATATGGAAATCTATCTGGACCGCCACCTTTCGGAAAAGCGCGTCTTCCCCGCCATCGACATCAACCGTACTGGCACCCGCAAGGAAGATCTGCTTCTGGCCGAAGATGTGCTCAACCGCGTCTGGATTTTGCGCAAAATTCTGGCTCCCATGTCTTCTATCGACAGCATGGAATTCCTGCTGGACAAGATGCGCGCCACCAAGTCCAACAAAGACTTCATGAACGCTATGGGCAAGTAACCGTCCCCTTAACGGACGTTACTGCAAACATACCGATTATTGGCCCCGGCGAAAGCCGGGGCTTTTTTTCATGCGTGAAAGCATATCCGCGCTCCAGGCATATACAAATCTGCTGTAAGTATTTTTACTCTGTGCTACGGTGCAATCACGGGCGGCCTTTGCCCCTGCATCGCCGTTTGGACAAAACGGCGCATATAAACAAGGAGAAACCCATGACCAAATATCTGCGACACGGAGTTCTCACGCTGGCTGCATTCCTGCTTGTAGCTGGAGTACAATCCGCAGTGGCCCAGGATGATACACAAAAAGCTGGTGCGGAACTGTACGCAAACAATTGCATGTCCTGTCACACTCCTACGCCCGCCAAGATGATGGGCAAGCCCGTGGACGGCCTGCTCGCCAGCATGGATAAAGTCAAAAATATGAGCTCGCCCTCTGGCCCGCTGCAGAAAATGCAGCAGACCCTGAAAACACTGAGCCCTGAGCAGATGAAGGACATTGCCACCTACGTCAATCAGCTCAAACCGTAAGCAAGCATAAAAAATCCCCCGGATGCGCGACATACCGCATCCGGGGGCATAAAAATTTCCAAACAAATTTATTGCGAAAGGTATGACAAAAGCACTTGTATTGCAGCATGGTCTACCCTCGTCGCCGCAGCACGATCAGCCCTCTTCGCCCCAGGCTGCGTCAGGGGATACCTGTTTTTCCATATTAAAATATTGGATTGATTGCTGCGAATCCTCTATAACTAATGATATTTTCGCGTAAACAGAGACCGTTACGCTCCCAGAAAAACAGGCGTCTCTGTTGCCGCATTTGGCCCGCCATGCATGCCTGTACTTTAAATTTGTGCTTGAAAGATACCCGGTTGAAGTGTCACCAATCTGCGATCAGGCATAATTTGGTGATGACAAAGATATAAAAATACAGTAATGATGTCTTCCTTGACCGAGAATTTCGGGCAGTTAGCTCAGTTGGTTGAGCACCGCCCTTACAAGGCGGGGGCCACAGGTTCAAGTCCTGTACTGCCCACCAAATACGAAGACGGGTTACAGTTGCTCTGTAACCCGTCTTTCTTTTTTATACGCTATTTCTCAACGCACAGACTGAAAGCAAACCTGTTAAACGGCTGTTGCCCTGCAAAAAACAAGACCGAGCACAGGAAATTATATTGAATCAGGAGCGCCATACGACCAGCTGACGCGATGGAGATAGTTAGCATATAGCCAATCAAGATCAGGGTAGTATGCAAGCGTAAACCGCAACGCGCGGCAAAAAGTGCGGTCAAAATCAATATTCCTTTGAGAGCCCTGAAGAAATACAGCACGTTGCCACAAGGTGGCTCTGCGGCTATACTCTGCGCCCGGCGTACCCTTTGGGACTAACCGCCAACGAACTGGCGCAGGCATCATAGATTGCTGCAGGCTGCCGGGGATTCCCCGGCGCAAACAAGGCCGCTGAAGCAAGAAAATGCCACTGGATGTCCGGCATCAAGCCAGCTATAGAAAAGGGCCATACGCCGCCCCGTATTTGTGCCACAGCCAACCCCGAGCTTTAGCCACCCGTTATGCAGCTATGATTATCCTTGGAAACAGAGACATTAAAACGCTCCTTCTGGAACTCGCGCAGCAGCAGGCTGTGGAGGAAGTGCTTTCCCTGGTGGTCAAAAGCTTGGGAACAGCACGCGACTCTGCCCTTGTGCGCATATGGCTTGTGGAACCTGACGACAGCTGCCCCACTTGCGTGGACCAGGCCGTCTGCGCGAGCCGCGGGCACTGCCTGCACCTCAAGGCAAGCTATGGGCAATCCCGTGTTGACGGGCAAATCTGGACCCAAACGGAGCAATCAAACTTTTACCGCTTCCCTCTGGGCTACAGAAAGGTCGGGGCCATAGCCATGACCAACGACCCCCTTGAGGTTTCGCACATTGAGGGGAGCGAAGACTGGATAGCCAACCCAGCGTGGATGAAAGCAGAGGGCATTGTGAGCTTTGCCGGGCAACCTCTGGTATGCCGTGGTGAAACCATCGGGGTCATCGCACTTTTTTCTCGTGCGACTCTGGCGCAAGGCGCTATGGAGATGTTGCGCATGGTGGCCGATCACATTGCGTATGCCATCACCAACGCCCGGCTTTTTGAAATAAGCCGATCCATAACACTGCGGAAAGAACTGGAAAATGCCCACCTGCGCGAGGAACTCTACGAAGCGCGGCAGTTCACGGGCCTCATAGGCGAAAGCGCGGCCATCAAGGAAATTCGTGAACAGATTTTCATTGTCAGCAAAACAGAAGCTACCGTGCTTATCCAGGGCGCATCCGGTACGGGTAAAGAGCTGGTAGCACATGAAGTGCACAAACACAGCCAAAGAAAGAACAATCCTTTCATAAAAATCAACTGCGCCGCCATTCCGCACCATTTGTTTGAAAGCGAATTTTTTGGTCATGTAAAAGGGGCATTTACCGGGGCCATCAACGACCGCATGGGATTTTTCCAAATTGCGGATGGCGGAACCCTTTTTCTTGATGAAATTGCAGAAATACCTCTGGAACTTCAGGGCAAACTGCTGCGCGTGCTTCAGGAGGGCGAGTTCAGACGGGTCGGTGAAGAAAAAAACCGCCATACTGACATCCGGCTTATCGCAGCAACCAACAAGGACCTCAAGGCCGCCATCCAGAAGCAAACATTCCGCGACGACCTTTATTACCGCCTGCAGGTTTTTCCGCTTACTGTGCCCAGCCTCAAGGAGCGGGAAGAAGATATTCCGCTTCTGGTGCGCCATTTTATTCGCATTTTCTGCAAAAAAAACGGGCGCAGCATTTTTGATGTGCCTGAAGAGCAGATGAACAAGCTGCGCCAGTACGACTGGCCGGGCAATATTCGGGAATTGCAGAATTTTGTGGAGCGTATGGTTATTACGGGACGGCCAGACCAAGCTTTGGCCTATCTTGCGCTGTACGAACCGCCGCGGCTGGAAGAATCTGTTCAGGAGTCCCGCTCTTCTTTCGGAATTCCAAAAATTCTTACAGAAAAACAGGTGCGCCAACTGGAAAAAGATAATATGATGGCTGCGCTGGAGCGAACCAACTGGCTCATATACGGAAGCCGCGGTGCAGCTGCCTTGTTGGGCATGAAGCCGACCACGCTCATTTCCCGGCTCAAACGGTTTGATCTTTACAAGCTGCGGCCCAGTTCCATTTCAACTGACTGGCCTGTGGACCCTGCTGATACAAATTAATGCGAAAAGGCGAAGTTCCGGTGGCAATGGCATGTTCCGGAACTTCGCCCGCATTTATCTGCCTGCAGTGCAGATTGCATGGTCAGGTGGCGGGATAAGGTAGCGGCCCCTAGCCCTCGCCTTCTGCCTGACTTTGCTTTCCAGCCCCTTTCAGACCGTACATGGTAGTACTTCCCGAGGACCAAAATTCCATTATTTCACTCTGTACCATCGCGGTAAGAATCTTCTTTACTTCGCGGGGTCCTTTGTCAGGAAAAACTTCCAGAAAGTCCTTGAAGTAAAACTTGGTCTTGTTCTTTGTGCTGATAAAATCAACGATCAATTGTTGATCAGGAGTCATAACGGCCTCTTTTGCTGAGCCACCCCGTCGCCGGGGTGGCTCCATTAGTAACCAGTGCTTTTTTTAGAACTTGAACTGCGTGCTCTGGCGCCAGGTGTAGTAGGCGGGATCACGGAAATCGTCGATCAGGTGATGGGTGAACTCAAGGCCGGTCAGCTTGAAGAAGCTTTCCCAACCGATGCGCTCAGCCCAGTCGCCCAGGCGTTCGTACTTGTTGGCGTTGGCCGCGTACACTTCAATGATGTGCTTCACGGTCTTGGTCAGCGTGGGCCAGCGGGGCGGTTCGTTGGGGATGTAACCCACAACGACCTTGGAGAACTTGGGCATGCTGATGCGGTTGGAAACCTTGCCGCCAACCATGATGGCAACGCCGTCGCCGTCGCCGTCCGAAATGGGCAGCGCGGGGCACATGGTGTAGCAGTTACCGCAGTACATGCAGCGATCTTCCTTGATGGCAATGGAGTTTATCTTCTTGCCGTCATGTTCGATCTTGGTGGGACGCACTGCTGCAGTGGGGCAAGCAGACACGGCCAGGGGAATTTCGCACAGCTGGTCAGTCCATTCGTGGTCGATCATGGGGGGCTTGCGGTGGATGCCCACAAGGCCGATGTCCGAGCAGTGCACAGCGCCGCACATGTTAATGCAGCAAGCAAGCGCGATACGCATGGGAGCGGGCAAACGCATGGACTTGAAGTCATCAAACAGGGCGTCCATCACAGCCTTAACCGGGCCAGAAGCGTCGGTGGCGGGCGTGTGGCAGTGGATCCAGCCCTGGGTGTGCACCATGTTGCTGATGCCAGCGCCAGTGCCGCCCACGGGGAACTTGAACGAACCACCGTCAAACGTGCGGCTGTTCAGTTCGTCGCGCAGGGCTTTCATGCCCTCTTCGCTGTCGACCATGAATTCAATGTTGCTACGGGTGGTCCAACGCAGACAGCCGTTGCAAAACTTGTCGGCGATGTCGCACAGCTCGCGGATGTGCGTCACGGACATGGTACGGGTGCCGCCTACGCGGACGGTGTAGCACTTGTCGCCGCTTTCGGCCACGTGCATAAGCACGCCGGGCTCAAGAATTTCATGATAGAGCCACTTGCCGAAGTTATTTTTGATAACCGGCGGGAAGAATTCGTCGTACTTACGGGGGCCAATATCGCTGACGCGGCCTTCCATAGGTTTGGCGGGATTGTACCCGGAAGAAATAAAAGCCATGTTTTTCTCCCCTTTTGACTAGCGTTGATGGCGTTTGCGGTAAGCAGCGAGGTCACGATCCCAGCCACCGGGTACTTCTTCTTCTTTGAAGAAGATATACGGATTGGAGCGGGGTTCTTTGACGTGGTAAGCGGCAGCAGGAGTGTCGGTGACTTCCAGCAGTTTCTGGAAGGACAGACGCTTCATGGTTTCGCCCACGCGTTCGCGGTTTTTGCCTTCTTCCATCCACCAATCCCAAATCTTTTCGATGAGTTCTTTGGCTTCGGTGTAGGGGGCTTCGCAGGGGATGAAGGGCACGAGCAGCGAACCCATCTGCGCGCCGTCAACCACGGGAGCTTTGGCGCCCACGAGAATGCTGGCACCGCGTTCGTCACCAATGTGCAGAGCGCGGGGCATGGTGTTGATGCAGTGCATGCAGCGCACGCAGTCAGCAGTCTTGATGGAGAGCTTGGAGCCGTCCCACTTCATGCACTGGGAGGGGCAGAGGTCCACCACTTCTTTCTGCAGATCAAACTTGCCCCAGTCGCGACCGGAGTGAGCACCGGCGTTGGGAGCGAATTCACCGGCCACATAAGCCTTAACGGCTTCCTGGTCGATTTTGATGTCGTCCTTCCAGGTACCAACAACGGCGAAGTCGGAACGCGCCATGGCGCACACGCAACCGTTGGGGCAGCCGTCGAACTTGAACTTGAATTTGTAGGGGAAAGCGGGACGGTGCAGTTCGTCCTGGTAGTCCATGGTAAGCTGGTAGCACATGTCCTGCGTGTTGTAGCAGGCATATTCGCAGCGGGACTGGCCAAGACAGGCTTCAGGCGTACGCAGGTTGGAGCCTGAACCGCCAAGGTCCACTTTCAGGTTGTGGGTCAGCTCGTGGAAGATTTCTTCAAGCTGAACGGTCTGGGTGCCAAGAAGCACGATGTCGCCGGTGGAGCCGTGCATGTTGGTCAGGCCGGAACCGCGCATATCCCAAATGTCGCAAAGGCCGCGCAGGAAGGTACTGTTGTAGTACTTGCCTGAAGGCTGGGCAACACGCAGCGTGTGAAAATGAGCCACGCCGGGGAACATTTCGGGCTGGTCGCAGTAACGGCCGATAACGCCGCCGCCGTAACCGAACACACCCACGATGCCGCCGTGCTTCCAGTGAGTTTCCTTGTCATTGTAGGAAAGTTCAAGCACGCCAAGCAAATCTTCAGGAGCATCCACTGGGATCTGATATTCAATATTTTTGGCGTTGGCCGCGCGCTGCGCGGCTTCCTGCTTTATGTCGGACACAAAGCTCGGCCAAGGGCCGCTTTCCAGCTGGTCCAACTGCGGCGTTGCAAATTTTGCCATTATCACACCTCAAAAGTTCAATGTTATTGTACGAGCAAGCAAAGCAGACAGGCGGCTCATGAAAAGCAGGTACGGCAAAATACCTCCATGCCGGGTGACCGATATCAGCTTGCTTCATCCCCCAAATAGGCCCCCCCTGAAAACCACAGGAGCAGCAGCAACGTCACTATGTATTCAAGAATCAAGCCGTTCATTATTTGTTTATTTAAATCATTTATTTAAACATATTTTTCAATAATAGCTCCCGAATATTGAATGCAATATCGTTGCCTGGAACGAAATTTCGTTGTTAACTGCATAATATCATCTGTTTTGTGCAAAAATATACAAGCCATCTCGCCATCACCCAAAGGATGCACCGAACGACAGCAGACCAAATGGCGACAATTCAGGAAAATATAAATTCTTTGGCATTTCTAGCGGGAGCATTTCAACTTTGAAAAAGTTTGAAAGCTCTAACGTCGCACGAGATTCCAGCGCGTCGCAATGCAGTGTAGATTCAGCCGAAAACGGCATTCCCACCCCAATGACACCGTTGGGCAGATACATACCCACCGTTTGAGGTGCGCCCTTGCCGCGCTATACAGAACCCCAAAATACCGTTTACCTCTTATGGTTGGGCGTCTGCCTATGCACCTGCCAAGGCTGTTCAAGGCGAACAGGAGCTTAAGGCATGCTTCCCCCCTCGGCTCCTTCCCTACGTGCTACGTTGAGCAAACATCGTGCGCTATTTCTGAAAAATAATTGTACATTGCCACTCTGCATTACTTGAAAAGTGAAAAAAATCTTTATTAACAAATTATTTGGGGAATACTGGAGAGAAATTTTCCCTTATATTTTCCTTTTTTGCGAGTATGGACATGTAATTTTTACTAGAAAAAAAAATCACATTTAATATTATTTTGTGAGTATACGCACATCGACCCAATACTTTTCATGACATGCCATTGACACAATAGAATCTGGGGTATAGCCATAAAAGAAAATAGCATTTTTTGATGGCAACGTAGATTTTATCCTTGGTTTAACAGTCAGTTTTACGGAAACATTTGCATCGGTCTTCTGTTGAGCAACGGTCTTTTTATCCCAGGAGGCGTCCCAACGTGACATCTCAAGAGTTGATTGACCTCATTTATATTGTCGTATTTTGCATGGGCGGCATCGGCTTTGCTGTTGGCCCCTTTATTCTTGTGTATTTCCTTCAGCCAAGATCCACCCGAAATACCGTCGGCAAAACGCTTCAGGTTGTGGAATGCGGCATGCCCCCCATTGGCGACGCCTGGATCAAATTCAGCGCGGTATATTATCTCTACGCGCTGATGTTCGTGGCTTTTGCTGTTGATATTCTGTTTCTGATGCCTGTCGCCCTTGTCTACAACAAACCCGGACCTGTGGGCGACCTACAGGCATTTCTGGAAATACTCATTTTTGTGGGCATCCTGTCTCTGGTTATTGTCTACGCATGGAAAAAGGGAGTGTTTCAGTGGCAACGCAAGACGTACTCGGATCAATAGTTCAGTTTTCGAAGCTGGATCAGCTTCTGAACCTGTGCCGGGCCAATTCGCTCTGGCCAATGACCTTTGGTCTGGCCTGCTGCGCCATAGAAATGATGGCTACCGGAGCTTCGCGGTTTGACCTGGCGCGGTTTGGGGCCGAGGTTTTTCGCCCGTCCCCGCGCCAAAGCGACGTGATGATTGTTTCCGGCACCATCAATAAAAAAATAGCCCCTGCGGTGCAGACGCTGTACGACCAGATGCCTGAACCCAAATGGGTTATCGCCATGGGCAACTGCGCCATTTCCGGCGGGCCTTTTGTGTACAAAGGGCAATACGGCGTTGTTGAAGGTGTGGACAAACTTTTTCCTGTGGATGTTTTTGTTCCCGGCTGTCCTCCACGCCCCGAAGCCCTCATTGAAGGCATCCTCAAGCTTGAAGAAAAGCTTACGGGTACGCGCCGTTGGCCGCGCGTTGACCCCATTCCCCTGCCTGGCCCCGCAGCGGCCAGAGCAAAGGCGGAAGCTCGGGAAGTCAGCGAGCCGCAGGTACAGCCCGCACCGGACGCGCCTTCAGGAAATGACACTCCCGTAGAGTCTCCCACGCAGGCAACTCCGCCTTCGGAGGTCAAGTCATGACCCAGCAAAACGCACCCAACGAAGCCCTTGCGGCGAAGCTTGCCGCCTTGCCGGGAGCCGAAGTGCGCCAGACGGACTACGCGGCAAAAGGGTATGATCTGGATGTAAGCCTGACCCAAGAAGCTCTTGTGCCAGCCGTGGCCATTATGGATGAGGCCGGATATTTTCTTGAGACCATCACAGGCGTTGACTGGCTTGGCGAACAAGCCGCCCTGCGCAAGGCTGCCGAAGCAGCTGAAGCAGCCGAAGCCAAAGCGCGTGCCGATGCACAGGCAAAGCTGGCAGAAGAAACAGAGCCCGAGACTACGGACAGTGAAACCGTTTCCGCAGCCTCAAGTGCTGCTCCAAACACAGCCCAAAGCACAGGTTCAGACGTAGGCACTGTCGCAGGCGCTGCTACTGATTCTGGCTCAGGCACTGCCGCCAAGACTGGCGCAGCCCCTGTCCAAGGCACTGCCGCGCAAGCGCTGCCACTAGAAGCTGCCCCACTGCCCGAAGACGAAATTGAAGTGGTGTATGACTTCAACCGCTTTGAATCGCGCCACAGAGTCGTCTTGCGTGTACGCACGCCGCGCCCTCAGCCGCAGGTTCCCACAATCCTGAACATCTACCCCATAGCCCACTGGCACGAACGCGAGGCCCATGACTTTTTTGGCATCGTCTTCACCGGGCACTCCTACCTTGTTCCCCTGCTGCTGCCCGAAGATGCGGATTTTCACCCTCTGCTCAAGGATTACGGCGCATGAACGTTCTGCCACAATGCCCCATTGACGAATATTTCGTGCTTAACCTCGGGCCGCAGCATCCTGCGACCCACGGGGTGCTGCGTATCAAGCTGGTCATGGACGGCGAGTATGTTTTCGAGGCAGAGCCGGTGCTGGGCTACATCCACCGCATGCACGAAAAAATGGCCGAAAACCGTACCTGGACACAGTTTTTTCCCAATACGGGCCGTATGGATTATCTGCATGCCCTGGCCTACAACCACGGCTACGCCTGTCTTGTGGAACGCGCGGCCTCCATTGAGGTGCCGGAACGCGCCGAGTATATCCGCGTCATCACTGCGGAACTGAACCGCATTTCCAGCCATTTGCTCTGGTTCGGCGCTTTTGTGCTGGACCTTGGGGGATTTTCTCCCCTGCTCTACGCCTTTGACGACCGCGAACACATTCTTGACCTTCTGGAATCCGTCACCGGCTCGCGCCTGACATACTGCTACTTCCGCTTCGGGGGCGTGGCCAACGATATTGACGATGACTTTATCACGGGTACGCGCGCCTTCATCAAACGCATGCGCAGGCGGCTGCCCAAGTACCACGCCCTTGTCAGTAAAAATATCATCATTGTTAAGCGGTTGAAGGATATTGGCTTTATTCCGGCAGAAATGTGCCGCAAATACGGGGCTACCGGCCCTGTGGCCAGAGGTGCGGGTATTGATTACGACGTGCGCCGCCACGAGCCCTATTCCGTTTACGACCGTTTCAACTTTGACGTGCCCGTCTACCACGAGGCGGATTCTATGGCCCGCTACATGGTGCGGATGGATGAAATAGAGCAGAGTTTGCGCATCATCGAGCAGGCTCTGGATCAGTTGCCCGAAGGCCCCGTCATGGCGGCCAAGGTTCCCAAAACCCTCAAGCCCCCCAAGGGCGACTACTATCATGCGGTAGAAACGGCGCGTGGCCTGCTTGGCATGCGTGCCGTCAGCGATGGCACCAACACCCCCTGGCGGCTCAAGCTACGCACCCCCTGCTTTGCCAACCTGCTGGTTTTTAGCGAGGCCAGCCGGGGTATGCTGCTGCCTGATGCCCTTGCCATGCTTGGCAGTTTGGATCTGGTTATTCCCGACATCGACAGGTGAGGACATCATGCTGCCTGATCCCGAAGTACTGCGCCTTATTGCCTATCTTGTAGGATTTTTCGCCTTTGTGGGTCTTAACGCCGCCTATCTGGTCTGGCTTGAACGCAAAGAGGCCGGGCATATCCAACGCCGTATAGGCCCCAAGGAAGTGGGCCCGTTTGGCCTGTTGCAGCCCCTGGCCGACGCGCTCAAGCTCATGAGCAAACAGGTTTTCATTCCACAGGGCGCTGACCGGGTTTTGTACCTTGTGGGGCCAGTGCTGGTCATGACCCCGGCCTTCATGAGCTTTGTCACCATTCCCTACTCAGAAAATCTGAGCGCGCGCAATCTGAACCTCGGCCTTCTGGCCATATTCGCCTTTGCCTCCATAAACGTGCTGGGCCTGCTGCTTGGGGCGTGGGGTTCGCGCAACAAGTACGCCATCATTTCGGCAGCCCGCGTTGTTTCGCAAAACGTGGCCTATGAAATCCCCATGCTGCTGGTGGTGGTGAGTCTTGTGATGGTCACAGGTTCCCTGAATCTGCATGAAATCGTCATGACTCAGGCTGGCGGATTCTGGAAATGGAATGTGCTGCGGCTTTCGGCAAGCCCGCTCATGCCCGTGGCCTTCATCATCTTCTTCATCTGCATGCTGGCTGAAACCAACCGCGCGCCATTCGACATGGCAGAAGCCGAAAGTGAACTTATAGCTGGCGCTTTTACTGAATACGGCGGCATGGGCTTTGGCGTGTTTTTTATGGGCGAATACGCCAACATGGTGGTGGGCAGCAGTATTCTGACCATTCTTTTTCTGGGTGGCTGGGGCTGCCCTCTGGGTCTGTGGCCCGGGGTACACTGGTTTCTTATCAAGCTTTACGCCGTCATTTTCACGGTCATCTGGATCCGCTGGACCTTCCCGCGCACCACATTTTACGGCCTGCTCAATCTTTCGTGGAAGGTGCTCATTCCCATAGCCCTTGCAAACCTCATTCTTACGAGCGCGTTGCTCAAGGTATTGTAATCATGACTGCCTACTTCAAAGACATACTGGGCGGCGCATGGAGCCTGGCGGTGGGATTGTCCATCACCCTGCGCTATTTCTTCAAGCCCGTGGTGACCAAGCAGTATCCCTATGAGGTTCTGCCCATTCCACCACGCTATCGCGGGCATATTGACCTTGTGTATGACGAAAAAACCGGCTCAGACAGATGCATTGTTTGCGGAGCCTGCCAAAAGGCCTGCCCTTCGGGCTGCATTGCCCTGGCGGGTGAAAAGCCAGAGGGCGCCAAACAGAAAAAACTTACCACTTATCAACTAGATTTCACCAAGTGCAGTCTTTGCGGGCTGTGTGTGGAAGCCTGCCCCACTGATGCCCTGGCTTTTTCCAAGGATTACAATCTGGCTGGCTTTAACGCTGAAGAATACCGCTTCGATCTTGTCAAAAGACTCAAGGAGCGTCCGTAATGCCCACATCCGATGCTTTGCAGATCATTGCCGGGATCATCTTTCTGGTCTTTGTGGCAGCGACGTTTTTTGGGGCAGCTGTGGCTGTGACCACACGCCGCCTTATACGCAGCGTGGCAGGCCTGGCCCTGTGCCTTCTGGGCGTGGCTGGCATTTATTACTACCTGTCGAGCCCCTTTTTGGCCTTCATGCAGATACTCATCTACATCGGGGCCGTCTGCGTGACTCTTGTTTTCGCCATTATGCTGGCCGAACGGTCGCACCGGGTACAAATGGAGCAAAAAGGACCGCTGGTTCTGGCTCTGGGCACACTGGGCGGCAGTGTATTTACGGCAACACTGCTGGCCACGACGCTGACCGCCCAATGGAGCGATACGCCGCCAACGCAGGCAGACGGATCACTTGAACGGCTCGGCCAATCTCTGCTTTCCACCTACTCTATGAGTTTTGAACTCATTTCCGTGGTGCTGCTGGTGGCGATGGTTGGCGCGCTTGTACTGGCGCGCGAAGGGAGGGACAGACAGTGAGCATCTTCAATCTTGGCCAGCATCTTGAAACATATCTGTTCATCGGCACCTTGCTGTTCTGCATGGGGCTTATGGGCATGGCCTTCCGGCGCACCTTCATCGGAATGCTCATTGCCTCTGAACTTATTCTTTGCGGTGTTTCTGTAAATTTTATGGCCTTTGGCCAATTTGTCGCCCCCGACCAGACCACCGGGCAGATAGCCGCCCTCTTTGTCATGGCTATCGCCGCGGCGGAGGCAGTGGTGGCGCTTTCCATCATTATGGTCGTCTACCGCAACTACCGCACTGTGGAAACTGACGCCCCCAAAGAACTCAAGGGTTAACGCTGAACGGGATTTTCCGTCCCGCACCACAATCCCGTGCTCCGACGAACAGGAGAGGTACAAATGGAGATTGTTGCATCCATAAAGCCGCTGGCAGCCGTGCTTTCCGCTCTGATTGGGGCGTGCATGGTCATGCTTTCCAGACAGTACCCCAACGTGCGCGAATCCTGGTCGCTGGCGGCGGCGTTGGTCATGTTTGGCATTATCCTTTCTATGGTGCCGGATGTGGCCCCGCAGCCAGTGGGGCGCGGCCTGACGCTGCATCAGACGCTTTTTCCCATCCTGCCCGGCCTGTCGCTGAGTTTTCGCGCCGACGCCTTTTCAATGGTTTTCGCCCTGGTGGGATCATCTTTGTGGGTCATCACCATATTCTATTCGGCGGGCTATATGCGCAGCCTGGAGGAACACGCCCAGACACGCTTTAACGCCTGCTTTGCCCTGACGCTTTTTGGGGCAATGGGCGTGGCCTTTGCAGACAATCTCTTTACCCTCTACCTGTTCTACGAGGTGGTGAGCATCTGTACCTATCCTCTGGTGGCGCACCATCAGGATGAAGAAAGCTACACCGGGGCGCGCAAGTACATCGTCTATCTGACCACCACGGCCAAAGGTCTTGTGCTGCCGGCCATGATACTCATCTACGTGCTTACGGGAACGCTGGACTTCACCCACAACAGCCATTTGAGCGTTCTTTCGCCAGAAATAAACACGACACTCGTCACCATTCTTTACGTCTGCTGCCTGCTGGGTTTTGCCAAAAACGGCATCATGCCTTTCCACAACTGGCTGCCGGGAGCGATGGTTGCCCCCACCCCGGTTTCCGCCTTGCTGCACGCCGTGGCAGTGGTTACGGTGGGCGTGTTCTGCACCACGCGGGTCATGCTCTACGTCTTTGGCACCGACCTTATGACCAGACTCAACCTGGGCGTGCCCACGGCCTACTTTGTTTCCTTTACCATCCTTACGGCCTCCATCATTGCCCTGAGCAAGGACAACCTCAAGGCACGGCTGGCCTACTCTACCGTAAGCCAGCTTTCCTACATCATTCTGGGCGTGGCCCTGCTGACAGTGGACGGCATTCAGGGCGGCGTGGTGCACATGGCCAACCACGCCTTTGCCAAGATTACGCTGTTCTTCTGTGCCGGAGCCGTTTATGTGGCCACGCACAAAAAGTGCATTTCCGAAATGAGCGGTCTTGGCCGCACCATGCCCATAACCTTCGCGGCTTTTGGCGTGGCTTCGCTTTCAATGATCGGCGCTCCCCCGGTGGCGGGTTTTGTCACCAAGTGGAAATTGCTGACCGGGGCTATGGAAATGCCCACCCACGCCACAGGCATCCTGATAGTGCTTCTGGCCAGCACCCTGCTGAACGTAGCCTACTTCGCGCCCGTGACCTTCAAAGCCTTTTTTGGCAAGCGCCCCGAGGGCGAAGCTGAAACCGGAATGCGCGAAGCCCCGCTGGCAATGGTGATCCCCATCCTTATCGCAGCGGCTGTTTCCGTTTTTCTGGGCATCTACCCCGACATCATCATGGTTTTCGTTAAGGCGGTGACAGGATGATCGTAAAATGCATTGATTTCATTCGCGCAAGGCTCGCCACCACTATCAAGATATGCCTTGCCCTGCTGGTGCTGCTGGTACTGTGGGACGCCCTGCTGGTGGACAAGGAACACGCGCACACGCTTGTGGAGCGCATACCCGGATTCTGGGCTGTGTTCGGCTTTCTGGCCTGCGTGATTATCATCATCGTTTCCAAATGGTTCGGCCATCTGGGCATCATGACCCGCGAGGACTATTATGATGACTGATACCTGGATTCACCCATCGGCAATCCTGCTGGCCGGAGCCGTCATCCTGCCCTGCCTGCCCAAAGCGTGGCGCAAGATCTTCATGGTTATGGTGCCCCTGCTGGCCTTTGCCGATGTATTGAGTATGCAGGGCCATAACGGCGTGTTCGGTGTCATGAACTTTATGGACACCACAATGATCTTCGGCAGGGTGGACGCCCTGAGCATGGTCTTTGCCTACATCATGTCGCTTATGTGCATTATTGGCACGGTCTACGGGCTGCATGTGGAAAATCCGGTGGAACAGTCCGCCGCATGGGTTTATGTGGCAGGTTCGCTGGGGGTTATCTTCTGCGGCGACTACCTGACGCTCTTTCTTTTCTGGGAGCTGATGGCCTTTTCGTCAGTATTTCTGGTCTGGTTTCGCCGCCGCAAAGAATCCCTGGCAACGGGCTACAGGTATCTGCTGGTACACACGGCTGGCGGCCTTATGCTGCTGGCGGGCATTGTGCTGCGCTTCAAGGCCACTGGCGGCGATATGTCCTTTGGCCCTATTGGTGTTGATTCACCGCAGCTCTACACATGGCTCATCCTTGCCGGATTTCTGCTCAATGCCGCAGTGCCGCCGCTGCACGCATGGCTGCCTGACGCCTATGCCGAGGCCACGGTGGCCGGGGCGGTGTTCATGTGCGCCTTTACCACCAAAACTGCCGTATACGCCCTGGCAAGAAGCTTTGCAGGCATGGAAATTCTGGTCCCGCTCGGGGTCATAATGGCTCTGTACGGCGTGGTCTACGCTGTGCTTGAAAATGACGCCCGGCGGCTGCTGGCCTACCACATCATCAGTCAGGTCGGGTATATGGTGGCCGGGGTGGGCATAGGCACGCAACTGGCCATCAACGGCGCATGCGCCCACGCCTTTGCCCATATTCTTTACAAGGGCCTGCTCTTTATGGGTTGCGGCGCAGTGCTGCAAATGACCGGAACCAGCAAGTTCACAGAACTGGGCGGGCTGTATAAAAAAATGCCCAAAACCCTGCTCTTTACGCTCATTGGCGGCCTTTCCATCTCTGCCTTCCCCCTGTTCAGCGGGTTCGTGACCAAGGCAATGATAGTGGCTGCCGGGTTTGAGGTCGAAAACTACTGGGCAGCTTTTCTGCTTACCCTGGCTTCAGCGGGCACTTTTTTGCACACCGGACTCAAGGTTCCCTACTTTATCTGGTTCGGTAAAAACCGCTGTTCAAAGCAGACGTGGCAGCGCGCGCAAGATCCGCCCAAGAACATGCAATGGGCCATGTTCATAGCCGCTGCCCTGTGCATATTTGTGGGCTGCTACACGCCCTATCTTTACGACATGCTGCCCTACCCGCAGGTTGCGGCTGCGTACCATCCCTATTCAGCCAGTCACATCGCTGAAACCCTTCAGATATTGCTGTTTACGGCTTTGGGATTCTTTTTGCTGCTCAAAAAGCTTGCGCCAGAACCCACCATCAGCCTGGATCTGGACTGGTTTTACCGCAAGGGCGGACGCCTTTTCTACTGGTTTGCGCGCAAGCCCGTACAAACAGCCGACACAGCCGTGGGCGAAGCCTGGAACCGTGAAGGCATTGTGCCGCTTATGCGTACGGCGCGTTTCTGGTCGTGGTTTGACTGGCACGCCATTGATACTGTGGTTGACGGTACGGCCCGCAATGTTCGGGCTCTGGGCGGCAAACTGCGGCTCATGCAGCGCGGCAAATTGCAGACCAGCATCACCTATATGGCCGTCCTGATGGCCCTCGCACTCGCGTTCCTGGCCTTGCCCTGAGCCCACCAGAGGAGATGGCAGCATGCAATTTCTGAGCATGAACACTTCGGGTTTTCCCATCCTTTCTGTGCTGATTTTCCTGCCGCTGGCAGGGGCCGCCATTCTGCCCCTGCTGGGCAGTGAAAAACAGGCGCGGATATGGACCTTGCTGATAACCCTTGTCAACGGCGCACTGTCCCTGCCGCTGTTTTACGATTTTTCCCTGCATTCGGCGCAGTACCAGTTTGCCGAGCACCATTCGTGGATAGCGTCTTTCAACATCAACTACACCCTGGGGGTGGACGGCATATCTCTGCTGCTGGTGCTCATGACCACGCTTATCATGCCCTTGTGCGTTCTGGGTTCGTGGAAGTACATCCAGAGCCGGGTCAAGGAATTCATGATCTGCCTGCTGGTTATGGAAACATCCATGCTGGGCGTGTTCATGGCCCTTGACCTTGTGCTCTTCTATATTTTCTGGGAGGCCATGCTCATACCGATGTTTCTGCTCATCGCCGTATGGGGCGGGCCGCGCAAGACGTATGCCTCCATCAAGTTCTTTCTTTACACCCTTGCGGGTTCGGTTTTTCTGCTTGTGGCCATTGTGGCCCTGTATGTACACGAAGGAACCTTCAGCATTCCCGCCCTTATGGGGCAGCAGTATGCCGCCAACTTTCAGTTGCTGATTTTTCTGGCGTTCTTTCTGGCCTTTGCCATCAAGGTGCCTATGTTCCCCTTTCACACATGGCTGCCCGCCGCCCATGTGGAAGCGCCCACGGCAGGTTCGGTTATTCTGGCCTCAGTGCTGCTCAAAATGGGCACCTACGGCTTCATGCGCTTTTGCCTGCCCATTACGCCCGACGCCACCGTAACCCTGATGCCCGCCCTGCAATGGCTTTCCATCGCGGGCATTCTTTACGGCGGGTTTACCGCCCTTGCCCAGCAGGACATGAAAAAGCTCATCGCCTATTCCAGCGTGGGGCATATGGGATTTGTCACGCTGGGGATATTCGCCCTTGACCAGCGCGGGCTTGAAGGCGCGGTGCTGCAAATGGTCAACCACGGCATCACCACAGGGGCGCTGTTTTTGTGCGTGGGCATGCTCTATGAGCGCAACCACAGCCGCGAACTGTCAGCGGCAGCCGGGCTGGGACGCTTCATGCCCATCTATGTGACCTACCTGACGGTCTTTTCGCTGTCGTCACTGGCCTTTCCGGGCACCAACAGCTTTGTGGGCGAATTCATGATTCTGGCCGGGGCATTTTTCAACAACAAGATTGTGGCCGCCTGCGCCATACCCGGCGCAGTGCTTGCCGCGGCCTACATGCTGCGCATGCTGCAAAGGGTCGTATGGGGCGGCACCAATAACCCCGATCAATCGAAGCTTTGGGATCTGGGCTGGCGTGAAACCGTCACCCTGGCCCCCCTGCTGATCTTTGTTTTCTGGATTGGCCTGGCTCCCGAGCCTTTTCTGCGCGTCATGCGCCCGAGCCTCACGCATCTTCTGGTACAAACGGGCTACCACGCCCCGCAAACGCAGGCTCTGGCGGAATTTTTCGCCCGCTGACACGAAACCACGATTCGAGACAAGGCGCACGCATGAACATACACCTTTTTCTTCCTGAGTTGGCCCTTCTGGCAGGCTGCCTTCTGGCTTTCTGCATGACCATCGGCAAGGCTGGAAAAAACGCCATGCGCGGTGCGGTATTCTGCGCCGCCCTGGCCTATACTCTGGCCGCCGTATGGGCATTGCCGTTCAAGGGCAGCCTTTTTTACGATGCATACCGTGTGGATCTTTTTTCGCAGATGGTCAAATGCGTCATGGGCGCCGGATTCTGCCTCATGTTGCTCTTTGGCGGGGAAATCAAGGGAATTGAAGGCGACGTAAAGGCCGAATACTACTTCTTTTTGCTGACAGCCCTGCTGGGCCTGACATTGCTTGTCAGCAGCGTGGAACTTATTACCCTGTTCATCGCGCTGGAACTGTCATCATATTCCCTCTATCTTCTCGTGCCAATGCGCTCCGCGCCTGACGGGCAGACGTGGCATGTGGAGGCCGCCGTTAAGTATCTGTTCTTCGGCGTTGCCAGTTCGGGCATCATGCTGTTCGGTATAAGCTGGATATTCGGTCTTACGGGAACGACCTACCTGTCCACCATTCTGCCTGTGCTGCATACGGTTTCGTCACAACCTGTGGGCGTTATGGCGCTTGTCATGCTGCTCTGCGGCATGTTTTTCAAACTGGCGGTCTTCCCTTTTCATTTCTGGACGCCCGATGTGTATCAAGGTGCGTCCAACGAAACCACGGCGTTCATATCCGCCCTGCCCAAGGTGGCGGCAGTTGCCGTTATGGCCCGGTTCTGCGCTTTGGCGGCTCCAGATTCCGTAGCCTTGCCCACACTGCTTACCGTACTTTCCGTGTGTTCGATGTTTTATGGCAACCTGACGGCTCTGGTGCAAAAGGACGTCAAACGCATACTCGGTTTTTCGGGCATTGCACACGCGGGCTATATTCTGCTGGGCATGGTCACCCTTAAAGCCTGGGGATTCGCCACTGCCCTGTACTACGGCATCGGCTACCTCTTCATGATGCTGACAGCCTTTCTGGTACTGTACACAGTGGCTCCCAACGGCGGCAACGTAAGCGTTAAGAATCTCAACGGTCTTTCCCGCCGATCGCCGTTGCTGGCTTTTATCATGACCGTAAGCATGTTCGCCCTGGCGGGCATTCCGCCATTCGCGGGCTTTATGGGCAAATTCATGCTGCTCACAAGCGCCTACAAGTCTGGCTATGTGCTGTTGGTTATCATTGCGGCCATCAATACGGCCATCGGCATCTATTATTACTTGCAGGTGGTTCGTGCTGTGTACGCTGAAGACGATACCAGTTCAGCGGATGCTCCCCTGCCGACGGAAGCCGGAACCCGCATCGCGGGCATTTGCCTTGTGGGCATAACGCTTGCTCTTGGCATCATGCCGGAAACCGTGGTGAGTATGGCTTACAAGGCCATGCAGGCTGCCTGGTAAGACCGGGCAGGCATCCTGCTTACAAAAGGATATGCGGCTCTTGCCGGGCAGGCCCTTGCCCTCTGATCTCAACGTGCGGCGGCAGCTGTGCAGGCCGCCCGAAGCTGGTTCTCTTGCTGGAAGCCTGCGCCCGTACTGAAGCCTGCGCGCTGGCGCGGGAAGCACACCAAAACATAACATTTTTGTATAACAAAACAGCCTGTTAACAGTATTTACTTGCAGACAACACACGAAACGGATTCGTCCCTATCTTTGCTACAATCCTGAAAAAGCTGATACTTAAACAACAAAAAGGAGCCGGGGTATCCCGGCTCTTTTCTATTGCGGTGTGGAACCAATTTTTCAAGAGTAAAATGCTCTAATCAAGGCATGCACAGAGCTCGAGTCAACCAGCAATATAGCTGTATATCACTGGGCATATTTAGTCGAAATCTTTTTTCGCTTTGATCGTTACCGGAGTTTTTCCATAACGGTTCGCAGTTCCTGCGCCATTTGAGAAAGATCACGCAGTGCGGCGGAGGATTGTATGATGCCCTCAGAAGTTTCACCCACAATGCGATTGATTTCGTCAAACGTCTGGCTGATTTCTTCTGACGTGGCACTTTGCTCTTCTGCGGCAGCGGCGATGGAGCTGACCACTGAGGAGTTGGCCGATGCCAGCGCCACTATTTCATCAAGGGCAGCGCCAGAATCATTGGCCAGCCCCGTGGCCTCAACTACGCCATTCACAGCGCTGCGCACCTCATCAACATTGGTTCGGGCAGAAGCCTGAATGGCTGTGATGGCCCGGCTCACTTCCTGCGTTGCGTGCATGGTTTTTTCGGCCAGCTTGCGCACTTCATCCGCCACAACCGCAAAGCCCCTGCCGGCATCGCCAGCGCGGGCAGCCTCGATAGCCGCATTGAGCGCCAGAAGGTTGGTCTGATCGGCAATATCGGAAATGACGCCCATAATACTGCCAATACTCTCAGCCTGATTGCCCAGTTCGTCCATATTGCCCTGCAGGTTGAGGGCCACACTGTTAACGTGGTTGATGGACTGAACAACACTGTTCACCAAATTGGAGCCGTCTTCTGCCTTGCTGCGCGACTTCTGGCTCTGGTCGGCTGCCTGAGCGGCATTTCGCGCTACTTCCAGAACGGTGGAATTCATCTCCACAATGGCGCTGGTTGTAGATTCCACGCGGTTACGCTGGATCTCGGCTCCACGGGAAATTTCATTAACCTGCGTTGAAAGCTCTTCAGAAGCCGCCGCTACCCGGTCAGAAATATTCGAGGCCAGCCCGGCGACCTGCAACATGGTTTTTTGCTGCCCCTTGATGGCTGAAATATCGGTAATAAGCTGCAATACAGCGCTGATTTCGCCGTGGTCGTCAAGCATTGGAATGGCGGTGTACGCAACGTCCATAGCCTTGCCCTGCGGATAGGCAACGGTTTCGCCAGAGGCTGGGGCCTTGGTGTTCACAGCTATGGTAAGACCGCAGCATTCGGAGCCATAGTCATCGCGGCGGAACATTTCGTGGCAGGTCATGCCCTGCCAGCCGTCTCCCACAAGCTCACGGGCAATTTTATTGATATATGCGGCCTTGAGGTCCCTGTTCAGCACGACCACTGGCGAAGGAATATTTTCAATAACTATCTTGAACCGTTCAAGAATGTTGTTTGTTCCATCAACAAGCACGGCAAACTCGCCCTCAAAGGGGCTCGTATCGCCTTCAGCATTGAGGTAGCCGTCTTCAATTTTTCTTTCCAGTTGCTTGTATTCTTCAAGAATCCTGTTCACCGTCACGGGAATCAGCTTCATAGCCTCAACAACCATGCCGATCTCGCCTTTTTCGCGTGTTTTTGGCTGACGGGATACGTCGCCGTGAGACACCGCGCCCGCATAGCTGGAAAGGTCAGAGAGCACACGCACGATACCAATGACAATGCCTGACGCAAGAACAAGGCCCAGAATAACGCCAGCAATACTTGTTATGAGCATATACCGCTGGGCTTTTTGATTTTCATTGAGAATCTGCGGTCCCAGCGCCCCAAGCTCTACGCCAATACTGTCGTTGACGGTGGCCAACGAGAAATGGATGTTGTTTATTTCAGCAAGAAGATCTGTAATTCCACCATTGGCCAGCTCAAAAAGCTGTTCCATTTTGCTGACATTGGCGCTCGTAGCGCCCGCTATT
This sequence comes from Pseudomonadota bacterium, assembly GCA_023386035.1. GTDB lineage: Bacteria > Desulfobacterota > Desulfovibrionia > Desulfovibrionales > Desulfovibrionaceae > Desulfovibrio. Next base: position 54,341 of record JAEWKM010000024.1, read on the forward strand.
CTTGAGATGTCGGCGTACAGGTCGCGGCCCTCTTGTGAAGAGGCAAGATATGGGCGAATTTTATCCATATCTTTGCCAAATATCTCAAGGCTAGCGCGTATTTTTTTGCCTTCTTCCAGATCACGCGATTCGTTAAAGCGCTCAATGCTGGACTGCATGAATGCCATGTGCCCCCAGGCTTGAGAAAGGTCGCCCAGCGCTTCTGTATCACCGGCAGCATACAGAGTTTGCCCCAGAGTCTGCATATCTTTCGTCAGTTTACGCATATCTGGCAGAAGAATGTTGTCGTGCAGATCAATGGCTTCATCAAGATTTTTAGTGGTAACATCAATACTGGCAGTGAGTTTTTGCGCGGAAGCAAGCACTTTCTTGAGGGGTTCGGTGCGGTAAGGAGTAGTGGCCAGATCATTGGCCCGCTGAACCAGCGTAATCAGGGTATTTACGCCCTCGTAGGCTGCCTTGATTGCAGTTTTATTTTTCAGGTCAGCCAGAAAACGAAATGTGTCGGACTTTATTGCATTGGTGGTGCTAGCGGTGTCTCTGCATACGACGCTCAGATAAGCAACACGGCGATATTCCTCAAAATTTACTGAAGATACGCCAATGTTTCTGTGTCCATAATAGGCCATTGCCACCAGCAGCAAGACCATGAGCGCGAACCCGAAAATTATCTTGTATTTTGTTGTCATGCTGATGTCCTGTGGAATGGTTAAATACATACCAGCCTATAAAAAGAAGCGATCAACCCTGACCAATTAAATCATTACACCTTCACTTATATACACACCCAATTTGTAAACTTAAGTAATTTATTTGTTATATAAAAAGATATTTACAAACCCAAATAGCTATCTTCACGCATCAATAGTCAATATAAAATTTAATATGCACAGGTAGTTTTATTTTTTTAATCCAAAGAAATTAAATTTTGCATTGCACAAAATTTGAGCAGGCTTTTGTTTATCGAGACCAAGGTTTCTATTCTTGATTTTCTAGTTATCAAAAAATTCTGCCAATGCAAATGATAATCTATAACAGCTTGTCGGTAACATCCAAAAAAAGAATAGGTTTTCGCTTCATAAAAACAGGCATCCCTGCCAATCAAAGCAATACAAAAAATATAACCACATATATTAGCAGGCTAATTATATAATAAAAACATCGCAAAGCTACACCGCAATTTTTGTGGCAGGTTTTTCGTGTAACGACATTCTTACTGCTTTTTACTCTGGTATTATGTAACGAAAACAACCTGCCTGAAAGTGACAAATCACATCCACAAAGCGTAACGCGCTCCATGTGTGCAGACTTGTTCCACTGTATACAACCTATAAATATTCGTAGCAATAATTCATATAGCATATTATCAAAGTCATTTTTATTATCGCAAATGCCTGCACACAATACATGCAACTATACATAAATTATTTGTCATACGTATTTCACAACAACATTGGTATAATCCATCTTTTTGCGTCTATAACAAAAAAAGGCAGAAGCATGTCACTACTTCTGCCTTTTGAATGCACCCCCACCGCAAATGTTTTTTGGCCTTTATTGCGATGGTAGAATTATATGAATTTCAATGGGCAACAATCTCGTCAGGTGATCGTCCTCTGCCCCGAGGTTTCGCCCTGCGTGGCTGGCAGGCGCAGTTGGAGCATTTTACTTTGAAAGGCGTGCATGCTCTACCGCGAGGCGAAAATGCCATACGCCGAACACCACGTGGATTCTGTCAAAAATATAACCTCGGCAGAACAACAACGTTGCAACGACAACATTGAAAGCCAACTTTGCAATGTGGATCACTTCAACGCCAATCAGTTCCCCCCGGCGCAATCAGGCGCTGCGAAGAACTATCCGCGGAATCTCCGAAGGCACGCCAAGGCGCACAGGAAAGCCGTTCCACAAGCCTGCACCGGAACTCACATACATATTCAGTGTATCAACCTTATACTGCCCGTACAGATAGCCTCCGTTGAACCGGGCCACCACGGCATTCATACCGATAATCTGCCCGCCGTGGGTGTGGCCAGAAAGCTGCAGGTCAATGCCGTGGCTGACATTTTTCGGCGCGTTGGCAGGCCTGTGCTCCATAAGAATACGCACAGCATCTTCCGGCGCGCCTTGAAGCGCCGCTGCGAGGTCCGGCCCGGGCAAGCCAACACTCTCTGCCGCCACATCCGTTACCCCTGCGATAACCAGTGGCTGCCCCTGAATGTTCAGCACCTCATGCCTGTTTTGCAGCATGTTTACACCAAGCGCGGGAAAGGCCTTCATCCAGCCTGTAAAATTGCTGTAATACTCGTGATTTCCCGCTGCCCCCAGTATGCCGTAGTTCGCCCGCAACCGACGCAGGGGCGCTACGTCTGCCGCCCTGACCGTTGGGTTGCCATCGACCATATCACCTGTAAACAGGATCAGATCCGGCTTCAAGGCGTTGACCCTGTCCACCACAGCGCTCACCCAGGAGCTTTGCAAAAGCGGGCTTGCATGCATATCGCTGATCTGCACGATACTGAGCCCGTCCAGCGCCTTTGGAAGCCTGGGGATGACCATTTCAACCTGCCGCACGTCCGGCAGGCCAACGGCCTCACGAATCCCCCAAAACGCCGTGCCAGAGGCCAGAACCACCATCATGGCCTGCCGCCTGCCTGAAGAAAACGCTGGTGACGCCGGGGCTGATTTTGAATTGCCGCGAATTTTGCGCGCAACCCATCCAATAAGGAGCATCAGATCACGCAGAAGTGTGAATATGAGCAGCAGTACCAAAAATAAAAAGCACCAGCCCTGTAGCAGCAACAAAGAAGCAGGAATTTCAGGGGAAGCCAGCCCCCCGAAAACAAAGCGGTTGATAAAATGCTGCTGCGAAATAATGAGCAGCAGCAATGCCAAGCCCAGTTTGGTTTTCTTGCTTACCCGCAGAGGCAGCAAAAGCCGGGCGCCCAGGTAGATAAAGACGATCCCGGCCATCAAATGTATGAACATTCGTGATTTCCTGTATTATTATTCAATATGTGATTGATAAAATTGAAAGTTCAGGCCAAAACCGCCAACCGCTCTCATGCGCGGCCAGAACAGATTCTTTAGCTGCGCATAGGCATGTTACATGATTTCATGTCAGCGATGGAATCACTTTCATCGAATAAGGATATTATCGCTCGAGGCCGTCATTATGAATGCTCGCATGGGGACTCTACTGCTACCCCTTTTTCCAAACCTGATGGCAGCAATTCAGACCGAAATGACCACTGGAACAGATCAGCGTTACCATGCTGTATATTGCAAAATTGGCATTTCAATGTTGTCGCTGCAACGTTATTCCGTTGCCAAAAAGTGCACTTTCGGCTTAATCTACGGCTAGTTACGTCGCGCGTTAATCTCATCCTCAGTTAGATCAAGTGAGCTTTTTCAAACTAAAAATGCTCTGGCGGCATTCTGTTCTTTTTCGTTGCAAGAAAATATTCATGATTTCAGTTATGTCCACCAAGGCATATCCTTGGCACTTGTGGCAGTGAGGGCACGCCTTTGCCGCTGGCCGCGGACAGTGATCGCCTCAATATAACTATCTTTTCAAGCCTGCATTCGAATAATTCCGAGCAATGCTGGCGCATAAGATACGGGTTTCCTGCAGCATCAGAAAACCGCTCTATTGCGGCGGCGTAGCAACAATATGGCACATGTATAGTTGGCATTCCTGTCTGGCCGGGATACGATGACATATGTTTGAAATTCCCCACCAGACGGAGACATCAAGCCTTTGTGGCAATACACTGAAACTATTGAAAAGCTTTCGCCAACACCTGCGGGGCAAGCTTTCAGACTCCACACGCACCCCGGCGAAGCGTATACATTCAGGCGGGCCATTGCCTTTCCGCTCCGTTTCTTTTCAGCCTTCATCTGGCCCTTTTGTACGACATCGATGGTTCAACCGACGATCACTTCAGTTGGCATAAACGCAGCAGATATAGCCTAACCTGCCCTGACCGGGCCGCACCTTATAACAAACCGGATGCCTCCTGCTCCACTACATCAAAATGCCGCATAGCGGCACGGCAGCAATCTCAACATACTTTCAGGAGAATCGTTATGACCACAGCGCCTTTCGACCATCTCCACAGCGACCTGTCAGGCTTCATGCACAGCAGCATTTTGGGAGCCTTGGCCGAACTCGATTTCGGCACTGCCATTTTGCAAAACAACAACAGCCTTACCGCCGCCGAACTTGCCCAGCAGCGCGCGTGCGACGAACGTGGCACGCAAAGCCTGCTCGACGCGCTTGTGGCCCTGGGCTACTTCGCCAAAGCCGGCACAGGGGCAACAGCCCGCTATTCGGTAGTTGAGAAATATAAAAACTATCTGGACAGTCGCCACCCTGCGACCTTTATTCCCATGATACGGCATATGGCATGCGTGCAACGTATGTGGGCACAGCTTGCATGGTCGGTGAAAAACGGCACGCCGCAGGAAGACATACCCAGCATTCTCGGAGCGGAGCAGGACAACGTTTCTTTTATTATGGCTATGAACTCCATTGCCATAAAACTGGTGGAAGACACCATGAACGCATTGTTCAATGCGGGCATGTTATCTTCCAGCAACGGCAACCTGCGCATTCTGGATATTGGCGGTGCGTCTGGCACATATACCGAGGCTTTTCTTAAAAAATTGCCGCATAGCTCGGCTGCCATATTTGATCTGCCTGTGGCAATTGCTCAGGCTCAAATGCGCTTCAAGGGCACAGATCTGGAGTCGCGCGTCAGCCTGGTTGCCGGAGATTTTACAAAGGACGCCCTGCCGTCCGGTTTTGATTTTGCCTGGATAAGCGCCATCATCCATCAGATGAACCGCGAAAAAAGCCGTATGCTTTACGCCAAAGCCTTTGATGCCCTCAAACCCGGCGGCATGGTTGCCGTGCGCGATTATGTAATGCGCGAAGACCGCGCCTACCCTGTGGATGGCGCTCTTTTCGGCATCAACATGCTGGTGTGTACCCAGGACGGCATGGTGTATACATACAAAGAAATCAAGGAAGACCTTGAGCTTGCAGGCTTTACGCAAGTGACCCACGCCATTGACGTGCCAACCATGTCTGCTGTTGTAACGGCAAAAAAAGCGTAGCTAGAGCTTTTTTGCGCTGAATCGCTTTGTGTGTTTTGTGGGTAGTGTGGGTGAGGAACCTGTTCGCAAAAAGGTCCCTCACCCACCTTCACCTGACACCGCTATTTTTATTCCAGTGTACTACGGCGAGCCTTCTCGTTTGAAACGGGTGGGGTTCTCATGCCGTGCCCTTCAGACATTACTTGCCTCAAAGCTAATCTGCTTCAGGTCGTGTCATCACGAAAAAAAGTTCTTTATTTTATCAAGGAAAACAAATCTTTTATGCAGAGAGTATATTTTTATACTAGCCTTTCGAAATAACAGGATAAACCACACACAAAAATCAACAGAACAGATTTTCAAGGCGGCACCGCCTGGCCGCCATCCCGCCAAGAGCGCCCACCCCAGCGAAAACTGAATCACAACATAAGAATCCTCTGTAACGTATTTTTATTCCATAAAGTAATGGCCCGGACAAAATTTGTTCCGAGCTTTTTTATTGAAAATCATCCCCCAGCACCCGCCTTAAATCGGCGCCACACCTCGCGCTCAAACAAAAATGATTTTTTTCTCAAATTATCATCTGGATGATGGAACCGAAATAGCACCACGCCTAGCATGAGCAATCACGCGCATTTTGCGCAATGCACAAGAGAGGATTGGGTTATGCATCTGGATAGTTCTACAGCACGAGTGCCGATTTTGGCCTATCTTTGTGAAAATGTTCGTAAATCTGGCAATACTCCCTGTAGGGCCTTTGCCGGATTTATTCTTGCGTGGCTGGCCTTCATTCTTTTTTGGGGAGTACTCAGCCCATTCCCCGGCCTTACCCCTGACGGAATGGCCGTTCTTGGCATTGTCGTCTGGGCCAGCATCATGTGGGTCAGCGAGGCCATGCCTGCGGGCATAACCGGCATTTCCATTCCCACCATGCTGCTGATTACCAAGGCTCTGCCCTGGACCAACGGCAAGCCGCCCATGGCTGTCATATTTGCTGGTTTTACAGACCACGTTATCTGGCTGTGTTTGTTTGCCTTTATGGTCGCCGCTGTCATGCAGCTCATCGGGCTGGACCGCCGCATTGCCCTGGGCATTCTGTCTCGCTTCAAGGCGTCGTCCGTTGGGCGCGTCATCTGGGGCATGTTTTTCGTCAATATAATACTCGGCTTTCTTGTGCCAGCGGCCAACGCCCGCGCCGCTACCCTGCTGCCCGTCGTGCAGGGCATCTGCAACCTGTTGGGCGACACGCCCGAAGAGCGCGCCGCCAAAAAAGCCATCGTGATTCAGTCGCTGGTTTACGGTTCGATGATCTGCGGCATGTTCATCATGACAGCCCACCTGCCCAACATGATTCTGGTGGGCCTTTTTGAAAAGAACGGCTACCCAGATTTGAACTTTCTGAACTGGATGCTCCTTCAGTTCCCCTATCTTGGCATGTTCGTGCTCACCAACTACTGGATCAGGTATCATTTCAAAACCGCCAAAGTGACCATTTCGGGCGGCGCGGCCACGCTTGAAAAAGGCTACCGCGACCTTGGCCCCATGTCTGCTCCTGAAAAGATGCTTCTTGGTATTTTCCTGTTCGTGGGCTTCATGTTTATCACGGGCAAGGGCAGCTTTATCTACGAACTGCATAGGCAACCGCTGGGCGTCATCGGCCTGCTGGGCATGATGCTGCTTTTCGCTCCCGGTATTATGCCCTGTTCGTGGCGTGCCGTGCAGCAAAAGACCATCTGGGGCACGTTCCTCCTGCTTGGCGGCGCTATGACCATGACCACAGCCATGACCCAGGCGGGCGTGGCACAGTGGCTGGCTGACCATATTCACGCCTGGGTTGTGGGCATGAACTGGTGGCAGACCCTGCTGGCCATGATGGCAGGAACACACATCATCCGTCTTGGCATGCTGTCCAACGTGGCGGCAGTGGCCATGCTGGCCCCGGTGGTATTTGCAATGGCCCCCAAGTTGGGCCTGCACCCCGTGGCCTTCACCCTGCTGGTTTGCGATACCGACACCTTCGCCTATCTGCTGCCCACACAAATCACCGCAGCCGTCATAGCTCACAGCACAGACACCTTCTCAACCGCAGACTACGCTAAGGTGGGTTGGGTCTCCGTGCTTATCGCCATTGCGTACGGCGTTTGCGTCATGGCTCCCTGGTACGCGCTTCTGGGTATTCCCGTATGGAATCCAGCCGCGCCCTGGCCTTTCTAGAGCAGATTAACTCAGACACGTTGCGTATTTCATAAATTAAAAAACTCCGACGAGAGGAAATTATGGCACGTATGAAAACAGGCCATACGGTTGACTTTCGGCCCACAAGCATGGCCGACATTGAAACCGTTGAGGTCACAGCCGACCTTTTGATTATCGGCGGCGGCAACGCTGGCTGCTTTGTGGCCACCGAAGCCGCGCGGCTGAACCCGCAAATTAAAACCGTCATTGTGGAAAAAGCCGATATTATGCGCTCTGGAGCCTGCTCCGCAGGTATGGACGCAATCAACACCTACATCCCCCAGGGCAAAACGCCTGAAGACCTCGTTCGCTGGAGCCGCTCGCAAGTGGGCGGCGGCCCCCTGCGTGAAGATCTGGCGCTCTCCAATGCCGAAGAACTCAACGAGTGCGTGGACGATCTCGAACGCTGGGGCCTGCCCATTTTGCGGGACGAAGACGGAAAAATTCGCTATCGCGGCAAGTGGGACATATCCATCCACGGCGAGCAGTTGAAGCCCATCATGGCTGAAAAGGCCCTTGAAAGCGGCGCGGATGTTTACAACCGCGTGGCGGCCACTGGCCTGCTGATGCAGGATGGCCGCTGCGTGGGAGCCACGGGCTTTGGCGTGCGCGACGGCAAGTTTTATGTCTTCCGCGCCAAGGCTACGGTAGTCAGCACGGGTGGCGCGGGCACGCTTTACAAATCCTACACCGCAGACTCCACAGACAGCGGCTCGCAAATCTGGATGTGCCCCTACTGCGTTGGCTCCGGCTACGCTATGGGATTCCGCCAGGGCGCGGAACTTACCAGCCTTGAACAGCGCTGGGTCGCCACGCGCACCAAGGACTTCTGCGGCCCCGTGGATACCATTTCCGTGGGCTACGGCGCGCCCATCATCAACTCGCACGGCGAGCGCGTCATGAGCCGCTATGAAAGCCTCGGCGGCGACGCGGCCCCCCGGTACATCCGCGCCAACGCTCCCATGGAAGAATGGCTTGCCGGACGCGGCCCCTGCTACTGCGACACCACCCACATGTCGCCTGAAAAAACCAAGGCCATGATGGAAGACTACCTGAACGAACGGCCTTCATTCGTTCTCTTCCTTGCCAGCCGCGGGCAGGACCCCAGCAAGGAACCCATTGAAATCTTCGGTTCCGACCCCTACATCCTTGGCGGCCACACCGGCGGCGGCTACTGGGTGGATATGGAGCGCATGACCACCCTTCCCGGCCTGTTTGCGGCGGGTGAAACTGCGGGCGGCAACCCCAACAAGTTTGTGGGCGGCTGTTGCGCTGAAGGCAAGCTGGCCGCGCGCGGAGCCCTGGCCTTTATGGCTGCCGTGGACGCGCCAGCCCCTGACGCAGCGCAGATTGAGCGCGAAAAAGAACGGATCTATGCCCCGATGCTGACGCGTGAAGACGAAGGCATTCGCCCGGTGGAAATGAAGGAACGCCTGCAACGTCTTATGGACGAATACGCTGGCGGCTCCAGCCAGTTTTACCGCACCAACGAGCAACAGCTGGACTACGCCCTCAGGCATATCAAGATGCTGCAAAGCCAGTTCTGCCATTTGCGCGCGCAGGATCTGCACGAGCTTATGCAGGCCAACGAAACAATGGACCGCGTGGATGTGGCCGAAGCCGTGGTGCACCACCTCAAGGCCCGCAAGGAAACACGCTGGGCTGGCTGGCAGACGCGCTCTGACTACCCGGAACGTGACGACGCCAACTTTGACTGCTTTGTGGAATCACGCCGGGATGCCGCCACCGGAGAAATAGTCACATTCACCCGTCCCTACGAGCAGTTGTTGCCCGGCGACAGGTACAAGCCCTAATGCAGGAGAACGAACATGCCGCCAAAAATTGACTTACATAAATGCAACGGCTGTAAAGGACGCGAAGAAACGCACTGTGAAGAAGTTTGCCCCGGCAACCTCATGGCTCTGGACCAGGCCACCGGCAAGGCTTTTTTGCGCGCCGCCCGCGACTGCTGGGACTGCATGTCCTGCATCAAGGCCTGCCCTTCCGGCGCGCTTGAAATCAAGATGCCGTATCAGCTCGGTTACTTCAAAGCATCGTTGAAACCCATAATGGGATCCAACTTTATCATATGGAAATGCCGTGACATTCACGGTCAGGAACAGACCTACCGTTATGTGAACCGGCTGGACAAGGCCTAAAACCGATATTACTTCAAATTACGCCCGCCGCATCTGCCGAACGGCGGGCGTCGTCTCTCTCCGCCGCGAACTCCATGCTTCGCGGCGGAGAGAGGCGGCCAAACGGCAGAAAATGCGCCTTTGACGCGCAGCCTGTACCAATCGCGCTTCCAGCAAGGATTACAGCATGAACACATTTTGGCACCTTGAAAAAGAGGATTTTTTCAAAGGCATAGACGACGTGAAGCGCGTCTTCCTGGAAAATTCTCACCGTCAGGAACTGGCCAAAAATGAAACTGTCTTTCTTGAGGGCGATGCAGGAGACTCGTGTTTTTACATTGAATCAGGGCTGGTGCGCATCTTTGGCTCGGCTGGCTTCGGCAAAGAGATGACATTTTCCCTGCGCATGCGTGGGGAATTTTTCGGCCTTTCGGAAGTATTGAACAGTTCACCGCGCAAAGCAGGCGCGCAGACCGCAAGCGCCTCCGTATTATACTCCATCGGGCAGCAGGCTTTTGAAGGCATGCTGCGCGAACATTACCCGCTGGCACGCCGCGTTATCACCCTGCTGGGGCGCAGGCTGCGCTATATGGGCGATATGGTGCGCAGGCAAAACAATGACGTGGCCAACCGTCTGGCAAGCCTGCTTATTTCATTGGCCTACGACACCCTGCGCACGACTGAAGAATGGGACAAGCCCTGTGAAATCCCTTTGAACATCCCACAGGAACAGCTGGCCTCAATGGTCGGTTCTACACAGCCCACCGTAAGCGCCACCTTGCAGCGCTTTCGCACAGACGGCCTTATTGTCGGCAACGGCAGAAGGCTTGTGCTGCTCAACCCCATTGAAATGATCTACAGGCTCGACCACAATCTTCTTTAAAACAGAGTAACTTTGCGAATATATATTCTCAAAGGTTAAGGCACGCTCGTTGCGGCGTTGAACCGCGCAAAGAAAAGAGCCGAGCTGCCTTCTTCCGTAGAGTAATGCTGAAATACTTCATATTTCTACGTTGCCATTCTGCGGAAGCCGCTCTCGTAAAATCCACCGTATATTATGCTACGCTGCACTTCTGTGCAGCGTTCGTGCTTTTAAGCTCTTCAAAGTTAACACGCACGAGAACATATAAATTTTTAGAGTGAACATTCTCAAAGTTTAAAAACTCGCCCAAAACGGTGCTTGAAGTACAACTAAAGAGCCGGGCGGCCTTTACTCCTGCCATTGCAGACAATTTTAGCTTTTCCAAATCAGACCGCCCACGCATTTGCCGACGCTTTCAAGCTCTGCAACACGCAACCAAGCCCTGCCTTTTCCACATACCCCCTGCCTTTCACTCTGCCGTCTCAGTTTTTTCCTGCCGCCCGGCAGTATCCTGTATCGCGGTATAAAAATCCGCCGAAAGCAATACCGGGAGTTGCGGCAAGGCTGCATTACCTGCTACACAACCTGTACATCTTGCGATTTTTTCCCCATTTAATTCTGAAGTGGTTCAGGGAGACGACTATGCAGCAAATTTTTTTCAATAGTTTTTTAGGTAAATCGCCGCTCTGGTATAAATATACGGTCTTAGCCTTTCTGGTGGCCAATCCCGTTCTGAATATTATAGTCGGCCCCTTTATAACCGGCTGGTTGCTGCTGCTTCAGTTTATCTTCATTCTTTCTCTGGCGCTGAAATGCTATCCCATTCCTGCGGGCGGCCTGCTGGCTTTGGAGGCCATCATCATCGGCATGACCTCGCCCGACGCCGTATACAAAGAAGTTGCCACCAACCTGCCCACACTGCTTCTGCTCATCTTTATGGTGGCGGGCATCTATTACCTGAAAGATGTGGTTTTTGTTGTTTTTACCCGGCTGTTTATCGCAATCCGAAAAAAGCACTGGCTGTCGTTGGCGTTCTGTATTGTCAGCGCCACACTGTCCGCATTTCTCGACGCCCTGACCCTCATGGCCATCATCATAGCCGTCTGCTTTAACTTTTACGCAATTTTCCGCAAGGTTGCCGGGGCCTTTACGTCAACCAACGGCAAAGAAGCCCCGGAAGTTGAAGAGTTTTGCGGTTTTTTACGCAACATCATTATGCACGGTGCCCTGGGAACCGCCCTTGGCGGCACTATGACCATTGTTGGCGAACCGCAAAACCTTATGATCGGCACCATGATGGGCTGGTCCTTTGCTGAATTTTTCCTGCACAATGCCATTATTGCGGTGCCGGTAGCCATTGTGGGCTTTACCCTCTGCCCTCTGCTTGAAATTTTTCGCTTTCCCGGTTTCGGATACCAACTTCCGGAGGCCATTCGAGAACTCATCGTTAAAGACGCTGAAAAAAAAGCGCGCCAGCTTTCAGACCAGACGCGCTTTCTCTACATCACCCAGTGCGTTGTAGGTGTGTTGCTGATTTTGGCTCTGGCTCTGCATGTGGCGGAAATCGGCCTGCTTGGGCTTACGCTTATCATTTTGCTTTCAGCCATGACGGGTAAAACCAAGGAACATGATTTTTCCGAGGCTTTTAACAACGCCATGCCCTTTGTCTGCCTTATCATTATTTTCTTTGCCATTCTTTCGGTGGTGCATGACCAGCATCTGGTAACACCGCTTGTGGAGTGGGTCTTCCAGTTCCAGGGCAAGCCCCAGTTGCTGGCGCTTTATCTGGTTAACGGCACATTGTCCTTTGTAAGCGACAACGTATTCATAGCTTCGGTCTTTATTACCGAAATGGATAAGGCCCATGCGGCTGGCCTGTTCTCCAGTGAATGGTATGAAAAGATCGCTGTGGTAGTGAATATGGGCACCAATATTCCTGCTGTGGCTACCCCCAACGGACAGGCTGCATTTCTATTTCTGCTCACTTCTTCTCTGGCGCCTCTCATCAAGCTTTCGTATATGCAGATGGTCAAACTGGCCTTCCCCTATACCATTATGATGACCGCCACCGGAGCCCTGTGCATCTATTTCTTGTTGTAGCCGCCTGATTTCGCGCCAAATATGTGGAGAACATACCAATGAATATACAGTTTTTGCCCGCCAAGCTGCTTGTGATTTTTGCTGATTGCGGCTGCGGCATGGCCGTTGTTGATGCCTCCAAAGAAGGTGGGGCACGCGGCGGCACAAGACTTCATGGCCGCTGCCTGGCCGAAGACGGTTGCAGCTGCGGCTCATGCCCGGATTGTGTTGACCAGGATATTATCCTCATTCTCACGCAGGATGAGACTGAAAGCGTTATCACAGCCGTTGTGGAAGGGACGTTGAAAAATCCCCGGTGCCGTGCAGGCGCAGCCATCGTACTGGACGTGCCGAAGACCCTACTGCGCGCCAATCAGACCGCCAGCCATGAGCCTTTACTACATACTATTGAGGGAAAAGACATGAAATCCGGCTATACCATGATATGCAGCATCATCAATTACGGACAGGCCGAAGAGCTCATGGCTGTAGCCCGGCAGGCCGGAGCGCGCGGCGGCACCATTTTGGGAGCCAGGGGCACCGGTACCGAGGAGGACGTGAAGTTCTTCGGCATCAGCCTGACGCCTGAAAAGGAATTTCTTGTCATTATAAGCGAAAACGCCGCAACAGACGGTATTTTAGAGGCATTGAGCAGCCAGCCTGTTTTCAGCGAACCGGGCGGCGGCATTGTCTTTACCACCAGCATTGAGCGTTATATTTCACTCAATGCCTGATCGCTGCTGAAACAGAAAAATATTAGAGCATGTTAACTTTTTCAAAGTTAATCTGCTCCAGAGGCCGGAGCGGTTATTGCCGCTCCGGCCTCTGGATTTAGGGCATGTTAGCTTCGAAAAAGTTTAAACGCTCTAGGGGCTGTCTCCAGCGCTGCACAAAAGAGCAACTCGCCGCAACTAAAAAATGCCCTAGCGTACTGCGAGGTACGCTATCGGGCTGCAACCGCCCACTGGGCTTCCACGGGCAACCCGGCAAGATGTCTGCGCAGCATGTCCAGCGCGTGGCTTGAAGCCAGCCGCCGCGTCCACTCACGGCCAAGATAGCGTCCCTGTGGGCGTAGCTCACGCAGCCACACCTCTTGCCCATAGCTCAAGGCCACATACACAAGGCCCACGGGCTTGCTTTCCGTGCCGCCGCCGGGGCCGGCCACGCCGGTAATGCCAAGGCCATAATCCGCCTCATAGCGTTCGCGTACTCCCGCGGCCATGCAACGGGCCACTTCCGGGCTTACGGCCCCGTGTTGCGCCAGCATTTCTTCAGGTACACCCAAAAGTTTGGTCTTGGCTTCATTGGCGTAAGTAATCAGTCCGTAGCCGAATACCTCTGAAGAACCGGGCTGGTCTGTAATACGCTTGGCCAGCAGCCCTCCGGTGCAGGATTCCGCCGTGGCCAGACTCTGCCCGCGCTGCCGCAGCCCATCCACCACCACGGCCTCCAGGCCCGTCACATTGATGCCATAAACCACATCGCCCAGGCGCGCGCGCACCTCGTCCACCACTGGCATTGCCAGAGCTTCCGCAGCAGCGGCGCTTTGCGCCTTGGCCGTCACACGCACGAACATTTCTGCATCACTGGCGTAAGGAGCAGCCGTGGGATTATCACCCTCCGTCAGATCAGCAATACGCAGCGCCGCCGCGCCTTCGCCTATGCCGAAGGTACGCACCATAAAAGACGCTATGACCGAATCCGCCATCTTCTGCAAAAATGGCATTACGCTGTTTTCGAGCATGGGCAAAAGCTCGGAGGGCGGCCCCGGCAACAGAATAACCCATTGCCCGTTTCCCACGGGCACGGCGCAACCGGGGGCAGTGCCCGCGTCATTGGGAAAGGCTACGGAGCCGCGCGGCAAGCAGGCCTGCTTGAGCTGATTGGCAGATATGGGCCGCTCGCCAAAATATTCCCGCAAACGGCGCAGGCTGTCCGCATCTTCTTCAAGGGGGCATTCTGTAACACGGGCCACGGTTTCCTTGGTCATGTCATCATCCGTGGGTCCAAGCCCGCCGGTTGTGATGATTATCTGCGCGCGTCCAAGAGCTTCGCGCAGTGCGGATTCAAGCCGCCCGCCATTGTCGCCCACCGTGTGGACCTGTAAAAGATCCATCCCCAAAGCCGAAAGCGCTCTGGCCACATGCGTGGCGTCAGTATTGATGGTGTGCCCCAGCAGAAGTTCCGTACCCACTGAAATGATTTCCGCCCTCATGCGGCCTCCTTGCATCCTCTTACGGATTCTCCGCCTCAAAAAGGCGGCAGGTCGAGAATACTAGCGCTTGGCCGCTTGCCCTGCAACTGTGCCCCTGCTCTGCGCTGGGCACGGTACATGAACTTGCTAAAATTCCGGTTTTGACAAAGCGCATCTGTGACTGTAGTGCCCATAACGGGTATTGACAAAGGCAATTGCCTGCGACATGGTATTACATACCAAATCAATAAGAAACAAACTACGGCACGGCAAGCCGTTTTAAAACTAAGAATAGCGCGGTTTGACGCGAGGGGGAAACCACAATGAATCACGAAAAAGGGCTGCGGTTTGAAACCCTGCAAGTGCATGCCGGGCAAGAAAAACCTGATTCAGCCAGCGGCGCAAGGGCAGTGCCCATTTACCAGACGACATCCTACGTCTTTGACGACTGCGCGCACGCAGAGGCCCGGTTCAACCTGACCGACCCCGGCAATATATACAGCCGTCTGACCAACCCCACGCAGGATGCCCTGGAGCAGCGTGTGGCGGCACTTGAAGGCGGCGTGGCGGCTCTTGCCACGGCCAGCGGCGCAGCCGCCGTAAGCTATGCCCTGCAAAACCTGGCACGTGCCGGAGACCATATTGTTGCCGCCAAAACCCTGTACGGCGGCACCTACAACCTGCTTGCCCACACGCTCAAAAGCTGGGGGGTTGATACAACTTTTGTAGACCCCGCCCATATGGACTGCTTTGAAGAAGCCATAAAGCCGGAAACCCGCGCCATATTTGTAGAGAGCATGGGCAACCCCCACAGCAACATTGTGGATATGGAAGCCCTTGCAGCCCTTGCCCACAAACACGGTATTCCCCTGGTGGTAGACAACACCTTTGCTACCCCCTGGCTTATGCGCCCCATTGAATACGGCGCAGACATCGTAGTGCATTCCGCCACTAAATTTATGGGCGGACACGGTGCGGCTTTGGGCGGCGTTATTGTGGACAGTGGCCGCTTTGACTGGGCCGCGTCTGAAAGATTTTCCTACATGAGTGAGCCGGATCCGAGTTATCACGGATTAAGCTTCACCAAGGCCGTCGGGGCGGCGGCCTATATTGTGCGGGCACGGGCCATATTGTTGCGCGATCTTGGCGCGGCAATGGCTCCCCTGCACGCTTTTCTGATCCTTCAGGGGCTTGAAACCCTGTCCCTGCGCGTGGAACGCCATGTGCAAAATGCCCTGGCTGTGGTGCAACACCTGCACGCCCACCCCAGGGTGGAGGCAGTCAACCATCCGAGCCTGCCCAACAGCCCCAGCCACGCGCTGTACAAGCGTTACTTCCCCAACGGGGGCGGCAGCATATTCACTGTTGAAATCAAGGGCGGCGCGGCTGAGGCCAGAGCCTTCATTGACAAACTGCGCGTTTTCTCCCTGCTGGCCAATGTGGCTGACGCCAAATCACTTGTGATCCACCCCGCGTCCACAACCCATTCGCAAATGACGGAAGAAGAGCTGGCGCTTACGGGCATTTGGCCCAACACTGTACGCCTTTCCATCGGCATTGAGCATATCGACGACATACTGGCTGACCTGGATCAGGCATTGGCCTCCCTGTAGCAACTGAACAAAGCCTCCTCACAAGGGCCCTCATGCCTGGCGCATGGGGGCTTTTTCGCGCTTTCTTGAGCAGATGCACGCTTACAGCTGTGTATCGGCTTTGCGTAAAATACGGGGCATGTTGCCCGGGCCACGCCGAAATCCATTGTCTTTTCTATGGTCATTGCATAAAGTTGACAAAGTTGGCGTCATGCCCGCACAGAGCAAAATGTTTTGCCTATAAATGCGGCGCACCATAGCGTATACTGCGCACCCCTCTGAGGAGAACTTTCATGTTGAAAAAGCTTGTGGCCTTCGTGTTTGTTATGCTTCTGGCCATGCCAGCTCTTGCGGAAGAGCTGAACACCAAATATTTCACTGTCAATGTGCCCGAAGGCTGGAAGGTCATCATGCCTCCCACTGAAAATCAGGGCACCACCAGCGCCATCTTCGCCAATTCCGCCGGGGATGCCTCCGTTACTTTTGTAATCGGTCCCAACAGCGGTGCAGACACCAAAACCATCGCGGATATGTTCGCCAAACAGTTCAAGGCGGCCAAACCTCCGGTAGAAAAAAACGGTCAATACACATTCACCTTTGCGCAGCAGGACATCACCAGCCAGGCCTATGTGGCCTCACAGGGTGACGTGTTCATGATTACCGTCTTGGCTGGCGACCGCAAATCGGCTTCTGCTTTTGTGAAAAAGCATGTTAAAAGCGCAGATTTTCCAGCTTTGCTGCCCAAATAAGAAGAATCAGCCTTTTTGATAAAAAGCGGCCATTCCCAGAAGGAATGGCCGCTTTTACATTCTGACAATGCAGCAATTAACCGTGGCCGCAGTCTTGCCATATTTTTTTAAGGTACACGACGAATTTTTCATCAAATGTACCGTCTTTTCCATATCGTGCTCTTCTGCGATCCAGCAACTGCTTGCTGCGTGCGAGGGCCTTTTGTACTGGCGTATAGGCCGGATCTTCCTCAACCGTTACTTCATAATCCTGGTTTACATCCACCACCCGGTAACGTCTGGGCACTTTCCAGAACCGAATGCACAGGTCAAACAAAATGCTGTTCACGTTAAAAAGCCCCATACCGCCCTTTTGGGACACAAAAAGATCGGCATGCTCCTGCCGTTTATTCAGACTGGTGTTGCCATAGTCGGCTACGTCATCAGAGCCAAGATCAGTGAAATAGGATGCGGAGTGGTAGTAATACTGCGGCAAATCAGCGCAGTTCATACGCACGCCATAGTCGCCGTCTTCCGCGCCATAAAGCCCGTAGTCTTCATTCCAGACGCCAAGAACATCCGACACGGTCTTGGGAACCAGCATGCACTGACCTTGCAGGTTACTGCGGCAAATCCCCAACCGTCCGCCGGGCGTCTCTATTCCCCCGGGGTTCATGTGCATCTGTTCGACACTGTGGCTGGGGCCAAGGGTGGAAAGCGGTTTACCGTGTTGCCACAAGGCAAAAAGCCTTTCCAGCCAGTCTGGACCCTTTACGCATACGTCATTGTCCAGCTTAAGGTAGTAGGGGGCGTCCACGGCATCCCAACCGATATTACAGGCGCAGGATATGCCCATATTTTCTGGCAGAAGAAAGAGATTGTCGATAATGCCGTCAGACTTGAACTGTCGCAGGCGTTCTCGTAGTTCCGGTGAACTGCCATTGTCTACAACAGTCACCGTATACGGAATGGCAGAGCTGGTTTTACGCAGAGCAAGAATGGTCTTTTGTGTAAGAAGAGGCCTGTGAAATACGGGAATCGTTATGTTCACCAGAGGAGAAGACACGTTTGCTCCCTTATTTTAGTGACTATCCATGCCGTGCTCTGCCGGGCCAACTACAGCCTGCAAATGATACCATTACTTTTCCGTATGACGCTATTGGCTGAATACTCAATGTTGTCCGGTTAAGCACCCATAGCTAACAGGCTATAACTATAGGTGTTTATAGTTTTTCGTCTTCGCGGATTCAGAAGTTCTTCCAGAGAATCCTTGCCGAACAGATTCAAGCAAATGAG
>JAEWKM010000035.1:0-10346 GCA_023386035.1 Pseudomonadota bacterium
TGCTCTTTTTTGGGGGGGCGGCACCTTTTTGAAAACGGGCCCCCCCCCCACACACCCTCCCCCTAAAACCTTAATTATTGCAACAAGGTTGCAGGGGTATCCTTATTGGAAACGAGGGAGCAAAAAGTGTCTTTCAGGCATCACACAGTCTCAAAGTAAATATGTGATCGACCTTTCACAATGACTGTTGATCCCTATCAGAACATACAGCTCCAGCCTCTACCACCCGTCCTACAAATAGGCATCGTCCATTTCAAGGTAGCTGCGCACATAGTCGGCAATGCCTTCCTCAAGCGAAGCAAAGGCAAGGGGGCAATCCGCACGTTCAAGCCAGCCCATATCCGCTTGCGTAAAGTGCTGGTAGCGGCCTTGAAGCGATGCTGGCATGTCCACGTAATTTATGCGGCAGGGCAACTCAAGGGCTGCGAACACGGACTGGGCCAGCGCATTGAAACTGCGGGCCGTGCCTGTGCCAACATTATGTATGCCGCAAACGTCATGACGCTCCAGCAGCCAGGCCATCAGGGCCGTGCAGTCCTTAACATAGACAAAGTCGCGGCTCTGTTCGCCGTCCGCCATGTCGGGCCTGTCGGATTTGAACAGATTAATGCTGCCCTCGGCACGGATCTGCTTGTGGGCCTTGGCTGCCACACTCTGCATGTCGCCCTTGTGATATTCATTGGGACCGTAGACATTGAAAAACTTCAGGCTGGCCACCTCGGTTTGCAGCCCTTCGCGCAAAAGCCAGAGGTCGAAAAGCTGTTTGGAATAGCCATACATATTCAAAGGCCGTAGCTGCGGCACAAGCGCTTCTGCATCGCTGAAACCAAGGGAACCGTCGCCATAGGTGGCGGCAGAGCTGGCATTGATGACGCGCGCGCCCTTGTCCAGCGCGTAGCGGCACAAATCACGGCTGTAGTGGAAATTGTTTTCCATCAAAAAGTCCGCGTTCTTTTCCGTGGTGGCGGAACAGGCGCCAAGGTGCACAACGCCGCTGATCTTCCAGGGCAGGGCGTCGCGCTGCATGAGATCATAAAACCGATCTCTGTGCAGGTAGTCCACATAACGCCGCTTGACGAGATTACGCCATTTGTCACTGTGGGCCAGATTGTCCACAACCACAATATCTTCAATATTCATGCAGTTGAGTTGCCACAAAAGTGCGCTGCCCAAAAAACCAGCGCCGCCGGTAATCACGTACATGGATACCTCCATACGGTCTTTTTTTATGGTAGCCAGTACGCCGCCGCACCGCAAGGGCTGGCGTTCCCCTACCCTGTATCGCGGCCATACCCTCTGGACACAGGCTAACAAGTTTGCCACTATGCGGCATCTGTAAAACCAAGGGGAATACCATGAAAGTGTGCATTGCCTATATGCATGGCAAGCCGGTCATGCTGGAACTGCGGGATGACATCGCCCATATTGATGACGAACCCCAGCCCATCAAAAACCTCAGCAATGAAACGCTGCAAGCTTTCAGCGACAGCATAAGCGCCATACCTTACAGCGCTGATCCGGGCTACGACGCTTTGGTCAATGCCAAAAGGGCTGCCTTCATCGTTGACCTGCTGGCAAAGGCCGTGGGGGACGACTGCGTCTCCAAGCTGACCCACATTCTGGATCATGTGCATTACGATGTGATGGAATATCTTGGTGAAACCGGAGACAACGATGCTTGAAATTCACGACCTACATGTGGAGGTCAAGGGCACGCCAGTGCTCAAGGGCATAGATCTGCACATCAAATCCGGTGAAACGTTCATACTTTTCGGGCCTAACGGTTCAGGCAAAACCACCCTGCTTATGACCCTTATGGGGTTTTCGGGCTATGCCGTCACCCAGGGGCAAATCATTTTCAAGGGTACGGATATTACCCATGCGCCCATGTATGAACGGGCGCGCCTGGGCCTTGGCATGTCTTTTCAGCGTCCCCCCACCATCCACGGCCTGCCCACAGGCAAGCTTGTGGAACTGTGCGGGCGCGGGCGTGAAATGGATGTGGAAGGCATGGCCCGCAAGGTGCACTTTGACAGTTTTCTGAACCGGGACGTCAACGCGGGTTTCTCCGGCGGCGAAATCAAACGCTCCGAACTTTTGCAGCTCATGGCCCAACAGCCCGACCTGCTGCTTTTCGACGAGCCGGAATCAGGCGTTGACCTTGAAAATATGGCCCTTGTGGGCCAGACCGTGCGCAGCCTGCTGGACGGCATGCCTGAACGATGTTGCGCCACGCTGCGGCAGCGTGAAAAAGCACGCGGCACCAGCGGCCTCATCATTACCCACACCGGGCATATTCTGGAATACGTCAACGCCCACAGGGGGCAGGTCATGTACAACGGCAAACTCTGCTGTGAAGCCGGACCGCGTGAAATTCTGGAACACATAGCCAGCCACGGCTACCAGGAATGCCTGCGCTGCCTGGCTGGCGACATGTTTGGTCAAATTGCGGAGGCTCCTCTCAAATGAGCACTGTAAATCTTTCTCGCTACAGTTTCAGTGGCAACGAAGGGGCCGCGCCCATCGAAGACCTTGCCAACCTGCCTGCGCAAGACAGGGAACGCCTTGTACTGGCTGGCATTGATGTGAACGACCGCTCAGTCAGCGGCGCGTTCATGCAGCTCAATCATGCGGGTGTGCACTGCGAGACCAAGCATGAAGGTCTTGACCTTATGGACATCCGCACTGCGCTCAAAAAATTTGACGGGCTACCCCAGTATTTCTGGAAGCTGATTGATCCTGACAAGGACGAGTTTACCCGGCTCACGCGCGAGCACTGCAATGGCGGGTACTTTGTGCGCGCCCGCAAGGGGGCCAAGATCACCCAGCCCGTGCAGTCCTGCATGTTCATCAAGGGACACGGCGCGGGCCAGAGTATCCACAATATCGTCATCGTTGAAGAAGGCGCGGAGATGCACATTCTGGGCGGCTGCGCCACAGCCCACGACGCCAACGACACAGCCCACCTCGGCATTACCGAATACTATGTGGAAAAAGGCGGCAAGCTCACCTTCACGATGATCCACAACTGGGGCACAAGCACAACGGTGCGTCCCCGCTCTGCTGGCATTGTTGAAGCCGGGGGCGAGTTTCAGAACAACTATATTCTGCTCAAGCCCGTAGCCGACCTGCAAATGTACCCCACTATGAAGTTGCAGGGGCAAGGCGCGGTGGCCCGCTTCAATTCCGTTATCGTTGCGCCCACAGGTTCATATGTGGACTGCGGCAACCGTATTGAACTCAACGCTCCCGACACGCGCGGCGAGGTCATTTCACGCACGCTCACCACGGGCGGCACCATCATCAACCGGGGATTCATCGGCGCTTCCGCCGCTCCCGCCAGGGGGCACCTTGAGTGCAAGGGCCTTATACTGGGCGGCGGGCGCATACATGCCATTCCTGAGCTGGACAGCAATCAGGACGGCGTGGAACTGTCGCACGAAGCAGCCGTGGGCAAGATCGCCCAGGAAGAAATTGAATACCTCATGGCACGCGGTCTGGATGAAGATGAAGCCGCCTCCACCATTGTGCGGGGCTTCCTCAACGTGGATATTATGGGCCTGCCCCTGCCTTTGAAGAAGGCTATGGACGAGCAGATCGGCCTGCTGGAAACCGGCAACGCCATGTAATGACAATTTTGAAACGTGAAGCATTTCAAAGTTGGTCTGCTCCAGGGGTTGATTCTGAATAAATGATTTTGCGCCAAGGGCAAGGAAAAAGGCTTTTTTACGAGAGGAGTGTACTTTTGCGGTACATGACGGGAGTAAAAAATAGCCTTTTGACGCAGCCAATTGGACAAAAGAATTATTTAAAAACAGCCCCTAGCTCGGCGGCAATGCTATGAAAATCTGCCAGCTCCGCCCTGTTGACTTGACCGCCAAAGAACTTGCGTCTATAGTTCCTCTCCTTGGGGCCTATAGCTCAGTTGGTAGAGCTTCCGGCTCATAACCGGCCTGTCCCAGGTTCAAATCCTGGTGGGCCCACCAAGACAATCAGTAGAGTCCGTCAAAGCAGAAATGCCTTGGCGGACTTTGCAATTGGCGGGAAAAACTATCCTGTGGCGCTCCGCTTGCCTTGTCAGCGCTCCGTTTCACCCGCGACCTTCCTTGACTTTTCTGGGCTCCACCGCTTAAATATTTCACTATTTATCGGGCAGCGTCCACGCTGCTGCTTAACTTTGTATACATGGCCCGGCGATTTGCTGGGTTTCTTTTTGGGTTTAGCCCAAAGAGCGCATATATTGCCGGGTCGATAGCTCCAAATACAATACCCTTCGGGGAAATAAGAGCAGCGCTCGAGTAGCGTAGTTGAGTCCCGGCATTTCTCATTCTCAAGTGCCTACACTACTAAATACTCGGAGCTTTCATGTCTACCCCCATCGGCTTTTCTCCCTTCATCCCAGATAATCTCTCTGACGGCGATCAGTATCGTGAATATTACATTCCGGTTCATATCGCCAGGGAAGAACAGGAACTTTTGGACGAATACCAGACAGACAGGCTTGCCTATGCCTTGCATGAAATCTACGACGAGTTTTACTTGATGATAGAGTTGATGCGAGGCTATGCGGAAAGTAAAGAAGAGAAGGACTTTACTTATTTTTTGCTGGCCCAAAAGCTTCAACAACCACTGGACAGGCTGAGCAAGGCATGCTCAATCACTGTTGATTGGCATCTGGTATCCAGAAAAACAATTGGCGTTACGGCATAAATAAAATGGCCCGGATTTATCCGGGCCGCGTCTTTTTTGTACAATCCTCTCATCACACCCAATCGCTTTCTATCTGGCTATCTGTAATGTGCATCCCTATATTTTTTTCGCAGCGCTCACATAAACGCTTCCAGTTGCGCGCGCATCTCCGCTCTCAACAAGGCAAAATCCGTATCGTCAAGGTGCCTGGGGCGCGGAGCTTCAACAGCCCACGTTGCGACAATGCCAAGGCCTGTGCCCATAAGATGTACTGTATCCGCCAGCAAGCAGGCTTCTGAAACGTCGTGCGTCACCAAAAGAACCGTAACGCCTGTTTTAAGTTGCAGCTCTGCCAGCAGGCGCTGCATGCGGGCGCGGGTAATGGCGTCCAGCGCGGCAAAGGGTTCATCAAGAAGCAGAAGCTTTGGGCGCAGCACAAGAGCCCGCGCCAGAGCCACACGCTGCCGCATGCCGCCAGAAAGTGCCGACGGCAGTGATTTTTTCCATGCCTCAAGCCCCACCAGCGCCAGCATTGCCCGCACGCGCTCTTTCCTAAGGTCAGGTGCAACGCCCCCGATCTTCAATCCCAACTCCACGTTTTCCTGCACGTTCAGCCAAGGAAACAGCGCGTCCTCCTGAAATACCATCACCCTGTCCGGCCCCGGCCCGTTGCACTGCCTTCCGTCAAGAAGCATGCTCCCGGCATCCAGAGGCATGAGCCCTGCCGCCAGATGCAGAAACGTGCTTTTTCCGCAGCCGCTGGCCCCGATAAGCGCCGTTATAGACCCGTGCGCAAGAGCCATATCAACACCGGGCAGGACCACATGCTGGCCGTAACTTTTTTGCAGCCCCTGGCAAATGAAGTATTCCTTCATCGCACAACACCCGGCAGCCGCGATAAAACCCGAACAAGCAAGGCATCACAAACAGCACCAAGCACGGCTATAAGCACAATACCGCACAGCAGCACGTCCACACGGCCATTCATGCGCGCGTCCATAATCAGCGCACCCAGGCCATCGGGCACGCCAGTAAGTTCTCCCAACACCAGATAGGCAAAGCTCATCCCAAGCGCCACCCGCAAGCCTGCGCACACCTGCGGCATGGCCCACGGTAAAATGACTCCCGTAAAAAGTTTCGAGCGCGAGTATCCCAACATGCGCCCCGCGTTGATCAGATTTTGCGGCACTGACGCCGCAGCAGCTGCCGCGCTGAAATACACCGGAAAAAATCCCGCCAGAGCGATAAGACTGACGGTAGTCATAAATCCCACCCCAAGCCATATAAGGGCCAGAGGCAGCCAGCTTATACCCGGAACAGACTTTACCCCGTTGATGGATGAAGACAGCAGGCGCGATACCGTGGGGCTTCTGCCCGACCACAAGCCTAGAATCAAACCGGGCACAACAGCCAGCGTATAGCCGCAGGCCACACGCCACAGGCTTGCGGTGGCGTCGCTCCAGAAACGCCCGTCGTAGGCCGACCCGTGGCCTCCCGCCATATAGGTAAAAATGGTTCGGGCAACCTCCACAGGTGATGGAAGCAGCCATTCTGAAACAAGGCCCAGCGCCGTTGCGGCCCACCATGCCGCCAGTACAAAAAGCGGAAGGCACCAGGGCAGAATTCGGGATCCCCTGCCGTCAGTCATGCTTGGCGGCGTCAGTGCGCAAGGCGTCTACAAAGCTGCGGTCGACAAGCTTATTGTAATCCGGTTCCTTCTTGATGATGCCAAGGGCTTTCATGCGCGCGCCCAAGGCCGCCAGCCGCAGCATGAACGCATTATCCATATCCCACGTCAGTTCAATGTTGCTGGCAGAGGCTTCAAGCAGACCTCGGTCTATGCCAAACAGGCCAGACGCCGTATCCAGCCACAATTTTTTGTCTGCAACCAGGGCTTCCGTAGCGGCCTTGTGCGCGGCAACCATTCGCAGAGCCTGATCTGGATGCTCTTTTATGAAATCCTCACGCATGAGCATGCCACTGTTGATAGTGCCAATGCTGTCTCCGTAATAGGGATAGGCCAGAATGCGCCCGAATCCCTGCATGACAGACTGGGTGGGAAAGGGTTCGCCAGAAAGAAAGGCATCCACATTGCCCTTGGCAAGGGCTGTGCCCATGTCAAAAAAATCAATGCGCATCAGCGTAACATCGCGGCCGGGATCAATTCCTTCGCGTTGCAGAAGCTCGCGCAGCAAAATTTCGTGCATGGTGCCGGGCACATAGGCGATGCGCTTTCCTTTAAGATCAGCCGCCGTGTGTATGGGCCCGTCCTTTGCCACCACAAGGGCCGAGCACTTGCTGCCCAGCGTTGCCACAAGCTTGACGGGCTCCCCCCGTGAGGCGGCCTGAATCGCCAGCGCCAGCGTTGTGCCTGTCATGTCCAGACTGCCAGCGAGCAAGGCGGATTTCTGATCAGCAGGGTTCGTAAAGGGGCGCACATCAACTTTCAGGCCCGGATTCGCCGATGCTGCGTACTTTTCGTACAAAAAGGGTTGTATGGTCTGAGTGGTCTTCCAGGTGCCAACGTGCCAGACCTCAGCCGCTTGCGCCGCGCCCGACGCCCCCACAGCCCACACGCCTATTCCCCCCAGCAGAACAAGAACCCAAAGGACGCCGCGCAGGGTCGCGCCTGTCACATCTTTTTTACACGCTGCCACAGCGGCCTCCCTTCATCAAAATTCTGTAAGTGGATGAGAATCCCACGAAAACCACGCGTCTGCCATCAGACCGCGCGCGAACAAGCTGAAATCAACCCAAACCCGGCGGATACGTTTCAAACGCGAGCAGCTGCGCTGCCAGAATTTGGCGCTACCAGCCCCTCTGTAATCAACTTCGGTTTGCTTGGGTTTTATCTAGTTGACCTAGTCTAGTATGGGTATAAAAAACGCCACTTTTCTGCCCATGTCAACTTACCTTGCAAAAGCATGTGATATATTCAGATGTATCCACATAGTTTTTCAGTTAAATCACTTTATCTTCATGTATGTCAGCAGTTCATAGCCGTGCAACACGACCATCAGATTCAGCATGGCGTTGATGAACACTGCACAGCTATCCAATGTAATTGCGGTATGTTGGCGTGTTTTTCATTTGCAAAGCACGCAACCCTTTATTTTTCAGAATTTATTGACAAATATTAATAACCTGGGGCATTTTTTAACATGGTGTGCCGCTGGAACCGGAAATTGCTTATCCACAGACGGCGCACCCCATCCGCATTAAAAAAATCTGCTTTAACTCCGCAGCTACAGCCATCCTGACTTTGCCTTGATTTATGGCTCCATAAGCGTAAACCCGAAATCCAGCCGAGGAAAAGCCCATGCACAGATTTTGGCATCTGATTTCCCTATGCCTTGCGCTCGGCCTGATCGCCACAACAACGGCAAAAAGTGAAGAAATCTCATCTGTGAAGGATGAGGGTGAGCTTGTTCGCGTTGTAGTGCTTTCCCGGCATGGCGTGCGCTCTCCTACGCAGTCCCGTGAAACCCTGGCCGCCTGGAGCACACGAACGTGGCCCCAATGGCCCGTGCAGCAGGGCTTGCTGACCAAACGCGGGGCTTTGCTGACATCCGCCATGTGGGAAAACCTGCGGTTACGGTTTATCCGTGCTGGCCTGGATATGACCGCCGAGCAAGTTTACGTGCGCGCGGACGTAGATCAACGCACTCAGGACACGGCACGCGCGCTGCTGGACGGCCTGCACCTGCCCTCTACCCCCTTTGCCGTGTCCAAGGGCAGGCTTGACCCTCTGTTTCATCCGGTCAAGGCGGGCACATGCGCCTTTGACGCGCAATCTGTACGTGAAGACATTTTGCGGCAGGCAGGAGGAAGTCTCGAACATCTGGCGCGTGAGCTTGAAGAACCATTGCGGCGCATCAGTGATCTTGTGGCCCCGGTCAGCCCGGCGCTCTGCCAAAAGTGGAAGTTGCCCCCGGATTGTGCCCTTGCCGACATTCCCGGGGAGATTGAAGTGAGGAGCAATGAGCATGCGGTCAATCTTCAGGGCGGGCTGGCCATCGCCTCCAGCCTGGCGGAAATATTTTTGCTGGAATACGCACAATGGCCGGACAAGCTGCCAGCCTGGGGTCAAGCCAACGACGCAGTGCTGCGCCAAATTTTGCCCATTCACAACAAAATTTTTGATCTGGTTAACCGTGCCCCTGCCGTGGCAGGCCCGAGAGGCAGCGCCCTGCTGCATGAAATGGCGGCAGCATTGGCCAGAACCCATGTGGACTCCCGTGTGAATCAGGCCCGGCTGACCGTACTTGTTGGGCACGACACCAATATTTCCAACATCGGAGGACTGCTTGGCATAAACTGGCAGTTGCCTGAACAGGGAAACAGCGCTATTCCCCCTGCTGGCATGCTGGCGTTTGAGCTGCGGCAAAAGCAGTCACAGCAGATGATACGCATTATGTTCTGTGCCCAGTCACTGAGCACAATGCGCGGGTGGACCGAAACGGCTCCGCTGGCCGAAGCTGCGCCCGTCTGCGTGCCCGCACGATTGACCTCTGGTGAAATGGCGCTATATACAGCAGAAGCCTTTTCGCAACGTGTTCAATCAGCTGTGCGGTCGCAATGCGTGCCCGAAGAAGCGGAACACCTTCGCGAGCAGGCAGGATTGTAAACACACGCTTTTGCTCTTTCAAAGGCTGATGTTCACCTACTGCAAGGCGGGCATTGCCCTCAAATAGTCTGAATACGCGAGTGGCCTTGTTTTAACCGAGCAGGGGCCCATAAATGCGAAGCATTGTTTGCGCAGCCCGAGCGAATCAGGCCGCATAAGGATTTTTCAATCCTTTCAGGTTGCGGTCCATACGCTCGGCTAGAGCATTTTACTTTAAAAAAGTTTAACTGCTCCAAAATTCATGAATACCCCCTAGGGGTAATGCAATTATCTGGCTGAAGAGATTCACCCAAAAGAAGAATTATGTATTCCTTAAATCACCAGCTTTTTCTGATTCTGAACGCCGACGAAACCTCACCAGTTTTTCTCATCGCAATTGCGCGGTTTCTGGCAGAATGGCCGATTGGCCTTGCTCTCATAATCGCTTTTTTCACCCTGGCCAGCCGAAAAACTGAACGTGTGGTGGTCATGCGCCTGCTGCTGACAGTGGCGCTGGCTATGTTTACAGCCTACGCAATCAGAAAAATCCATTACAATCCCCGTCCCTTTGTCATTGATTTGGGCCAAGCCTTTATTTCTCACGCAGCCACCTCATCCTTTCCCAGCTTTCACGGCACACTGCTGTTCTCAATGGCCGCATCCCTGCTTTTCAGCCATAATGAGCGCTTTCCCGGTGTGCTGATCTTGCTGCTTGGCTTTATTACCGCGTGGGCACGAATATTCCTTGGGGTACATTATCCTCTGGATATGTTTGGCGCTTTAGTTACCGCATTTCTTTCTGCTGCCGTTGTTCACTGGTGTTTTCTTTTTCGCAGGCATCCTGCATAGCTTCACAGAAGTGCGCTTTCCGCCGCGCGGGACGTTCGGTATGGTCTCTTAGGAAGAGACCATACCGCATCACAACATGGCCCGCCTCCGCAAGGCAGCGTAGCGCGGCAACGCCTGCCGCACACTATCGCTGACGCTATCCGCCCCCTTCGTGGGGGGGGGGGGGGGGGGGGGGGGGGGGGGGGGGGGGGGGGGGGGGGGG
>JAEWKM010000004.1:0-89041 GCA_023386035.1 Pseudomonadota bacterium
TTCACCCAATCCATGCAGCAGACAGACGGTCAGCCCCTGGTACTGCGCTGGGCAAAGGCCCTCATGCACATTGCGAAAAACATGACCGTCTACGTGCAGGAAGACCAGTTGTTGCTTGGCCGCGCCGGTTGCGATGGCCGTTACGGTATTCTGTATCCCGAACTGGACGGCGACTTTCTGGATATCGCCGTGCGCGATCTGCCCACCCGCAAGACCTCGCCCGCCACGATCACGCCTGAAGACGCCAAGCGCGTTATTGAAGAAATTGCGCCGTACTGGAAGGGCAAAACCTACCATGAGGCCCTTAACGCCGCTCTGCCCGCCGAGATCCACAAACTGACCTATGACGACCCCATGGGGCTTATCTCGCGCTTTATCGTCAACGAAACTTCGTCCTTCCGTTCGTCCATCCAGTGGGTGCATGACTATGAAAAAATCCTGAAGCGCGGCTTTAACAGCATCAAGAAGGAAGCCCAGGACAAGCTGGACGCCCTTGATCCCCTGAGCTGCAAGGACGCCTGCGAAAAGCGCCCCTTCCTTGAAGCCATCGTCATCGTGTGCGATGCCATCGTGCTGTGGGCCAAGCGCCACGCCGTGCTTGCCCGCGAAATGGCCGCCAAGGAATCCGACCCCACCCGCAAGGCCGAACTGCTGCGCATGGCCGACAATGCCGACCACGTGCCCGGCGAACCCGCCCGCGACTTCTGGGAAGCCTGCCAGAGCCAGTGGTTCACCCAGATGTTCTCGCGCATCGAGCAGAAGACCGGCACCACCATTTCCAATGGCCGCATGGACCAGTACTTCTTCCCCTTCTACGCCAAAGACCGCGCCGAGGGTAAGCTCAACGACGCCCAGGCCATGGAATTGCTGGAATGCATGTGGGTGGGCATGGCCGAATTCATCGACATGTACATTTCGCCCACCGGCGGCGCTTTCAACGAAGGTTATGCCCACTGGGAAGCCGTGACCGTTGGCGGCCAGACCACCGATGGACGCGACGCCAGCAATGCGTTGACCTACCTGATCCTCAAGTCCAAGCGTGAATTCCCGCTGCACTATCCCGACCTCGCGGCCCGCATCCACTCCCGCGCGCCTGAGCGCTACCTGTGGGACGTAGCTGAAACCATCAAGTACGGCTCGGGCTTCCCCAAGCTTATCAACGACGAAGAAATCGTGCCCCTCTATGTTTCCAAGGGCGCAACCTTTGAAGAAGCCCTGGACTACGCTGTTTCCGGCTGCACCGAAGCCCGCATGCCCAACCGCGACACCTATACCTCCGGCGGCGCGTACATCAACTTTGCCGCTGCCGTGGAAATGGTGCTGCGCAATGGCCGCATGAAGAAGTTTGGCGACCAGCTGCTGGGCGTGGAAACCGGCGATCCCCGCAACTTCAAGACCTGGGACGAGTTCTGGAACGCCTATGTGCAGCAGCACCTGCTGTTCCTTAAAACGGCCTTTACCCAGCAGTACATCATCAACAAGCTGCGCGCCCAGCACTTTGCCCAGCCCATGGGCTCGGCCATGCACGACCTGTGCATGAAGCACTGCATTGACCTGCATCAGGAACAGATTCCTGAAGGCATCAATCTGGGCTACTTTGAATACATGGGCCTTGGCACGGTTGTGGACTCGCTGGCCGCCGTGAAAAAGCTTGTGTTTGAAGAAAAGAAGCTGACCATGGACAAGCTGCTGGCCGCCATTGACGCCAACTTTGAAGGCTACGACGACGTGCGCGCCATGCTGCGTTCCGCCCCCTGCTACGGCAACAACGATGAATACGCCGACGCCATTGGCCGCGAAATCGACAGGATTTCCGTGGAATACGGCGGCAAGTACTCCATGAAGGAACTGGGCATCCATAACGATGTGCGCTACGTGCCCTTTACCTCGCACGTGCCCTTCGGCAAGGTGGTTTCCGCCACGCCCAATGGCCGTACCGACGGCTTCCCGCTTTCCGACGGCTCCTCGGCTTCGCACGGCGCGGACGTCAACGGCCCCACCGCCGTGCTGCTCTCCAACTACCAGACCAAGAACATGGGCATGCGCGACCGCGCCGCCCGCATGCTGAACATCAAGTTCACGCCCAAGTGCGTGGAAGGCGAACAGGGCACGGAAAAGCTGGTGTCCTTTATCCGCACCTTCTGCGACCTCAAGCTCTGGCATGTGCAGTTCAACGTGGTCAACAAGGGCACCCTTGTTGCCGCCCAGAAGGACCCGCAGAAGTACCGCAGCCTTATCGTGCGCATCGCTGGCTACAGCGCCTACTTTGTGGACCTGTCGCCCGATCTGCAGAACGACCTCATCGCCCGTACCGAACATGATGTGATGTAGGTACACACAGCTTCACAGCGGGGAAGGGCCACGGCCCTTCCCCGCATTATTGTATTGAGGGCTCTGCGCCTCAGGTTGAGAAAAGTTTTATTGTAGGGACGGCATGACCGTGGGCTGTCGTTCATGCCCACGCTAAGGTTGCTCATGTGCCGCCCGCAGCCGAGAGATTCATTGAACTGCTTTGTAAGTTATTGCAGGTAAATATTGTTATATGGAAGACTGCCGCGCTGGAAAAGAAAACATCTTCTTTCCGGGCAGACCTTAAAACGCCACAGATCAAAAGACTTCGCAAAGGAAGGGAATATGTGCCTGGATGACAGCCAGCAGCAAGGCATGGTGTTTAATATTCAAAAATATTCCGTACACGATGGACCGGGCATACGAACCATTGTTTTTTTGAAGGGCTGTTCCCTTTCATGCGAGTGGTGCAGCAACCCGGAATCGCAAAAATCCTATCCCGAGCTGGCCTGCAACCACGGCCGTTGCATTGATGTTTCCAAATGCGGGCACTGCATTCCTGCTTGTCCGCACGGTTCCATCACTTGTGGCGATGACGACAAGCCTGTCATTGACCGCAGTCATTGCACGGGCTGTGACATGCCCTGTGCCGAAATTTGTCCTGCACAGGGTTTGCTGGTATATGGCAAAAAACGCACTGTGGACGATGTTCTGCGCGTTGTGGAACAAGACATGGCCTTTTACGCGCGCTCCGGCGGCGGCCTGACCCTTTCGGGCGGCGAACCCCTGTTACAGGGAACCTTTGCCGTGGCCCTGTTGCGTGAAGCCCGCGTGCGGCGCATCAAAACCGCTGTTGAAACCTGCGGCATGGTGCCCGCCGAAACCGTGCGTGAAGCCGCGCCCTACCTGAATTA
Organism: Pseudomonadota bacterium; assembly: GCA_023386035.1. Taxonomy (GTDB): domain Bacteria; phylum Desulfobacterota; class Desulfovibrionia; order Desulfovibrionales; family Desulfovibrionaceae; genus Desulfovibrio. Next base: position 3,204 of record JAEWKM010000004.1, read on the forward strand.
TGTGCTCTACGACATCAAGCATATGGACAGCGCGGTGCACGAGGCGCACACTGGCTTGCCCAATGCGCGCATTCTTGAGAATTTTCGCATTCTGGCCGAAGAATTTCCCGATTTGCCCATACTGGCGCGTACGCCAGTCATTCCCGGATTCAACGACACCGAGGAAGCCATTGCGGCCATAGCCGAATTCCTCAAGCCCTATACGCATGTCAAATACGAAATGCTGGCCTATCACCGTTTGGGCACGCAAAAGTATCATTTTCTTGCCAGAGACGTTCCTATGGGCGAAGTGAGTCTGGATAAAGCTCTTATGGGCAGGCTGCAAAAGACGGCTCTGGACATTTTGGGCGAGCGAGTGCAGATTTCAAACTGATTGCATAGCATCTTACCGGGTTGAAATATGGCTGACCGTTCTCAGGAACTGCTTTCCAAACATGTGGAGCGTATACTCGACGCCCTGCCTGAAGGCGTTTTTATCAGCGACGCCTCAGGCACAAGCTTGCGCGTTAACCGCATGTATGAGCAGTTGACCGGCCTTACGCAGGCGCAGCTACAGGGCAAAAACGTGCGCTGTCTGGTGGAAGAGGGGGTTTTTGACCACATTCTGAACCCGGAAATCGTGCGTACTGGCAGGCCCACGACCCATGTGCAGCAGCTCAAGGACGGCAAAAAGCTGGTCCTCACGGGATTTCCCGTGTTCGACTCGCGGGGCGAGCTTTGCCTTGTGGTCACCTTTGCGCGTGACATTACCCTGTTGGCCCAGTTGCAGGATCAGGTGACCGGGCAGTGTAAGCTCATTGACCAGATCAATGACCAGCTGGCGTACATCAGTAATGAGGGCAACAAGGTACGCGAGCCTGTGTACGTCAGCCCGTCCATGCGCGAGGTGGTTTCGCTTTTGCGGCGCTTTGCCGCCACAGACGCCACCGTGCTCATCCTTGGAGAAACAGGGGCAGGCAAAGACGTTTTCGCCCGTTTTACCCACGGGCTTTCGGAGCGCCGGGACAAGGTTTTGCTCAAGGTCGACTGTGGCGGCATATCCGAAACTCTTACGGAATCGGAATTGTTCGGCTACATGCCCGGCGCGTTTACCGGGGCTTCCAACAAGGGCAAGGCCGGATACTTTGAAATTGCCGACGGCAGTACCATTTTTCTGGACGAAGTGGGCGAGCTGCCTCTGTCCATGCAGACACGTCTTTTGCGGGTGCTTCAGGACGGCGAGATCATGCGGGTGGGCGCGTCAAGCCCGCGCAAGGTGGATGTACGCATCATCGCGGCCACCAACCGCAATCTGGCGGAAAGCGTAGAGGCGGGCACCTTTCGGCGTGACCTCTACTACCGCCTCAACGTGGCGACCGTGCGCATTCCTCCCCTCAGGGAACGCAGGGAAGACGTTCGCATGCTGGCCGAGCATTTTCTTGAGCATTACATGGCCAAATACCACAAGGTCATGGCCTTTATGGACGTGACGCTGGACATGATGGCGGCCTATGCCTGGCCCGGTAATGTGCGTGAATTGCAGAACCTCGTGCACAGTCTTGTCATTACGCTCACGGGGCCGCTTATTTCTCCGCGTGACCTGCCCACACAGATTTCAGGCGTCAGCAACGACGCCTCGCGCTATTCGGAAGACGTGCTCAGCGCGCGCCGCCCCTTACGTGAGATTATGGCGGAAATGGAGCGTGATTTTCTGCTTAAAGCCATTGAGGTACACGGGTCCGTACAGCGTGTGGCCGAACTGTTTCAGGTAAACCGCAGTACCATTTTCCGCAAGCTGCAAGGCACAAGGTTTTCACAGTGACCCCCGGCGGCGGCCCAAAAAACGGCGTCCGTCAAGGCAGCATAGCTGTCACTGCGCTTCTCACGCTCATCTGCATGATTTTCTTTGCGGCCAACTCGCTGCTGTGCCGTATGGCGCTCTTTGGAGCGGGCATGGACCCCGTGAGCTATACTGTTTTGCGTTCTGTTTCGGCTGCCGTTGTGCTGTGGGTGCTCACCGCGTCGCGTGGTCTGCGCGTATTGCAGTTTGGCTGCTGGGGCGCAGCTTTGGCCCTTTTTGTTTATATGGCCTGCTTTTCCTGGGCCTACGTCAATCTGCCAGCCGCAGCCGGGGCGCTTATCATCGCCGTGGCCGTGCAGGTCAGTATGGTAGGGGCGGGAATGGCCCTGGGGCAGCGCCCCAGCCGCGCTCAGGCTCTGGGCATCGGGCTGGCCATGTCGGGCCTTGTGTACCTTTTGTTGCCGGGGCTGGACGCGCCGCCGTTATGGCCGTCGGCCATTATCTTTCTTTCCGGTGCGTCATGGGCTGCCTACACCTTGTTGGGCCGCCGCAACAGTGCGCCTGTGGCCGCCACGGCGGGCAATTTTGTGCGCTGTCTGCCCCTGGCCCTGCTTATTTTGCCCCTGGCCTGGCTGGATGCCGCAGGAAGCGGCGTGGGGGCGGGTGGGCCTGTGCTGCCCTTTGCGGGAGTGGTGTGCGCCCTCGTCGCCGGAGGCATTGCCTCAGCCTTGGGCTATGTGTTGTGGTATTTCGTTTTGCCCAAACTCAATGTGCCCACTGCCGCCGTTGTGCAATTGAGCGTACCGCTTATCACAGCCTTTGGCGGCGCACTGTTTATGGAAGAAGCCATCACTCTGCGCCTCGGCATAAGCGCGGCGGCCATTCTTGGCGGCATCTTTTGCGCCACAGCCCTGACCCCTTTGTGCAGGCGATAAGCTGCAAGGCTTCTGCCTGTGGCCCTGCGCCTGTTCTGCCCGGGTTGAAGAACGCCCTCCACAAGTATTCAGTATCACACAGCCCCTAATTTTCGCATTTTTGATGCAATCCCGCACACTAGCTTGCACCTAAGTGGCTTTTTCCGTAGTCTTGAATCATGGCGAAAACACGCGAAATATATATATGCTCCGCATGCGGAGCACAGACCATGCAGTGGCGCGGGCAGTGTCCTGGCTGTCACGAATGGAATACTCTGGAAGCGTCGGTACAGTCCCGGTCCGCGAGCAAGGCGCGCACGCCTCTGAGCGGCGAAAATTCTGCCGGACGCCCCATATCCCTGCGTGATGTGGAGGATTCGGGCCACGAACCCTATGGCAGCGGCTTGCAGGCACTGGACAGGGTGCTGGGTAATGGTCTTGTGCCCGGAGCCGCCATTCTTGTGGGCGGTGAACCCGGCATAGGCAAATCCACACTTTTGTTGCAGGTGGCAGGACTTGTGGCTGGTCAGATGGCCGCCAGAGGCCGCCCTGTTCTCTATGCCAGCGGTGAAGAATCGCTGCCGCAGATCAAGGGCAGGGCAGAGCGCCTTGGCATGCTGGACGCCAATTTGCTGGCCCTCGCCACTTCCCGCGTGGAAGACGTGGTGGAAGCCGCCAATGCACAAAATCCGGCCCTGCTTGTGGTGGACTCGGTACAGACCCTCGCCAGCGTTGAGGCTGAAGGCCTGCCGGGCAACGTCAGTCAGGTGCGGGCTGTGGCCACATCCTTGCTGGAACTCTGCCGCCGCCTGGGTTGCACGCTCATTCTTGTGGGCCATGTGACCAAGGACGGCGTGCTCGCCGGGCCGCGCCTGCTTGAGCATATGGTGGACACGGTTATTTCGCTTGAAGGCGACCGCCGCCAGATGTTTCGCCTGTTGCGCGTGTTCAAAAACCGCTTTGGCCCCAATGAGGAACTGCTGGTTTTTCGCATGGGGCAGCAAGGCATGCAGGTTGTGGACGACCCTTCCACGTTCTTTCTGGGCCAGCGAGACGCCTCGCTTTCCGGCACAGCAGTGGTTATGGCCGTGGACGGGCAGCGCCCGCTGGCAGTTGAGGTGCAGGCGCTTGTTGCCCGCACCTTCTTGAGCATTCCGCGGCGTGCGGCCCTTGGCTTTGACGTGGGGCGGCTGCATCTTTTGCTGGCTGTTCTTGAAAAGCGGCTCAAACTGAATTTTGGCCAGGTGGACATCTATGCTAAAGTAGGCGGAGGCATGAAGCTGAACGAGCCGGGGCTGGACCTTGCGCTGGTGGCCGCCGTGCTTTCGTCCTATTATGATGTTCCGCTGCCGGAGAAATGCGTGCTCTGGGGCGAGGTAGACCTTAACGGTCAGATACGGCCTGTGGCCGCGCAGGATCTGCGCCTTACTCAGGCCCGGCGGCTGGGTTTTGATCCCATTGTGCATCCCGGTGAGGAAAAAGGCGGTATTACCACCATTGCGGCCTTGCAGCAGCGCCTTTTTCACCGTCGGCAGAAGCCGGAGGAATAGCAATGGCGCTGGAAGTGGAACGTAAATTTCCGGGCGTTGATCTGAACGATTTGCGCGCCCGGTTGCAGAAACAGGGCGCACAGTGCCTTGGCGCGCACTTTGAGAGCAATACGGTTTTTGAAACGCCGGATGCCACCCTTGCCTCAAGCGGGCGGTTGTTGCGCCTGCGTAGTCAGGAATGGCCGGACAAAGTCCGTTATGTGCTGACCGTGAAGCTGCCTGTTCAGGCTCCTGCCGGGGCAGAGCAGTGCAAAGTGCGTGAAGAACGTGAGGTTGAAGTGGCCGACGCCAACAGCATGCGCCAGATACTTGAAGGGTTGGGCTACAACCCGGCGGCGCGTTATGAAAAAGTGCGTGAACCCTGGCGTTTGAACGGCGTTGAAGTGGAGCTGGACATTCTGCCCTTTATGCAAGGGGCGGAATTGGAAGGCCCGGTAGATGCTATGAATGCCGTGCAGAGCTGTCTGGCCCTTGACAACATGGCAATCAGTACCAAGAATTATCATCAGCTGCATCAGGATTGGCTGCAACGTAATAACCTGCCCCTCCAGCGTTCATTTGTGTTTGACGAAACGCAAAGACGCGCCTGGCGACGCCAGCTGGGGCTGCTGGAAGAAGACGGTTCCATTTTTCCTGAACAGCGCTGAATATTTGTGCCGCGGAGTAGTGCATGCCCGTTTTTAACGAGAACCAGAATGACGGCGAAAGCCAGGTCATTGTGGAAAAAAAATTGAAGGAGCCCGACCGCTATCGGGTACTCCTGCACAACGACGATTACACCAGTATGGATTTTGTGGTGGCTGTTCTATGCGGCATCTTCCACAAAACCACGGAAGAGGCCACCGCCATTATGCTGAACATACATCAGCAGGGCGTGGGACAGTGCGGTGTATACACCCATGAAGTAGCAGAGACCAAGGTGAAAAGGGTTCATCAGGCGGCCAAGGCTGCGGGATTTCCCCTCAAATGCACCATGGAAAAAATTTACTGAGATGCCTATGTTGAGCAAGAGTGTACAAAGCGTCATAAGAGACGCCCTTATGGAAGCCCATCGGCGCCGCCACGACCTGCTGACCGTGGAGCACATTCTTTTTGCTCTCACCAACAGCATGCGCGGGCGTATTCTGCTTGAAGGCAGTGGGGCCAGTGTGGCCGTGTTGCGCGAGCAGCTTGAAGAATTTTTTAACCGTGAAATGGAAGCCGTTTCTCTGGCGGGCAATCACGAAGTGGCCCAGACCGAAGGCGTGCAGCGCGTTTTGGAACGCGCCCTCAGCCATATTCGTTCTGCCGGGCGTGATACCGTAGAATTGGGCGACCTGCTCATATCCATCATGGACGAAGAGGAAAGCTACGCCAAGTACTACCTGCGCAAGCAGGGCGTGGAGCGTCTTGATGTCTTGACCTTCGTGTCGCACGGTATGGATGAAGGCGGCGGCTCCAAAGGGGCTGGCCAGGGCGGCGAAGCTGAGGAAAAGGAAGGCAAAGCCGATCCTTTGGCCCAGTACGCCGTGGACCTTACAGCCCGTGCCCGTGAGGGCAAGATAGATCCTCTGGTGGGGCGCGTGACAGAGCTTGACCGCGCGGTCGAGGTGCTGTGCCGCCGCCGTAAAAACAATCCGCTTTTTGTGGGTGACCCTGGCGTGGGCAAAACTGCTCTGGCCGAGGGACTGGCCCTGCGTATTGTGGAAGGCAAGGTGCCGGAAATGTTCGCCAAGGCCCAGTTGTTCGCTCTGGACATGGGGCTGCTGCTGGCGGGCACCCGCTACAGGGGCGACTTTGAAAGTAGGCTCAAGGCTGTTGTGCAGCGCTTGCAGGAACTTCCTGAAGCCATTTTGTTTATTGACGAAATCCATACCATCGTTGGGGCTGGTTCTACCTCTGGCGGGTCTATGGACGCCTCCAACCTGCTCAAACCTGTGCTGGCCAACGGCGAGTTGCGGTGCATAGGCTCCACGACCTATGAGGAGTTTCGTAACCATTTTGAAAAAGACCGTGCTCTGGCCCGCCGGTTTCAGCGCATCGATCTTACGGAACCGAGTCCTGACGAATGCCTTGCCATTATTCAGGGGCTTGAGAAGCGTTATGCCGACTTCCACAAGGTTCGTTACAGTCCCACAGCCATCAAGGCTATGGTGGACCTGACGGCCCGGCATGTGCGCGACCGCCTGCTGCCCGACAAGGCTATCGACGTGCTGGACGAATCCGGCGCAGCCGTGCGCCTGGGCCGCGGTGTGCAGACAGGCTCAAGCAAGCCTGCGGTTCGCCCCGGCAAAGCTGTCAAAGGCGGCAAGGCTCCGCGTCCTTTGGTGGGCGTGGGCGATGTGGAACGCATTGTGGCACGTATGGCGGGCATTCCCGTGCGGACAGTGTCCGGCACGGAACGCAACCGTCTGGCGACGCTTGAAAAAGACCTGAAAGGGCATGTGTTCGGTCAGGAGACTGCCATTGAGCTTACTGTGCGTGCCATTTTGCGCGCCCGTGCGGGCCTTGGGCAGGAGCAGCGTCCGGCTGGCGCATTTTTGTTCTACGGCCCCACTGGTGTGGGCAAAACGGAAGTGGCCCGCAGTCTTGCAAAGCTTATGGGCGTGGAATTTCTGCGCTATGACATGAGCGAATATATGGAAAAACACTCCGTGTCGCGCCTCATCGGGGCGCCTCCCGGTTATGTGGGCTTTGATCAGGGCGGGTTGCTTACCGAGGCCGTGCGCAAGGCTCCCTATTCCGTAGTGTTGCTGGATGAAGTGGAAAAAGCCCATCCCGACATCTTCAACGTGCTGCTTCAGGTTATGGACTACGCCACGTTGACGGACAACACGGGCAGAAAAACGGATTTTTCGCACGTCATTCTTATCATGACCTCCAACGCTGGCGCTTTCGACATGTCGCGCCAGGCCATGGGCTTTGGGGGAGCTTCCCGGCAGGATGCGGCCCACAAGGGCCTCAAGGCTGTGGAAAATACCTTCAGCCCCGAGTTCCGCAACAGGCTGGACGCTCTTGTGCCCTTTGGCAGCCTGACAGAAGACATGATGCTGCGCATTGTGGACAAGTTTGTGGGCGAAATCGTGCACAGCCTTGAGCAACGCCATGTGGATCTGGAACTGAGCCTGACTGCCCGTCAGTGGCTGGCCCGCAAGGGGTTCGACCCCGCTATGGGGGCAAGGCCGCTGCGGCGCTTGCTGCGTACAGAGCTGGAAGACAAGCTGGCCCACGAATTGCTGTTCGGTTCGCTTGCCAAGGGTGGCAGCGTAAAGCTTGATGTGGTGGATGACGCGCTTGTGCTCAAGTCTGCAAAGCCGGCAAAAGCGCCTGCCAAGGTTGATGCGGCAAAAAAGGCGACGGTTGCCAAGTCTGCTTCTGCCAACAAGCCTGCAAAGGCCGCCAGTGCTCCTGCCAAACCGGGAGCTTCAGCCAAGGGAGCAGCCGCAGCCAGGTCTGACGCCAAAGGTGCATCCGGCACTTCGGCCAAGTCTGCTGCCCGGGATAAAACCGGTACGGCAAAACCTAAAACGGCGGCCAAAAAACCGCCCAAAAGCAAAGCTTAAACAGCGGGGCGGTCAGCTGTGGAGACAATCTTCGCGGTTCTGGCCGCCCAGTTTCCCCCGCTTGAAGCGGCGCGTGAAGACGGCCTTCTTTGTGCTGGGGGAGACTTGCGGGTGGAGCGGCTGCTGGCCGCCTACAGCCGGGGAATTTTTCCCTGGTACGAGGCAGGGCTGCCCATACTTTGGTGGGCGCCGGACCCCCGTTGCATCTTGCCGCTGGAAAACTTTCACCTTCCGTCCCGCAGTGCCCGCACTTTACGGCAAAAACCCTTTGAACTGACTTTTAACGCAGCCTTCGGCAAGGTCATCCGGGCCTGCGCCCAGTCGCGCACGCCCAATGGCGGCACCTGGCTCACGCCCGAAATGATAGGGGCCTATGAGCGCCTGCATAGTATGGGATTTGCCCACAGCGTTGAAGCCTGGCGTGAGGGCGAACTGGCTGGCGGTTTGTATGGCGTTGGGTTTGCACGGGTATTTTTTGGCGAATCCATGTTTCATTTTGTGTCTGAAGCGTCGCGCGCCGCCCTGGCTGGTCTGGTGAGCTTGTTGCGCATGCGCGGTGTTACCCTGCTGGACTGTCAACAGGAAACCCCGCACATCATGAAGATGGGCGGGGTTCTTCTGCCTCGTGAGGTCTTTGCGCAAAAATTGCGGGAAGCTCTTGTTCCCCCTGCGGGTCCGGCATCTGGCGACAAACTGCCCAGCACGGACCACGTCTTTTGCGGAGGTAAAATCCACGACGTGCCAGACGAAGAGGTCTGGCAACCCTGGCGCGAAAGCTATGACTATTCGCTGTCCAGCGGGGCGTGGGCTTCCAGATCGTAAAAGCCGTGAGCCGGGAAGGACAGAGGATAGTCGCGCACGGTATCAAAACGGATGAAGCCTGTGCTCTTGCCTTCGGTAATGCCTGCCAGCGGGGCGACACCCATCGGAACGGGTATGTCCATAGGACAGACAGTAATTTTTTCAATGTGTTCGGCGTAGCGCTGCTCAAGATAATCTGCCAGAGCGCGGCTTTCTTCAGCAGTAAACGCTTCAAGAATACAGCGCAGAGCGGCTTCTTCCGTGGCTCCCTGAAGAACTTCAGGCGGAACGGAAGGGTCGGCGGGAGCTACCAGACCAAGGCCCCGCAGGGGTTCCAGCTCGTCATCTCCGGCGTTGGGCCGGAAAACCTGCACGTCAACATGGCGGCGTCCCTTGAAGGTATTAAGCGTAATAGCCACAATGTAGAATCTGTCCAGCGGCAGGTCGTACTGCGTGGGCACAATGATTTTTTCCATAGCACATCCCGTGGTTAGCGTATTATTTCACACCCTCTTACCCCAAAACAGAACATGATGGAAGACAAGTCCGCTATCCCTTTCAGCCTGGAAACGGCCTACACGCCCACAGGCGATCAGCCCACAGCCATCGACGAACTGGTGAGCAATATTCAGGCGGGAGTACCCGCCCAGGTGCTTCTGGGCGTTACAGGTTCCGGCAAAACGTTTACTATGGCCAATGTTATTGCCCGCTGCAATCGTCCGGCCCTGGTGCTTGCGCCCAACAAAACTCTGGCTGCCCAGCTGTATGGCGAATTTCGCGCTCTTTTTCCGCGCAATGCTGTGGAATATTTTGTCAGCTATTACGACTATTACCAGCCAGAAGCCTATGTGCCCGCCTCGGACACCTATATTGAAAAAGACTCATCCATCAACGACAACATAGACAAGCTGCGCCACGCCGCCACCCACGCCCTGCTTACGCGGCGTGACGTAATAATCGTGGCGTCGGTTTCGTGCATCTACGGCTTGGGTTCGCCGGAATACTACGCCAAGATGGTCATTCCCGTTGAGGTGGGCCAGCACTTTCCTATGGACAAGCTCATCACGCGGCTGGTGGAAGTGCACTACGAGAGAAATGATTACGACTTCCACCGCGGCACATTCCGCGTACGCGGCGATGCCCTTGAAATCATTCCGGCCTACCACCACGAGCGTGCTTTGCGCCTGGAATTTTTTGGCGACGATATCGAGGCCCTGCGCGAAATTGATCCCCTCACGGGCGAGGTGCTGGCAGATGTGTCCAAAACCGTGCTGTACCCGGCCAGTCACTTCGTGTCTGCGCAGGATAACCTCAAGCGCGCGGCCAGCGATATTCGCGACGAACTGGCAGAGCGTCTGACGTTGTTCAAAAATCAGGGCAAGCTTGTGGAGGCCCAGCGCCTTGAGCAGCGCACCCAGCTTGATCTTGAGATGATTGAAGAGCTTGGCTACTGCAACGGCATCGAAAACTATACCCGGCATATGGATGGCCGCGTGGCAGGCGAGCCGCCGTCATGCCTGCTCAACTACTTTCCCGAGGATTTTCTGCTGTTCGTGGACGAATCGCATATTACCATTCCCCAGGTGGGGGGCATGTACAAGGGCGACCGTTCGCGCAAGACCACACTGGTGGACTACGGCTTTCGCCTGCCGTCTGCTCTGGACAACAGGCCACTGCAGTTCAACGAATTCACGGCCTTGCTTAATCAGGTTGTCTATGTGTCGGCCACGCCAGCCAAGTACGAACGGGATCAGGCGCAAGGCATTGTGGCCGAGCAGATCATCCGGCCTACAGGTCTGGTGGACCCGGAAGTGGAGGTGCGCCCCACCAAGGGCCAGATGGAAAATCTGCTGGGCGAGTGCCGTGGTTGTGTCAGCCGGGGCGAGAGGGTACTTGTGACCACGCTGACCAAGCGCATGGCCGAAGACCTGACGGAATACTGTTGCAGCATGGGGGTGCGCGCGCGCTACCTGCACTCCGACATCGATACCCTTGAGCGCATGCAAATCATCCGTGCGCTGCGTATGGGCGAATTTGACGTGCTGGTGGGCATTAACCTGCTGCGAGAAGGCCTTGATATTCCAGAAGTTTCTCTTGTGTGCATCCTTGATGCCGACAAGGAAGGTTTTTTGCGTTCAGTGGGGTCGCTTATCCAGACATTTGGACGTGCTGCCCGAAATGCGCAGGGCCGGGTCATATTGTATGCTGACAAAATGACGGATTCGATGAAGGCGGCTATGGACGAAACCGCCCGCCGCCGCGCCAAGCAGACCGCACACAACGAAGAGCACGGCATCACGCCGACCAGTACGCGGAAAAGCCTTGAGTCTCCGCTGGATAGTTTGTATGTGGAAGATGGCTCTTCACGCGGGCGTGGTAAAGGCCGTGGCAAGGGCAAGGGACAGGAACCGGACGCCATTCCCCTTACCGCCGAAGATACAGCTCTGCTGGTGGCGAAGCTCGAAAAAGAAATGCGTCAGGCTGCCCGTGATCTGGAGTTTGAGCAGGCCGCCCAGTTGCGCGACCGCATACGGGTACTGCGTGCACGGCTGATCGCCTTGCCTGACTAGAGCAGATTAACTTTGCAATGTAGTACATTTCAAAGTTGTCATTCTGCCGAAAAATGCGATTTTCGGCAGAATCCACGCCGCGTTGCGGCGCGCTACACGCTTGTGCAGCGTTAGAGCATTTAAACTTTTTCAAAGGTAAAATGCTCTAACTGCTGGTGCAACGGTGCCCTCGGCTTGCCGGGCATTGCCTCTGATCGTAAGCGATTCGGGTAACGCGGCAGCACAGCTACGCCTGTAAGGCGCAATTGCTTTGCTTTCAGGCAAGCATGGTAAAGTTAAAATGCCCTGACGGCACGGGCAAAAATTTTCTCGCAAAATAGGTTTGCCAACAGCCTCATAAGGTTTTTCATGTCACAGCAAAATAAAAATCAGGGCGGGCAGGCCCAGTTCAGCCTTTTTTCCGCTGGCCCTTCCGGCCCTTCGGCCGAAGACCGCCAGCGTGTGCAGCAGCTCACGGCAGAGCTTGAGCACCATAATTACCTCTATCATACCCTGGACAAGCCCGAGATCAGCGATGATCAGTTTGACGCCTTGTTTCGCCAGCTACAGGCTTTGGAAGATCGCTGGCCTGAACTGCGCTCGGCCCATTCGCCCACGCTGCGTGTGGGCGGCAAGCTGATCGACGGACTGGCCAAGAAGGCGCACAGCCTTCAGATGTATGGCCTGGACAACGTATTTTCGGCAGAGCAGTGGCAGGATTTTGCAGACCGTATACGCCGCGCCTGGGATGCGGACCTTAACGGCCCCCTGCCGGAAAGTTTCTGGTGTGATCCCAAGCTGGACGGTCTGGCTCTGGAGATCGTCTACGTTGACGGCACAATGCAGGAAGCCCTCACGCGGGGCGACGGCGAAGTTGGCGAAGTTGTCACCGAGGCTGTGCGTACCATCCGCACCGTGCCTTTGCGCCTTGCCGGACTTGGGCCTTTTCCCGCCCGGCTGGAAGTGCGCGGCGAGGTTGTCATGTACAAAAAGGACTTTGCCGCCCTTAACGAAAAGCAGGAAGCGCTGGGGCTGAAAACCTTTGCAAACCCGCGCAATGCAGCAGCCGGAACCTTGCGGCAGCTTGATATATCCATTACGGCGTCACGCCCTTTGCGCTTTCTGGCATACAGTCTTGGCGAGGCGCAGTGGCCGCCAGCCCCCGTCTGCAGGCTGCAATCAGAGGTTATGGCGCAGTTGAGGGAATACGGCTTTCTTACGCCGCCCGACGGCAAGCTGTGCAACAGTGTGCAGGCTGTGGAAGAGTACGCCCAGTGGGTCAGGGAACATCGGTCCCAGTTTCGTATGGAAATTGACGGGGCCGTCGCCAAGTTGGACAATCTTGAAGCCCAGCAGGCGCTCGGTTTCACGGCGCGTGCTCCCCGGTTTGCCGTGGCTTTCAAGTTTCCTGCCGAGCAGGCGCAAACCCTGTTGAAGGATATTGAAATCCAGGTAGGGCGCACTGGCGTGCTGACTCCTGTAGCAGTACTTGAGCCCATTGCCGTTGGTGGCGTTATGGTCTCCCGGGCGACGCTGCACAATGAAGACGAGATTCGCAGCCGTGATGTGCGCGTGGGCGATACCGTTATGGTGCGCCGCGCTGGCGACGTTATCCCTGAAGTTGTGGGGCCGGTGCTGGACAAGCGCCCGGCGGATGCTGAGGAATACGTTTTTCCGCATAATTGTCCGGTTTGCCATCAGCCTGCCTACCGAGAAGAAGGTGAAGCTGCATGGCGCTGTGAAAATATGGCCTGTCCCGCCATTAGGTTGCGGGCCATCAGCCACTTTGTTTCCAAGGCCGGGCTTGATATTTCCGGCGTGGGTCAGAAGTGGATAGAGCAACTGGTCAACAGCGGGCGTGTGCAGTCTCCGGTGGATCTTTTCACCCTGACGGTTGAGGAATTGCTGGGTTTTGAGCGCATGGGCGAAGTGCTGGCGCAAAAATTTGTGGACGCGCTTGACGGGGCCAGACATACCGCCACCTTGCCGCGCCTGATCAGTGCGCTGGGTATCCGTCACGTGGGGGAACAGACAGCACGCACGCTGGCCGCGCATTTTCAGAATCTGGATGAACTTGAAAAAGCTGATGGCGAAACCTTGCAAAGCCTGCCTGATGTGGGGCCGGAGGTGGCGTCATCCATACGCAATTTCTTTGACAGCCCGGCCAACAGAGAGCAGCTTGAGCGCTTCAAGGGCCTTGGTCTGTGGCCGCAGGGCGGCAAGGGCGCGTTGGGTGGAGCTAATGGAGAAGCCGCACAGGGCGAAGGCGCTGTTCCATCAGGTCCCTTATCCGGCAAAACCATTCTTTTTACCGGAACCCTTAGCATGGCGCGCGGTCAGGCCGAAAAGCTGTCAGAGGCTGCCGGGGCTACGCCCCTTGGCGGTGTGAGCAAAAAACTCAACTACCTCGTGGCAGGCGAAAAAGCGGGCAGCAAGCTTGAAAAGGCGCAAAAATTGGGCGTAACTGTGCTTGATGAAACAGAATTTATGAGCATGTTGCGCGAGGCCGGAGTGGCCTCGGAATAATTTGAATGCAAAGTGAGTGAAGCATGAGTACAGCCATTGTCGTAGTAGGCGCTAACGGACGCATGGGCAGGACCATCAGCAATCTGGCCGAAACAGAACCGGCGTTCAGCCTTGCGGGCCTTGTGGACAGCAAAGAGCATGTGGAAAAACTGGCCGGATCGTCATGCCCTGTGGGGGATAGTCTGGCGGCAGTGCTGGCCAAGGCTCCCGGCGCAGTGACCATTGATTTCACTGCCCCGGCTGTGAGCTTGCAGTCAGCGCGAACTGTGGCTGAAAGCGGGCATGCTCTTGTTATCGGCACCACGGGCTTTACTGATGCTGAAAAAGACGAGCTGCGCGAACTGGCAAAGCGCGCGCCTATTTTCTGGGCGTCCAACATGAGCATAGGCGTCAATGTGCTGTGCAAGATTTTGCCGGAACTGACGCGCGCTTTGGGCGATTCCTACGACATTGAAATGGTTGAACTGCACCACAGCCGTAAGAAGGACAGCCCCAGCGGCACGGCCCTGACCTTGGGCGAATGCCTGGCTGATGCGCGCGGTTGGGAACTCAACGACGTGCGTTGTTCCGTCCGCGATGGCATTATTGGCGAAAGACCCAAGGCGCAGATCGGCATTCAGGCCATACGCGGCGGGGATGTGGTGGGCGTGCATACCGTCTATTTTATGGGCCCTGGCGAGCGCATTGAAGTTACGCACCACGCCCATTCGCGCGAAACCTTTGCGCAGGGCGCATTGCGGGCAGCCTCATGGCTGGCCGGACAAAAGCCGGGCAAACTCTACGGTATGCAGGACATGTTTTAGAGCGGATTAATCCTGGCGGCCCTGCCGGAAGTGAGCGGTAAAATTTGTGTAAAAAGTGCGAAACACACAGACTGCCGTAAATGTCTGATGCCGATCCTCCGATATTCGCATGTGACTTGGCTTGATATGTGGAAAGCATAGAAGATTTTGTGCGGCATTGTTCTGTAGAGCGTGCCAGCTTCAAAATACAATAACGGCCCGGCAGTCTCGCTGCCGGGCCGTTATTGTATTTCTAATCCGGTGACTAGAACATTTTAATTTTTAAAAAGTCTAAATGCTCTAACGCTGCACAAGAGTGCAACGCATCGCAAAGGAGCGTAGATTTTGCCGTGAATCGCATTTTCTGCAAAATGACAACTTTGAAATGTAATGTATTTCAAAGCTAATCTTCTCAAGTGCAACAGCCGATCAGCGTCTGTTCAACAAAAGAACTGCGCCAAGAATAAGCCCGCCACCGAGTATCACGCGCACGCCGGGCACATCGCCAAGCACAATCCACGCTGCAAAAATGGCGTACACAGGCTCCAGCGTGATGATAAGAGCCGCTTGCCGCGCCTTGAGCACCACAAGGCTGTCAATAAAGATAACATAGGCCAGGGCAGAGCAGATGAGCCCCAGGCAGGCGATCCACAGCCAGTCAAGCGCCCGTACTTCGGCAAACTGCCACCACGTGAATGGTAAAAGAAAGGCTGCAGTGACCACATTTTGCCACCATGTGGTCTGCAAGCTGGGAAGATGGCTGGCAAAACGGCGGTTTGCAATGGTTACCAGGGCGTAGGCAAGGCCGGATATAACCCCGAGCAAAAGGCCCGCCGTGCCGTCGTGCGCAAGGGAAAAAGACGGTGCGGTGCATACAAGACCCACGGTAACCAGGGCCAGACATTGCAGTTCTCTGCGGCTGGGGCGTTCTCTGTATGCAAGGGACTCAAAAAGTGTGGTAAAGGCGGGAAAACAGGCAAAGCCCAAGGTTCCAACCGCCACGCCGCCCACCTGTATGCCCATAAAAAACGTCACATAGTGGGCGGCAAGCAAAACCCCTGTCAGCACAAGGCCGACCATGTCGTTGGTTTTCAGTCCACGCCACGGAACCTGCCCTTTTTGCAGACCCAGCAGAGCAAGGGCCCCCACCGCAAAACCAGCTCTGCCGCATACCAGCACCGAGGCAGAGCATTGGCACAATCTGCCAAAAAGACCGGATACGCCAAAGAGCAGTGTGGCAATATGGGCACGGGCCAGCGCATGCCGCACCGCGCTGGAAGACGGCGTGGTTTCGCTTGTGGCAAGGGTTGCAGCGGGCGATGCTGTGGGGGGCTCCCCAGCCTTTATGGAGGCGGGCATTTTAACCGGGGGGGATGTCATGATATGTCCTTGCGGAAGATGTACACAGGCTGCATTTACGCCAGTGCGAGCTGATGCGCAAGCCTGCATTCGGTTGTGTGAAATAGAAGAAATGATCCTGTTTAAGAAGAAAAATACCGAACTCGTTGAAAATATTTTTGAAAATAAGTCTAGATTTTATCTTGAAAGTTTGCTTTAACTAGTGTAGCGCATTATAGAAGATGGCGTAACACGATGTCCGGAAACCGTATGAACCGGACGCAATGCAACAGCACAGCTATTTTCCCGGGGGCATCATGCCGCAGGTCGCAGCACGGATTAATGAAGATCAAGAACGTTGGCTCAAGGATTATTTTCGTACCAAAAGCGCTGGCGCGGAGTTTATCCTGCCTTGGGCGGTAGATACGTTTTTTCGCGCTATTACAAGCATAAAGCATATGTTCAGCGGTCCGGAACTGAAGACGATTGTTGAAGCACATAAAGACATGAAGCTCATGCCTGACCACACGCGGCTGTCCTATCTCATGCTGCGTGTTTCTGACGCCTGCGATGTGGGCGGCATTCATCTGCGCCACGGCGCCAGTAAATCGAGCCTTGAATCAAAGATCAAAAGCCTGGATGATACGCAGGCTACCGCCCTTATGGTGTGGGCGTCCGCTTTTTGGGTCAGCCGCAACTGTTCGGCAGAAAATTTGGATGAATACATCAAGGCGTATTGATCTTTCGGGGTGAAGTCCGTAATTTTCAGGCCGCTTGCGCGGCCTTTTTTATTGGGGCAAATTTGAGTGCCAACCTCTGGTGAATGGCAGAATTGCTGGTTGGCATCGGCACAGGGACAAATATCCTGAACGGCAATTGAATCTGGGCCGCGCCTGTTGAACGGGAGAGATACAACATGTTGAAGATTCTACGCGCCAAATTGCACGGTATTCGGGTGACCCAGTGTGCGCTTGATTATCACGGCTCCATCACCCTTGATCCTGAAGTATGCAAGCTGGCGGGCATTATGCCGCTGGAATTCGTGTACATATGGAATAAAAATAGCGGGCAGCGCATTTCCACCTATGTAATTTACGGCGAGGCCGGATCACGCTGCTGCATACTTAACGGCGCAGCGGCCCGTACCTGCCAGATCGGCGACGAGGTCATCATTGGCGCGTTTGAATATGTGGCCGGGCCTCAGGACATCACTCAGAGGGAGCCTGTGGTGCTTACCTTTGATGTCCACAATAACATCGAAGAACGCTTGCGCTATGTAGTAAAGCAGGACGACGAGGACACGACGTTCAGTATTGTGTCTGATCCGCTATAAAATTGTACCCATGCGGTAAACAAAAAAGCCCGGCACTGCCGGGCTTTTTTGTTATAGATTTGGAGAAACCGTTTTAGCGCGTCTGGAGCAGATTACGTTACAATGCTCTAGCGCTTGGCCACATGATTCTTGTGGCTCAGGTAGTAGCCAATGCCAAGAATCAGGAACCATATGGGAGTAGTGAACATGGCCATGCGCGTGTCTGCCTCGAATGTCAGCAGAACAAGCACTACCGCAAAGAATATCCAGCAAAGCCAGCAGGACAAAACGCCGCCGGGCAGCTTGAACTTTGAGGTTTCATGACGCTCTGGGTGACGCTTGCGGTAAACCACATACGAATACAGTATCATGGACCACACAAATATAAAGCAGACCGATGAAATGGTCGTCATGACGGTGAAGGCCGACATGATGGTGGGCATGATAATGAGCATGGATGCGCCAAGCAGCAAACAGAGGCAGGAGAACAGCAAGCCGTTGGCGGGCACCCGGTGTGAAGAGAGCCGGCCAAAGGCTTTGGGGGCAACGCCCACCAGTGAAAGACCGTACAGCATGCGGCTTGTGGAGTAGATGCCGCTGTTGGCGGAGGATGCCGCCGAGGTCAGTACGACAAAGTTAACAATACTGGCTGCCGCTGGAATGCCCACGGCCACAAAGGTGTGGACGAAGGGGCTTGTTTCAGGATCAATGTCTGACCACGGCGTAATGCACATGATAGCCACAAGAGCGAACACGTAAAAGAAAACGATACGGAAAGGAATCGTGTTGATCGCCTTGGGCAGGTTGACTTCAGGGTCTTTGGCTTCTGCGGCGGTGGTGCCGATAAGCTCAATACCCACGAATGCGAACATTGCAATCTGAAAGCCCGCAAAGAAGCCAAAGGCCCCCTTGGGGAACCAGCCTCCATACTCCCATAGGTTGGACACAGCGGCTGCATGTCCTGATACCGATGAGGTAAAGCCTGTTATCACCATCGCGGCTCCAGCAATAATGATAGCCATAATGGCGACAATTTTGATGGAGGCGAACCAGAACTCCATTTCGCCGAACAGGTTCACCGAAACGAGGTTAAGGGCCATAATCAGGAAAACGAATAGAATGGACGGAATCCATACTGATAGTGTTGGAAACCAGAAATGAAAGTACGAGGCAATGGCGATAACGTCCGCCGTGCCTGTGACAATCCAGCAGAACCAATAGGTCCAGCCAACGAAAAACCCTGCCCAGGGGCCGACGATATCCTCGGCCATGTCGGTGAAGGATTTGTATTTCAGGTTAGAGAGAAGCAGTTCGCCCATGGCACGCATAACCAGGTACAGGAATGCCCCGATGATGGCATAAACGAAAATGATGGAGGGACCGGCCAGGCTAATGGTTTTGCCAGATCCCATGAACAAACCCGTACCAATGGCGCCGCCAATGGCTATGAGCTGAATGTGCCTTTGACTTAATCCACGCTTAAGAGTGTGTGATTCTTCCTGTCCCACGGGGGGTGTGGGGGTTTCGCTCATGATACGTCTCCCTGTTTTGGTGTTAATGCACCGGGGTCTAATGCATAAGGCAAGCTGTTTTTACAGGCAGAAACCTGTCTGATCAGGCAAAGGCTTCTGCACTACTTTTCAACGTTTCCTCCTTTAATTTGGCGTGTTATGATCTGGCGTAGACTCTTCCAACACAGGCAACGCTACGCACACCAAAGGACAAAGGATCTCCGCCGGCTGCGTTGCGTAACGCAAGACGGGCAGGAAGCCTGATGCAGCAAAGGAAGTAATAAAGATCTTTAGCGCATGTTCCACCAGTGAGGAGAAAATGCGCGTCAAGCGGCAGCACCCAAGGCGATAAAGCCAGTGGCTGAAGAGGGCAGGACAAGAAGGCAGGGGGAGCCAGGAGCTATCGGTATAACTGGCCGCCCGCAGAACCAGCGGGCGCGATCCGACTTGTGGTCAGTGGTGGGTATTGTAACTCAAAAGGGCCGCACACCAGGGCGGAGCCAATGAATGAAACAACGCCATGACAAGTCTTCTCGCTCATGAGGTTCAACTTCTGTCATTAGCGTATGCCAACTTCAGAGTGCGTCCGACCGTGATCCTTTTGCCTGAGAGTTTCGATTGCTCTTGCCCCTTCGGCGTGCTGTCTAGCAGCAAGCTCTCTCACGGTCATCATTCGCGGTGAGTAAATGCCTTTTAAAACATTTTACCTTTTAAAGAAATTTAAACAGCCATTTGGATCATGTCAAATAGTTTTTTTGATTGCTAATGGTTATAGATAAACTTTTAATGCGTTGTAAAATACTACGCCAATGCAATGCTGCAACTGGTAGTATTGCGCTAAATAGTATGGGCGCTGGTATTAAAAGAAAAGAAAAAGCCGGGCAGCGTGAGCCACCCGGCCAGATTTGGCGGAAATTGCAGTTTTCTTACTCTGTGTACAATGTCAGATAAAGATCACCCTGCCAAGGGCCAACACGTTTGCCCAGACCGCGAAGACGTATGGGCTTGCCCACGGTAAAGTCGGGCGGCAGGGTTATTTCAACCGTTTTGAGTTCAGCTTGCAGGCCTTGGCGAATCTGAAGGCGCACCCGGCACCCCGGCAGCAGGTTGGTGGCGGGCATGGTGAGGCTCTGTTCCTCATCAATTTGGCGGCGCAGCCAATCCTTGACCATGCCAGTGACGTTGCGCGTCATATCTGAAGACCATTTGGAGGTGCCCCAGGCCAGGTTGTCCTTGTGCAGGGTGGTATTTTTCTTTTCCCTTGGCGGCGGCTTGGGTTTTGCGCGGCTTTGGGGGGCAGATTCCGCAGTTTGCGGGCGGGGCTCCTGTTGCTGCGGCTTTTCTGTCTGCTGCTTGTTCAGTTCACTATAAATATCTTCAAAAACGCGGCGGGCAAAGGGGTCGTTGAGCAGATCACGCAGTACGTCCTGCTCGGCATAGGCGGCACCCGCCGCATCGGCACGGGCACCTGCTCTGGCCTCGGCCTGCGCGCCGGTAGTGGCTTCGCCTTGAGCTGCCTGGCCTTTTTCTGAACTTGCGCCAGCCGCAGCGCCTGCCTTTTTTCCTGCTTCTTCGCGTTGCGTTTCTTTTGCAGTGTCGTCGCTGGTAGGCTGTTGCTGCGACTTGCTCTCGGCCTGTTGCTCAGGCCGGGCATTTTCAGTGTCCTTCGCGCCTTTTGCGTCTTTGCTTTCTTTTTTTGCCCTGTGCGCACCCTGCCTGGCGTCAGCCCTTTTTTGGATCTCATCCTCATGCTTGAGGATGCCAGTAAGGGCGACATAGGCTTCGTTGAGCAGCTGAAACTCGCGGCTGGCTTCGGCGTTGCCGGGGTTCAGGTCCGGGTGCAGCTCAAAGGCGAGCTTGCGGTAAGCCCTTTTGACAGCAGCAAGGTCTGCGTCTTTTTCCAGCTTGAGAACACTATAGCATTCCCTGAGCGATATCTGGCGGGTACGGCGTCGCATGATTTATTTGAGAATCAGGGCGTTGGCTTCGCAGCTGCTGTCTTTGGCCAGCAATCCCTTTTGGCGCAGGTAGCTGCGTCCTGCCTGGGCAAAATCTGCATGCCGGGCTTCAAGGTCTATGCCGGGGCAGAACTCTTTAGCCATAGCCAGGCTTGCGGGATCTTCAATATTGCCGCGAAAAAATGGCCAGGCTCGGCATATGGCAGGCTTGCCTTCGTGTACGCCGCAGCCTTGTCCCTGCTTGAAAAAGACGCAATACCCGTCATCACCGCTGCGGATTTTCAGTTTGTCGCCCACATGGTAGCAGTAGATCTCAACAACTGTTTCCGGGGCATGGCCCAGATGCGCGGCCAGCCGCGTGAGGTCGGTGGGGCTGACCACAATTCCGCCGCTGCCTTCGCAGCAATGACCGCACATGCGGCAGTTGAAAATTTTATCTGATGCAGCAGGCATGAGCTTATCCTTGAGTCTTGGCAGCGTTGGGCAGTAAATGGGCGTGATCGACCATAATACAGGCGTCTTCAATCACGGTGATGCCTGTGGGGAACAACAGAACGCGGGCTTCGGGCGACTGGATGCCCAGTTGCATCCAGAAGATCGTGGGCTTCCACGGCAAAGCCAGCACTTCGCGGGCGTGGTCCGGGCAGTATTGAGGCGCGCGAAAAAGATTTACAATATCAACAGGGCAGGGCAGGGACGCCAGATCAGGATAGGCCGTGAGTCCCCAGACGGTTTTGCGCACGGGGTGTACGGGATAAACTTCGTAACCCACGTCCATCAGATAGCGGCCCACACGGTCCACGGCCTGGCCGGGTTTGTCCTTGGCGCCCACTATGGCAATGCGACGCGCTTGCTCAAGCTGACTACGCAACTCTTTGTGATCCTGCATTATGATCCTCAAAAAATAATGATGGCAGGCCGTTTGGAGCTGCCGCCCCAAAAGGGGTCCACTATGGTAGACGGCTACGGAAAAATGCGCAAGCTTTCCTGATAAAGTGGGGTGGTTTTTAGAGCATTTTAACTTTGAAAAAATCTCACTGCTCTAATGTTGCACGAGAGTGCAGTGCGCCGTAACGCGCCGCGTATTCTGCCGAAAATACATTTTACGGCAGAATGACAACTTTGAAATACTTCACACTTCAAAGTTAATTCGCTCTGGAATCTCTTCACTTTACAACTGCATGGGCACCAGTTGCTCTGACATCAGTATGGGCAGACGCCCACTGTGAATGATGCACAACTTCAGGCAAACCCAACGGCCAACGGCTGCGCAAGGACAGCGCAGTAACTCTTGCGCAAGTAAACGCCACGGTGAGCCCGTCCTGAACGTTGAGATGCGCAGCTCAAATATAATCAGCTCTAGGTTGCAGGCTGAAGATGTTCCTTGTCGCCATCCTTGCCCTTTGTGGATGGCCGCACAGGACCGGAAAAGAACGGCGTTACGGCGATAAGTTTATCAGTTTTGCCAAAAAGATAGACAATGTCGCCATTTTCAAAGACTGCATCCGGCCCCGGCGATGCCTGGGTGATGCCCTCCCGCAGTATGGCGATAACCGTCACTGCGTGCTTTCGGCGCAACTCGCTCTGGGCAAGGCTTTGTCCACACAAGGGTGAGGCTGCCCCTAGGCGCACGGCTTGCACGCCCATATCCGGCAGGCGGTTTATTGTGCTGTCCAGCGTATCCGCAGGGGAACTCATGCGGCGGATCATGCGGTAATTTTCCTGCCTGATGCGGGCCGCAAACGTGTCAATATCCTGCCGGGGCACAAGGTACTGGCTGAGAACTCTGGTAAAAATTTCGATGGAAGTTTCAAATTCTTCGGCAATAACTTCGTCCGCCCCCAGCTGGCGCAGGGCCGCCACTTCAGACACAAAGCGCGTGCGCGCGATAATGTGCAGGTTGGGGTTGAAGCGGCGGGCTTCAATGGTAATGGCCCGCACAGCCGAAGGGTCGGAAATGACGATCACCAGCACGCGGGCCTTGGTAACGCCAAGATGCTCCAGCACCACAGGCTGCGAAGCGTCGCCGTGGGCAATGGGTTCTTTATGGCGGTAGCGGCTGACAGTTTCGGGATTCATTTCCAGAATGGTGTAGTCAATGCCCGATTCCTTGGCCACATGGGCCAGATGCTTGCCGCTGATGCCGAAGCCTACGATGATAAGATGGTCTTTCAGATGACTTTCACCTTCGCCAGACTCGGCGTCAGCCTGCTCTGGCGCGCCACACTGCCCGGCCAGCTTGCACGCCAAGCGCGGGGCAATAGCGATAAGGCCAGGGGTAATCATCATTGTCAGAACGCTTACGTCCAGAAAGTTCTGGTAGGCTTCCATGTCGAAAAGTCCGGCGGCCAGGCCGGACGCCGCCAGAACAAAACCGAATTCGCCCACCTGTGCCAGTGAAAGAGAAGTGATGATGGCGGCGCGCAGGGGATAACCCTGTACCAGCACGGCAGGCAGGGTGAGCAGGCTCTTGACCACAATGAACAAGGCCGTGAGCCCGATGATGGAAAAGAAGTGCTGACCGAAAAACTCCACATTGAGCATCATGCCGACAGAAATGAAAAAGAGGCTCATGAAAACGTCACGGTAGGGCAAAATACCCGAGATGACGCTCATGCTGTATTCCGATCGGGCCAGCAGCAGCCCGGCCATAAACGCGCCCAGCGACAGGGAAAGCCCAAGCGTATTGGTCAGCAGGGCCATGCCGAGGCAAAGGCCCAGGGTAGTCAGCAGCAGGATTTCTCTGGTGCGGGTGCGCACCACAGCTTCCATAAGTCTATCAAGACCAAAGCGGGCAAAAAGCAGCACGCCAGCAAAGGCCAGCACCACCCACAGGGTAGAAAAAAAGGCGCTTTCAAGCGAAAGATCTAGCGTGCCTGAAAGCAGGGGTACGCACAGCAGCATGGGCGCAACCATGATGTCCTGAAAAACCAGAATAGCCAGAGAAAGCCGGCCTGTGGGCGTATTGGTGGAACCCCGCTCCTGCATGATGCGCAGCACAATGGCCGAGGAAGAAAGTGCCACAAGGCAGCCCATAAATATGCCCTGCTGGTAAGTGTATCCCCCCAGAAGCGCAAGCCCCATAACAGCCAGAACCGTAAGCCCGATTTGCAGGCTGCCGCCCAGAAAGACTGGCCGTTTCAACCTGTTCAGCGCTTCGCCTGAAAGTTCCATGCCGATAGTGAAAAGCAGCATGGCCACGCCAATTTCCGCCACATGGTCAATGGCCTCACGGTCGCTGACTATGCCGAGCAGGGAGGGGCCGCACAGAACGCCTGTAAGCAGAAAACCCACCGTGGCGGGTAATTTGATTTTGTTGCAGGTAACAGTGACGAAAATCGAGAGGAGAAAAATGGTGACTATTTCATAAAGCAAGGGCACGTCCATGAGGCCTCCGTGACGAAAAAAATATCACCACAGCTGTTGCCACGCAAGTCTCTTCAATAAATACAACTAAGTAGCTTGTATTTAACAGTGTGGTGTCTGTACGCGGATGCCCTTGCGTCTTGTTGTCCATACTCTTCAGTCTGATATGGCCTGTGACGACGAACCATAACGCGCATAATCGGGCAGATATTTTTGCGCTGCATTTCGTAAGGTGTAATGCAGATTCATGTGGAAACGCTGATTTATTCCGTTTGGCGGCGTTGCTTCGCTTTTTTTGAAACAGTCGAGGACGGAAGAGTCCACTCCTGCTTCAAAAAAAGATCGCGCCTTGCCAAACGAAATAACTGCGCGTTTCCAGGAGGCTCTTTATCAGTGCTTCCATAGAGATGTTGTTATGCGAATTATGCGGCCAGGCAGCGAGCGTCGGCACGAGCGCATTTTCAATTACTTTTGCGTTGAGCTTCTCCTTTTGCCCCACATTCATCGCGCGGTCACACTACCTGGCGCGTTTCCCTTCGGAAAGTTCAAATGCTCCAGGCGCATGCATTCAGCGGCTTTGCCACAAAATTATTTCAATGCTGTATTCGGTGCGTTCTACATAGTGCCCGTCCTGGTCCTTGAAGGCTTCAATGTATGCAGCGATGAAGTCCGGGTCGGGATCAACCCCATAGCCGCGCAGTGTTGTCAGGCACAAATCCACAATATCCTTTTCGCTTTTTGGGGTGGTCCACTGCCCGGCAACGGGGATGCCCGTGTAGGCAATGCCCTTGGCGTCAAGCCAGCGCCGCATGTCTTGCGCGTCGCTGAAAGTCTTGGGCGTGATACTATAGTGTTTGTACAGGCCCTGCATGATGTTGGAGGGCATACGCTTGGCAAAGCCCATAAAAACAATCCAGCCGGAAGCGAAGCGCATAAGTTTTTCACGGCTTTCATCGCTATCAATGGCTGGTGTCATTGAAGCGAAAACGATGTCAAAGCGCTGGGTTGCGTCAAAATCGTCCCAGCCGGAATGGACAGTAACAATATTGTTGATGCCCATAGTTGCTGCGTCTTCATGCAACAGGCGCAGCATTTCGTCTGAAACGTCCATAGCCGTGACGCTTTGAGCCATGCGCGCCAGGCGTAACGTGTACATGCCGCTGCCGCTGCCCACATCCAGAACGGTTTTGCCGCTGAAATCCACGCCCGCGTCTATGATGCGGCGCAGCATTCCCGCCTCGTAGGTCTGTTCGCCTTCTTCAAACCGTGGAAATGTGCGTGCTCTGGCGTTCCAGTATTCTTGCTGCGTTTTTTGCTTGTTGGTCGTATCCTTCATGTTTTGTGGCCTCCACATGTACTTGTCATTTTAGATCATTTTAACTCTGAAAAAGTTTAAATGCCCTAGCGCTACACAAGAGTGTAACGCGCCGCAATGCGGCGTGGATTATGCCGAAAATCGCATTTTGGGCAGAATGGCAATTTTGAAATGTACTGCACTTCAAAGGTAATCTGCTCCAGTAACAAAGAGCGGCCCTTACGCCGGAAGTTCCCAGAACATCTGTCAGTTGTAATGACAAAGGGCCGGAACTCCCTCTGTGTAAAGAAGATTCCGGCCCGTCAGCAAAATGCGATGCAGCTTTTCTGTATGCCGCTAAACTTTTATAAGCTCGTACTTGCGGCTGCCGAGGCCAATCTCTTCACCATACTGGAGCTGCACCGGGCCGCGCGTGTTGGGCCAGCGCTCCGTGAATTTGTCCAGTTTTTCAGTCTTGTCCTTTTCGCCCTTTTCTTTTTTTTCGCCAGACAAGCAGGGCGCTTTGTTTACAAGGTCAAAGCAGGCCTGATCCAGAGCAACAGGGTCAGTGGAGGCCAGTATGCCCACGTCGGGAACCATAGGCATGTCGCTCCAGCCCACGCAGTCGCAGTCGGGCGTGACGTTGATGACAAAGTTGATGTAGCAGATGCGCTTTTTTCTGCCCTTGACGACGCCGTAGGCATACTCGGTCATGCGCTCCATAAAGGGCTCCATTTCCGCTTCCCATTCAATATCAATGGCGGCGACAGGGCAGACGGTCATGCATTCAAAACAGCCCACACAGCGCGCAATGTCCACCTTGCTTTTCTTTTTGTGGATGCTCAGGGCGTCCTGCGGACAGGAGCGTACGCACTTTCCACAGCCAATACAGGCGTCTTCATTCACGCTCACATGGGTAGCGTGCTGTTCTTTTTTGCCGCGTACCGAAGCCCCGCCCATAGCAAGGTTTTTGATAGCGCCGCCGAACCCGGCCATCTGATGCCCCTTGAAATGGCTCAACACCACCAGGGCCGGAGCCCTGCTGATTTCAGTAGCGATATGAACTTCTTTGAAGTGCTTGCAGTTGATGCGCACGGGCACGTCGTTTTCGCCAAACAGGCCGTCGGCAATGACAACAGGGGCAGCCACTACGGAAGGCGAAAATCCGTGCCGGTAGGCGGTTTGCAGATGATCCACGGCATTATGCCTGCTGCCGGAGTAAAGCGTTGTGGTGTCTGTAAGAAAAGCCTTGCCGCCAGCAGCGGCGATTTTATCCACCACCTGACGCACCAGCGTGGGGTTCAGGTGCGTGTCGTTGCCGTATTCGCCAAAGTGCAGCTTTACGGCTGTCAGCTCATTTTTTTTGATAAATTTTTTGAAATTAAGGGCGTCGCACAGGCGGGCGACCTTGGCGAGCTTGCTTTCTTCGTGCGAGCGGGAATGGGTATCTGTATAAAATACTTTGGCAGGCATATGATTCCTCCGATTATCAACTTTTTTTTATTTTCTCACCATCGGTCTTTGCAGGCAAGAAGAACTGCGCGGTCAGAAGTGGTGTTTGGTGCAGGCGTGCATATTACTTGACAAATGGCAACCTCAAGAATAACCTTGTTAAGATTTATTTTCCGATGAAAACAATATGTTAGTCAATGACTATGAGGAGGCGCCATGGCCGTTTATGTTGTAGACCATCCCCTTGTTCGCCACAAGATCGGCATTTTGCGCATGGAGTCCACCTCCACCAGTGAATTCCGCAGTGTATCCAATGAAGTGGCTGGCCTGCTTATTTATGAAGCCACCAAAGGTTTTCGCACTGAGAAGCACATTGTGCAGGGCTGGGCCGGGCCTGTGGAGATTGAGGCCATTTCCGGCAAAAAAGTAACCGTCGTTCCCATCCTGCGTGCAGGTATTGGTCTTATGGACGGCGTGCTGGACATGATACCCGGCGCCAAGATCAGCGTCGTGGGTTTGTACCGCAATGAAGAAACTCTTCAGCCAGTAGAGTACTATGTCAAGCTCGCCAGCGATATGGATCAGCGGCTTGCCATTATTCTTGACCCGATGCTGGCAACGGGCGGTTCGCTTATTGCCACCATTGAACTTCTGAAGCGTCACGGCTGCCGCAACATATGCAGTCTCAATCTGGTGTGCGCGCCCGAAGGCCTTGCCAAGGTGCAGGCGGCCCATCCTGATGTGGACATATACACCGCAGCCATTGACGATCATCTCAACGAAGATGGCTATATCATTCCTGGCCTTGGTGATGCCGGGGACCGTATTTTCGGCACCAAGTAACACTGCTGTCCACCCTGTAAAAAATCATCGAGGCCGCATATGAGCTCAGCCAGCCCACGGCGGGAATATTTGCCCACCGACTATAACCTGCGCTTCAGGGATTGCCTGATTGGCGCGCAGATGCTTTTTGTGGCCTTTGGCGCGCTGGTGCTGGTGCCCATTCTTACAGGTCTGGACAGCAACGTGGCCCTGTTTACCGCAGGGGTAGGCACGTTGTTGTTTCAGATCTGCACCAGGGGCAAGGTGCCCATATTCCTTGCGTCTTCTTTTGCCTTTATTGCGCCCATCATCTACGGAGTACAAACCTGGGGCATGGCCCAGACCCTTGGCGGTCTGGTGTGTTCGGGCTTTGTTTACTTTATTCTGAGCGGTCTTATCCGCTGGCGCGGCATTGATGTGGTGCTGCGTGTGCTGCCGCCAGTGGTTACAGGGCCTGTCATTATGGTTATCGGCCTGATTCTGGCCCCGGTTGCCGTAAATATGGCTCTGGGAAAAACCGGCGACGGTGCGGTGCAGCTGGTGCCGGAAGAAACCGCCCTGTGGGTTTCGATGACGTCCTTGCTGGTCACAGTGCTGGTGTCGTTGCTGGGCAAGGGATTTTTGCGCCTTATGCCCATCTTGTGCGGCATTGTGGCGGGTTTTGCGGCATCGCTTTACTTTGGTATGGGCGATTGGACAAAGGTGGCCGCAACCCCGTGGATGAGCCTTCCCAACTTTACCTTCCCCGAGTTTGCCTGGGAGCCTATCCTTTTTATCATGCCCATAACTTTGGCTCCGGCCATTGAGCATTTTGGCGACGTTGTGGCCATCAGCTCCATCACGGGCAAGGACTATCTTAAAGATCCCGGCGTACACACCACTATGTTCGGCGACGGTGTGGCCACTATGGCCGCAGGTATGGTGGGCGGCCCGCCCTGTACAACCTATGCAGAAGTTATCGGCGCGGTAAGTCTGACGCGAGTGTTCAACCCCGCGGTCATGACATGGGCGGCGCTGACGGCCATTCTGCTTTCTTTTGTTTCAAAAATCGGCGCATTTCTGTCGTCCATTCCCGTACCTGTTATGGGCGGCATCATGATCTTGCTCTTTGGGGCCATTATGGTTGTTGGTCTGAACACCCTTGTGCGCGCTGGCAAGGATTTGATGGAGCCAAGAAATATGATTATTGTGGCTCTTATCATAATCTTCGGTGTTGGCGGCATGCAGTTCAGCATCGGCAGTTTCAAGCTGGGCGGCATCGGCCTTGCCGCGGTGACAGGCGTGGCGCTCAACCTCTTTTTGCCGCGCAGCCGCACATAGGCTGTGCCAGTATAAATTCGGGTTTGTAATTACTACAGCCCACCTGACGCCCAAAAGCCGTCAGGTGGGCTGTATCTTTTTGACCAAGTGTGGTAGTTTGACATCAAGTTAGCCGAAAAAGGAGGACTCCTATGGCTGAGAAAAAAGTTAATGACGATTACACCACTTGCCCCGCCTGTTGCGGCACTGGAAAAAATCAGGACAATACCGTGTGCTTTGAATGCAATGGAACCGGCAAAAGGCAAGAAGCCTGCACAGTGCCAGCCGGCGCGGAGCATGACGGCGTATGTGACTAGAGCGATTTCGTTTTGAAATTGCTCTAAAAGCTGTTGTAAACAAAAACCGTTCACGCCGTTGGAGCCATTTCATTTTGAAATGTTCAGGCGGCTGAGTGAGCAGCGGAGTGAGCACGCCCGCCGTGGCGGCGTAAGCGGAGCTTCAGCCGTTGCGACGTAAGCGGAGCTTCAGCCGTTGCGACGCAAAGCTACGAATGAAGACAGCACCGTTATTTATTCGAGCGGTTACGCCGTAACGAGTGTGCTTTAAATTTGAGATGTATATTCTCTGAAAATATATATCTCGAAGCTAATCTGCTCAAATAGACGCAGTGAGTCCTCGGGCCTGCCTGAGTATGGACAAACTGCTCGCGTATATTTTGTCAGTCTTTGCTACTGAAAAGCCCCGGTTATTATGACCGGGGCTTTTCATGTATTTTTTTGTTGGTGAACGGCAACTGATGCCTAAGCAGGTCCAATCTGGACAATCTCGGCAGCTCAACTTTGAGAGCGTATATTCTCAAACTCAAGACTGGACTGCACTTGCCCTTTTACTGGGGCGTCAGCTTATGCAGCCGCCGGAGCGTCCCATGATGGAAATGCTCTACAGGCTGCGTTCTTCCAGACCGCCCTTTGAAGAAGCCTTGTTGGGCGGCTCGGTGACGGGCTGCAGGCCGGGAACCACGTCGTGCACTTCGGTGGGCGGCAGAAGCGGGTTGGAGGCGGTGCGCTCAATAATTTTGCTGTCGCGTACAAAGACCGTGCAGGACAAACCAAAGCATTCATTGATGGCAGCTATGGTGCCCTTGAGAATTTCAGTGCTGTTCTGCGGCGGCGGCACAAGCAGGTAGTATGTGCGCGAACGTCCGCCCATGCGCGGTTCTACCATGCAGGAGACGATCCATTCGTCCTGCCCGTCATTGTTCCAGTCAGCTATGGCCACCATATTGACGGTTACAGTCTGGGTTGCATGGCTGATGCGGAATCCGTTATCCCAATGCTTGACGCGGCTGTCAGGAAGTATGGTTGCGGCAAAGGTGTTGCCCAGATAAACATCGTGCGTGGTTTCACCCACCATAAATGAGGGCGAAAGCCGTTTAAAGAGCTCTTCGCCATAGCTTTTGTATCCTGCAAAAGACATAGGAGCCACATAGGAGCCCTTGTCGTCCAGCAGGTCGCGGGCCTGAAGCTCTTTGGGCATGGCCTTGGCCATGCGGATAAACTGATCTTTTTCCACCACAACCACGGGTCGTGTGGAACAGCCGAAAAGCAGGCCGCCCAGACAGAGCAGGGCGCAAAAACGCGCGATGGACATGATGATTTGTTCTCCTGGCGGAGTTTTGACATGAAGCCGGGAAATGCGGCGATGCAGCTTTTGTATGCGCCCGCCCCGGCCTTGTAAAGCGGGTTTTACATAAATATGCCGCGAGATCTGGTACGGTATCTGCATACTTTTTTCAAGACCATACGACACGCTTCAAGCCAAGGAATTGTCATGTCCGAAGCATTGTACATAGAAATGCCCGCTCGTAAGAAGGGGAAACCCCGCCCCTTGTGGTTGCGCCTTTTGCCTTTGTGGGGGCTTTTGCTGATTTTTGCAGGCGGCGTCTTATGGTGGCTGGGTCAAGGGCGTATTGTCAGCGACCGTGCCGTGCTGGACGCTATGGTGCATGTGGTTGCGCCTGAATTTTCCGCGCCTGTTGAAGTTCTTTATGTAAAGGAAGGCGACCGCGTGCTCCGTGGGCAACCCTTGTTGCGCATGGACGCCCGCGCCTATAGTGCCCGCATTGGCGAGGCAGGACGCGAAGCCGCCGCCTTGCGCGGCATGGCCGGGCCGCCCACAATGGAAGAAACAGCCGCCAGACTCAAAGCCGCACAGGATGCGGAACAGGATATGGTGCGCCGTCTGGCTTTGGCGCGTAATGAAGAAGACGCGAAGCTGCAATTGCGGCAAGAGCGTGTGTCCACCCATGTGCGGCTGCAGTTGCAACTGCGGTCTATAGACAGCCAGGGGGGCGAACGATCTGTGGGCAAAAATCGGTATGCCGAGGCAACTCAGGCCGAGGTGCAGGCCCGCAGGCATATGGAACAGGCCAAGGTGGAGTTTGAAGAAGCCAGCCGCATGCGCGCTGCTATGGAGCAGGAGCTTGGCCGCATCCGGCAGGAAATGCTGCGCTTCAAGCAGATGGCTTCGCAGCAGCGGTATGCGCCTGTGACTCCCAATGCCCAAAGATCTCAGGCTGTGCAGGTGGATGCCAATCTGTACGCTCCCGTTGACAGCCGCGTGCTGCGGGTTCTGGGGGCTCCCGGCCGGGCGGCACAGCGTGGTGAAGCTCTGATTTTGCTGTTGCCCGAGGGCGCGTCGGTAACTGAAAACTATTGGGTGCTGGCCTATTTTTCTGGCGACAGAACAGATGTCATACAGGCCGGCCAACCTTGTTTTATTGAGCTTGAGGGCGGTTTGAGCCTGCGCGGCGCTGTGAATGATGTTCTCGCCCCACAGCCCCTGCCTGCAAATCCGCAAACTGCCCAGGGTGCAAAGTCCTCAGAAGGCGCAGCGGCTCCTGCTGTTTATACGCCTGTGCGCGTCAGCATTATTCCGGGCGACAATCCATTGCCCGTGCCCGGTTCGGCGGTACGTTGTGTTGTGCTTACACGCAATCTATGGGGATTTTACGGCTTGTAGGCAAACAGCCGGGCAACCGCGCCGGCGCGGTTTCAATTGCTATATTTTGTGATGGGGGAGCCTCTTTTTCAAAAGGCTCCCTCATCGTGTTTTTCACCTCGGTAAGGCCTGCTTTTATTCAGGTCATTTGCAGAAATCGCTTTAGCGGCCAGAGGCTTGTCGCGCAGTTTCAAAATTGAACTGCGCAAGAGCAGAGTAATTTTGAATTGCCCTATCTATATGACAAAATGGCAGCGGCGCGGATTTGTATGAATCCGCGCCGCTGGTTGTTGGCAGGTACTGTGGCCTTGGGCCGCATGTTCTAGATTTAGAGCAGATTAACTTTGAAATGCATTGCATTTCAAAGTTGTCATTTTGCCGAAAAATGCGATTTTCGGTAAAATCCACGCCGCGTTGCGGTTAAACTTTTTCAAAGTTAAAATGCTCTAACAGAAAGGATTAAGCTTCAAGTTGGGCCAGGTGCTGGCGGGCGAAATCCAGATTGGGGTCAAGCTCAAGAGCTGCTGCCAGATGCTGACGCGCCTCTTCATTCTTGCCCAGGAATTTTTCGCACAGGCCAAGGTTGGCAAGGTCCATAGCGGAGCCTTTATCCACCCGCAGCACGGCTGCAAAGGCGTCGGCAGCCATGCTGTAGTTTCCTGTCTTGAAATAGGCTACGCCCAGCAGGTTTCCGTATTCCTTCATTTCCGGGCACAGCTCAACAGCCTTTGCCAGCGCGGGGATGGCTTCAGCCCAGCGTCCCTGAAGGGTTTCTGTATAGCCCAGATAAAAGGCCGCAAGAGCCTGAGCGTCTGCGCCGGGTTGCAGGGGCATGGCTTCGGCAAACAGGGCGCTGGCGCTGCTCCAGTCTTCGGCGCGCAAGGCCAGCATGCCCTTGAAGAAGGGCAGAAAATGCGCCTTGGGGTAGCACTCTTCAAGAACTTCCAGCCCTTCCAGGGCGGTGTGGGCGTCGGCTTCTTCCACCAGCTTGCGGCCCACAAAAAGGCCCAGGCTTTGATTGAGGTCGCGCTCTCTGAACGCCATGCCCGGCGCAATGTTGTAGTGGGCGGGAATGCCCAGACGGGGATGGGTCGTTTCCACCGCATACATCGTCAAGGGGCGCAGGCCTTCAAGGGCCGTAAGCAGTTCCTGCTTGATGTCGTTGTTTTCCACTGTGGGCAGGCTGTCCAGGCTGACAGTGGGGCCGTCGAAAAGCCACGCCGCCTCTTCAAGAGTATTGAATTTGGACAGGCCCGAGGCCTCGTAGCAGGCGTTGGTGCAAAAATCACCCGCAAGCTGGGCAATTTCCGTCACAGCGCGGATGGCAGCCTTGGCCGGAGACGCCGCCGTGCCTGCCGTAAATACAATTTCTGAGCTTTTGCCAATGGTGGTGGGGTCCCAGGCAATGGCAGCTACAGTGGGTAGCGGCATATCCAGAGAAAAATCCTTGAGCACAATGTGTATGCCTTCTCTGGCAAAGGCCTCAAGCAGCTGGCAGAGCACAGGATCTTGGCAGGAGGCGGGATCAATGCTGGGAGTAACAAGGCGTTCGCGGTCTGCCAGGCAGCACACATGGCGCTCAATCAGTTCGCTCAAGCCTTGCAGCAGGGATTCCTCGGGGCTGTTGCCCGCCGAGGTGCCGTTGAATTCGCCCAGCAGCTTGAACCAGTCCAAAGGCAGCCAGACAATGCTTTCATCCGGCAGGCGTGTGGCCGGATAGAAGCTCCAGCTGATGAGATCCAGCACTTTGCGGGCTTTTGCCTCGTCCAGTTCTTCATTGACCGAGCGCAGCATTTCTTTGAGCGGCAGCAGGGCATCGCCAAAACGGGCTTCCGCTTCGCTCCACGTGGCGCGGACCATATGCGGACGCTCCTGCCAGAAGCTGAAAAAGGCATAGCGCTCCATCAGTTCCATAAGAGCAGAAGCTTCGGCCTGCTCCGGCGAGGAGCCCTTGCCCATCTGCTTGCGGGTGGGCATGACGCGCCGGGCGTCTGCGCCGCATACACTCAAGAAAACGGGTATGCCCAGTCTGTTCACGTCCACCCTGGTGGTGCGGGCCAGAATGTCCAAATCGGCCTCGGTCAGCCGTTGGCGCACGCGCGCAATGGTCTGCGGCGGGCTCATGGTTTTGTCGAGGTCGCGGGTGTAGCCCTTGGGGCAGGGGACAAGGTGGATGCAGGGCAAGTGGCTGTTCATGAACGCTCCAAAATCAAAATGCTATAAACGCGGCGCTGTTCTTCGCCGTCATCGTCGTGGGTTTTAACGCCTATGCGGCCTTCAGTAACCTTGAAGGTTTTTGAAGCCACTTTGGCAAAATGGGGTTTGGCGCGGGCCATGTCTGTGCAGAACAGCGCCTTGCCGCCAGGGGCAAGGTGGCGGTCTACAAACTTTACCAGCGGCCTGTGCAGTTCTTCAAGATAAAGAATTTCGGAAGCGGCCATGAGGTCAAAGCCCTGGCTGAAGCGCGGATCGCGCCCGGGGGTGGTTACGTCCACGCGGGCCACTTCAACGATATCCTGCATGTCGTTGCGCAGTACGTTGGCCCGTGCAAAGCGCAGGGCTTCTTCAACCACGTCACTGAGCACGATACGGCTGAAGCCGTAGCGGGCGGCCACCAGGCTGAGAACACCGCATCCGGCGCCCAGTTCCAGCAGGGTTTTGCCCTGGGGCTCATATTTACGCAGCAGGCGGCCCAGCACAAAAGAGCCGGGCCACACCTTGGCCCACAGGGGCAGATCTTTTAACGGATCGCGGATGGCATGCTTTTGCAGCAGCTTGTCCAGATGGGACTGCATATTGTTAATGGACAGAATTTGCAGAGGATTTTCATCAATCTGCATAGGCTCGAAATCCACATCAAAGTCGGCGCGGATCACGGCGAGAAGGTTTTCCAGTTCTTCCGTGCGTGTAGGCATGTGCTTTCCTTGAAAAAAGCGAATTACAAAGGGGAGTGCAAACCATTTTTTTACTAGGAATCCTCCCGCATGGCAATATGCTACGGATTTTAGGGATTATTGCCAGAGCAAGAAACGTATTGCCGGCCTGTTGTGCTCGAATTTCGGGATGTTCGGCAACGACGCCCTCGACCACAGGGGCAAAGTCTGTCATGCTGGCCTGAGTTTTCAGCCTGTCACAGCAAAACAGAGATGGATAATGAACAATATTTTTCAGCTTGAGATCATTGTGGATGAAAACGCCTATGACATTGCCGTAGGCCTTTTAACCCTGGAAGTTTCTTTCGGCTGGGAGGAAGAAAGCCTGCCCACAGGTGAAAGCCGTTTTCGCATTCACTGCGAAAATGTCGATTTTATCGAAGGGCTGCGCAGCACGTTTGAAGCGCGTGTGCCCTCGGCAAAATGCAAAATGCAAACGCTTGAAGCGCAGGACTGGCTTGCAGCGTGGCGGCAGTTTTTCACGCCCGTGCCGTGTGGAAAGCGCTTTGTGGTTTTGCCGCCCTGGCTGGCAGACACGCAGGATTTTCCCGGCCGCATCAAGGTTCTTATTGAGCCCAAGAGCGCCTTTGGCACCGGGCATCATGCAACGACAGCCCTGTGCCTTATGGTGTTGAGCGACCTGATTGACGCGGGCCGCGTATCACCCGGCGAGACTTTTCTGGATCTTGGCACAGGCTCGGGCGTGCTTGGCATTGCCTGCTGCAAAAGCGGCCTCAAGGGCGAAGGCCTTGATATCGACGCCCTTGCCGTTGAAAACGCGCTGGAAAACCGCGTGCTCAACCATGTGGAAGACTTTGCGGTGGCGCAAGGCAGCATAGATGCCGTGCCGGGCAAAACGTATGATGTGGTGTTGGCGAATATTCTTGCCCGCCCGCTTATTGAGCTTGCGCCGCTTATTGTTCAGGCCTGCAAACCCGGCGCGTGCCTCGTCCTTTCAGGATTGCTTGAAATTCAGGCTGACAGCGTGGAAGAAGCATACATGGCCCAGTGCCTGCCCAAACCCCGCCGGGTTCTGGACGGGGAATGGTGCGCCCTGGTGTGGGAATAATCTGTGCGCGTTTGCCCGGTCATGATGGTTGCTGCCCAGGGGTTGCTCCAAAGTGTCGGACAACGCGTTGCAGCTGCGGAACAAATTCTGTCGGATCAGCCTCAGATTTACTGGCTGCCTTCTGACACTGCTTTTCTATGGGCCTGGGGTCTGATGCTGGTTTTTGGAGCTGGCATGCAGGCTCTGGGCCTGTTTTTTCACCAAAAATTTCTTGTTGTTACCGGGGCCGTGCTTGTTTGCGGGGCCGCCATTATGGACCGTGATCCCACGCTGTTTGCCGGGCAGATATTGCTGACAGCAGGTCTGGCGACATTATATACCAGCAAGCCAAAGAAGCAGCGTGCAGGCGCTGTTCGTAAGCGCGGCAGAAGATATGCCCGAATCAGGGTCTGTCCTCCCAGCGGGGAATAGGCGGCGGCGTATAGTTTTCAAGCTCCTTGAGGCTGCGTCCCGCCCGCGCAGGGCGGCCATCACGTCCCCGTACCATAGGGCCACAGGTCTGCGGCGTCAGCTGTTCCGGTATATCTTCCGGGGCCGGGCGCAAAACGTCTTCGCCTCTGGTCAGAAAGGGCAGGGGGTCCACAAGCTTGCCCGATGCGTCACGCAGGCCAAAGTGCAAATGCGCCCCGGTTGTGCGCCCTGTGCAGCCCACCAGTCCCACAGGCGTTCCCTGTGTGACTTCCTGCCCCTTTTTTACCAGCGTCTTCCCCATGTGGGCATAACGCGCCGTCATGCCGTCGTCCTGAAGAATATCCACCACAATGCCGGATAAACCGTCCTTGCCAGCGTGCGTGACCTTGCCACCGCGAAAGGCCACAACCGGCCAGTCCAGACGGGCTCGCAGGTCAATGCCGCTGTGATCGCGCACCACCATGCCCCGGCGGCTCAGCCATGTGGGCATGCGGCGCGGGCCGAAGGGGGAGGTAAGCAGTTCCTTGAGTGGCGGCAAATGGCGTGGAGCCAGAGCAGATGGCAGCGCGCCGTCGGGTGTTTCCGGCTGTTTGTTGTCTTCTGCCGCAAGATTTTTCTTTTCTTCATCCTGACGTTGAAGCTTGCCCTGGGGCTGGTTTTCTTCTGCCTTGGAGGCAGAGTCCCGGGCTGGTGCGGGGCCGGAAACGGGATCAGTGGTAGGGGCAGGAACAGGTTCCGGTATTGCTTCGGACGATGGTTGGGAGGCTGCGCCTGATGTTTCGTTTTTCTGACGGGAGTGATTGTCGGTATCTTGAGCTGCTGATTCCGACACAGGGTACAGGACGGCGAACATGACCAGCAGAGTTGAGGCAACAAGGCTATTATGCATGGTTTTGGCCGATTGGCAGTTACGCCGGGTATATATTGGAGAACAGGTGGCCGCAAGGGCGGCTTTATGAGGCAGCGGCGATATGGGCGGGTTGCCCCCGGCGCTGTTTTCTGTTTACCTGAAGCAGGGCTTGCAGGCCGAAATGGCAGAAGCATACCGCCTAGGTACAGCATTCCACCATTGTCGGCAAGTTTTCTACACCTGCGCAGGCCCGTCCAAAGGAGCTGCTATGAAAAAGCGCGCTATTGCTGAACTGGTCACAGGCCGAAAGGCCATTGATGGAGCTGGCGTACACCTTGTGCGCGTGCTTGGTTCACCCACAGTACGCAGTTTTGACCCATTTCTTATGCTGGACGCATTTGATTCTGAAAATCCTCAGGACTATATTAAAGGTTTTCCCACGCATCCGCACCGTGGCATAGAAACCTTCACCTACCTTATGCGCGGACGCATTGATCATGAAGACAGCCTTGGCAATGCGGGAAGCATCGTCGACGGCGGCTGCCAGTGGATGACGGCAGGCAGCGGCATTTTGCATCAGGAGATGCCCCAGGCATCCCGCCGCATGCTGGGCCTGCAGCTATGGATCAACCTGCCGCAAGCGCGCAAGATGGTTGATCCCGAATACAGGGACATCAAGGCCGATATGGTGCCGAAGGTGGAAGAGGGCGGCGCCCTCGTATCCGTGGTGGCCGGGGAATACAACGGTGTTTCCGGGGCTACCAGGGGCGACCATGTGGACGTGGTTTTTCTGGATGTAACGCTGAAACCCGGCGCTCTCTGGACTGTGGCCACCAAACCGCAAGACACAGTTTTTGCCTATATGGTTGAAGGCAACTGCGAACTGGCGGGCGGCGACGGTGAGATTCCGCATCGAAATGCTTGCCTGTTCACTCCCGGTGACGCGGTAAGCCTTGTGGGCGGCCCCGAAGGAGCGCGGTTTGTGCTGGTTTCCGGCGCGCCCCTGCGTGAGCCCGTGGCCTGGGGCGGCCCCATTGTCATGAATACGGACGAAGAACTGAAGCAGGCTTTTTTTGAGTTGGAAGACGGCACCTTCATACGGCATGCCCCCAAGGGAAAAGCGGGTTAACGGCATGATGTGGTGAATAGTTGAGCAATTTCATTTTGAAATGCTCAGGTGGCTGTGTGAGCAGACGCCCGCCGTGGAGGCGTAAGCGCGATTTATTCGCGCGGTTACATGCCGTAGCGAGCGTGTCTTGAACTTTGAGAATACGTATTCTCAAAGTTCATCTGCTCTAGGGGCTGTTTCTAAATAAATGATTTTGCGCCAAGGACAAGGAGAAAGGCTTTTTTACCAGAGGAGTGTACTTTTGCGGTACATGACGGGAGTAAAAAATAGCCTTTTGACGCAGCCAATTGGACAAAAGAATTATTTAGAAACAGCCCCTAAAGAAGACCGTCGTCAAGGCGGCCTTTCTGTATTGCCCAATGCCTCTTCCATGCTGCCTTGACAGGCCCATAGTGGAGGCATAACCAAGAACATTGATCTGGTGAAATGGAGTAATACTATGAAAAAAAGCATATTTACGGTTTTTCGTCATAGCGCCGCCGTTGCCTTGATTGCGGCCAGCATCGCAGGCTTGGGCCTGTTTACGCCACAGGGTGCTTCCGCTGCTTCCAGCCAGGGCACGCTGCGTATTCTCGCCACAACCTACCCCGTATATCTTCTTGCGCGCAACGTGGTTCAAAACAGGCCCGGCGCTCAGGTTGACCTGCTTATTCCGGCCCAGACCGGCTGCCCCCACGATTATGCCCTGACGCCCAAGGATATGCAGAAACTGGCGCAGGCTGACGTGCTGCTGCTCAATGGGCTTGGGCTGGACGACTTCATGCAAAAAGCTTTGCCCAACGCCAAGCCGGGTCTGGCTGTGGTGGACAGCAGCGCCGGGATCACCCCCGTGATGGAAGCTGACGGTGAAGAAGACGAGCATCAGGAAGCGGCGGACGGGCACGACGGGCACGAACACGCCGCCGTCAGCCACGAACAGGAGAAAAGCGGCCACGATCACGCTCATGAGCATGGTCATGTCCACGATCACGGCGGCGTCAATCCTCATGCCTTTGCAAGCCCCGTTCAGGCTGGCATTATGGTAAAGAATATGGCTGATGGACTTGCCAAGGCCGACCCGCAGCATGCCGCCACATATGAAGCAAACGCCCAGGCCTACGGAAAGGTTTTGGTGAATCTGGGTGAAAGGCTTGCCACGCTGGGTAACAAGTCATCCAACAAGGGAATTGCGCTCATGCACGACGCCCTTGTTTATATGGCGCGCGACGGCGGCCTTGAAGTTGTAGCCGTTATTCAGGAAAATGAAGAGGCGCAGCCTTCGGCTGCACGCCTGCTCAAAGTGGCCGAGGTGCTGCGCGAGCATAAGCCCGCCCTCATCGCCAGCGAGCCGCAGTATTCGGACAAGGCCGTGCAAACCCTCTCCCGCGAGGTTGGCATACCTGCAGCGCAACTGGATTCTCTGGCCTCGGGCCCGGCAAATCCATCGCTGGATCACTATGAAAAAACTATGAACAACAACATCAACACCCTTGAGAAGTATTTTGAGCAGCGCTGACAATTCCGCTCCTGCCCTTGTTTTTGATCATGTATGCGTGTGCCGTGGCGGAAGGCTCATCCTGGAAGATGTGCGCGCCACTGTGCCCGCTGGCAGCAGTACCGTGCTTGTTGGCCCCAACGGGGCAGGAAAGACCACGCTGCTGCTCTGCTTGATTGGCGAAATGAACTATACTGGCCGTATTGAGGCGGCAGGCCTTTCAGGTCTGCCGCGCACGGCCTATGTGCCGCAACATCTGCATATGGATGCGAGCCTGCCCCTGCGCGTGAGCGAGTTTTTGGCGCTGAACAGGCAACGCCGCCCGCTGTGGCTTGGGCTTAAGTCTTCCACGTGCAAGCAGGCACGAGAGCTGCTGGAGTTGGTGCAGGCAGAAAAGCTTGAAAACCGCCGACTGAGTGATCTTTCCGGCGGTGAAATGCGCCGGGTGCTGCTGGCTGCGGCCCTTGCCCGCGAACCTCGCCTGCTGGTGCTGGACGAACCTGCTGCCGGGGTTGACGTGCAGGGCGAACGCCTGTTCTGGGAGGTGCTTAACAAAGTTCGGTTGCAGCAAAGCTTCACCCAGATAATGGTCAGTCATAATCTTTCATTGGCAGCGCATTACGCAACCCACGTTATTTGCCTCAATAAAACCGTCTGCGCTGAAGGCGCGCCCCACCAAGCCCTTGGCGCTTCAACGCTTATGGAGCTCTTTGGCGTACCCATTCATCTTTACCCTGACCAGTGCGATCCCGCTGATCCCGGTTGCCCCCAGTGCGGCGCTGTGTGCGCGCCGGAAAAGCTTTTGCCAGAATATTCCAGTGTGCAGCGCCGTGGCGGGGCAGTGACCCCGGACCATCTTTTGACGCAAGGGCATTGCCCTGATGGGGCAAAGGCCGGGCCTGCGGGCGAGCCGGCACGCTCTGCCGCCGAGGAGGCAGGTAATGCCTGATCTTACGTTACTCTATGATCTTCTGGGGCGTTTACCGCTGGATTGCCTGCAGATGCGCTTTATGCAGCAGGCCCTGCTGGGTTTGCTTCTGCTGGCCCCGATGGCCTCTGTGCTCGGGGTGGAAGTAATAAGCTTTCGTATGGCCTTTTTTTCTGACGCCATTGGCCATTCTGCATTTGCCGGGGTGGCTCTGGGCCTGATTCTTGCCATTAACCCACGAATTTCCATGCCTCTTTTTGGCCTGCTGGTGGGATTGGGCATAATGGCCGTGCGGCGGCGGAGCAATCTTTCCGGCGATACGGTTATCGGCATCGTGTTTTCTGCCGTGGTGGCTTTCGGGCTGGCGGTGGTCAGCCGTGCTCCCGGCGTGGGACGTGATATGCAGCGCTTTCTATACGGTGATATCCTTACCATTACGGAAGACGAAACGGGCTTTCTGGTTCTGCTTTTTATCGTCATGATGCTTTTTCAGATAATTGGATACAACCGGCTGCTGTATATCGCCCTCAACCCAGTTATGGCCCGCGTTCACGGGGTGCGTGTCGCCCTGTGGCAATACAGTTTTGCCGCCCTGCTGGCACTGGTAGTCATGTTTTCCGTCTGGGCGGTAGGCGTACTGCTTGTGACCGCACTGCTCATCGTGCCAGCGGCCACGGCGCGTAATCTGGCAACCACGGCAGGCGGCATGTTCTGGTGGGCGCTTGTTGTGGGCTTGAGTTCGGCCTTTATTGGCCTTGTTCTTTCTGCCCAGGAATGGATGGCCACTGCCAGCGGGGCCACGGTGATTCTTGTAGCGTGCTGCTGGTTTGGCGTAAGCGCCCTGGTGGCAAGCGTGCGGGGGAGCCGCAAGGCCGCCTGACGCAGAATTTGTGGCGTGCGCTTTAAGCTTTACTGCTTTGGCGCTTTGCAGCTTGAACTGCTTGCGTTGGTTTGTTCTCAAATCAGCGCCGCAAAATTGGCGCAGGCGGGTTTTGGTTGCCTTTGCGCACTCTTTTCAAGCCGCATCAGCATATAATAGCCAGGTTTTACAATGTGAAAGCCTCCCTGCCTTGGCGGGGAGGCTTTCACATTGTGCACTGGCACGGAAGGGCAGTGTGCCTGCGCTTTATGCTAGTTTTTTAACAACAGCCAGGGCGGCGTCATAGTCCGGTTCGCTGGCAACTTCAGGAACAAGCTGGGTATAAGCCACGGTGCCGTCAGGAGCCACAATCACGATGGCGCGGGCAAGCAGGCGCAGTTCGTCAATAAGCAGGCCGTAGTCTTTGCCGAAATCTCTTTCTTTGTAGTCAGAAAGGGTTTCAACAGACTGAACGCCAGCAGCGCCGCACCAGCGGGCCTGGGCAAAGGGCAGGTCGCAGCTTACGGCCACGATGCGCACCTTGTCGGAAAGAGCGGCTGCTTCCTTGTTGAAGCGGCGCACTTCCGTATCGCATGTAGGAGTATCAAGAGAGGGCACGCTCACCAGTACCAGCACCTTGCCCGCATAGTCCCTGAGGCTGCGGGGGCTCAGGTCGTTGGCGGCCAGGGTGAAGTCCGGCGCTTTCTGCCCGACGGTGGGCTGATTGCCGATCAGATGCAAAGGGGTGCCCTTGAAAGTAACTGTATTCATACAAACTCCTTGTGCCTTTGTTTGTGAAACCACTGTGCTACAAGAGCCTTGTCTAGTCAATAATTATTCTCAACAAGAATGCGCGGCTGCCGGGTCAAGGTTAAAACCAGACAACCGGACAGAGCTTCATAATGGCAAATCCCGGTCAAGGCGTCGAGCGAATAATGCCGCAATTTTGCGTCATATCAGTGACGCTTCATTGTGCGCCAAATTTTCTTAGTGCCATTGCCATACTGTTTACAGTGCCTATATTGATAGATAGAGCAAACTTAGCAGGAGCGATTGATGAGCACCTTGACACCTCGTGAAATTGTGGCCGAACTGGATAAATTTGTCGTGGGCCAGGAACAGGCCAAGCGAATGGTTGCCGTTGCCGTGAGAAACCGCTGGCGCAGGCAGCATCTGCCCCTTGAACTGCGCGACGAAGTTTCCCCCAAGAACATAATCATGATGGGGCCGACTGGCGTAGGCAAAACCGAAATCGCACGCCGTCTGGCCAAGCTTTCGGGGGCGCCCTTTATCAAGGTGGAGGCCACCAAGTTCACGGAAGTGGGCTATGTTGGGCGGGACGTGGAATCTATGGTACGGGATTTGATGGAAATCGGCATAAATCTTGTGCGCGACGAGGAAAACTCCCGCGTGCGCAAGGCTGCCGAAGCCGCTGCGGAATCACGCCTTATGGATCTTTTGCTACCCGGTTCCTTCGGGCCGGAAGACCGTGTATCCACGCGCGAAAAGCTGTTGCAGCAGTTCAGGCTCGGCTTTCTGGACAGCCGCGAAGTGGAAATGGAAGTGACGGAAATGGGCGGCGGTGGAGTGGACATTTTTGCCATTCCCGGCATGGAGCAGATGGGCGGACAGGTCAAGGACATGTTCAGCAAAGCTTTTCCGCCCAAGCGCAGCCGCCGCAAAATGAAGGTCAGAGACGCCTTCAATGTGCTGGTACAGGAAGAATCGGGCAAGCTTGTGGATCAGGATGCCCTGGTTGAGCGCGCCAAGGAACGCGTGGAGCAGACGGGCATTATCTTTATTGACGAAATAGACAAGATAGCCAGCTCGTCCCAAAACCGCACATCGGACATTTCGCGCGAAGGCGTGCAGCGTGACCTGCTGCCCATAGTGGAAGGCAGCGCCGTGAATACCAAGTACGGCATGGTGCGCACAGACCACATCCTGTTTATTGCGGCGGGCGCGTTTCATTTCAGCAAGCCTTCAGACATGATTCCCGAACTTCAGGGGCGCTTTCCCCTGCGTGTGGAGCTTCAGGCTCTGGGCCGCGAGGAGTTTTTGCGCATTCTTACGGAACCTGACAACGCCCTCACCAAGCAATATGAAGCCCTGTTGGGTACGGAGCAGATTCGATTGAGCTTCACCGAGGATGGGCTGGAGGAAGTTGCCGCCTTTGCGGAAGACATCAATTCGCGCACTGAAAATATCGGGGCGCGTCGTCTGTACACCATTATGGAAAAAATCCTGTCTGACATCTCTTTTGACGCGCCGGAAATGCCGGGCGCGCAGATCGTGGTCAACAAGGCCTATGTGGTGGAGCATCTGCAAGACGTGCGCAACGATCAGGATTTGACGCAGTACATTCTTTAATATTTTTTACTGAACATCTGTGTAGGTGAGCCTTTTTGTCAAAAAGAGGCTCACTTTTTTTTGATAGATCGTCATTGGGCTGTAGTCTTATTGGCCGCTGATTCGTTTGGCGCTCTGTTTGGCACAAAACTGCGCGTTGCCAGCAAGGGGCCCTGTGGCGGTAATGCGTCCTGCACTGCTGCTCTTTACTGGCAAGT
Organism: Pseudomonadota bacterium; assembly: GCA_023386035.1. Classification (GTDB taxonomy): domain Bacteria; phylum Desulfobacterota; class Desulfovibrionia; order Desulfovibrionales; family Desulfovibrionaceae; genus Desulfovibrio. The sequence goes on from JAEWKM010000004.1 coordinate 47,181, forward strand.
ATTTTCGAGCGCGTCCGGCATGAAAAGGGCCGCTTTTCTTGCTGCCGGGGTAAAATCCATTATTTGACAATAATGCCAAACGTGTTTGGCTGGCCGGGATGTATGGATTTATCCATAACTGATGTGGTATCTTTATGGCGCAGGCACAAGTGAATGATGGACTTGCGCCTACAGTAGGGATAAAATATTGCTAATGCTGAGCTACTTAACACCTTCCCTCCGGGATCACATACCGTCTGTCGCCAGTGCGGCCATTGCCCGCTTCATCGCGAGGAACGATAGTCCTGTGTCCCAGGTTGCGCCAGGTATGAAAGCATCTTTTGAGCAGCCCGCACAGAAGAATGTGCACTGCGGTAGAGCTTTTGTATGCGCATCTGTACGCGCATACATGCTGTATGTGGCTGCGGCATGCGCTGCTGCGCGTACTTGTGTTCTTGAAGAACTGGTGTGCTGTGTTGCAAATACAAAAAAAGGTTCGCGGTTTTTAACCACGAACCTTGTTTTTATCTGGTGGGCCATCAGGGACTCGAACCCCGAACCAACTGATTAAGAGTCAGCTGCTCTACCAATTGAGCTAATGACCCGCATTGCGTGAAAAAGGGTTTACGCTTATGGGTACCCTCTGTCAAGCAAGTTTGTAAAAAAAATGAGCACAAAGAGTTAATATGTTGAAATTAAAGAGTTTATTTTTAACAAAGCTTTTTAGCCCAAAACCAAATCCGCTGCTTTTACGGCTGACTCCTTTATGTATCGCCTTGTTCATCCTTGTTTTTTCTTGTCAGGCCGGGGCAAATACCCTTGCAGCCCGGCTTGAAACGGCCCTGGACGGTGACACCGTTGTTGGCGCTCTGCACCTGACTTTGCCCAAGGACGTTCACGCCTATGCGCACAACCCAGGCGACGCGGGCCGCCCCACAACCCTGCGGTTCAGTGTTGATGGCGGCGCTCCACAAGCCGTATGGTACCCTGAAGGCGCTGTGCAACGGGATTTTTATGACCCTTCGGCAACCATTTTTGTCTATGAAGATGAAGTGACCCTTTATGTGCTTCTGGCTCGCGCAGACGAAGGCAAGCCCTACACGGCAGACATAAGCATGCTTTTGTGTTCCACGCGCAACTGCATGCCCGTTAATCAGCAGGTGACAGGGGCCGTGCCCCGCGCGACGCAATCTCTTGAGGCGATGCCCTGGGCCGCGCAATGGCGCAGCCTGAAAAAAATGCCGCCCAAGTTTTTTGAGGGGGATGCAACGCAGGCCTTGCCCGCGTTTGACGGGCCTTCAGCCGTGGCCGTTCCCCTTGATTCTCAAGCGGGTGCGGGCCAGGCTGGCCGATCCGAAGGCATTGCCCGCTGGCTTGAATCTCAGGGGGAAACGCTGGGCCAGAAGGACGGCGAGCCTGCAATGGGCATGGAGCAGGCGCAAAAGGCCTTGCCCCCCATGGACGATTTCATAAGCCTGACCCCGCGGTACATGAATGAATCTGTGGAAATATCAGGCCTCGGCAAGGCCTTGCTTTTTGGCATACTGGCCGGGTTGCTGCTGAACGCCATGCCCTGCGTATTGCCTGTGCTGACGTTCAAGGTAAGCGGCCTGCTTATGGTGGGCGGCTGCGACAAGGAAGGCCTCAAGCATTTCAGGCGGCACAACATCTGCTTTGCTGCCGGTGTCATGACCCTGTTCAGCGCCTTGGCCCTGGTGCTGGGGCTGGCGGATCTCATGTGGGGGCAGCTGTACCAGAATCAGGCCGTGTTGCTGGTCATGCTGCTGCTGGTATTTCTTATGGGCTTGTCCATGCTGGGAGTCTTCACTCTGCCTGTCATTGACCTGAAAGCGGGCTCGAACACCAAAAATCCTTGCCTTCAGGCTTATTTTACCGGGCTTGTATCCACCTTTTTGGCAACACCGTGCAGTGGCCCCTTGCTGGGCGGCGTGCTGGGATGGGCCTTCACACAGCCCCTCATGGTGGTTGTAGTCGTCTTTTGGGCTGTGGGCCTTGGCATGGCCCTGCCATATGTACTTTTTAGCATATGGCCCGTTCTGGCGCGTATTTTGCCCAAGCCTGGGGCATGGATGCATGTTTTTGAACGCGTGGTGGGATTTTTTCTCATGGGCACCGCTTTGTACCTGCTTTCCATTCTTCCGGTGGAAAAGCACATGCAGGTTTTGAGCGTGCTGCTGGTGGTTGCGTTGTGCGCCTGGCTTTGGGGGCAGTATTGCAGCATATCTGCGCCGCCTCTGCGCCGCCGTGTTGTGGGGCTTGCCTGTCTGGGGCTTTTGCTGGCTTCCTTTGTGTGGGTGCTTCGTCCTGTGGCTCCCTTGCCGCAATGGCGGGATTTTAATCCGCAAACATTTGAGGCAACCTTGGGCAAAAAGCCGCTGCTGCTGGAATTTACTGCCGACTGGTGCCCCAACTGTAAATTTATGGAAGCCACCGTGCTGACGGACGAGCGTTTGCGCCGCCTGCAGGCCCTGTATGGTATGGAGCTTGTGCGCGTGGATCTTACCAACGCCAATGCCTATGCCGTGCGCCTTCTGGAGGCGCTGGGCAGCAAGAGCATTCCCCTGACAGCGCTTTTTCCTGCAGGCGACATGTCTACATCGCCGCTGGTGCTGCGCGATGTGTACGGAAGTGAGAGTCTTGAACAGGCCATGCGTGACGCATTTGGACAGTAGAGTTTTTTTATCGGGCCTATGGTGCTTTACCAATTTGCCGATAAGCCCTACAGTAGGTACTGGTTGGGCCGAGGCTGAGGCTGGCGGCCTTTACAGGTTGAGCGGCTGGTTGCAATAAGGAGCGCACATGGATTTGAGTCAGAGAAAGCAGGAAGACGAACTTCTGCAACTGGTGACCTTCAGCATCGGTGAAGAGGAATTCGGGGTAAATATCCTGAAAGTGCAGGAAATTATCCGCACGATGGAGATCACCAGGGTGCCTCGCGCTCCCGAGTTTGTGGAAGGCGTCATCAATTTGCGTGGAAAGGTGATTCCCATCATTGATCTGCGCCGCCGTTTCGGTCTTGCGCCCAAAGCGCACGACAAAAACACGCGGATCATTGTTATTGAAATCAACAACATCATCGTGGGCTTTGTGGTGGATGCCGTTTCCGAAGTGCTGCGCATTCCCGCCAGCACGGTGGAACCGCCGCCACCAGTGGTTGCCGGAGTTGATTCGGACTACATCAGCGGCGTAGGCAAGCTTCAGGATCGTCTGCTTATTATGCTGGATCTGGACAAGCTGCTTTCCAACGATGATATGGAAATGCTTGGCGGCATCTAGAACAGATTAACTTTGAAAATGTGTATTTTCAAAGTTTAATAGACGCTCGTTACGGCGTTTAATCGCGCAAATAAATAGCGGTGTTGTCTTCATCCGTAGCTTCCTGCGTCGCAACGTCTGAAGCTGTGCTTACGCCTCCACGGCGGGAGGCTGCTCACTCAGCCACCTAGAGCATTTCAATTTTGAAATGCTCTAGAGCAGACTAACGGTGATGTTGCAGAAACAGTGTTTTCTGCAAAAACCGCGTAGAACTGTACGGGCATCTTTTGGCCGTTTGCCATTATATTGGCGCGGTGAATATGCTCAGAAGTGGTGGCGCATAAAGAATTTTTGGGCGAAAGCTGAACGGCTTTCGCCCATTTTGCATATGCGCCTTCCACAGTATTTCACACAGCGGAGGATATATGCCCATATCCATTTCAATTGTCAGCGAAAGGAAAAAGGATTTTCTTGATCTTCTTTTGCTCGGTGATGAGCAGGAAGACATGATTGACCGCTACCTTGAGCGGGGTGATCTTTTTGTTTTGCACGACCACGGGGTCAAGTGCGTCTGCGTGGTCACGCAGGAAGCGGATGGTGTGGTTGAAATAAAAAATCTGGCCACAGAAGCCAGATACCAGGGGCAGGGCTACGGGACCAGAATGATGGAGCATGTAAGCGGCCACTACCAGGGCAGCGGGCGCATTATGCTGGTGGGCACGGGCGAAAGCCCCCGCCATCTACGTTTTTACAGGCGGTGCGGATTTGAGTATTCGCACCGCCTCAAAGACTTTTTTGTGAACAACTATCGTGAGCCAATTGTGGAAGACGGCGTTCTTCTGAAAGACATGATCTATTTGAAGAAAGCCCTGTGACTTTTTGTGGCGCCTTTAGGGCGTCCAATTAGTCTTATTTCGCTTCGGGCCGGGCGTTTATGCGGCGGCTGGAGCGCAGGCTCAACTCTTCCACAATGGTTTTTTCATAATCCGGAGCCAGTGAAAAATCAGCGTGCAGCTCCGCACAGATCATATTTTCAATTTGCTGCGTTTCTTCCCAGATTTCCAACAGTTCGTCGTCAGCCAGGGTTTTGACACGCTCGGCAAAAGGTTCTTCATCGGCAAAGGGGATACAGGAAGCCATACTTTCTCTCCCGTGGGCAAGGGCAAAAGCTGACGCAAAGGCCAGCGAACGTAAACAGACCCCGTAGGGGGCTCCCCTACGGATACAGTTTTTCATCAGCAAATAATTGCGCGGTTTTTACTAGCCGCAGTCTGGGGCGCAATGTGTCTGGCGTTCCCAGAGGTTGCAATATTGCCATTCCAAAAAGCAGGGGTGACAGGTAACCATTACTCCAGTCAGCCACAAATGTCACGGCCTCAATGGCATTATTGTGCTGCTCATCCACAATTGGTTCCCATTGGCGCAGCATGGCCCTGATGTTTGCAGTGCGGGGGCCTTTTTTTGTATCCCGGGTAAAATTCAGTTCCGGCAAGGCGGCAAACTCTGTGAAGCACTGGGCAGCCTGGCGGGTTTCATCCTGGGTGGGCAACGTCAGGCGAAAAGCCTCAGCAAAGGCCTGTTCCGTGCGGTGGCTCTTGTCCACAAATTCTACGCGGATGACCTCCATGCCGGGCGGCAACAGAGGATTCAGGAGGTCTGCAATTTCCTTGGGCGGCAGTATCTTATGCAGGGTCAGGGCAAACCATTCCACGTGGCTTTCCACGCCCACAGGCAGGGCACGGCCAAACGACATGAGCGGCATGGGATGAAAACCTTGCGAAAAGGCCATTGGCAACCCGGCGCGGCGCAGGGCGCGGTCCAGAACTGCCTGTAGCTCCAGCTGGCTCAAATAGGCGCTGCCGCCTGCTTTGCTGTGCCATATACGATACTGGGCCGCCTTGACGGTCAGCTCGGTGGTGATTTTGGGCGGGCGGCTGGCCGGGGGACGGCACACAAGACGTCCTTCTTCATCCCGGCTTGGCTGGTGCGCGCGCTGGTCGCGTTGCGAAAAAATCAGCCGGTTACGGTGCAGGTGCCCGTCTGGCAGATTTGTTGCCTGCAAAGTGGCGTCCGGTTCAGAATCGGCAGGCGCATCCTGCACCTGGGCATCAGAAGCGGCGGCTTCTTGCAGCGGTGTGCCAGCGCAGCCAGGCGAGGGCGTGTGCGGCATGCGCGACGGCCCTGCCTTGGTGTCGCATGCGCCACACTGGCGGCAAGCGCCGTAGCGGCAGTCGTCGGTAATTTTTTCCCCAAGGGCCCGCTGCCATTCACGCAGCAAATACTCTTCAGAAATGCCAGCTTCAAGGTGGCCCCAGGGCAGAGGGCTGCCGGGCTGGCGTTCGCCCGTACATTCCTGCGCGCTCAGGCCGCATTCTTCAAGAGCTTCAAGCCAGGGAGCAAGTTCAAAATGCTCCATCCAGCTGGTGAATATGGACCCCTTGCGGTAGGCCTTTTCCACAACATCGGCCATGCGGCGGTCTGCGCGGGACAAAATGCCCTCAAGGTGACTCATGGCAGGTTCGTGCCAGCGCAGTTTGAGGAATTTTTGCCCTTTGAACTGATTGCGCACCAGATACACGCGCCTTTGGATTTCTTCCTGGCTGATCTGGGGAACCCACTGAAAAGGCGTAAAAGGCTTGGGCACAAAGGGCGAAAGTGCGGCTGTGACCTGCAGGCGCGGGCTGCCGCGCCCTGCCGCGTCGCGAACCTTGAGACAGGTTTCTGTAATGGCGGCGAGGTCGTCGTCCGTTTCAGTGGGCAGGCCAATCATAAAATAGAGCTTCACCTGCCGCCAGCCATGCTCAAGCAGCTTCTGGGCGTGCAGCAGCAGGTCTTCTTCTGTGACGCCCTTGTTGATGACGTCGCGCAGGCGCTGGCTGCCAGCCTCGGGGGCGAGGGTACAGCCTGTACGGCGCAGATCGGACATGCGCTCGATGATTTCGTCGTCAATGGAACCCACCCGCAACGATGGCAGGGAAAGGCCAATCTGCTCGCGGGTGCAGCGATCCATCGCGCCGAAGCACAGGGTTTTCAATGCTGAAAAGTCGCCCGTGCTCAAAGACAGAAAAGAAATTTCGTCAAATCCCGTGTCGCCGAGGCAGTCATCCAGCAGGTTATGAATGGTCTCCAGCGAACGCTCGCGCACAGGACGATAGACCATGCCCGCATGGCAGAACCGGCAGCCGCGTGTACAGCCGCGCGCTATTTCAAGCGACAGCCTGTTGTGTACGGCCCCAACGGGCACAACCTGTTTGGCCGGGTACGGGGTATTGTTGATGTCTGCCACAATGCGGCGTGCGGGCCGGGTATAGTCGTCCAGCAGGGGCACGGGCGGCGCGGTGGGGGCTTCGGGCCGGGCAGTGAAAAGCGAGGGCACATAAACGCCGGGAATGTGCCGGGCCTCAAGCAGCATGCGCTCGCGGGTCCAGCCTGCGTCCAAAGCCTTTTCCAGCAGTTCAAGCACGTCAGGCAGGCTTTCTTCGCCATCGCCAAGCACCATGATGTCAATAAAGGGCGTCAGCGGTTCTGCGCTGAGCAGCGCGCCGCCGCCAGCAATAACCAGGGGGCAGGCTGTGAGATCCTGTGGACGGTCAGCCGTGCGCAGGGGAATGCCCGCCAGATCAAGCATATAAAGAACGTTGGTGTAGCAAAGCTCATGCGTGATGGAAAAACTCAGGCAGTGCGTCTGCGCAAGAGGCGTGTCTGATTCCAGCGTTGCCAGCGGAGTATCATGGGCGCGCAGGATGTCTCCCGCTTCGCGTTCCGGGGCCATGACTCTTTCAGCCCACCAGTGGGGGCGGCTGTTGACAATATTATACAGAATCTTTTGCCCAAGATAGGACATGCCGACATCGTAGGTATCAGGAAATGCCAGAGCCACGCGCAAGCGTACCTGCTGAGGATCTTTGCGGCAGGCGTTGTCTTCTATACCCGCGTAGCGGCTTGGTTTCGGCAAAAGTGGCAGGAGGGAACGCATGATCTTCCTTATGGGGCAAAAGCGGGGGGTACGAAAAGGGCGGCCTTGCGCGCCGCCCTTGAAAAAAGCCAGTACTGGAAACCTGACTACTTGATCAGGCCGCTGCCGGAACCACCGAAAGGTTCGGAGCTGAACTGCATCCTGCCAAGGCCACCGGCCACGGTAAGGTTGGTGCAGGCTTCGATGTACTTGTCCTGAAGTTCCTTGGGGGTGCTGGTGTAGCGATAGAGGAAACTTTTTCCCTCAATGCTGCCGCTGAATTCGGATTCGAAGGGATAGCCGTAAGGCAACATCATCATCTGCACGCCCTGCTGTGTGGGAATGCTCTGGATGGCGGCCACTTCATTGAGGCAATCTTTTTCGGCATCGTATTTGCCAATGGCAAGTTCGCCCGTTACCAGCTTCATCAAACGAATATCGTAAGCCATGCTTTGCTCCTGGGTGTTGATGGCTTTAGGTAGGCACTGGAGCAGCACATGTCAAGGCATTTTCTGTTGCCTTGGCTGCTGAAAAAGCTAAAATGCCGACATGCAAAATTTTGACACTCCATCAGAAAATACTATGGATGCTGCTTTTGAACTTGTTAAAAAGCAGCTTGGGCACAGCTTTGTTCGGCGGGAATTGTTGAAACTGGCGCTCACGCACAGCTCATGGGCCAATGAATGTTCCGCAGGGCAGGAGCACAATGAGCGGCAGGAATTTCTTGGCGATGCCGTGCTGGAACTTTGCGTTTCGTGGGAGCTTTACAAGCGCTTTCCTTCGGCACGCGAAGGCGAGCTCACAAAGATGCGGTCACACCTTGTAAGCGCGGTGAGCCTGGCTGAAAGAACCCGCGCTCTGGGGCTTGATGTGCTTATCAAGTTGGGCAGGGGAGAAGAAAACCAGGGCGGACGCAAACGCGACGCGGTACTCAGCGACGCTTTGGAAGCAGTATTGGCGGCTGTTTATGAAGACGGCGGCTTTGCGGCGGCCCAAAAGGCTGTAGCGCACATATTTGCCGAGCAGTGGCCCAGCAGGGCCGGTGACGGAAAAGCCTCAAAAGATTATAAAACCCGTTTGCAAGAGGCATCGCAGCAAAGTTTTGGGCAGGCTCCCCTGTATACCAGAACAGGCAGCCACGGGCCCGAGCATTCCAAGGTTTTTGAAGTTTCTTTGCGTATGCCTGACGGCAGCCTGTTTGTGGCCAGCGGCAGCAGTTGCAAAAAAGCCGAACAGCAAGCAGCGCGCGCCGCGCTGGAAGCGCTCGGGCACACGAACTAGGCCCCTTGCGGGCATCTGTACGGGTAGGGGTATGCGGTATGGATGGGCCGCGCCAGCTATTTTGGCTTGGTCCGGGGTCACGGCCCCGGGACCTCCCATCTTTGGTCTACCACAACCTATGATAAGAAAGCCTAACCGCCGATGAGCTTCATCGCCATCTGCGGCAGCGAGTTAGCCTGCGACAGCATGGCCACCGCAGCCTGACTCAAGATCTGGTTGCGCACAAACTGCGTCATTTCCGTGGCGACGTCCACGTCTGAAATGCGCGATTCGGCAGCCTGCAGGTTTTCCGCCTGAGTGTTCAGGTTGGTAATCGTATTTTCAAGGCGGTTCTGCATGGCGCCCAGGTGAGCGCGGATCTTGTCTTTGGAAATAATAGCGTTGGTGATGGCGTCCAGAGACCGCTGCGCGGCCTGCTGTGTAGAAATGGTGCCACCGTCGCGCAGATTGCCGGAAGCATCAATGGCCTGGTTGCCCACGCCCAATGCAGAGGCCGTACTGGTGCCGATCTTGATGTAGTAATAGTCTTCGGCAGAGTCGTTGCCTGTGCCAAAGTGGATCTTCATCTTGCCCGTGGACTTCATACCGCTGCCGTCATGCGTGTCGGACGACAGGGAGCCGTTGAGCAGATGAATGCCGTTGAAGTCGGTGGCATTGGCGATACGGGTGATTTCCGAAGCCATTGCCTGATATTCGGATTCGATCATCAGACGCTGGGTAGAGTCGTAGGTACCCGTGGCGGCCTGTTCGGCCAGTTCCTTCATGCGGGTGAGCTTTTCGTCAATAACGCCCAGAGCGCCGTCAGCGGTCTGAATCATTGAAATGGCGTCGTTGGCGTTGCGCGCACCCTGTTGCAGAGTTGCTATGTCAGCTCTTTGCAGTTCGCGAATGGCCAGACCTGCGGCGTCGTCCGCAGCGCTGTTTACGCGCAAACCCGTTGAAAGACGCTGTACCGACTTGCTCAACTGAGCATAGTGTGAGTTCAAATTTCTGGCTGTGTTTGCAGCCATCATGTTGTGGTTAATAACCAAAGACATGGGACACCTCCTGGGTGGTTACTAGCTGTCCACAATCTGCAATCCATGTGCCAAAAAAAATTATATATTTATATTAGTATGTTGAGATTAAAAATTGACTGTGGGAATTTTTTTCCGCCCTGCGGTGCGAAAATTTTGACGCTCAAAAGTGAAAAATAACGGGCTAACCCGGCAGAGTTTTACCTTCTTGGGTATTGGCAGTTTTTTGGCGCGACGTTTGTGCGTCTGAAAAAGCTGATCTGTTAGTTTGAGCCGGTGGAAAGGGAGGGGGCAGAGCGTCCGCGATCAGGAGCTGATTGGGGCGAAGACTGGCTCTGGAGTTTTCCATCTTGAAAATACTCTGGCAACTGCGTGAACAGAGACCTGCCGTGGCGGCGCAAGCGCAGTTTCCGGCAAGCCTTGCGGCAAAAGCCGCTGCGAGGAGTCAGGACATCTGCTTTGCCCCGGCTTCAGGCGTTTCAGGAAAGCGCAGCGGACAAGGGCTGCTGCGAGGGCTGCGCGGTTTATTTAAGGATGCGGTTAAACGCTGTAGCGAGAGTGCAGTGAGCTTTGAGGGAGCACCTGCTCAAAGTTCATTTGCCCGGAGGTGGGGGAGTATCAATTATATAGGTTGAGATCTCAGACCTTCAGAGAATAGCCCGCCGCCAGCTCGGTTGCGGCTTCAAGCAGGCTGCCGAAGCTTTGGTGCCGTTGCGCGCTCATGTGCTGCCCTGGAATAAATTCGTCCACAATGCGGCCTTGATCAAGCACAACCACGCGGTCGCAAAGGCGAAAGACCGATGCCATATCGTGCGATACATAGAGCAGCGACAGGCCAAGATCCATTTTCAGGTTTTCCAGCAGATCCTGCAACTGGGTGCGTACAACAGCGTCCAGATCTGTGAGGGCTTCATCAAGAAGCAGCACATCCGGCTTTGGTGCGAGTGCCCGTGCTATACAAACCCTTTGCAGCTGGCCGCCGCTCAATTGGCCTGGATACTTGTTCTTAAAAGACCGGGGCAGCTTCACGAGGGACAGAAGTTCCTCAATACGCCGTCTTCGCGCGGTAGCGTTTTCTTCGTGGACCAGCAAAGGCTCCATAATAATGTCGCCGACGGTGAGGCGCGGATTTACAGCGCCGCGTGAATCCTGAAAAACCGTCTGTATGTGTTTTCGCCAGCCCTTTTTGTGGACCTCCAGCAAGCTGATATCTTCGCCCATCACTGAAACACTGCCGCTGTCCGGTCTTTCCAGGCCAAGCAGCATGCGGAAGAGAGTGCTCTTTCCCGCGCCGTTGCGCCCCATAATTGCCAGACTTTCCCCCTGATGCAGGCGCAGGCTGATGCCGCGAAGGACCTCGTGCCCCGCATTGCCTCGCCAACGACATGCGCCGTAGCTCTTATGCAACCCTTGGCATTCCAGCAGAACCTTGCGTTCGCTTTGAGCATTCTTCACTGCCGAGGCTGGAGCCGCTGTATTTTGTGGCTCCGGTTTGCGCTCCTTTCCAGAAACAGCTTGCAATGTGGGGATGCAGGAAGTTTTGAACGCGTGCAGGAGTTCCTTGGTACAGATATGTTCCGGGCTGTGCAGCAGGGCGTTTGCCTCATCTTGCTCCACAATCCTGCCATCCTGCATGACGGCAATTCTGTCAGCCATGCAGGCGGCGGTGGTCAGATCATGATCAATATAAAGCAAGGCAAAGCCGTGCCTGGCCTGCAAGTTTTTCAGCAAGCGAAGAATGCGCACCTTACCGGGCAGATCAAGACTGGAAATAGGTTCGTCAGCAATGATGCACTGGCTTTTGCGGGCCAGGGCCAGAGCTATCATCACCCGGTGCAACATGCCGCCGCTCAGTTCAAAAGGGTGGAGCGGCAGAACAGCTTCCGGGCGAACGAAGCCCACTTCACGCAAGCGCAGGCGCATGGCGGCCTCTTCCCGCTTGCGCGGCACGCAGCCTGTATCACGAAAGGTTTCGCGAAAGGTGTGCCGCACCGTGAACAGATGGTCAAAGCAGTCGCCGGGATTCTGCATAATCAGCGCGGGTGCGCCCCGGTGCAGCACAATATCGCCTTTTTGCTGCACAACGCCGGGTGGAAGCAGATTCATGACTGCCATAGCTGTGAGGGATTTTCCTGATCCGCTGGCACCCATAAGGGCAAGGGTTTCCCCGGCGTTTATATTGAAGGAAACACTATCTACGAGAAGCGGCTCTTCGTGCCCTGCTGCCTTGAGGCACAAATTGCGCACCTCCACTATGGGCGAGGTTGAATGCGTATCAGGGGTGGCGCTCACGATCAGGCTCCTGCGGCGCGCAGCGCCGGGTCCAGGCGATCACGCATGGCGTCGCCCATAAGGTTGCAGGCGGCGGTAGCCATAAAAATCATGAGACCGGGATAGAACATGAGCATTGGCTGCGAACGTATGTAGTTGCGCGCCTCGGAAATCATGAGGCCCCATTCGGGCGTGGGCGGTTGGATTCCCAATCCCAGAAAGGATAGCCCTGCGACATGCAGCAGCATATGACCCACATCCAGTGTGGCCAGCACAAGAATCTGCACAAGAATCGCCGGTAAAAAATGACGCAGGACAATGCGCGTGCGGCTGAGCCCCATAGCCCGCGCAGCCAGAATATGGCCACGGCTCTTGAGGCTGAGCACATGACTGCGCACCAGCCGTGTATACCATGCCGCATGCGTCGCGGCGATGGCGATAATAAGGTTGGTTAATCCAGCACCTAAAATACCGATGAGAAAAAGCGCCATCACAATGGTGGGAAAGGTCATCATGGCATCGCAAACACGCATGATGACCGAATCTATCTTGCCGCCAAGGTAGCCAGACATACACCCCAGGCACAAACTGACCGCCACAAGACCAGCAATAATGTACAGCACAGTAGACAGTGAATACCGCGCGCCGACCATCAGGCGTGAAAGAATGTCGCGGCCCAGATGGTCTGTTCCAAGAAGGTAGGTAGCCCCGGAGGGCAGAAATTTTTTTGTCAGATCAATTGCTTCGGGATCATGCGGGGCCAGCCACGGCCCCAAAAGGGCGCAGGCCAGCATGGGCAGCAGTATACAGAGCCCGACAACCAGTTTCTTGCTCATCGGGCCTCTCCCAGGCGAATGCGTGGATCAATGCGCGCGTACAGCACATCGGTGATCAGGTTGACTACTACAAAGATAAACGTTGTCACGAGCGTGAAGGTCTGGATAACAGGGTAGTCATGGTTATAGATGGCCGAAACCACGTAACGGCCAACGCCGGGCCAGTTGAAAATATTTTCAACAATAACCGCGCCGCCCAGCAGTTCACCAAAGTGCATGCTCATAGATGTCAGCACAGGTATGAGGGCGTTGCGCAGCACATGCTGGCCTATGATGCGCCACCTTTTAAGCCCGCGTGACCGGGCATAGGTCACGCTGCGGCTGTGCATGTGCTCCAGCATGCTTGCCCGCACGAGGCGAATGTTGATTCCCATAGACATGAAAGAAAGCGTCAGCACGGGCAGGACAAGAAATTCTGGGCCGCCGCGGCCCATTGCTGGCAGAATGTCCAGATGGCGCGAAAACAGCAGCACGAGCAGAAAGCCCAGCCAGAATGAAGGCATGGATACAGCACTGAAAGCAAAAATCCGCGTGAGATGATCGGGCCAGCGGTCTTTGTACAAGGCCGCCGCGATACCCAGGGGCACACTGATGAAGATGGTGGCCGCCATAGCCCACATGGTCAGCTCTATTGTTGCGGGAAGGTAGTAGAGTATTTCGTGTAGCGCGGAATTGCCCGTCACATAGGACTGGCCCATGTTTCCCTGAAGGGCGGAGGTCAGCCAGTCCAGGTACTGTCTCCAGAGAGGATTGTTGAGCCCCAGGCTTTCGCGCGTGGCGGCAAGCATGCTTTCGGTTGGGGGCAAGCCAGACAGCCGTAGATATGCCATAGCGGGGTCTGTTTTGCCGTGGCGCAATACGGCAAAAACAAAGACTGATACGCCCAGCAGCAGAGGGAACAGCAAGAGCAGGCGGCGGCATAAAAATCGTAGCATCGCGAATTTCACTTCAAAGTATTGGCAGAGTGCAGCTGTTGTCGCCTCGGCCTCGTCACGGGTTTGTCCATGCCGTGCGGAGGGAGTGTGTTCCGCACGGTATGGACAAACCTTGGGGGCAGCTCATTATGAGCAGTTTAGCCCTATGGCCGTGCAACACGGCCCAGAGGCAATTCGTACGATACAGGACTGAAGGAAAAATCCTGTATATTCTTCTTTTTGAACAGTGCTTTGTCGATAGTGCGGCTTACGGGAACGTAGACCGCCTCGCTGTGCAGCATGGTCAGAATGGTGGTAAAGAGAGCCTGCAGCTCTTTTGCGTCTGTTGTGGCAAGGGCTTTGGTGATGGCTGCGTCCAGCTCTTTTTTTTGCGGCAGGCCGCGCTGTGCCTGAAAATCTGCGTGCCCGGCCACGCGCATGGCTGCCACATACGAGAAGGGATCGTACGGCGCGCCGTTGGATTCGCAGAAAATCATGTTAAATCCGCCGCCTGTTTGTGACGACCCAAAGGCGTTGGGCTCTTCGCCCATCAACTGCACGTCCATGCCAATGCGTGCCAGATTGCTCTGCACCACCTCGGCTATGGACCGCATGATGTTTTCATTGGCAATGAACTTGAGCTCCAGGCGCAGTGTTTTGCCGTCTCTGGTGCGGTATTTTTCGCCGGGTTTGAGCTTCCAGCCAGCTTTGTCCAAAATGGTGGCGGCTTCATCAAGCGAATGCGGGTAGGGTTTCAGCGCCACGTCGCAGAAAGGAATATCCTTGGCCAGCAACTCTTCAGCCGGGGCCTCCTGGTCAAGCAGCACCCCCTTGAGAATGGCCTGGCGGTCTATGCCGCGCACAATGGCCTGCCGTACTGCCAGCTCATTTGTAGGAAAGAGCGCGGTATTCATTGCCAGCAGGCGGGTGTTGCGCGGGGCGGACTGTCTGGTGGAGTAGGCAGGGTCTTTTGAAAGGGCCGCGTAGGCGTCCGGGTTCACCCCTGCCGAACCGTGATCGGCAATGGCTGTGGCGATCAGGTCCACCTCGTCGGTTTCAAGGGCCACGGCCCGTGTTTCCGCGTCAGGAATAACCTTGATAACAAGCTGGCGCATGCGGGGCTTTTCGCCCCAGTAATTATCGTTGCGCACAAAACGGTCAAACTCTCCCTTACGGCTTTCTGCCAGAATCCAGGGGCCGGTGCCGATGGGGGCCTTGATGCCTTCGCCAGTATTGCCGTCTTGCGGCATGGCAGCAGGGGACAGAAAACGCAGGGGCCGTACCAGGGTGAGTTCCTGAAGCGCCGCTGCATAGGGCTGCTTGAGGGTCAGCTCAAAGGTGCGCTCGTCCAGAGCACGATAGGAATCAATCATATCCGCCGTGGCAAGCCAGTCGTGCCGCTTGATGTTTTTGCGCACGGCATCAAAATTTTTAACAACAGCATCAGCGGTAAAGGGCGTACCGTCAGAAAAAAGCACGTTGTCCCGCAGTGTAAAGGTATACACCTTGCCATCAGAAGATATTTGCCAGCTCTCAGCCAGCCAGGGAATAATTTTACCGCCTTCGCCATACTGCACAAGTGGCTCATAAACCAAAGCCTGTGCAAACATTTTGTTTGCTCCATAGGCGTGCGGGTTCAGTGGTCCCACATTACTGCTCCAGGCGTAGACCAACGTGTCCTTGTCCCAACTGTTTGCCGCCAGGGCTGGCGAAAAAGCATACAGTGCTAGAAATACCGTAAGAAAACAGCAACAGACGCAGCGGCCAGATGGCTGAGAAGTTACACGCGGGTTACTCATGTTTTCATCCTGGGTAGAGTTAGGGGATGACAGCAAACCTACTGACAAGAAGAGCTGGTGTCAACTTTTTAAAAATCGTGTTACGATAGCAGGGATAAAGGCCAACCATGAGGTCTGTTTAGAACGGCCGCAATTGTGCAATCTGGTTTGTTGGAGGTGCTTTAATATATACTAAAAGGTATGCTTAAAACAGTATCAAAATTTATTATTAAATAAAAAATTTATAAAGTATTTTCAGGTTGTTATTTTGGCAATTTGAATCAGCAATAATGAAACTATTTGTAAATTTAAAAGAAAATTAGTTCTATATTTATAGATAATTATAATGGGTATTGGGCCGGTGTGTTGCAGAAGACGCTCCCAAGGGCTGAATTGTTCAAGCTAAAGCGCTCAAAGCTGGTCGCATTTAACATGCTTTTTTTTTACCTGTTCTTTTTTGCGCGTGAGGTGTAATTTTTCTGGCACCTTAGTTCATTTTGAGGCAATAGTGAGAAAAATGCAGGGTACTTCATTTTTTTTAAAATACACAATTTTGTTCACAAAAATTGGATTATACACGTCAATTGACAGAGCAAAATCAGCCATAACGACGCATTGTTAAACTTTGAACTTATGCTTGACAATCTTAGTCAGACAGGTAAATTTACAAGAGGTGCCGCTGTTTTTTTCTATAGAGCGGCACCTTTTGGTATTTGGTTCTCCTCATCAGATACTACGGCAAATTTTGCCTTTTTGCGCGATAGTGCCAGTTGGTACAAGCCATCGCGTGATGGCACTAGGTGTCGATGAGGGAGGTGTGTCAGTGATTACTTGCATCATTCGCATGGAGGACTATGGGTATGGCATCACCAAAGGCAGCATTTAACGAAGACAAAGTTGCCCTGCTTATCGGCTGCCTTGTCTTCGTTTTAGCGCTCGGAAAAATGGTTGGCCTGGACATGATGGGCTGGGTCGTGCGTGTTGGCATGTGGGTTGATAACCCGCTTACCGCCTGGAAGGCCGCAACTTGGAAGTGGCTGCCCGGCTGGGGTTCGCTGCTGCTGAGCTACGCCATTATCACAGCCATGATGGCCGTGGGCATCAAGCTTATCAAAGGCAATGTAGCCAACTTTGTGCGTGGCTTCACCATCATCTTCTTCATGGCCATCGCCTGCTACACGATCGGCGCCAACGCCTACATCGCGGCCAACCCCACGCAGCTTGCCAAACAAGGCATTCCGTGGGCGCTGGGCCTTAGCACCGAAGCCGGGCTTATCGTGGCTCTTGTTGTTGGTATTCTTGTGGGTAACATTACCCCCAAGTTTGCCGAGAGCCTGCGCGAAGCCTGCCGGCCCGAACTTTTTGTTAAAATCGCCATTGTTATCATGGGCGCCGAACTGGGCGTGAAAGCCGCTGATGCCGCCGGTTTTGCCGGTCACATCATTTTCCGCGGTCTTTGCGCCATTGTTGAAGCTTACCTGCTGTACTGGTGCGTGGTTTACTACGTTGCTCGTAAGTACTTCAAGTTCAACAAAGAATGGGCTGCTCCTCTTGCTTCTGGTATCTCCATCTGCGGCGTTTCCGCGGCTATTGCCACCGGCGGCGCCATCCGCGCCCGGCCTGTGGTGCCCATCATGGTTTCTTCGCTGGTCGTGGTGTTCACCTGCATCGAAATGCTGATTCTGCCTTTCGTGGCGCAGCAGTTCCTTTCCACCGAGCCCCTTGTGGCCGGTGCCTGGATGGGCCTTGCCGTTAAGTCTGACGGCGGCGCCATCGCCAGCGGTGCCATCACCGAATCTCTCATTCTGGCCAAAATGGCCGGTCAGGGCATCAACTGGGAGCCGGGCTGGATCGTGATGGTTACCACCACCGTCAAGATCTTCATTGACGTGTTCATCGGCGTGTGGGCTCTTGTGCTCGCTTACGTCTGGACCGCCAAGTTCGACAAGACCCGTGGCGAACGCACCATGACTTGGGGCGACGTTATGGACCGCTTCCCCCGCTTCGTGCTGGGTTACATCGGCACCTTCCTGATCCTGTTGCTCATGTGCCTCTCTTCGCCCGAACTGCACAAGCTCGGCAAGAGCCTGTCTGGCACCATCAACGGTTTCCGCGTGCTGTTCTTCCTCATGACCTTCTTCACCATTGGTGTTGTGTCCAACTTCCGCAAGCTGCGTGAAGAAGGCATTGGTCGTCTGGCTGTCGTGTACGTGGTGTGCCTGTTTGGCTTCATCATCTGGGTGGGCCTGTTCATTTCCTATGCCTTCTTCCACGGCATGACCCCGCCTGTTATTGGCGGCTAGCATATACGGAGTGAGATATGGAAAATAGCAATGAAGTAAAACTCCACGAAGAAATTGAAAAAATGGAGTATGAGCCCCTGGACCCCGTTGAAATGAAGCTCATTAAAGGGGGCGTGGGTCTTGGCATTTTTCTGCTGGTAGTTCTGTTCATCGTCAGCAAGTTTGTCATGACGACGCACTAGGCACTGCCATCGCGTAATACTACACACCGGGAAGAGCCAGCTCTTCCCGGTGTTCTCGTTAATAAGGATTTGTTATGCCTCGTTATCATCTGCGCTTTATGAAGGGGCCAAACTACACGCTTAATCTCGAATATGAGGCTGTAGTTGAAGCGCCTTCTTTTGAAGAAGCACTGGCCCCTCATACCGATTGGCCCGTTACTGAAAGCTACGATCACGCCACAGCAACGGCCTGGAATCCTGGCACCTGCGTGTATTATCAGGAAATGTGGGAAGCTGCGCTTTTGCCGGAGAGTGAGTAACCGTGCCGCAGACACGCTATATTGTCAGCGCCTGCCTGGCAGGTATTGCCTGCCGCTACGATGGCCGTGCCAATACCTGCCCAGAGGTGCAGCAGCTGGTTGCAGAGGGCAGGGCAATTCCGGCCTGCCCGGAATTTCTTGGCGGCCTGGGAACGCCCAGACCTCCCTGCGAGATTGTGCAGGGCAAGGTCGTCAACTCCAATGGGCAAGACGTGACACAGCACTTCTTGCTTGGAGCACAGGCTGCCACTGAATTTGCTCTACAGCAGGGCTGCACGGCGGCCATACTGAAAAGCCGTTCCCCATCATGCGGTTGCGGACAAATCTATGACGGCACCTTTAGTGGCGTTCTTGTTAAAGGGGACGGCATGTGGGCCGCGCAGTTGCGTCAGGCGGGAATTGCTCTGTATAGTGAAGAGAATTTGCCTGAGAATCTGGACTAGAGCAGATTAGTTTTGAAATGCATTCTTTTCAAAACCGTCATTCTGCCGAAAATGCGATTTCGGAAGAACCCACACCACGCAGCGGCGCGCTGCATTTTTGTGCAGAGTTAGAACATCCAAACTTTTTCAAAGTTAAAATGCTCTAAGGAAAAGTTGAAGTTACGGCGTTGAGCGTGCGGGTATCAGCAAGTTCGGCGGGGACAGACAAGTTGTTTTTATTAAAGAAAGCCCGAATCAGCGCGTTCCCGCTGATCCGGGCTTTCTTGCAAGCAATGTTGGACGTCAGATTTTTTCAGCGCAAATTTCCTGCCGTGCCAGTTCTGCTACAACTTTTTCACAAAATTCCGGCAACTTGTCTTGAAGCTCGGGGGTGAGCTCTATCTCCATGCTTTTGTAGTCGTAAGGCTGTATTCCGAACACTACGGCCTCAGGGCGATGGCCAGCCAGTTCACAGGTCACAAGGGTATCCAGCAGGTCGGTTTGGTGCATTGAATCCCTGAAGCTCAGGCTCTGGCGCAAATTCTCGCCTTCAAGCCTGTAGATGGTGCCTGGTTCCTTGGGGCCGAGCACAACGTCCAGCACGACCAAAAAATCGCAGTCCATCAGATCGCTCATGAGCATGAGGCCGTTGGTGCCGCCATCCAGAAGGGTCACGTTTTCAGGCCAGCGGTAGTGCGCTGTAAGATATTCTACGGCGCGTACGCCAAAGCCTTCGTCGGTTAACAGGATATTGCCTACCCCGAGGATAAGTACGTTCTGCATGCTCATGTGCCAGCTCGTTTGCTTAATGATAGAAAAAGGGCGGGAGAGCAAATCTCCCGCCCTCGCTCGTCGTGATTACAATATACTACAGTACTTTGAATTCATTGACTTCGTTGGTTTCGCCGTCAATGACGTGCACCGAGCAGGCGATGCAGGGGTCAAAGGAGTGGATGGTGCGCAGGATTTCCACCGGGCGCTTGGGATCGGCCACAGGCGTACCCACAAGGGCGGCTTCAGCGGCGCTGGGCTGACCCTTGTCGTCCCGCGGTCCCAGGTTCCAGGTGGTGGGCACCACAAGCTGGAAGTTGTCGATCTTGCTGTCCTTGATGGTCATCCAGTGGGACAGGCCGCCACGGGGGGCGTCAAGGAAGCCAACGCCACGGCCAGAAGTAGGCACGGCGTAGTCTTCAACAATCTGCTTGTCTTTGACGATGTTGTTTTCGTAGTCGTTGATCCAGTTTTCCATCTGCTGGGCAATCACCAGGGTCTGAATGCCGCGGGCAGCGGTGCGGCCCAAGGTGGAGAACAGAGCTTCGGGGCCAAGGTTCAGCTTGCCAAGCACAGCGTCAATGGTGGGTTTGATGGTCTTGTGGTTGTGACCATAGGCCACGAGCATCTGGGCAAGAGGACCGGTCTCCATGACGTGGTTGTCATAGCGCGGGGCCTTGTTCCAGGAGTACTTGTCCGTGTCGCCCATAAAGGTGAAGTGCGGGTTGGTTTCGCCGTTATAAGGCGTACGGGCATCGCCTTCATACCAGCTGTGACGAACCTGTTCGTCGATCTTGCTGGGATCAAAGGGCTGCACGGAACCGACCTTGCGGTCATAGATGACGCCGGGCTTGTACCAGCGGCTGTTGAGGTCGCGTTCGCCGCCAGGAGCGGGGAATTCGCCGAAAGCCATGAAGTTATTGGTGCCGCCGATATTGGCCCAATCCTTATAGTAGCTGGCCACAAGCAGCAGGTCAGGAATGTAGACCTCTTCAATGAACGCGCGGCCCTTGGTGTACAGGTCGCGGAATTCTTTGATGCGCGCGGGCGTAAGGGCTTCGTAGCAGGTCACGCCGCCAGCCACGGTGAACTGGGTGTGCGGATTTTTTGCGCCAAAAACGGCCATGCCCTTGGCAATTTCAACCTGCGCGCGCAGAGCTTGCAGGTAGTGGGCCGTGCACACGAGGTTGGCTTCGGGGTCCATGTAGTAACCCTGATGGCCGCCAAGGAAGTAGGCGTTGGTGAAGGGGCCGAGCTGGCCGCTGTTCACAAACGTTTTCAGCTTGGCCTGCACCGCGGCGAAGTCTTCAGTGGTTGCCTTGCGGGGCGAAATGGAAGACGCCAGCTTGGCGGCCTTGGCCGGGTCGGCCTGAAGCGCGCTGGTCACATCCACAAAGTCCAGAGCATGCAGGTGGTAGAAATGTACCAGATGGTCATGCATGAACTGGTTGCCCAGCACAAGGTTGCGGATATAGGTGGCGTTGGCCGGAATGGGCTTGTTGATGGCGTCTTCAAGGCAGCGTGTGGAAGCCAGAGCGTGCGTGTAGGTACAGACGCCGCAGGTACGCTGGGTGAAGTGCTGCGCATCGCGAGGGTCGCGCCCTTTGAGGATGGTTTCAAGACCACGGAAAAGCGTACCGCAGCTGCGGGCTTCCTTGATCTTGCCGCCTTCAACTTCAACTTCAATGCGCAGATGCCCTTCGATGCGGGTCAGCGGGTCCACCACAATGGGGCCGGTGTAATTGCTCTGGGGCGTTTTGGTAACTTGGCTCATCTCTTATCCCCCTAGTTCTGGTAGAACGGCGTCATATCGTCCCAGAAATTGGGCTCACTGCAACCAATGCAAGGATGTCCAGCAGCAACCGGCCAGTTGGTCTCGTTAAAGAGAACCTTGGGGCAGTTGTTGTACGTTTCTGGTCCTTTGCAGCCCACATCATACAGGCACCAGCCCTTGCGCGCTTCTTCAGAATTGAAGGAAGGCGCAAACTCGCCAGCGTCAAAATGTTTGCGGCGTTCGCAAAGGTCGTGCACGCTCTGACCAAAGAACATGACGGGGCGGCCCAATTCGTCAAGCTCGATCTTCTGGCCCTTCAAAAAGGCCACAAGGGCTCCAACCATGTTGACGGGGTTGGGCGGGCAGCCAGGCACATTGATGGACTTGATGCCAATGTCGCCGTAGCAGTCATTGACGCCCTTGGCGCCGGTGGGGTTGGGCTTGGCAGCCTGAATGCCGCCGTAGCAGGCACAGGTGCCCACACTGACCACAGCCTTGGCCTTGGGCAGAATGTCTTTGCAGATGTCATACATGGTGTGGCCGGCGATGTAGCCGTACTTGCCGTCCATGGCGGTGGGAATGGCGCCTTCGACAATGCAGACAAAACCTTCGGGGCTGTTGACAGCGGCATGAAGGGCATCTTCAGCGGCTTCGCCAGCGGCGGCCATGATGGTTTCGTGATAGTCGAGAGAAATGGTGTCGAGAATGAGAGTGTCAATGAAGGGCTGATAGGTGCGCAACAGCGCTTCAGAACAGCCCGTGCACTCGGCGGCGTGCAGGTACACAACCGACGGGCGGCGCCCGGTAAGGGCGGCGGCCACCTCAGAGGCGAAAGCCGGTCCCATGCCCATGGCCACGGCCACGGCTGTGCAGAATTTCATGAAATCGCGGCGGCTGATGCCTTGGCGCTCCAAATGCTCCAAACGATCGTCTCCGCCTTCTTTGCCCAGACCCACGGCAATACGCATAATAGCCTCCTGGCAAGAGTGAATGAACAACTGCGGCGCAGTCCCCCTGCCACTGGGGTCTGCTGTGCGGCGCGACAAAAATCACGCCGTCCGTTTCGGGACAGCGGCGTAGAAACGTCCGGCTCCAGGCCGTGCGCCCGGCGGCGCTGTCGATGCAAAATTCAGGAACTAATGTGATGCGGAAGGCCGCTGACCTTGGCATGTGCGGTATTCATGCCCCTCATGTTTCCGCACCGTCAGCCAGCCGTCATTTGCAAAAAATTATACGCTGTAAACGTTGAGCGGTCAATAGGGCTGTGGTTTTTTGCTGTCGCATGAACCATAAGATAACTTTGAAAAAAGTGGCAAATTTAAGCTCTGCACGTGATCGAAAGCATTCACCTGTGATACCTGTTGCCACAGGGGTTAACAACGGTAGCCACCTGAGGCAGGTGTGAAGGCTGCCTCTATGCGAATGGTTGCCACCAGCACAAGCTTGCGCTATTTTTTCAAGCCGCTTGGCATACAGGCCTTGGCCGATATATTTCCTTACCACCGTACATTCGAGGATGGCATGAAAACGGAATCTCTTTGTCTGCACGCCGGATATGAGCCCAAAAACGGCGAACCCCGCGTTGTGCCCATCACCCAGAGCACCACATTCAGGTACGAATCCACGGCGGCCGTGGCGAGGCTTTTTGACCTTGAGGACGCAGGATTTTTCTATACCCGCCTGGGCAACCCCACCGTGGATGCCGTGGAACGCAAGATTGCCGCCCTTGAGGGCGGGGTAGGGGCTTTGTGCACCTCTTCCGGTCAGGCCGCCAGCATGCTCGCCCTGCTCAATATCGCGCAGAGCGGAGACCACGTTGTCAGCGCTTCCAGTATCTACGGAGGCACATTCAATCTTTTTGCCGTCACGCTGAAAAAGCTCGGCATTGAAGTTACCTTTGTAGACCAGAACGCTTCGGATGAAGAACTGGAAAAAGCCTTCAAACCCAATACCCGCGCTGTCTTTGGCGAAACCCTGACCAATCCGTCTATGGATGTGCTGGATATCGAGCGCTTTGCCCGGCTGGCGCACAGGCATCGCCTTCCGCTGCTTGTGGACAGCACCTTTGCCACGCCCGTGTTGTGCCGTCCTTTTGAGTACGGCGCAGACATCGTTATACATTCCACTACCAAGTATATGGACGGCCATGCCCTGCAAATGGGCGGCGTTATTGTTGACAGCGGCAATTTTGACTGGACCAGCGGCAAGTTCCCCGAATTTACCGAGCCGGACCCCTCATACCACGGCCTTGTCTACACCACGGCCTTTGGAAAAGCGGCCTATATCGTCAAGGCCCGGGTGCAGCTCATGCGTGATATGGGTTGCTGCCAAAGCCCGCAGGGCGCTTTTTACATCAACCAGGGGCTTGAAACCCTGCCGTTGCGGATGGAGCGCCACTGCCGCAATGCAGAAAAGGCCGCTTCCTTTCTTCAGGAACACAGCAAGGTAGCTTCCGTTAACTACCCACGCCTGCCCGGCAACGCCAACAAGGCCCTGGCCGACAAATATCTGCCCGATGGGTGCAGCGGTGTTATTTCCTTTTCATTGAAGGGCGGACGTGAGGCTGGGGTGCGCTTTATTGACAGCCTGAAAATGATTTCTCTTGAAGTACATGTGGCTGACATTCGTACCTGCGTTCTGCACCCCGCCAGTTCAACGCACCGCCAGTTGAGCGATGAGCAACTGCACGACGCGGGCATTACCCCCGGCACTATCCGTTTGTCTGTGGGGCTTGAGCATATAGACGACATTCTTGCTGATCTTGCCCAGGCTCTGGAGCAGGCATAATTCAGCAGTTCCATACAAAAGCTGAAGACAACATGAAAGGCGGCGGGAAGTTATTTCCGCCGCCTTTATGCGTCATGTGAAGTTCAGCTTGCGCTAGCGTTTTCTTTTGCCAGCAAACATCTGCTGTATCTTTTTGGGCGAAGTGGGGTACCGAAATCCTGCCTCAATGAGACGGCGGGCTGCATTGTCGCGTCCCACTCTGCTGGTGCCGCCCATCACCACTGCCAGCATGCGGGTTTTGCCTCTCTGGGCCGTCACAATAAGATTGTAGCCCGAGGCAACTGTCCACCCGGTTTTGAGCCCGTTGACGCCCGGAACCTGCCCTAACAATGCGTTGGTATTGCGGGTTTTTCTGTCCCTATGAGTAAACAGGGTCACGTTATGATAGCGCAGAGCAGACGGATGTGCCCGAAGATAGGCGCGCGTCATGAGGGCCATATCCCTGGCGGTGGTTTTTTGTCCGGCAGCGGGCAGCCCGGTGGGATTTTTGAACGTCGTTTGTTTCATGCCGACGGCTTTGGCCTTCTGGTTCATAGCACGCACGAATTGCCGCTCATTGCCGCCAGCACGGCGGGCTACCGCTGTGGCTGCATCATTGCCGGAAACAACAGCCATGCCAGTCAGCAGTTGCGTCAAAGGAACCCTTTCGCCAGCGCGTAAATGCATGGATGAACCGCCCACAGAAGCCACTTCAGGTGTAATTCTTATTTTTTCGCCAAGCTTTATTTTTCCCGCCTGTATCTGATCCATAGCCAGATACATTGTCATGACCTTGGTCAGCGAAGCCGGAGGAATGGCCAGGTCGGGATTTCTGGAATAAAGCACCGCGCCCGTGTCCATATTGATAAGAATGGCGGCACGCACAGGCATGGCCGCCAGGGACTGACAGGGCATGGCGCAAAGAATGACAAGGCAGGCCAGAAAGATGCTGGTCATGCACTTGAAATGGCGGCGTTGCGTGGTGTGGCCGTGATCTGTATCGCGTAAGGCGCGCCCGCTGGCCCGGGTGCGTGGCATATCTGCACCCCGGGGAATGGCGTAAAAGTCTGTATTAAACATTATACCTATATGTACGGTTGGCTTCCTCCACCGCCTGCATTGCAAAGGCCAGCAGCACAGGACCTGCAATAAGTCCTACCGGGCCAAAGCTTGAAAGGCCGCAGAGAATGGAGATAATCAATACAAAAAATGGAGCTTTGATACCCTGCCGCAAAAATAGCGGTCGCAGCACGTTATCCACGCCAGCTACTGCCAGCGTGCCCCACAATGCCAGGCCCACAGCGGCCATGGTTTTGCCTGTAAACCAAAGAGAAATACACAGGGGAACCCACACCAGCGCCGTGCCGACCATCGGAATGGGGGCCACCAGTGTGGCCAGCAGTCCCCAGAAGGCGGGCTGATTGACGCCAGCCACGGCAAAAGCCAGGCCGCAAAGAAGGCCCTGGGCCAGGGCCACAAGGACGATGCCAAGCATAATACCGCGCAAAGCCTTGTGAATGGCGGCAATAAAGCGCCGCAGCATGGGTTGCGAAATATGGAAGGTCCTGCCCGCGATTTTACGGATACGGCGGGAGTAGATCGTGAAGATTACCGTGAGACTTATGAAGAGAAAGCTGGTCCACAGCACGGTCATAGTGCCGCCCAGAAAATCCACCCCACGCGACAGCAATACGCTCATGGCGCTGTCAAAGAAACTGTCGAGTTTCAGAAGCAGGTCATTGAAAATACGCTCCAGGCGCGGATGCTCTGTAAGGCTTTGCCGCCACTCCTGGATGTAGTTTACCCATTCCAGCGGCAACTGAAAATTGTTGGCCTGAAGTTCGCGCAAACGTGTAAAGCCCGCGGCTGCCTGTGGCGATACCAGAAGCACCAACACGGCCACTGGCACCACAAGGGCGGCCACCAGCATACTTATGTAGGCGTAGAGCGGCATGACATTAGAAAGGGCCAGCTTGGTGCTGCGCATGCGTGAATGGGGCTCGTTACGTTCCAGCTTCATGCGCCAGGACCGGGCTTTTTGGCGTAGCTTGCGATATTGAGGCAGGGTAAGGCAAGACAGGCAGGCGGCCATGAAGATTGTCACGGGATTGGGCATCAGCAACAGATAGCAGGCCAATACAGCGAGCAGATAGAGCAAACGGGGCAGTGTCTGTGTCATGCAATGAGCCTTGAGTTGCGTAAGCCTTGGGAAGTTTGCCCAGCAAAAGGCTGGGCGGCTGTAAGCCTAGCAAATACATGCGGGGTCTGCCAAGTCTTCTGTGATGCACGAAGCGCGGTTTGATGTACTGAGTTGCCGTTATGTATCAGAGAGCGGGTACAATAAGGTCGGCTGAATCAAAGTGCGCGCGCAGTGTCTGGGCCATGACGGAAGGCGGCACCGCCGTGCGGGCAAAGGCTTCGCGCCATGCAGCGTGCAGTTGTTTACCGTCGGTGAAATCATTTATGCCGGGGCAGAGATGCTGGCCGAGAACGCGGATGCCCCGTGTCAGCTCCATAGCCTCGCCGGGAAGGCCGCAGGCCAGGGCGCAGGCTTGCAGTATGTGGCACTGCACCGCCAGTCCCGCCAGTCCTGACGGGTCAGCCGGATCTGGCCATCGGGCAGAGTGCCTGTTTTCCAGTGCCAGCCCCAATGTGCGTTCGGCTTCTTGAAGTAACTGGCGCACATTGTCGGTATGGTGCTGCTTGGGGTTTGAGGCGCAGGTGAGCGCCCCTGCAAGATGCGCCACGGCTGCCGCAAACAGCCCTTCCGGGGGCAGACCGTAGGCCTGGCGCAAATGGCGGCCCACGTCCAGATGCACGCGCATGTCTGTGCGTTGCCCGCCAACGGTTTGCGCAAGACCTTCCCTTCGGTGAATGTATACGGCCATGCCGTCTGTATTGCAGGTAAACTGAAAGCCCGCCCGGCCACATTGAAACCAGAAAAACCAGTCTTCGCAGGCGGTAAGGTCAGTGAACCGCAGGCTGGTGAACACGGCGCGCTTGCACATGAACGTGTGGACAGGAGAAATATTGGAATGCCAGAGGTGCAGGGGGTACTGATCCTGACGCAGGGGCCAGAAATGGCCTTCGTCCTTTCCTTCTACATAATTGAGACACAGGCACACGCTGATGTCCGCATTGTGGCGGGCAAGGGCGTCGATTCCTGAACGCAGGCAGCCTCGACATAGCAGGTCGTCGGCGTCAAGAAATACAATATAATCGCCTGTGGCGGCATCAATGCCAGTATTGCGGGCTGCGGCCAGCCCGGCATGGTTTTGCGTGATGCATTGCGCAAGGGGAAATCGGCTGTGCACAAAATCGGCGGTTTCGTCTGTGGAGCCGTCGTCCACCACAATGACTTCCACCTCAAGATTTTTTTCTCTCTGCCTTTCAAGGCTGGACAAAGCGCGAGCCACATGGGCGCGGCTGTTGTAGGATGGAATAATCACTGAAACAAGGGGCGGCATGGCTGGGCTCCGAGCGGTGCAATGGCAGAATTTAAGGAAACGCTGATTGATTTCGTTTGGCGGCGTTGCTTCGCTTTTTTTGAAACAGCCGAGGACGGAAGAATCCACTCCTGCTTCAAAAAAAGATCGCGTATTGCCAAACGAAATAACTGCGCGTTTCCAGGAGCTCTTTAATCAGTGCTTCCTTAAACAAGTAGAGCAGAGTTGCAGCGCCGGGTCAAGAAAGCCCGGCTGGTTGGAGCCTTGCTCGGCGGCGGGCGCGTTGCGCAGCATCAGGCTCTGTTATAGGGTGACCGCATGAGTACAGAGCGTGAAAATAGGCCGTGGCTGACCATTTTGCTCCGGGTGTGGACACAGTTTTCGCCAGAGGCGTGCTGCGCCGCTCTTGAGGCCGCAGGTGCTGGCGGGCAAAACCTTGTGGTGCTCTGCCACGAAAGCGAGCGCGAGCGCGCTATGCTTACAGGACGGGAAATGGTGCGCCGTGGAGTGTTGCGCGCTTTCCGCTGTAACAGCCCGCAAGCCGGGGGGCATCTGCTGGAGGAAGCCAACCGCGCTGCTCATCAGGCGCGAACCCCCTATCTTCTGCTTTTGTCGTCAGAGGTTCTGCTTGCGCCCGGCAGCCTGCCACCTTTGTTGAGCAGGCTGGCTGAAGAACCCGGCCTCGCAGGGGTGAATCCGCTCTTGCTCTATGGCCAAAAAGCTTTCAGATCTTCTGGTGAAGATTGCCCGCCTGTGTGCGGTCAGCCGGGCAAGGGAGCGCGCATTGCTCATATGGGCTGCGTGGCCGACTATCTCGGGCAGTTGCACTATCTTTATGAAGGTTTGCCCTTGGGCCATGCTCTGGCCGGAAAGCGCCGCCGTTTTCAGGTGGGACATGCGGGAGCCCTGCTGTTGCGGCGGGAAGATTTTCTGGCCGCAGGCGGCTTCAATGCTGCTCTCGACAGCCTTGCCCATATGGATTTGTGCCTTAAACTGGCAGCCCCTGCGCCGGATAAACCCCTTAGGGCCTTCAGCAGCGAGCCTGCATCGCTGGCGGTTCTAGCCGATGACCTTGACGCCTGGAAAACTTGTGGACTTTGGAACAGCCTGCTTCAGCGTGAGCGCCTGAGTCCCGACCTGTTGCGCCCCGACCACGCAGCCCTCGCCCGGGCAGACGGTGTGGAATACGGCTGTTCACACTGGCTGAGTGGGCAGGCGTGGCCGTCTACAGGCACAATGGACGAATCCGCGCTGGATGAAGAGGGTAGCGGTCTGGCGGTCTGGCTGCGTTGGCGGCACGATCCGCAACCCCGCACCCTGTTGTCCTTGCTTGATAGTATGCAGCCACGGCAGCGCGCCTTCGCCGTACAGCTTTGCCGAGAACTTCCCTCCAGTCTGCCCAGCACCTTGCCCTGGTATCTTTTTGCGGCTGAAAAGCTGCTGGCCTGTGGCAAAAGAGACGGCTTACCCCTGCTTACGGACAACGTTGCGTCCTGGCTGGCCCGTGCCGAAGATTTTCAACGTCATGACCTGCAACCGGGGTTGCAGGCCCTCTTAGATGAAGGGCTTTACAGCAGTGGGCTGGACAATTGCCCTGCGTCCTTCGACGCCTGGATAGAGCTGGCCGAAAAAGAAAGAGCGGTAGAAACGCGCCAGGCGGTGGAGGACTTTGACCACCTGAATGTGGGCGGAGTCTGGCCTACCATTGCCGTGGTTATGCCCGTGTATAATCCCCGGCCAGAGCATCTGCGAGCGGCTCTGGACTCGGTTCTGGCGCAGGAGTATCCGCACTGGCAGCTTTGCGTGGCCGACGATGCGTCAACCAAGAATGAAATTCCTGAAATATTGGGCGCATATGCAGACCAGGAAAAGCGGATGCGCCTGACCGTGCGGGAGCAGAACGGCCACATCGCCAGAGCGTCCAATACGGCACTGGAGTTGTCGGACGCGCCCTGGACGGGATTTCTGGACCACGACGATCTGCTGCCCGCGCATGCGCTGCGAGAGGTGGCGGCCCTTGTGCGGCAAAATCCTGAGCTGGTGTTGGTGTATTCCGATGAGGATAAGGTGGACGCCAGAGGCGTGCGGCGCACGCCCATCCTCAAGGCTGATTTCGACCCCTGGGTTTGTGCCGTGTGGCATTTTTCTGTCTATGCCACCGAAAAACTACGTCAGGTTGGCGGCCTGAGAGCAGGATTTGAAGGTTCGCAGGATTTTGACCTCAGCCTGCGGGTGGCCGAAAACCTGCGGCCAGAGTGTGTGGCCCATATTCCCCAGATTCTCTATCATTGGCGCGTTCACGCCCAGAGCGCCAGTGGCTCCTTGGGGGCCAAGCCCTATGTGCTTGAAGCCACGCGGCGCGCCCTTGATGAAAGCGCCTGCCGCAGGGGGTTAAGGGCTACGGCTGTGCCCACCATCCGCAACAATTTTTTTGTGCTGCGTCATGAACTGGACGCATGTTCCCGGTGCAGTGTGGTGCTTTTGGCCTCGGACGCCACACCTGTATCGACGGCCCTGTGGGATGATCTGGAAAGGTTGGCTCAATTGGTTTGTCTTGAAGTGCTCTGCCAGTCCGTGAACGCTGCGGCAGCCGAAGCCTTTAAGAAATCACCCCCACCCTCTGCACTGAACGCGCGGCTGTTGCCGCCACTAGAGGGAAAAGAGAAAGAAAACTGGCATGCAGCCTGCAATCAAGCCGCACAGTCTGCCTCTGGTCAGGTACTGTTTTTTCTGGATGCGCGTATTCTTCCTCTGCCGGGCAGTTTGCCAGAGCAGCTTGTGGCCCTGGCCCTTGAAAAGGGCATCGGCACAGTGGGGGGAACATTATGGCGCGGCGCTCGGCTATGGCATGCGGGCCTGATGCCAGATGTGACAGGTTTGCCTTTTGCGGCGCAACGGGGTGCAGCGAGCGAACTGTTGGCTTCCATCGCTTGGGGCCAGCTTTTGCTGACACGCCGAGTTCTGTCTGTTTCTGAACAGGCAATGGCTGTACAACGCGCGGTATTTCTTGAGCAGGGCGGCTATAACCTTGCAATGGGGCCTTGGGCCGGGGCAGACCTTGGCTTGCGGCTGGCCTCGGCCGGGCTGCACAGTATGAGTTGCCCCTGGGGACAGTGGCATGTTCCGCCGGGATCAGGAAGTGCGCTTGAACATGTGGATTGTGTGGGCGATGTTCTGGAACGGCAACGCATTACGCCCCAGACGCGGGAGATTTTTCTCGCGCGCTGGGGCGGCACAGTGCGTGGAAGCGGCTTGCGCAATGCAATGCTGCGAGCAGCTCCCGATCAGGGGTGGGCCCTGATGATGAAAGAAAATTTTTAGCCTGGGGCTATTTGAGGGCCTTGCTGCCCTTGAAGCTGATGCCTGTAATTTCATAGGTGACGCGGCCACGCGGAATTTCCACAGAAACTTCGTCGCCTTCTTCACGGCCCAGAAGGGCTTGGCCCACAGGAGAAAGGAAAGAAATGGAGCCCTTGGTGGGATCGGCCTCGTCGGGACCAAGAATGGTGTAGGTTTTGGCTTCGCCGCTGTCTACATCTTCCATTTCAACGGTGGCGCCAAAAATGACCTTTTCGCCCTTGAGGGTGTCCAGATCAATAACCTGATAGAGAGCCATGCGCGACTCAATGTACTTGATGCGCGCTTCGGCCATGCCCTGGCGTTCGCGCGCGGCATCATAGCCGGCGTTTTCACGCAGGTCGCCTTCTTCACGGGCTTCCTTGATGGCTTGAATAATGGCCGGGCGTTCACTCTTCAGGCGGGCCAATTCGTCTTCCAGAGCCTTATAGCCCTGTACGGAAATAGGGATACTCGTCATGTTGAACCTCGCAACGCAAAAAAAACGCCGCTGCCCAAGCAGCGGAGCATGCGTTATACAAAAATGTTTTTTCGATTAAATCAGGCTGCCCGGCAAGTTTCAGCTATGCCCGTGAGAGCGTATTGAACGCTTGAGCCACTGTAGGACAAAATTTGCAGGCCTTGCGACAATATCGCGACGTCAATTTTGCCGGAAAATTCACGTCGAGCAGCTACACCTATAACAGCTAAACCACTCTGGCCAAACGGGGCGGGATCAAATCCGTAGCCCGGATATAACATTAGCAACTGCTCAGGTTTCGGTCAAGCCCTGAGAAAAAATTCCAGCCCTGTAAGGAAGATAACGATGTTAAGGGTATGCAGTTGACACTTGCGCAGTGCTGGCGCAGCGTATATGCTTAATCAATGTTTATGAACTAATCCGGTCATCAGGTGTATTCAAGCAACGGCAGCTTATGAAAAAATACTTGCGATATATCGGCCCATTATTGATCACCGCCATCTTCCTGCTGGCGGTGTATCTTTTATACCACAAGCTCAAAAGCTACAGCGTCGCCCAGATTCGTGAGAGTATCGACCAGATATCCGGTACGCGCATTATTTTGTCGCTTCTGCTCATGGTGGTCAACTACATGATTCTTGTGGGCTATGACTGGCTGGCGCTCAAGGCCATCAGTAAAAAACTGGCTCTGCCCCGCGTTGCTCTGGTGTCCTTTGTGGGCCAGGCAGTGAGCTATAATTTTGGCGCTCTTTTGGGCGGCACCAGTGTACGCTACCGCTTTTACTCTGCCTGGGGATTTTCCCTTACAGACATAGTGCGCCTTGTGCTCATGCTGGCCGTGACATTCTGGGTGGGAGCTCTGGGGCTTTGCGGTGTTATCTTTATGGTTGCGCCGCCCATTATTCCCGATGAACTGCTGGTAAAAATGCCTCTCAAGGATGTGCGCATTCTGGGGGTAATTCTTTTTGCCATCGCCTGCTCCTATCTGGCGCTTTGCTTTTTCATCCGAAAGCCAGTGCATATCTTTGGCAAGGAATTCGTTTTTCCGCCGCCGCGTATAGCCATTGCCCAGGCGCTGGTAGCCGGTATTGACATCGTGGCCGCCGCCGCCTGCATGTATGTGCTTTTGCCGGGCGATATGGGCGTCAGTTTTATTGACTTTTTACCAAGCTACCTCATGGCGCAGGTGGCGGTGGTTTTGACGCACATTCCCGGCGGGGTGGGCGTATTTGAACTGGTAATTTTGCACCTCACACACACGTCGCACGAGCAGATGGTCTTTGCCGCCGTGCTGTTGTTCAGGCTCATTTATTTTATTATTCCCCTGTTGGCCGCTGCCATTCTGCTGGCCGTGTATGAAGTGCGTCAGCGGCGTGATATGCTGCGCGGCACGGGCCGCTGGCTTTCCGTGCTTTCACACACCATTTCGGCTTACATGTGTTTTTCGGCAGGGGTTATTCTGCTGCTTTCGTCCATCCTGCCCTTGCGGCACCATGCGCTCACCATGTTGGGCATTATGGGGCCCTATCATGTGACGACCATAGGGCACTTTGTCAGCTGTTTGTCTGGCGCGGCTCTGCTGTTCGTTTCTTATGGGCTGGAGCGGCGGCAGGCGCGCGCCTTCCGTATGGCTGTCGTTTTTCTCTGTCTGGGCATTGCGGGGGCGCTGCTTAACGGGTTTGCCTGGCTGACGGCGGGAATGGTGGCCGTGATACTGCTGGCCATATGCATGGCCCGGCGCAGGTTCTACCGCACATCCTTTTTCTGGCAAGAGCCCATTCCCCTGTTCTGGCTGGGCGGCGCGTTTGCCGTGCTAGTGCTTGCGGGGGCCCTTGGCTGGACCCTGTACCACACGGCCTGGAGCCATTCTAGCAACTGGTGGCCCAATGCCGCACCAAACGCCATACGCAATACCTATGCATTTATTGGCATAGCCGTGGGATTGGTGCTTTCGTGGATGTGGCGTACAGCCCTGCGAACCCGCGCACGACTGCACGAAAAGAAGTAGCCAGACAGTTTTGTCTTTTACATAACGAAGAAAGGCCCGCGATAGTTGTCGCGGGCCTTTTGTTTTCGTCAATGTCAGGAAAAGTTTGCCTTGTCACGGGCAAACGCTCGTAGCAACGTCAATCCTTCTGCATCGCGCTGTCCAGGCATGCTGTGTTGACCTGCAGTAGCCTGGCCCCCTCATCCACAAATGGCTGGCAAAGGCTTTCGTCCGCATCTGTCACAAGGGTCCAGCTCAAGGGCAGGTGTGCCCACACGGGCTGCGAAGAGCAGTCAAGTTTGGATGCATCAACGAGCACAAAGGTTTCTTTGGCCTGGCGCATCATAAGGCGCTTGAGCGCTATCTGTTCCATTGTTGCCTCGCACAGGCCCCTGCCGGGCACAAGGCCATTGGCGCTGGTAAAGGCTTTGTCGGCAGTGAGGCAGCGCAGGGCTTCTTCCGCAAAATGTCCGTATGCGCTCATGCTGATGGGGCGAACAGCGCCGCCCAGAAAAATAGTGGCTATATTGGGCGCATCTGCAAGAATGGCGGTGAGCTTGATGTTGTTGGTTATGACTGTAAGTTTTTTATCGCTCAAAAACCGGGCCATAAAGGTGATGGTAGAACCACCGTCAAGAATGATGGTGTCTCCATCCTGCACCTGAGCTGCCGCTGCCTGGGCAATGGCCTGCTTGGCAGCTCGGTGTTGCCATTCACGCACCGGATAGTTTTCTTCCTGAATGCCAGAAGCAAGCATGGCGCCGCCATATGTTCGGGCCACCGCTTTTTCTTTGGAAAGCCTTTGCAGGTCACGCCGCACAGTAGAAAAAGAAACTTCAAACTTTTCTGCCAGCAGTTTTATATCGTTGGCTCCGCCTGCTATGGCTTCCAACATGGCCGTACGTCGTTCTCTGCTCCGCCGCATAGTCATCCTTCCTGTATATTATTAATCGCACATATAACGTGAAGCAGAAATAAATGTAAGGTTTTCCTGAGTAGCAAAAATGCGCAAATTGATCAAAAAAACTACATAAAATGTAAAAAATGCCATAAATAAGAAAAATCTTGCTCATTTCAATCAATCTGTTATTTTTCGAATAGCGCTGTTATACGCAATGATTTTGGAAATTTATTTGTTTTTGTCCAAAATTTGCGTTTGTTTTATGCGCATTTCAATCATTTTGTCTGCCCGGGAACGGGATTTCGCGTAATCAATTGGAGGGCTCAGTATGCAGATTAAACGGACAATGGAGCGGGTTCCTGGCGGGCTTATGGTCATTCCCCTGTTGCTTGGGGCGATTTGCAACACTTTTTTTCCCAATACCCCAAAGATATTCGGCTCTTTCACAGGGGGGCTTTTTACCGGGGCAACAAGCATTCTGGCTGTGTATTATGTCTGCATGGGCGCGACCATCAGTTTTAAAACAACGCCCTATATCATCAAAAAAGGCGGCGTTCTTTTTATTGCCAAGGTAGGCATTGCCGCTGTCATCGGCATTACTGTGGGGCAGTTTTTGGGTGAAGCCCCTGTGGAAGAAGGCTTTTTTGCCGGAATTTCCACTCTGGCCATTGTAGCTGCCCTCAACGACACCAACGGCGGGCTGTACATGGCGCTTATGGGGCAATATGGCAAGCCTCGCGACGTGGCGGCCTATTCCATCATGTGTCTTGAATCCGGCCCCTTCCTTACTATGGTCACACTTGGCGTGGCCGGGCTTTCTGCCTTCCCTTGGCAGATGATGGTGGGCGCAATTTTTCCCCTGGTGCTGGGCATGATTCTCGGCAATCTCGACAAGGACATGCGTGAATTCCTTAAAGCCGCGCCCGCCGTGCTGATTCCCTTTTTTGCCTTTGCGCTCGGGGCCGGGCTTGATCTTTCCAAAGTCTGGAATGCGGGCTTGCTCGGTGTGGGGCTCGGCGTGTGCGTTGTGGCCATCACGGGCACAGTTCTCTTTTTTGGCGACCGCTTTACTGGCGGGACTGGCGTGGCTGGCCTTGCTGCTTCATCCACTGCGGGCAATGCCGCCGCAGTGCCTATGATTATTGCGCAGGCCAACCCCGTCTACGCGCCTGCCGCACAGCATGCGACGGTGCTTGTGGCGGCGTGCGTGGTGGTTACAGCTATTCTTACGCCCATTGTTACAGCCTGGGGCGTCAAGAAATTTGGCGCTCCCAAAGACTTGCCCGATGCAGCGGAGTAATGGCAGTAACTGCATGCCTGCAGGACATACCGTGCGGCTGCAAGTGGCCGGCACGAGGAGACCGTTATGAATCCATCATGGTTTATTGTTGCGGATGATTTGACCGGTGCTGCAGACTGCGCCATCGCCTTTGCCAAAAGCGGTATTCCTTCATCGGTACTGTTTGAGGGTAACGAGGCGGTGGACATTCCTGGCGGAGCGGTGGCAGTAGACGTTGCAAGCCGGGCGCTTTCAGCAGAACAGGCGGCTAAAGCCCATGCAGATCTGCTGGAGCAGCGGTTTACCAAGAACACGCTGCTTTACAAAAAGCTTGATTCTCTCATGCGCGGGCAACCAATGGCGGAAACGGCAGCCACTGTTGCAGCGCTGCGCAAGCT
Source organism: Pseudomonadota bacterium (assembly GCA_023386035.1). GTDB lineage: Bacteria > Desulfobacterota > Desulfovibrionia > Desulfovibrionales > Desulfovibrionaceae > Desulfovibrio. The sequence goes on from JAEWKM010000004.1 coordinate 82,832, forward strand.
CGGCGGCCCTTCCTTTGTGATTATGGCCCCGGCGTTTCCTGCCACAGGCAGAACAACAGTGAACGGTTGCGTGCTGGTTAATGGTGAACCTCTTGAAGCCACAGAAGTCTGGGCCAGGGATCACACGTACCCGGACGGCAATCTGGTTGAAAACCTTCGGCATGCCGGGGTGAACACATACAGTATTACTCTGGATGTGGTGAGAAGCGGGGCCGAACAGGTTATGGCCCAGGTGAAGGCCAGCATGGACAAGGGGTATAATGGCGTGGTGTGCGATGCCGAAACTCTTGAAGATCTTGCGATAATTGCCCAGGCCACCTACCCTTTGGCAGAGCAGGTTTTCTTTGCGGGCACCGGTGGACTGGCCGTTCCTTTGGCCCGTATGTCCAGCGCGGCGCAGGGCGGCGTCAGCATTCCGCTTCCGGCAACCACGCGGGGCGTGCTTATGGTGGTTGGCAGCCTTGTGAAGGTTTCACGCCAGGCTCTGCGCGTGGTGCTGGATACAAAGCCCGTGCTGCATGTGCCGTTTACGCCTGCCGAGCTGGCTTCTGCCAGCGACGTTGCACTTGAGGCGCGCGGAAAAGAAATCAGGGAAGCCTTGCTTGCCGGGCAGGATGTTGTGGCGGAAATTGTTGAAGTTGACGATCCCGATCTTTCCAGGGGCGGCATACTGGCCAGCCGGCTGGCAGTCGCATTACACAAGGCGCTCGAAGTTTCGGGCGGACTTGTGGCCACTGGAGGCGAAACCGCCGCCATGCTTATGGCCCGAGCGGGCATACACGGCATACAGCTTGTAACGGAAGTGGAAAGCGGCGTTCCCGTCGGTTTAACCTTGGGGCAACATGCGCTGCCTGTTATCACCAAAGCGGGTTCGTTCGGCTCGGAGCACACGCTCTCCCGATGCCTTGAATATATACGCGCGGCAAATCAAAAAGGAGAATTGGCTTGAATCTTCCCATTGTAGCCATCACTATGGGCGATGCTTCCGGCATCGGGCCAGAAATTATAGCCAAGGCTTTGGCTCGCCCGGAAATTGCTTCCTGGGCCAGAATTCTTGTAGTGGGAGATGCGGAGCGCCTGCGCGAAGCTGTGAAAATCACAGGCAGCAAAGTCACGGTCAATGCCATTGCTGACCCGGATGAGGCTCGCTATGTGGCTGACGTCATTGACTGCATTGATGTTCCTGTCATTCCCAAGGGGCATCCTTTCGGCGTGGTTTCAGCGGCATCAGGCGAAGGGGCATTTCAGTTTATCAAAAAAGCAGTAGAGCTTGTGCAGGCTGGCAAAGCCCAGGCCATATGCACTGCCCCGTTGAACAAGGAAGCCCTGCATGCCGCCGGGCACATGTTTCCTGGGCATACTGAAATGCTGGCCCACCTTACGGGCACGCCTGAAGTTTCAATGATGCTCATGACGCCCACCTTGCGGGTTGTGCATGTTACAACCCACCTGGGGCTCATTGACGCAGTGAATAAAATAGAACCCGCCCTTGTGGAGCGCACCATCGCCAGAGCGTACGACACCCTTGTCCGCGCCGGGATTGCCAACCCGCGTATTGCGGTCTGCGCCATCAACCCCCACGCCGGTGAAAATGGGCTGTTCGGAAATGGCGAAGAAGAAACCAAAATTGTGCCCGCAGTAAAAGCCACTCAGGCCAGGGGCTGGAATGTGGAAGGCCCGCTGCCGGCAGATACGCTTTTCTTCCGCGCCGGACGTGGTGACTTTGACGTAGTTATAGCCATGTACCACGATCAGGGGCATGGCCCCATCAAGGTGATGGGCATTGCCGATGGCGTGAACATCACCATAGGGCTGCCCGTGATTCGCACTTCAGTGGATCACGGCACCGCCTTTGACATTGCTGGCAAGGGCATAGCCAGTGAAGACAGCCTTATTGAGGCTGTGCGTCAGGCAGCCGTGCTGAGTGCCCGATAAAAGGCCTCTCTGCCGCCAGGCAAGTTGCACAAAATCCCCGATTCCGGTTAGTGCCGGGATCGGGGATTTTTGCTTTGAATTTCTACCAAGGGATATGTCTGCCGTGCGACCCTATAAATAAAGATTCTTCCGGCAGGCCTTGGATGACCAGCTCAGAGCATGCTGCCAGGCCGAAGAATACTCGTCAGCGCAGCACACAGGGGTTTCGCATGTGGCAGCGAACAGGCGTGCCGCAGATTTTTTGCAGAATTAACGCCGTGTTACGGCGTGCTGCATTCGCGTGCAGCGGTAGGCATAAAACTTTTTTAAAGGTAAAAGGCTTCATGCCCTGAAGGTAGGCATCAGGCGCAGGCGTTCTGCACCGGACGAATGCCTTCACCTGCTGTAATGCCGAGTTTTTTGCTGCTTATGGGTTCAAAAACAAAATGCACTGGCTTGTCCCACGTTTTGTCGCAATAGAGATACAGAACCTTGACAAAAAGTCTGTCTGCCCCGCAACGAACTTCTACCCATTGGCCGCACGCAAACAGGGTTGCTTCATCAATCGGCGGTTCAAAATCATCTGTTGTGCCGAGAAGGTGCCCAGTTTTATCGTCATAAGGAAGAATATTTCCTTCGGCCCACACAGCGCGTCTGTCCAGCGTTACATGGCCATCGGGCTCTGGGTGTGAATAAAACGTTGCTGTCCACGGTTCGGTTTTAGCATGGCGTACCAGCACTTTATCGAAAGGTTTCAGTTTCATCCTCGTGCCTTTTTTCAAAAGGGTGTACTTGAAGGTCAATCAATGAGTCCAACCTTGCTACAGCGAGGAGGTGCTTGAGAAGCCCCGAGTGCATCTGTATACGCAAATCATTTCCGCAAGAGAGTAGGCCATTCTTTACTGCCCTGAACGCTGAAACACGTACATTTTCGTTTGGCCCGGTGAAGGGGCTACGTCGAGCGTCAGAAGCAGGTACTTGTGGGATGGGTGCCGTGAACTATAGGAGTGAAAAGTGCTGCACGAATATATTTCATATTTGTGTGGTCTCAATTTTCAAGCGAAAGGCTGATTGGCCTCACTGCAATGGAGTTTGAAGGCAGTGAGAAATCCGCGTCTGTTTTCGCTAGTTTCCCTATTCATGTTCCCACAAAAAACTGACAAGCGCATGCCCGTCTTGCGAAAAATTTCGCTGTAGCTGCGTATGCTCTGCCGACTATCAGGTCAATTGAAAATACACAAATATTTAGCATAAATTATAAATCAATCGAAAATCTGGTTGATGCGGAGGCGCTGTTTAAAGCGGGGAACACGCAAGACAGTCTGAAGCAGCAATGGTTCCAGTTGGAACCAGCAATGGCGCCAGATAAAACAAAATGAAGTTCATGCAGCGCGCCCAAAAAGCAAACACATCTTGTGTCATGCCAGTTCGCGCAAAGCCAGCAAAACTCCCGAGATGAAGAGCAGCCAGACCAGAAGCCGACGAAACTGCACATCGCTCAACCGCCGGAAAACCGCAATGCCGATTTGTGAAGAAATAAGTGTTGCCGGAAGGGCAATTGCTATGAACAGCAATGTCTGCTGCGAGTAATAGCCGTGCCAGGCAAAGAAAGCGATTGTAATGCCAAGAATGGTCACATTGTAGGGACGAAGCACGGCGCTGGTTTCGCCCTTGGTCCACGGCTGCATTGCGCACCACATTGTGGGCAGCACGCCAGAGAGTGAAGCCGCTCCACCAAGAACTCCCCCCAAAAAGCCAACAGTGGCATCAGCGACAGGCATTTGCCGCTCAATTTGTGGCAATGAGCGGCGTAGTGCAAAAAAGGCCCCGTAAAGCAGCATGAACCCCGCAATGGCAAGTTTGAGGGTTTGCGCGTCAATAAGGTTCAACGCTGCCGAGCCCAGCGGTATCCCCATCAACGCCGGAAAAAGAAACCGGGGAAGACGGGTTGTGCCATTTCCCAGGTCGTGACGTATCAGCCACAAGCTTTGAATTCCACTAAGCACAGACATTACCGCCACAATGGCAACTGCCTGCCACGGGGGCATTATTTGCAGCCAGATGCCCAATGACAGCAGGGCGGTGCCAAATCCGGCCAATCCGTTAATGAAGCCGCCGCAAGCCGCACCAGCCAGCAAAGGGATGAGAAAATCAATGGACATAGAGCCGTGCCTTCATGAATACCGTGCAAAAACAAACCCTAACGGGTTGTCAGTCGGGTTGCCTGTTTGAATGGCCTGAACATGATGGAGTTGGATTCAGCTGTCAACGTGGCCTGTGCCTGCGTGCGCTTGAATGCTTTGGGATGAAGTGGTTGCGAGGATTCGCTCCGCTGCAGGAGGGCTAGGCGTGCTCTGTGCGTTGTGAAAGCCCGTGTGCATCGCAGAGTTTGTAGATGTTGCCTGTTGGCGTGGCTGTTTTAGTAGGTGCCTGCAAGCACGGTGGGGCAACTCCTGGGCAGATGGGATTGTTGTCCAATAGTTGCTCCCCAAAATATACTCTGCCAGAGGCATGAGTGTGGGGGAGTGAATGTACAGGGCGTAAGGGCATAACAAAATAAGATTTCATGAGTACTCATGAAACCTTTTAATCATCCATTATGGCGGAGAGGGAGGTGAATCTTGTTTGTATTACAGTGAAATTATTTTATTAAATGTGGAAAAAAACTTCTTACCCAGAAAGTTACCCGGCAAAAGATTTTTCATTTTTTCTTAGTTTTTTGCCTTCAGCCTCATTTTCTTTGTCGGCTTTCGCCGAAACAGCTTCTTCTTCGTCCAGGGCCGCCCAACTCAATTTAGCGGCGGCGTCAACCAGTTCACCCGGCTCCATACCTATAGCATCAGCTAGAAGAAGGATTGTCGTGAAACGCGGCTCGCTTCTGTCGTGTTCAAGATTATTCAGATAACGAGTACTACGCTCCATCTTTTTGGCAAGGCTATACTGCGTAAAGCCCCGCTTTTTATACTCTTGAACTAGGGCCGTTCCAAACTTGGAAGGAGGTCTATTTCTCATTCCCTTTTCATACTCGACAGCTGATTTATGAATAGCTGATAAATTTATCAGGTGATGTATTGAACATCTATTTGAAACTTGATAGTTAAAAGGCATGGCAAAATTTAGAAGGAGCAGGCCATGCCCACACCGCTGGATCGATTCTTTGAGGCTGCAGGATGCAGGACGCAAGTTGCATTGGCGGACTTTTTAGGAATAAAGCAATCGTCAGTCGCAGATGCGAAGAAGAGGGGAAGCATCCCCCTCTGATTGGCTTATTACTCTGTGGAGAAAGAAAGGGGTAAATCCAGATTGGATATTGACAGGCCAAGGGGCAAGAGGGCTTATATCTATAGATTCACCAGAAATCAGACTCACTGCCTCACACGTAAAAGAAATACGGCCACCTGAAGATTGCTCAATTGAAGAGCTTGTGACTGAAATCATCTATCGTATATCAAATCGTCATAGGCTTGCATCATACTCTGGCGTTGTGTCGACACGATCTTGGCGTCGATACTGAGGCAGTGGCTCTTTTTGAGAGCTATCACGAGCAGCGAAGAAAACACAAAAGAAAAAGGGGCTACTGTTTCCAGTAACCCCTTGAAATATGGCGGAGAGGGAGAGATTCGAACTCTCGGTACGCTATTAACGTACACACGATTTCCAATCGTGTTTTAAGAAAAGAAGTGCCAACAACATCCGTATAAATAGTGCAATATACAGGTAGGTAGTCGTATCTTTTTATGCCCAGTGCCAACTTAATCACGCATTAAATCACGCATGGAAATTTCACTCTTCCCCCATCGCTTTTGCCAAGTCAGTCTTTTTCATACAGGCAGGCTATGTCAGCGTGAAGTAGCGATCAATCTTTTTGATAGTGGCCAGGAAAGGCAGATGCTCTTTGTACTTCCGGAGTTGATCGCACAGAACTGTGCTTCCGGTGAATATGACGTTTTTGTCGCCTGGACGGTCAGGATACTCGAACTGTATGGTCAGGCAGTCTGGCGCGCTGGTCCGTTGGTATTTGCTTTCTTTCAGGCGGTAATTCACGATCATTATTTCAACGTTCAATACTTCGTTGATCGGAATTTTCTTTCCTTCCAGCGGCCCTTCGTGCGCCGCGAAATCAGAGAACCGCAGCGGCTTCGCTGTTTCCATTGCATGCTGCATCTGCCATCTCCATAAGTTCTGAAAGCTGTACCTTCCGCCTGAAGTTATGCGTGTTCGCCCATTTTATCCACCCGTGGGCGCTTGCGATAACAGAACGGAACTGCTCCGGCGTTATGGCGCCATGCTCCAACA
>JAEWKM010000008.1:0-61691 GCA_023386035.1 Pseudomonadota bacterium
CATTTGCTTGAATCTGTTCGGCAAGGATTCTCTGGAAGAACTTCTGAATCCGCGAAGACGAAAAACTATAAACACCTATAGTTATAGCCTGTTAGCTATGGGTGCTTAACCGGACAACATTGTTTTCATGTTTTTTAAGTACGACGTCTCTTTACAAAAACAAATCTGCTATGGAAATCAATTGGGCACAGCGCCAATAAATGTGATGCAACTCTCGGATCTACGTACTTAAACGAGAATTATTTTTGTACTCTTCCAGCCACTTATCGGGATTATCCAAGGCCTTCTCTATGGCGGTGACGATTGTTCCTGCAGGAATATTCAATCCTTTGGCAAGTAGAATCAGCGTTTCCACCCGAATGCCTGACGTGCCTTTTTCAAAACGTCGCAGCCATGCGTAGTCCACACCCGACTCTTTCGCCAGAGCATAGCGGCTCATGCCTTGCCCCTCGCGAAGTGTTTCAACAACTAGCCCCATGATTAATTTCGTTTTATCTTTATCCATTACGCTCGGCATATGAAAGCTTTCTTTTGATGAAGGGTGTTATCGCATAAAATAAAAAATCACGGGTGCACTATGAGTTGTACCAGCGTGGAGTATCATCCCGATAACTTTTTAGTATCAACACACAGTGCTTACTCATTTTTTAAGCTCAGACATGGCAGCAAATAACTCCTCAGGCCTCACTTCAAGCGCACCTGCGATTTTCAGGATATTGAGCAAGCTCAAATTTCTGCGGCCCTGCTCAACGCCACCGATGTAAGTTCTGTGCAAGCCAGCCCTATCTGCCAACTCTTCCTGAGAAACTCCTAGTACACCACGCTTCGCCTTAATTACTGCCCCGAATTTCTTCAAAGTTTTCGCATCAGTCCGGCTATAGTCTGGCATATTCTTCTCCTTGCATCTTGCAAGAATCAAAAATGACGACTATAAATCTACAGACTATGAGTATCACAATGTAGAAATACTGTTGATAGTCTAGAGGATTATACACAATATCAATCTGAGGTTTCTATGCAAGGCGAAGCTAAAGCTGAAGATATTTTCGACGAACAAATGAGGCGCATAAAGCTTATTACTGGCAAAAGAACCCAGGTTGAGCTGGCAGACCTGCTAGGCGTCAAGCAGTCTTCCATTTCTGATGCGAAGCGGCGCGGAAGTATCCCGGCCAATTGGCTGATTGTTCTCATGCGGCTTAACTGTGCCAACCCGGAATGGATTTTAACGGGCAACGGCCCGCTTTTTGTTTCTTTTTCTCCCATACGGCCGCTGTATAAAACGGAGGATGAAGAGGCAGACTACAAAGCCAAAGAAAAAGTATTGCGGCAACTTCCTACCCGAATGCTTGCAGACGAACTGGTGCGCAGAATTTCCATATCGTAAAGCAGGCGACGGCTCACAATAGCGCTTCTTCATCAGTAGCATTAAATCGGGCGCTCACTGGCTTTACTACTCCTTCAAAGTCCCCTGCTCGGCTGGCGGGCGCGCGTCTTGTTTCCGCTGCATACCCACTACAAAATATTTCTATTTAAACCCGTAAAAATCTTCAAAAAAAAGAGGCCCGCTTGAGGCCTCTTCTTACTATCTATTTTGAATTATAATCAATGCACAATCTGGCTATCGATTATCATCGGCAAATGCTGATCCTTGTGGGTAATGTTGCTCAGGTCGTCAATACGCCCATAAAAGACAACAATGGAGCCCTGTTTAAGCTCGGCCACTTCATCTTGTTTGTTGAAGTTAAACCGGCAGACAATTCTTTCTGAAACCTTGCCGTCCTTGTCATTCAGATCGACGAGATAGTAGATACGCCCGTCGATTATACCTTTTATTTTGCTGATGGCAGCGACTTTTCCGGTAATTTTGACCCATCTTCCGGCGTATTCCTTGTTGGCCTTGACGCTGTTTTCTTTATAGGTCGTAACAAAGTCCGAAACCTGGGCCATAGGGGCTGCCGCCACCTTGTCTGAACTGGGGCCAAGCAAATCATTAATAGGTGAATTTTTAAGGCAGCCTGTGGTAATTAACACTGTTGCCAAAGCAAAAGCAAAAACAAATGAGCGCATGTTTGTCTCTCCTTATTTCATTTAACCGTAGCGTGTATCATGAAAAAAGGATTAAGTCTAAATATGCAAATATAAAACATGCTTATTATTGCATCTGATAGTAGAACAATTTTTCTGCATCAGAAATATTCTATATAAAATACAGCAATTTCTTAGGCCACTGACACTATCGCAGGTTTATGACTTGTGAATAATCCCGTGCACGATTGTCCCCTATTAACTACTATAGTGCGTGCAGCTAGAAGCTCGTGCAAGATCAACAATCAGCAGTTGCCCTCACCCCAAGCAGCGCATGTATTCTGGCCTGGCGGCCTTTACGAACACCGCGTCTGCGCAAGAAGCAGCAGAAAAACGCCCTGCCCCCCCCAGCACCCCGCCACATATAGCGTGTCGCGCCTGCATTCAGCCTTATCAAGCTGGACAGATGCGAAGGCGCGTCTAGGCGTCAATGCCCACAAGCGTATATTGCTGACGGCCAATCCCAAGCGATTCGGCATGATCGAGCGCATGTACCCCATTGCGGGATTCAATACGCTTGCGCAATGAGGCGCTCTTTTCGCTGTCTGCGGCGTAAATGAGGTCAACGCAGGCCCGGTCCAGGGCCACAGGATCAAAGGACGCCAGAACGCCAATATCGGCCAATTCTGGCGGTGTCGGGTGGCTGTCGCAATCGCAATCAATGGACAGGTTGTTCATCAGGCTGACATACACGATTCTGTCTGTACCCAGCTTTTCAATCACTGACCCCGCCGCTTCTGCCATTGATTCCAAAAACAGCTCTTTTTTCGTCTTGTAACAGCGGCTGAAGTTACCAAGCGTTCGGCTGCCTCCAGCAGTGTGGATCCACATTTTTCCTTCACCGGAAGCAATGCCGATGGACACATTTTTGATTGCGCCGCCAAAGCCGCCCATAGCATGCCCCTTGAAGTGCGACAAAATCAGAAAGGAATCATACTTGGCAAAGTTTGCGCCAACAAAATTTTCCGTAATATTTTTGCCTTGTGAGAACGGCAGACTGATGGAGCCATTTTCGTCCATAACGTCTACCGGGGCAATATCCATAAAGCCGTGATCCTTGAGGGCCACAAGGTGGTCGGCAGTGTTGAAGCGCTTGCCAGAATAGGCGGTATTGCACTCCACAATAGTTCCTTTCACAGACTGTACAAGGTCTTTAATCAACGCAGGCGCAGGATAATTGTGCCCCCCCGGCTCGCCGGAATGCAGTTTTACCGCCACCTTGCCCGGCAACGCGCGGCCCTGCATAAGATGCTCATAAATTTTTGTCAGCCCGCTTGAGCTGATATCCTTGGTGAAATATACGGTAGAGCCTTCCTGCGCATTGGCAAAAATTCCTGTGCCTGTCGTGGCCACTGTCCAGAGCGTGACCGCGCCCGCTTTAATGAAGGTGCGCCTTGAAACGGAACTATCCATTAAATTCTCCTCTGTGGCCTTATGAATCAAACCGTATGGCTAAGAAATTCTAATTCTGTGGCAGCAGCCGCAATTGAGCAGCCAGTCGTACCCTATGGGGAAATAGCATAGTTGGATAACTGAATTGTCACGCAGGGTAAAAAACGAGGCGCTTATGCCTTCTGCGCACTTTTCAGTACACATCGAAGCATAAGCGCCTTTTATTTTTGGCACTCATTTTCAAGCGCCTATACTACTTGGTAGCAAGGGAGGGATTTGAACCCCCGACACTGCGGGTATGAACCGCATGCTCTAACCAACTGAGCTACCTTGCCGTGTACTGCCCTCAGGCAGCGCGACGATCTAAATATAAGATTTGCCCAAGCTTGGCAAGTAAAATTTTTCCAACACCCTGCACCCTATCAATTTTCATGCTGCGCAAGGCAACAGCCAGAACAGATTATCGTTGAAAAGATGCATCCAAAAAATCTAAGAGGCGCCCGTATACGCTCTAAACAATGCTAATAAATTTACAATATTACGAGCAGTATGCGGAAATTCACACTCGCACCCACCAAAGCGTTTCAATGCAATGATAGCCTGCCTGCTGCGTGGCTCAGTTCACCATAAAATAATACACAAAAGGTGCTATGAGCAGCCGATAAACGGCAAAGGGCACCAGGGTCATGCGCCCCACCAGAGCCACAAAAACCTTAACTGCCAGCAAAGCCGACACAAAAGAGCCAACCATGCCCACCAGGAAGAAAGGAATATCAGCAGAGGTAAACATGCTTAGATTTTTCAGCAGGTCGTAGCCTGTGGCTGCGACCATAATGGGTACAGCCGCGATAAAGGAATACTCCGCCGCCAAGGGTCTTTTGGCTCCCAAAAGCATACCGCCCATAATGGTTGCCGCAGAGCGCGAAAATCCGGGCCAGAGGGCAAGGCACTGGAAGCAACCGATGCCCAAAGCCAGCTTGGGCGTCATGTCGTCAAGGCTGATGCAGGTGGTCTTGAACTTGCGCTTTTCAACAAAAATCATGCACAGGGCACCCACCACCAGGGCAATAAGCACGGTGGACGGGCGGAACAGGTATTCCTTGATGTAGGAGTGCAGCAGCAAGCCAAGAACGCAGGCAGGCAGCGACGTAAGAATAAGCAGCGTAATGCCGCGCATGCCAGCAAAGCGCACATAAGGCTGAGGCCGCACAAGACCCCAAAAACGCTTCCAGTAAAGCACCACAACGGCAAGTATGGCCCCAAGCTGAATAACAACGTCAAACGTGGCCGCCTTTTCACCGACAAAGCCGAGCAGGTCGCCAACAAGAATAAGGTGCCCGGATGAAGATACCGGCAAAAATTCTGTCAGTCCCTCAACAATGCTCAGAATCAGGGCAGTGAACAAGTTATCCATATAAAATGGCCTCTATGTGCGCGCCATAAGGCGAGGCTCTGTCTTGAGCGTGATGCCCGAAACTGGCGCGGTATATTCGCGTATTGATGTTCCGTTATTGCCAAAAAACGGTCAAACAGCTATTGGTGAAAAAAAGGACGTATCTAATGAATACCATCATGCCGCAAAGTGAGCTGGTGCGCAAAGCTGCTGCCTATCTGACAGAAGAGCTGAACCGAAATTCCGGTAAAAGCCTCGCTACCCTGCTGGATGAAACAGGCATGCGCTTCAATCTCACACCACTGGATGCTATGTCTCTGGAGCGGCTGTTCCAGAAAAACGGCGGCAAGGCGGACTAACCAACCCGCCGCCGTGTCAATTTACTAGGCTATTTCGCTGCCGTTCGGCACGTCTGCGTCCAGACCAAGCAGGGTCAGAGCCGAATCGTTTCCGGCTGTGAGCACCATACCGTGCGACATGAGACCGCGAATCTTGCGTGGCTCAAGGTTGAGCACGGCGCAAACGTGCTTACCCACCATAGCCTCTGGCGTGTAATGTTCGGCCAGGCCAGAAAGAATCTGGCGGGGCTGTCCTTCGCCAAAATCAATTTCCAGACGCAAAATGCGGTCGGCATTGGGATGCTTTTCAGCAACCAGCACAGTGCCTACGCGCATATCCACTGCCTTGAAATGATCAAAATCTATGTTCGGCTTGCCCGCCGCAGCGTCTGCAGGCTCTGCGCCAGCGGGTGCAGCTTGAGCCGGACTTTTTGCCGCAGCCTGCTGCTTGGCAGCTTTCTTTTCAGCCTTGGCGGCCTTGGCTTTTTCCGCTTCGTCCGAATCTTTTTTTACTTCAATGCGCGGGAACAGGTTTGAGGCTTCAGCTACCATCGTGCCTGGCACAAGCCCGTCAAAATGGTCCATTTCAGCTTCCAGAGCCTTAACAGGAGGCATGTTGGCTTCAACAGACTGCCCAAGCTGTTCCAGCATCTTGCTACAGGCTACGGGCATGACAGGCCACAGACACAGTGCCGTTTTGCGCATGGCAGACAAAAGCACATACATGACGGTAGCAAGCCGCTCCATATCGCCCTGCTTGTGCAGGGCCCAGGGGGCCTGACTGTCCACATACTTGTTCAGGGCGCGCACCAGTTCCCACAAGGATTCAAGCCCCTGCGCAAACTGCACGTTGCCGAAAAGCTGGCTGAAGTTGCGCATGGCCGTGGAGGTCAGCTCAATGATGGCCTCATCCGCTTCATTAAAGCTTTTGGGAGCCGGAATACGGCTGCCGAAATATTTGGCAGTCATTGAAAGCACGCGGCTGAAGAGGTTGCCAAGGTCATTGGCAAGGTCGGCATTGATGCGGCCAACCATCGAGTCGTCACTAAAGCTGGCGTCAGAACCGAAATGCATTTCACGCAGCAGGAAGTAACGGAAGGCATCTGCCCCGTAGCGCTGGCTTGTGGCCTCGGGTTCAACAACGTTACCCAGCGATTTTGACATTTTGGTGTCGCGCACAAGCCAGTAGCCGTGAACATTGAGATGCTTGTACTGGGGCAGGCCCGCAGCCTTGAGCATGGTGGGCCAGAACACGGCGTGGGGCTTGAGAATATCCTTGGCTACCAGATGTTCGCCTGGCCAAAAGTGTTCAAAGTCTTTGCCATCAGGCCAGTTGAGCGCGCTAATATAGTTGATGAGGGCATCAAACCAGACATAGCACACATAGTCTTTGTCAAAAGGCAGCTCAATGCCCCAGGTCAGGCGCGATTTGGGCCGGGATATGCACAGATCGTCCAGAGCACCGGACTCCAGCATGGCCAGAACTTCCGAACGGTAGCGTTCCGGCCTGATGAATGACGGATTCTGCTCGATATGCTCCTTGAGCCACGGCAGATACTTGGACATGCGGAAAAAATAGTTCTTTTCGCTGATGAATTCCGGCTTGACCATATGCTGGGGGCAAAGGCCGTTTTCCAGCTCTTTTTCGGTGTAGAACCGTTCACAACCGTAGCAGTAGTGGCCGCCAAACTCGCCAAAGTAGATGTCTCCGGCATCATAAACTTTTTGCAGGAATGCCTGCACCGAAGCCTTGTGCGCCTCATCGGTAGTGCGCACGAAACGGTCATTGGCAACATCCAGCTTGGGCCACAGCGACTGAAACCGGGCGCTGATGTCATCCACAAATTCCTTGGGCGATTTACCTTCTTTTTCGGCAGCCTGCACGATCTTGTCGCCGTGTTCGTCCGTGCCCGTGAGAAAGAGCGTATCCTGACCCATCAGTTTGTGAAAACGGGCCATAGCATCAGCTACAACAGTGGTATAGGCATGTCCAAGATGCGGCTTGGCATTGACGTAGTAAATAGGCGTTGTGATGAAAAAGGTGTTCACTCAAGGCTCCGTAAGCTTGATTTGGCTATTGATTCTCTGGTTTACTATGCGGTTTCCGACGCCTTTTGCGCCGGGGTTTGCCTGATTCGCCCTGCCCGTCGGGGCCGTGCGCTTCGCCACTGTCGCCGTGGTCAGCGTTGTGACTATGGGCGCGTCCGTTGCCTTCTTGCCGATTATTATCGGTATTCGAAGGGGCGGGGGCATCCTGTGAAAAAAGTTCATCCATCGTATCAAGATGATCAAGAGTGTCAGGTGCGGCAGAAACCACCAACAAGCCGTCGCCAATTTGAGGCTTAGGCGCTTGCCGCGGCTGGTTTTGAGCGCACTGCACGGATTCTGGCCGATGTGGCGAAAGTGCCTGCCACTCTTCGAGCGTCAGTTCCACTTCTTCATTTGTTTCGGTGAGCACAGCCAGGGAGTTGCGGAACATATTGGCCCGCAGCACCTTCATTGCACCCCTGTCGGTCTGATATTTTTTGCCAAGCCGGGGGCAATTCTTGTGGAAGTGGTCGTAGTTGTCCTGCTCATACGAAAGGCAGCACAACAGGCGACCGCAGATGCCGGAAATTTTGGCAGGGTTCAGGAAAAGGTTTTGCTCCTTGGCCATGCGAATGGTTACAGGCGCAAACTTGCGCAGGTATCTACGGCAGCAGCAAACCATACCGCAGTTGCCCACCGCGCCGACCATCTGTGTTTCGTGACGCACACCAATCTGACGCAGTTCAATGCGGGCGCGGTATTCACGCACCAGATCTTTGACAAGATCGCGAAAATCTATGCGTGAGGGCGCTGTGAAGTAAAAAATGAGTTTGCTGCGGTCAAAAAAAACTTCCACATCCACAAGTTTCATATCCAGATCACGCTGGCGGATGCACTGCCGGCAAAACACCTGAGCTTCTTTGCTCAACTGCTCGTTAGCCTCGCCGCGCGTAACGTCGTCAGGGCTTGCCAGCCGCAGGATTGAAGGCAGCGGTTCACTCTCCTGCCCCGGCAGATTATGGGCCGGGCCAGAAACAATAAGAGCCAGGGCATGCCCCTGTTCAGCTTCGATAAGCACATGCTGCCCAGGTTCAAGACCAGGAGGGCCACTATAATAGCTTGTCTGGCCAAGCGCGCGAAAACGCAGGCCATATATGGGCATAGAGGTCACAGTGCAAAACCTTGTGAGACGATTTCTGAAAAAATTCTTTTCGGCCATAAAAAGCCTGCTGTCAACAGCTCAAGCCCGAATAAGGCCGATTGTGGGCGCTTGAAGCCTGAGATTTGTCACAAAGCAACAATAAAATAACGGCTCATTGTCATGCAAACATCTTAATGCAGCTTGTCACGGCCTTATCAAACTTATGCTCCAAAGGGGCAGAAGCACAAGGGCCGAAGAAATAAAATGATTCACGCAGCGCACCCAATCATGGGGTAGCCCCAACCTGACTTGCCTTCACCCGTGCTCTGATTTACTTTAATGAAGATATAGGAGCAAATAACATGATACAAAGAGACGAAGCTTTAAAACTTTTGGCTGACCACGAAACTCCGCCTTCACTCATGCAGCATGCGCTGGCTACTGAAGCCATTATGCGCGATTTGGCGCGTCGCCTGAACGAAGACGAAAACGTATGGGCCCTCACGGGTTTGCTCCACGATCTCGACTACCCTACCACGTCAGAAAATCCGCAGAGGCACGGATTGGACAGTGCAGACCAACTGGCTGGCAAGTTGCCAGAAGCCGCTCTTGCCGCCATTCGTGCTCATGCTGCCGAGATGAACGGAGGCCAGCCCGAAAGCCGCTTTGATTACGCCTTGCGCTGTGGTGAAAGCGTTACAGGCCTTATCAGTGCCGCGGCTCTCATGCGTCCTACTGGCATTGATGGTATGGAAGTGAAAAGCATCAAGAAAAAGATGAAAGACAAGGCCTTTGCGGCCAGTGTCAGCCGTGAAAATATACGCCAGTGTGCCGAGGCAGGCTTGGAGCTTGACGAATTTCTGGCTTTGTCCATTGAAGCCATGCGCGCCCATGCCGAAGAACTTGGATTGAGCAAATAACAGAACGCGAGGGTCTCATGAATAACGAATGCACAATGCAAACGGACATCCGCACCCTTGGCCCCTGCAAGTTGGACTCACATCTGCCCTACCGCACATGGGCTGATGACAAATCCATACAGATATTCGTGGATGAAGAGTTGACTGAAGATGCGGGTCAGCCGTTCAGTGTATGTTTTGAGGCCGCAGGGCCGCGCCGCAAGCTCTACTTTGACACCACTCGGGCCAAATGCGCCATTGTCACCTGCGGCGGACTTTGCCCGGGCATCAATGACGTTATCCGTGCCATTGTTATGGAAGCCTTTCATGCCTACAATGTGCCCTCCATTTTGGGTATTCCTTATGGTCTTGAAGGTTTTATTCCCAAATACGGGCACACCTTGCAAGAATTGACCCCCAAGGGCGTGGCAGACATTCACCGCTTTGGCGGCACCATGCTTGGTTCTTCACGCGGGCCGCAGTCTGCCGAAGAAATTGTGGACACGCTGGAACGCAGCAACGTCAATGCACTCTTTGTCATTGGCGGTGATGGCACAATGAAAGCCGCACGGGCCATCAGCAATGAAGTGCAGGCTCGTAACCTAAAAATTTCGGTTCTCGGCATTCCCAAAACCATTGATAATGACATTAACTTCATTCCCCAATCCTTTGGTTTTGAAACCGCTGTCTTCAAAGCCACTGAAGCCATTGAATGCGCCCACACCGAGGCCTGTGGCGTACCCAACGGCATTGGCATCGTAAAGCTTATGGGACGCGAATCGGGATTTATTGCCGCGCGCGCCGCCCTGGCGTTGAAAGAAGTGAATTTTGTGCTCATTCCCGAAGCGCCGTTTACCCTTGACGGTGAAGGGGGGCTACTGCCTGCACTTGAAGAACGCCTGAAAGCACGCGGACACGCCGTTATTGTGGCAGCCGAAGGCGCTGGCCAGCATCTGCTGGCAGAACAGAGCGGCACGGACGCCTCGGGCAACCCTGTGCTGGGCGATATATCCGAACTGCTGCGCAAATCTGTTAACACCTACCTTGATGCACGCGGCATGGCACACTCCATAAAGTACATTGACCCTAGCTACATCATCCGCTCCATACCGGCCAATGCCAATGATAAAGTCTATTGCGGTTTTTTGGGGCAATACGCCGTACATGCCGCTATGGCTGGCCGTACAGATATGGTAGTGGGCAAGATTCAGGACCGCTATGTGCACCTGCCTCTGGAACTGGTCACGCGCAAACGCCGCAAGCTCAACATCTACTCGGATCTTTGGCGGGCCGTACTTGAATCAACAGGTCAGGGCATGCTCAAGGGCATGCTGCCGCCTATTTAATTTCCATGCAGCACTTACGCCAAGTTAAGGCATCTGCCGGGTCGGGAAAAACGTATGAACTGACACGCTGTTTTTTGCAGCGTCTTGTGAGTTGCGGTGCGCCGGGCAGAGCGGCCTCTCCTGCTTGCGCCCTTGGTTCAGGCGGTCCCTGCGGCTGGGGCGATATTCTGGCTGTTACCTTCACCAATGCCGCAGCCACCGAAATGCGAGAGCGCGTTATCAGGCAACTGAAAAGCGCGGCTTTGGGCTGCCCAATGCAAGGGATCGCCCTTGACTCCGTAGCAGCCGGGCGCTGGGTTGACGCCATCATGCGCGACATGAGCGCCCTAAATATACGCACCATCGACAGTCTGCTGCATCTCATAGTTCGTGCTGCGGCTCTGGAACTTAAGCTACACCCTGACTTTCAGCCTGTTTTTGCCACTGAAGAAGCCCTGACACCCTACCTTGATCTTTTGATGGAAAAGGCGTGGCAGGGTGACGAAGCCATGCGCGACCTCTTGCGGCAAGTTTGCCGGGCGATGGTCTGGCACGGAGGCAGCAAAGGTTTTTTGGCAGGAGAGAAACTGCTCCATCAGTTACGCCCCTTGCTGAATAGCGCGCTTCTGGGTGATTTTGGCGAACTTTCTTCATATGACGAGCTTGATGAGCGCCTGACGGTGCTCAACAAGGCCGCACACGAAACCGCCGTTCACTTGTTACAACTGGCAGCCAGCCGGGAACTGCCCTGGCAAGCCAATGCATTGAAAGCCGTTACAGCCTGGTCCAATGGCGAGCGTAAAACATCAGCCTTTCTATACAAGGACGAAGCAGCCCAGGTTTTCAAAAAAGGGGCTAAAGTCGATAACGAGGTGGAGCACGCTTACGCAGCTTTTTCCCAGGCAGCCCAGGCGTACACAACTGACGGGCTCATCTTGCGGCAAGCCTTGCGCCTTGAACCTTCCATCCGAATGGCCCGCATTCTTGCTGCGGCCTTTTCACACAATCAGGAGCAGGAAGGCACCCTGCCGGGCCTGCTTGTGCCCTATATGGCGCGACAGGTGCTTGAAAGCGATCATGGCGTGCCTGATACTCTTTGCCGTCTGGGCAGCCGCCTCAGTCATTTTCTTGTAGACGAATTTCAGGATACGAGTCAGGAGCAATGGCGCGCTCTGCGTCCATTGGTGGAAGAAGCTCTTGCCCACGGCGGTTCACTGACCTGGGTGGGCGACGTTAAGCAATCCATCTACGGCTGGCGTGACGGCGACCCTGAACTTTTCGACGGCATTTTGGACGACAAGGGCCTAACAGCCATTGCCGCAACTACCAGCCGTGACAGTTTGCCCTTCAACTGGCGCAGCAGTCGGCAGGTGGTGGAACATAATAACGCCCTTTTTTCGCCTCTGGAGCAGCCAGAGACAGCACGTGCCGTCATGAGCGCCCTTTTGCCCAACGAAATGCCGCTAGATTTGCGCGAAGAAATTATGACGTCATCGGTCAATGCTCTTGTAAGCGCCTTTGCAGGTACAAGGCAGCAATGCCCGGAACACACGCCTGACAGTGGTTTTGTTCAGGTTGAAGACATCTCGGCTGATTCTGCAGAACTTTTGAATGATGCAGTTTTCACGCGCTTGAGCGACATGCTGCACGAAGATGTTGCTCCGCATCGTCCCTGGGCCGATGTTCTGGTTCTGGTGCGCAGCAATAATGGAGCGGCGCTTCTGGCCGACCATCTTGTGCGCCAGGGTATCCCGGTCATTACTGAAAACAGTCTTCTTCTTTCTGCCCATCCTCTGGTTATCCAAACTGTTGCGCTGTTGGCGTTTTTGGACAGCCCTGATGATAACATCGCTTTTCTAACGCTTATTACGGGCAATATTTTTCATGACCATGCAGATGCAGCCGACCTTGCCCATACAGATTTGGACGGCTGGTGCGCCTTACAAAAAAAGGGCTTTTTGTATCAAAACTTTCGGCAGCGCTGGCCTCATGTATGGCAAACATTGCTGGCTCCTTTTTTCAGCCAGTCGGGCCTCATGACGCCGTATGACACGGTGCTCGAATGGTACGCGCGTCTTCAGGTTGAACAGCGCTTTCCTGAAGCAGCCACGTTTTTACGCCGCTTTATGGAAGTTTTGCACAGTGCTGAAGAAAAAGGACTTGCCACTCTTTCCACCTTTCTTGAGCACTGGAGCGAAAAAAGTAGCGAAGAAAAAGTTCCTATGCCGGAGAATATGGATGCCGTGCGCATCATGACCGTGCACAAGTCAAAAGGATTGGAAGCTCCTGTGGTTTTTGTTCCTTTTACTGGCCTGAGTCTCTCTGTTTCTGACAAGCCGGTGCGTGATGAACGCCAGGGGTTGAGCATGATGGTGCGCAATCAGAAAGCCCTTGGCCGTCCATACTATGAAGATTTGGCCCGGCAGGCCCGTGAAAGCCTCAACCTGCTCTACGTGGCTTTTACCCGCGCCAGAGACGCCCTGTATGTCTTTCGTACCTCGGCCAAACGGCAGTCGCCCGTTCTTGCGGGCCTGGACATTCTGTGGGAGCGCGCGGGTTGGCAGCCTCCTTATACCCTTGGCAGCCTGCCTTCTGCTCCAGAAACCCTTGAGCCCTCCGGCCTTGCAGCACAGGCATCTGCCCTGTGTGCACCTGAAAAAAATATGGCGGCACAGTCCGATGCTACCAAGGGAACAGCACAGGCAAAGATGGAACCTGCAACAAATTCCATGCCTGCCTCAAACCCGGACCACACCATTCCTGAAGACTGGCGGCCCATGCAGTGGCTGCCCCGTTTGAAAATTTTCCGCAACCCGCTGGCCGCGTTTTCTTTCAGGCCTGAAGACAGGGGGAATCTGCTGCATTTTTGTCTGGAACATTTGCGCCTCACGGGCAACCCGCAAGAAGACGTTCAGGCTGCCCTACACTTCGGTTTGCGTCATTATCCCCTACCAGTGCCCGATGACGCAGATCTGCGCCAGGGCGTAACAGAAGCACTGCACTGGCTCGCAAGCCAGCCACAGACAGCTCGCTGGCTTGAAAAAGGCTGGCCCGAGCATTCTATCATGACCGAAGACGGCCGACTTTTGCGCATGGACCTGTTGGTGCGGGAAAGTTGGGGTCTGTTGGTTCTTGATTACAAAAGCGGCCAACCTGAAGACGAACATGTGGAGCAGGTCAGAAAATACCTTGCCAGCCTGAATCAGGGGAGTGGTGAAAAGCAAAAACTTGCCAAGGGTTTGCTGGTATACCTTGACCAACGGCGCTTTCGCCTTGTGACACAGGACAGCACTTCAGAACTTGTTCCACACTGCCATGACCTGCTGCCCATCAAAGAAGATCTGTCATGAATGCCTCGCCCTTTTTGATTTTTCCTTGGCAGCGCCCTTTTTTGCCAGCCCTCAAGGACTACTTGAACCAACTCACCCAGGGGCATCCTGGCTCTACTCTGCTGCTCGTGCCGCACAACCGCCCCTGGCGCTATCTTGTGCAGCTATACGCATCCGAAGGCTATACAGGGCTTTTGCCCAAGGTCATGACCTTATCCGACACGATAGCCTCTTGGCGCGCCTTTGACAGTGCCGCTCCGCTGCATACAGCCAACACGCTGGACCGCGTAGCTTTACTGTACCAGTGTGTTAACGCTCTGGCGCAGGATGACAGTAGCCTTGCCTCCCGTTTCGCCCGTATGGATATGGCGCTTTTTTTGCCCTGGGGCTTGCGGCTGGCTGCACTTCTGGAGGAAATGTACGGACAACTGGTGGAGGCGACGGACCTTACCCATCTGGAAAATGAGGTTGCCGCTCCTGCAGCCGCACTGTTGGGCGCTTTGGGGCGCATCAGCAAAGCCTATGAAACAGCGTTGCTGGAAAACAACTGGACAACGCCGGGCCTTGATATTTTCGCTTTGGCACACAGCGATTCTCCTGTGCCTTCCCTGCTGGAGCCGCAGCATGACCGTCCCGTGGTGGTGGCTGGTTTTTCCCTGCTTACGGGCGGTGAAGACCATCTTTTGAAACGGCTTTGGCAAGCCGGAGCCCAATTTTGTCTGCACGGTGATCCGGCCTTGGCAGCAAGAGAAAGCGGCACCCATTGGGCTTGCGATGAACAGGCCGCATGGCTGCGCCGCTGGAAAGCGCAGGCACTTCCAGCCATGCAGCTTGATGATAAAGAGAAGTCCCACCAACCCCGCTACCGCTTTTTTGCAGGCTACGATTGCCATTCGCAACTTGCGGCACTGCGCCGAGACCTTGAGCCTGAGTGCAAAAGCGATCAGGCAGAAATAGATGATGCGGATTCTGCTGCCTCCACAGCCGTAGTGCTTACAGACAGCTCTTTGCTCATGCCTGTGCTCCACCACTTGCCGAACAAGGACGTTAACATTTCTATGGGTTATCCCCTGGACCGTTCACCCCTCAATAGGTTGTTGGACGTATTGTTGCGGCTTCAGGCAAACAGAAGCGACGAAGGACGGTACTACTGGCGGCAAGTGCTGCAATGTCTGCGTCACCCCTATGTGACCATGCTGCGCACTCAGGATGACAACGGGCAGCCCCTGCTGCTTCGTGACGCCCTGCGCCCTCTGGAAAGTGACATACGCGAAGGCACACGCTTCGTTGATCTGGCCGAAGTGGCAAACTCTTGCCGAAGCCAACTGCCTGAACCCTTGTCTCAACTACTGGAAGAAACACTGCATGTGCTTGTTCATGCGCCGTCCACCGCCAGCACCACACGGGGTATGGCCGACGTGCTGCAAAACTTGTGCTCCTTTTTGCTCAACCGTGGCGGCGACCTGTGGAAACACTTTCCTCTGGATGCAGAGGCCATGTACCGCCTCATCCGGCAAGCTGTGCCCATCTTGCGTGAAAACCTGCTGGCGGACACGGATTTTCCCCTCACAACACTGCACGGAATGGTACGTGAAGTGCTGGGGCAAGAACGGGTGCCCTTTGAGGCCGAGCCGCTTACAGGCCTGCAAGTACTTGGCATGCTTGAAACACGCTTGTTGCACTTTGACCGGGTGTTCATTGTGGACGCCACTGATGACAAACTGCCCGGCAACCCTGCACAGGACCCCCTGCTGCCGGATTCTTTGCGGCAAACCCTTGGCCTGCCCGATTCACGCCGTCGTGAAAGGGCCGCTGCGCATACCTTGTACCGCCTTTGCGCCGGGGCGAACGAAGTCTCCTTTTTCTGGCAGGAAGGCATCAGCCGCTCTGCACTCTTTGACGGTAAAAAAAGCCGCAGCCGTTTTGTGGAGCAACTGCTCTGGCAGGAAGAACAACGGCGAGGAGCTTTGCTCACTCCCGGTGAACCGCCCCTTGAAACCGCCGCTTGCGAAGTACAGGCTGCCGCTTCTGAAACAAAAATTCTGACGCGGGGGGTTGAACTCAACACGGCCCTTACGCATTTGCTGCGTAAGCCGCTTTCCGCCACCAGGCTGGACGTCTACCTTCAGTGCCCCCTGCGCTTCGCCTGGCAATACTTGTGTGACCTGCGTCCACCAAAAGAAATCAATGAAGGTGATGATCCCGCTGCGGTTGGCACCTGTATTCACAACACGCTCAAGGCTCTTTACGAGCCCTATCTGCACAAGATCATACGCCCCGGTGATATTTCCGCTGAAACTGTGCGCGCACGTTTTTTTGAGCAGCTTGAAGCTGCCGACTTGCGACGCCTGTTGCCCGCAGACAGCTGTCTGATGCTGGAAGAGGCAGCCCCCATGCGGCTTATGCACTTTTTATCAGGCCAACCAGACAACATTATGATTATGGCTCTGGAGAAAGAAATCAGCGCCACATTGCGGCTGGCCGAACGCGACTATGCTTTTGTTGGCACGGTGGACCGCTTGGATCGACGCGACGGCCTACTTCATGTGCTTGATTACAAAACAGGAGCCATCAAAAAACATGATGGCAGCTTGTGGACTGACCTGCCGTACTTTGCCCGGGCTGATCGCCTGTGCGCAGCGCTGACGCCAGCTACGGAAGCCGATGCGGAACAACTGGAAAACCTTGAAAGCCTGTTTGACGAGCTGCGAACACGCCTGCCCAGCTTGCAGTTGCCGTGCTACCTGTCGATGGCTGGCGCTTGCGGTATGGCCCAGTTGGGTGACGCTGCCCTGGTGGAACTGCGCGACGAAGGGAAAGAACATCCTCTTTTCGGAGGATTGGTAGAAGAAGACCTGAATGCTGCCCTGGGATTTTGCCGCACGGCCCTTACCCTGACCCTGTTACATATGGAATATTCCCCAACGTTCACTGCCCGCCCCGACAAGCATTGTCAGTGGTGCCCATATTCTGGCCTTTGTTCTTTATAAATGCCGGGCTGTTGACGCTATTCACAAAAGAGCGCACGCTATTGTTGCATCTTATAAAAATTACAGCTACTGTTGCGACTAATTTCCATATGGGGGATACTCTCGGTAGCGCCCACGGGGGCTGTTGGGCTTGTTCCATATAAGTCAGGACGGAGGTCTTGCAATGTCATTTCCCGCACTTAAAATCGGAAACCTCACTGCCAGAATCCCTGTTGTTCAGGGTGGCATGGGGGTTGGAATATCGCTTTCAGGCCTTGCTTCTGCCGTGGCCAATCAGGGCGGCATCGGCGTCATCGCCGGAGCTATGATCGGCATGAAGGAACCTGACGTTGCCAAGGATCCTCTTACAGCCAACCTGCGCGCCCTGCGCAATGAAATTGAAAAAGCCCGCCAGCTGACCAACGGCATTGTTGGCGTTAACCTTATGGTAGCTCTGACCACGTTCAGCCAGATGGTGCGTACCGCTATTGAGCACAGAGCGGACATCATTTTTTCTGGCGCTGGCCTGCCGCTGGATATGCCCAAGCACCTTTTTCAAGCGTGCGAAGAAAAAAAAGAAGACTTCAAAACCAAGCTTGTGCCCATAGTTTCTTCGGCACGCGCGGCTTCTGTCATCGCCAAAAAATGGATATCCCGCTTCAACTATGTGCCTGACGCCTTTGTGGTTGAAGGCCCCAAAGCTGGCGGGCATCTCGGTTTCAAGGCTGAAGAACTCTATGATCCGGCGCATGCGCTGGAAGTGCTGGTTCCTCAGGTGGTTGAAGTTGTGAAGCCTCTGGAAGACAAATACGGCAAAGCTGTGCCTATTATTGCTGCCGGTGGCGTATACTCCGGTGCGGATATCAAAAAATTTCTCGACCTTGGCGCTTCCGGCGTGCAGATGGGAACCCGCTTTGTTGCCACGCATGAATGCGATGCCGATGAGCGCTTCAAACAGTCTTATCTTGCCGCCAAGGCTGAAGACGTCACCATCATCAAAAGCCCGGTGGGTATGCCCGGACGCGCCCTGGACAACAGCTTTATTCACGCAGCACGCGAAGGCAACAAAAAGCCCTTCAAGTGCGTTTTCCACTGCGTGCATACCTGCGAACAGGAAAAGACGCCCTACTGCATTGCTCAGGCGCTTATCAACGCCATGAAGGGAAACCTTGAACGCGGATTCGCCTTCTGCGGCGCCAATGTGTCACGCGTAAACAAGATTACCTCTGTCCGCGAACTTATGGACAGCCTGCAACACGAATTCGATGACGCTATGGCCTCGTTGAGCAAGAGCGTGCAGAGCATGTTCAATGGCAACAAGAGCTAACTGTCAGAAGAACAAATCGTAACGAAAAGAGCCGGGCATCGTCACATGCCCGGCTCTTTTTGATATCAAATTTATAAAACTACTGCTGTCCGCGCAGGTAGCGTACGGCATTGACAAACAGAAGTGTTCCCGGAGGATCCAGTTCACCACGAGTCCAGGCCGGATGGTTGGTCACATGATGGAACGCTTCAGGATGCGGCATAAGACCAAGAACGCGGCCCGTCGGATCGGTAAGTCCGGCAATGGCCAAGGCTGCGCCGTTGGGATTTAACGGATATTCCTGCGTGGGCTGTTTTGTTTCAGGATCAGCATATTGAAGCGCAATAAGATTTTCCGACACAAGGCGTTGCAAGCATTCTTCGTCGCGCGGCACAAGTTTGCCTTCTCCGTGACGCACAGGCATACTCAGCAAGGGCATATCCTTGGTGAAGACACAGGGGCTCTTGGCGTTGGGCAGCAAGTGCACCCAGCGGTCTTCATAGCGGGCGGAATCGTTATGCCCAAGCGAAACCTGGCGTTCAAAACGCACGCCGCCCAAGGCTGGCAACACGCCCAGCTTAACCAGCAACTGAAAGCCGTTGCATATGCCGAGAATGAGCTTGCCCTGATCCAGAAAGTCGCGCAAACTTTGCAGCAAAGGAACGCCTTGCGCATCCTTGAGGTAACGCCAGCGCATCACAGCGGCCTGGGCAGCGCCCAAGTCATCACCGTCAAGAAATCCGCCGGGGAAAACCAAAAAGTGATAGTCGGCCAACCGAACTTTGGCCGCCACAATGTCTGAAAAGTGGACTACGTCCGCCCTGTCTGCACCGGCCAAGCGGGCTGCATGGGCGGTTTCCAGATGAGAATTTGTTCCATAACCGGTGATAACCAGCGTATTGACCATGCCCATGCGGGTAAAGCCTCCTTGGCTTGCTAGCAGATCTTTTCGAGCCGTGCTGATGCTGGCAGACGTGCACAGTGCGGCCTTTGGGCCGAAGTCAGCCCGCACCTCACGAGCCGCAGGCAAAGCCAAGCTGTACCTGCGCATGCTGGAGAGGGAATAACACACTACTTACCTTGTTTTCGATAGTCAATGCTAGCCAAAAAAATCATTTTAGGCTAAGCATACAGGGTTGTGCCAAAAAGCGATCAAGATATTAAGGTGGAAGTCATGAAAACGAAATTTATCTTTGTGACAGGCGGTGTTCTGTCATCTTTGGGCAAGGGCCTGGCGGCTGCCTCATTGGGCGCATTGCTGCAAACCCGCGGCCTTTCGGTAACCATACAGAAACTCGACCCCTATATTAACGTTGACCCTGGCACCATGAACCCCTTTCAGCATGGCGAAGTTTTCGTTACTGACGACGGCGCTGAAACTGACCTGGATCTTGGGCACTACGAACGCTATCTCAATGTGCCCATGTCACGGAAGAACAATACCACTTCAGGGGCCATCTACAATCAGGTTATCGCCAAAGAACGTCACGGCGATTACTTGGGCGCTACGGTGCAGGTTATTCCTCACATTACCGACGAAATCAAAAACGTAGTTTTGTCCTTGGCAGAAGGCGACAACGCCCCTGATGTAGCCATCATTGAAATTGGCGGCACCGTTGGCGACATAGAGGGCCTGCCCTTTCTTGAAGCCATACGTCAGCTGCGTTCAGATATTGGACGCGATAACTGCCTGAACATCCACCTCACCCTGGTGCCCTACCTGCGCACTGCTGGCGAGCACAAAACCAAGCCCACCCAGCACAGTGTGAAGGAACTGCTTTCCATCGGCATTCAGCCTGACATCATTCTGTGCCGTTGCGAACAAAGCATCCCTGAAGAACTGCGCCGCAAGATCGCCCTGTTCTGCAACGTGGATCAGGATGCCGTATTCTCTTCGGTAGACGTAAACAACATCTACGAAGTCCCTCTGAAGTTTTATGAGGAAGGCTTTGATCAAAAAGTAGCCATCATGCTGCGTTTGCCAGCGCGTAATGCCCACCTTGAAGCATGGGAAAAACTCGTTAGCGACTGCGCCGACCCCAAGGGCAAGGTTACCATCGCCATTGTGGGTAAATATGTGGACTTGAAGGAAGCATACAAAAGCTTGCATGAAGCCCTGATCCACGGCGGCGTGGCCAACCGCGTTCAGGTGAACCTGCGTTACGTCAATTCCGAAAACGTGGATGCCAGCAATGCGGCGGAGCACTTCAAGGGCTGTGACGGCATTCTGGTGCCTGGCGGCTTTGGCTACCGCGGTGTTGAGGGCAAGATCACGGCTATTCGCTACGCCCGCGAAAAAAAGATCCCCTTCTTCGGCATCTGCCTGGGCATGCAATGTGCGGTCATTGAATTTGCCCGCCACGTTGCCGAGATGGCTGATGCCAACTCTGAAGAATTTGACCACCGTTCCAAGCATAAGGTTATCTACCTTATGACAGAATGGTACGACTTCCGCACAAAGAACGTTGAAAAACGTGATGCCGGAAGCGACAAGGGCGGCACCATGCGCCTGGGTTCTTATCCTTGCAAGGTTCTGCCCAATTCTAAGGCTCTGGATGCATACAAGAAAGAACTGGTGGAAGAACGCCACCGTCATCGCTATGAATTCAACAATGAGTTCAAAGAAGCGTTGGCAGAAAAGGGCATGATTTTCAGCGGCACCTCGCCGGATGGAACGCTGGTAGAAATTGTTGAACTGCCTGACCATCCGTGGTTTCTTGGTTGTCAGTTCCACCCCGAATTCAAATCCCGGCCTATGGACGCCCACCCCCTCTTCCGCGAATTCATCGGTGCTGCTAAAAAGCACGCCAAGGTTTAACGCCTGAGGGTTTAAAGACATCTCATAGAAAATGAAAAGGGAGGGCCAACCTCCCTTTTTCATTTTCTGCACCCGATGGACATTCGTGAAGCCAACACCCTGAAAACAATGGGGCAAAGCTTGTTTCAAGACACCTCAAACCATGTTTTTGCTTTCGCAACCTCTGGCTATTGCATAATTTTTGCCACTATGGCACACTACTTGTAAATAAAAAACTTTCCTGAGGACATTCAAGGCGGAACTGGCTCATGGCACTGGAACTTCGACAGCAACTCAAACTGGCTCAGCAGCTGGTGATGACCCCGCAATTGCAGCAGGCCATCAAGCTGCTCCAACTTTCGCGCATGGAGCTTCTTGAGACTGTGCAGCAAGAAATGCTGGACAACCCATTTCTGGAAGAATCCCAGGGCGATGACGGCTCAGCTGAACCTGCTGAAGACCGACGTGAAAAGGCCACTGAAGAAGTATACGACCAGGATTTGGCCAAGGACGCCGACTGGGAAGACTACCTGGGCGAATTCGCCAGCACTCCCCGCCTTGTGCAACCTCGTGAATTTGAAGTTGCTGAAGACATTTCTCCTCTAGAGGCACGCTACTCAGCCAAACCGACCCTTGAAGGGCACCTGCTCTGGCAACTGCGCCTTTCTTCGCTTACTGACGCTCAAAAAGATATTGGCGAAGTCATCATTGGCAATCTTTCTTCCGCAGGCTATCTGCACGCCAGCATTGATGAAATTGCACAAATGACCGAGTCTGACCCAACTGACGTATTGGCAGTGCTTGAAAAAGTGCAGATGTTTGATCCCGTGGGCGTTGCAGCGCGTGACGCGCGTGAATGCCTGCTGGTGCAAATAAAAAGCCTGAAATACGACCGCGACCCCATACTGCTTGAACTGATACGCTCGCACCTGGAAGACCTTGAAGGCAAGCGCTATAAGCCGTTGCTGCGCAAGTTCAAACTGGATATGGAGGAGCTCAAGGAGTATCTGGACATTATTCAAAGTCTTGACCCCCTGCCAGGGGCCAGCTTTGGAGGCGGAGAACCAACCTACGTCAGCCCAGACGTCTTTGTGTACAAAATGGGTGACGAATTCGTCATACTGCTCAACGAAGATGGTTTGCCGCAACTGCAGCTTTCCAACATGAACCAAATGGACATGAAGGGAGCCTCAGACAAAGAAAAGGAATACTGTACGGAAAAGATGCGCTCAGCCAGCTGGCTCATCAAGAGTCTTTATCAGCGCCAACGCACTCTGTACAAGGTAATGGAAAGCATTGTCAGGCATCAGCAAGCCTTTTTTGAAGTTGGTGTATCGCGCCTTGCTCCTCTCATTCTCAAGGACATTGCAGACGACATCAGCATGCATGAGTCGACCGTCAGCAGAATTACGACCAACAAATATGTGGCCACGCCCCACGGTATTTTTGAGCTGAAATTTTTCTTCAATAGCGGTTTGGAGCTGGATGACGGAAGTCAGGTGGGTTCCGAGAGCGTCAAGGCGCTCATAAAAAAATTCATCGCCGATGAAGACTCCAAGTCTCCCCTGAGCGATGAACGCATTGGCGAAATGTTGAAGGACCACCTCAAGGTCAACATCGCACGGCGAACTGTGGCAAAATACCGCACCGCTCTTGATATTCCGTCCTCTTCCAGACGAAAGGAACATTTTTAGTTTTTTGATCGCCTGTGGCAGAAACTGAATCAGACTGCCCACGACGGAAAGACAAAAATTGCGAAAAACCGGGCCCTTTGCCGGATTTTCACCGCCCTCAAGGGCGGGTTCCTGGTTCTCCGCATGGAGAACTGCCATAATAAGGAGGATTATATGAACATCTCTTTCGCCTTCAAAAACTTTGAAGCCTCCGACCACCTTAAGAAATATGCCCGCCGCCGCATTGAAAAGCTGGGGCGGTTTTTTGGCAAATCTTCCGGTCTTGAAGTAAGTGTTGTGTTGACTGTGGACAAGTTCCGCCACCGTTGCGAAGTTACTGTCGTCGGTGAAGGACTGCATATCAATGCCACCGAACAAACTTCAGACATGTATGCCGCTATTGACCTTGTGACCGACAAGGTTGAAGCGCAGATCAAGCGCCAGGTTTCGCGAGTGAAGACGCAGCGCCGCAAGGCACGCAGTGCTGATGTGGATGTCTTCACCTACAACATTGACGCAGAAACTGATGTTGCACTGCCTGTGGAAGGCACAGATCGTCTGGCAACCAAGCCGCTGCACCTTGATGAGGCGCTTATGCAGCTTGACTCCATTGGCAGCGAATTTCTGGTCTTCTTTAACGCAGAAAATGGCCGCATCAATGTGGTGTACCGCACTCGCACAAGCAGCTACGCGCTGATTGACCCCGTCTTATAACTACTCCTGATTCCCGGCTGCCAATCAGGCAGCCGGGAAATTAGCGGGGGATTCATGAACACCACAAAGCAACAGCCCGAAGAGTCTGCAGCTGAGATCTGTACAGCTGAGCAGCCTGTGGCCGTGTGCATAGTAACCGGTCTTTCCGGAGCGGGTAAAAGCACGGCTCTAAAAGTTTTTGAAGATATGGGCCATTTTGTGGTGGATGGGTTGCCAGCGAGCTTGGCTCCTGAAATGGTCGCCATGATGTCCCGCCCCTCCATGAGCCATTTCAAGGGCATTGCCCTTGGTATGGATCTGCGGCAGAGCAACTTTCTGGATGAGATCAACGAGGCCTTGTCAGACCTTACGGCCAAAAATGTCCGTCCCATGCTTCTTTTTTTGGAATGCGACGTTCAGGAGCTTCTGCGGCGCTACGCGACAACCCGCCGCCCTCACCCGCTTGAACGTGAAGGGTTGGGGCTTGAAACCGCCCTTCTTTCCGAGCGTAACAGCTTGCGCCCTCTGCGGGAAATGGCCGACCTTGTCGTTGACACGTCACGTTTTTCCATTCACGACCTGCGGCGTGCTATTCAGAAGCGCTGGAGCGACAGCAAAAGCAAGCTCCGCGCCATCAAGGTCAACGTAATTTCTTTTGGTTTCAAATACGGTGTCCCGCGCGAAGCCGACTTTGTATTTGACCTGCGCTTTCTCAGCAATCCGTACTTTGTGGAAGAACTGCGCCCACAATGCGGCAAAGACAAGGCTGTTGCGCAATACGTTTTCAATCAGCCGCACGCACGCGAATTTCGCGCCAAGCTTATGGATCTGCTTTTGTTCATGCTGCCGCTAATGGAAGCTGAAGGCCGTTACCGCGTCACCATTGCTGTTGGATGCACAGGTGGACGCCACCGTTCAGTGGCCATGGCCGAAGAGATTTTGCAGGCTTTAAAACAGGCTGACTATCCGACCACTCTGGAACACCGACATCTTGAACTTGGCTAAAAAAGCTGGCAGGCTTTGAGTCGAGAGGAATGCCATGACGGACGAAAACAAGAAGACACAGGTGGGTATCATCATCGTTTCGCATGCCGACTATGGTTCGGCAATGCTGCGGACTGCTGAATTCATTCTGGGGGCACAAAGCGATTGTAGTTCCATTAGTGTGGACGTTGCCCACGAAGTGTCCGAAACCGTACGACGCCTTACTGACGCAGCCCAAAGGCTGGACAAGGGGGCTGGGGTCATTATTCTTACGGACATGTTCGGCGGCACCCCAACCAACCTGGCTCTTTCGCTTTTGACCACGCACAAGGTTGAGGTTGTGACGGGAGTTAACCTCCCTATGCTTCTCAAAGTTTTCTCAACACGCGAAAAACCTTTGGAAGAACTGGCGCAACTGGCAGGCGAAGCGGGGGCAAAGGGCATCGTGGTTGCCGGAAATATGTTGCGTAATAAGGCCCGAGCCAAAAACGACGGCTAGCTATATGTGGTTCCGCGTTGATAATCGTTTGGTGCACGGGCAGGTCATAGAGGCGTGGCTACCCTATACTGGTGCCAGGCACCTGGTGGTTGCCAACGACGAGCTTGCTGCAGACGAACTGCGCCAGCAGATAATTGAACTTGCCGTGCCACAACGTATTATCACCCATTTCATTCCTGTACACGACTTGGCTAGAACGCTTGACGCCTGCGGCGAAGACAGCTTTGTTCTTTTTGGCAATTGCCAGGATGCTCGACGTGCCAGCGGAGCGGGTGTCATTATGGAAACTCTCAATATTGGCAACCTGCATTACGGCCCGGAAAAAATACAAATTCTTCCCCATGTGGCGTTGTCAGCTCAGGACAGGGAAGACCTGCACTCTATCCAGCAGCATCTTGTACAACTGGATTTCCGCAGTGTTCCCACAGAAACCGTAAGGGGTCCCCATGAACAACTTATATGAAATGACGGTAGTTGGGGCACCTTACGCTTTTTTTTTGCCCTGGCAGGCGCGGCCCGCTCTTCCTGCATAATTGGCATCATTGACCGCCCCATTTGTCTGGCCCTCATGGCAGGAGCTATCACTTCTGACTGGAGTCTGGCCATCCCATTAGGCATCATCTTTGAACTGCTATGGCTGGACGCCCTTGAATTGGGCAGCGTTGTTCCTCCGTATGGCAGCCTGAGCTTTTTGCTGCTTTTTCCCCTATGCAGACACTTTGGACTGACTGAACCGGGCAATCTGCTTATTCCCCTTATTTTTTGTATGCTTGCGGCTTATGCCGCTGCCTATGGCGAACACCGCCAGCGCATCAGCCAAAACCCAATGGTAGACAAGGTTGAAACGTGGTGTGCGGGCAAACCCGGCGGACTTGCTCCGGGTACGGCTCTTTTTTTCTCGTCTTTGCACAGAAGCCTGTGGCAGATCACGCTCTACTGCCTCTGTTTCGTGGTAATCTTCAGTCTGCTTCGTGCCCTGCAAAACACCCAATCCCTGCCTGCTCTGCGTGCGGTAACATGGTCCGCCCTCTATGTAGCGGCCCTATTGGGAGCTGTGCTTTCTCTTCGTACACGACAAGCCTATATGGTGCTCACTGGTTGTTTGGCACTGGTGGCGATGCTTATCTGGATTGAACACTAATTTTTTTCCAGTTGACCGTAGCAGCTAAAGCCTTTCTTTCGAATGCTCCCTTCCCAAGCAATACAGGTTTGGTAATTCATAATTAAAATCAGTGGGCATATGCTAGCAAACGGCTTGTGTGGCGCTCTTATCAGCACGCTCCGCACAGCGGATGGTTTTCTTGTTTCGCGCGCGGGCAGCTCTACCGACTAAATCCATAATAAAAAGCCCCCGGCGCAAAACGCCGGGGGCTTTTTATTATTTCATCCAGTAGCTTATTTGAAGGCCTTTTCAAAGTTGGGCACGACCTGCTTTTTACGGCTCATCACGCCGGGCAGCCAAACGGTGCTGCCTTCAGCCTTTACGCCAAAAGCCTTTTCCACCACGGAAGGATCATCGGATACGATAAGCATTTCCGAACCTTCTTTCATGATGTCGGTCAGCAGCAGGAACACGCTGTGGCGGCCTTCAGCTTTAACCTTTTCAATTTCGGCCTGCAGGCCAGCCTTTACGGGCTCAAGGATGGACAGATCAACAACTTCAAGCTGGCCAATGCCGACTTTGCTGCCGTTCATGTCAAAATCTTTATAGTCGCGGAAGACGAGATCTTTCATGGGGGTGCCGTCAACGGCACTTTTAACCTTGAACATTTCCATGCCCAAAGACACCACATCGCTCACGCCTGCGATCTTGGCCAGTTCTTCAACGGCCTTTTTATCAGCAGGGGTACAGGTGGGCGACTTGAAGATAACCGTGTCGGACAGGATGGCGCAAAGCATGGCGCCAGCAAGGTTCTTGGGGATTTCGATGCCGTAGAAGTCGTACATGTTCTTGAGAACAGTGTTTGTGCAGCCTACGGGCCAAATCCAGGCTTCCAGCGGCGCAGAGGTGGTCACGTCACCAAGCTTGTGGTGGTCGACAACGCCGAGCACAGTGGCGGAATCCATGCCCTTGGGGGCCTGGGCCAGATCGGAGTAGTCAACCAGATAAACATCTTTGCCAGCCACATCGGAGATAACCTGCGGAGCAGTGAGGCCGAACTTCTTCAGAACGAATTCGGTTTCGGGAGTGGGCGCGCCCTGGGCAACCGGGGTGACGTCCATACCGCGCTTGCTGTACAGATCAGCGGCGACAATGGCGGAAACAATGCTATCGGTATCAGGATTCATGTGACCAAGAACTAATGCAGACATGACTGTCTCTCCTTCCGGTATGGTTCAGGTATGCGGTTTAATTTGACCGATTTGTTCTCTTTAGCACAAAGTGCTGTCCATGCCAAGCGCCTCCTGGAAATTTTCCTGACGCAGGCACCGTAAGCACATGACGAACTATACGTTAATAGCCTGAGATTACAAACTAAAAATCAGCTCGTGATTTTTTTATTTTTTTGCGGCCCGCGGGTGCGCCTGATCGTAGGTTTGCATAAGGCGTTCAAGGCTTAACTGCGTATACCGCTGTGTGGTTGTAAGGCGTTGATGTCCCAACAATTCTTGAACACTGCGCATGTCTGCCCCAGCTTCAAGCAAATGGGTTGCAAAGGAGTGCCGCAAGCTGTGGGGCGAAACAGTGAACGACAGTCCGGCGCGATGGCACAAACGTTCCACAATACGGGCCGCCTCCCTTCTGTTAAGTCGAGCGCCACGCGTGCCCACAAATAAAGCGTTTTCTTCTGACTGCGCCAGAAAAGGGCGTTCTTCGAGCCACTGTTTGAGACTTGCGTAGGATGTGTCTGACAGGGGTGAGAGCCTCTCTTTTGATCCTTTGCCCATAACCCGCAACACGCGCGATGACAGCTGCACGTCGTCAACATCCAGACTCAAAGCTTCGGATATGCGCAAACCGGAACCATACAGCAGTTCCGCCAGGGCAAGGTCTCTACAAAGAGTGCGCTCTTCTTCAGCACTTCCAGAAACTGGGCCTTTTGCGCCAGCAGGCCCTGACGAGGCATCCAGCAAGGCAAAAGTTTCATCCACATTAAGGGCGCGTGGATGGCGCTTTTCCTGACGTGGATTTCTCACCTGGGCTGCCACGTTTTCCGTTACTCTACCACCGCGCTGCTGAAAGCGAAAGAAGGAACGAGCCGCTGCCAGCTTGCGTGCCATAGAGCTTTTGGCTTCGCCCTTTCGAAACAGCCACGCCAAAAAAGCCTGGATATGCCGGCGCGTTACGGTTTGCGGCTGCCCAAGATTAACGCCCTGGTCACGCAAGAAATTAGCCAGTTGGGCCAGGTCAACGCCATAGGCTTTCAGCGTTGCCTCTGAAGCTCCCTTCTGCACAGCCATCCATGTTAAAAAAGCCTCAATAAACAGCGCACTACGGTCAGGCTTAACCTTGCCACCATTTTCATCAATACCTGCCGCGCGGGATGAAGATTCAGATGGAGTAGCAGACGCAGGTTCCTCGCTATGCCCGGCTGAAGGCAGTATTGCTGCATCCTCTGCGGAGCGAAAACCTGCAGCCGGATTAGAGATATCCCTAACCTGGTACGTGCCCTTGCCCTGCTTCAGTTTTTTTCCGTTCATTTTCCGGCCTCATACCGGGCTCCCGGCAGCCTTCGCACCTGCCCCAGCATTTCAAGCCCCACCAGCATGGCATTAAGTTCTGATACTGCCATATCTAAAGCACACGCCAAATCGTCAGCTTGCATGGGCCCCCGCTGGCGTAAACAATCCAGCAAACATGCCCTGCGTTCTGCTGGAGCGAGCTGTTCCGCTGCATCGAGACGAGGTTGCTCCTGAGCGGCAGGAACAACAGCCTGCACAGCATTGCCGTCATCTTTACAGCTTTTACGGCGAGATCCTTTTTGGGATGCGGCAGAACTGGCAGTTTCACCTCCGGCTTCACTTCCTTGCGAACCGACAGTGTTTTCCTGCGCGCTTTTTTCATCTTCACTCAAACTGGCCTTACTGATACCAAAAGGCCGTAATTGTTCAGACAAATCGTGCAAGACGTCTTCGGCACTGAAAACCGCGCGCGCGCCCTGCCGCACCAGCTCCTGGCAGCCCATACAGTGCGAATCCAGCGCCGGGCCGGGCACGGCGTAGACCTCGCGGTTTTGCTCCAGAGCCAGCCGGGCGGTAATAAGGCTTCCAGAACGGCTGGCGGCCTCCACTACAAGAACTCCAAGAGCAAGACCGCTGATAATGCGATTACGGATGGGAAAATGCTCAGGCAAGGGCTGTGCCCCTGGCATAAACTCCGAGACCAGCAAGCCATATCGCTGCATATTGTCAAAAACGGTTTTGTTTCCCGGCGGGTACATCACGTCAATGCCCGTGCCCAAAACACCAATACTGCGTCCAATACGCGTCAAAGCATTTTCGTGGGCAACGCGGTCAATGCCGAGCGCCATACCAGAAATTATGGTAACACCGCAGGATGACAGACACCGCGCCATATGGGCGGCTACAGTTCTGCCGTGGTCCGTGGACCGCCGAGATCCCACTATTGCAAAGGCTGGCGATTGAAAAAGCGACATATCGCCCTGGCAATACAGCAGCACAGGCGCATCGGGCAATTGACGCAGCAGAGGCGGATATAAGGGGTTTATCCAAAGCAGGATGTCGGCATCGAGATCACGTGCCCTGTCCCACTCCTGCCGGGCAGTAACCCGCCATGAGCCCGTGGCCATCTCAGCAGCCTGCTTTTGATTCAGCCCTGCTTCACGCCAACGCTGCCGCGACTGTACGGCAGCATACGCCGATCCAAAGGTGCGCAAAAGACGGGAGCATGAGCGCGCCCCAAGGCCCGCACAATGGCGCAACGCCAGACTGGCCCAATACTCCGTACGGGCCTCTTCATCCAACTGCGCCCAGGAAAAACCTTCGGACATATTTAACGTGCCAGCCCGCGCGAACGGGCTATCCGGGCGGCTTCGGAATTGGGAAAACGCGTTAATAATTGCTTGTACGCCTGCGTGGCAGCATCCTTATCACCGAGACGGCTCAGGCACATACCTGTCTTGAGTAGGGCATCCGCATTTTTGTGATGCTGCGGATACGATGCATCCACTTTACGGAACTGGTTCAGGGCATCCTGATACTTACCTTGAGCATACAGGCCCTCGCCAATCCAGTATTCTGCGTTGGGCGCATAACCCCCATGAGGGTATTCCTGCAAAAAGGTTTCAAACCGTGATATTCCTTCGGCAGAACGTCCGGCCGTCATAACCTTGAGTGCTGCCTCGTACGCGGCTTTTTCATTCTTGGTTGGCTTGGCGGCCTGCTGTGGGGCCTGACTGGTCGGAGTAGCCGTATTAACGGTCGCTGCAGGCTTTACTTCCGCAGGAGTCACTGGCTGGGAAGTGGCCTGTGCTGCAGGCTCAAGGGGTGTCGCGGCAGGCTTTGCTGCTTCCACGGGAGGTAAACCGGGGTGTTCGGGGGGCAGCGCCAGCGCTGAAGGCGGCAAGGCCGGAATAGGCACAGCAGTATTGCCGCCAGCGGGATCGCCCTTGCCCGAACTGGCAGGAACAACAGGTTGATTGGCATCTTGTGCAGCAAAATTGGTCGGATTTACGGCAGGCGGCACAACGGGTTCAGGAGTCGCCACTGGAGGCAAACCAACCGCGACTCCTGCTCCGCTAGCAGTGGCAGTGCTCTTGCCGGGAGCTCCTACTTGTCCGTTGGGGCCAGCCGTAACAGTCCGGCCAGCAGGAGAACTGGCGGGAGTTGATGGTGCCGTCGCAGTTTGTGGCGCAGTAGCCGGGGCGGCAGGCGGAAAAGAGGTTGGCTGCGTTGCAGGATCAATAATTTTTCCCTTGGGAGAACCTGCGGGAGCAGGCGCTGGGGTAACGACGGCCTGCGCTCCCTTGCTTGCAGGCGCAGCAGCAACGGGCTGTGATTGCTTTGCGGCAGGGACTGACGAAGACATGGGAGCTACTGGCGTTCCAGTGCCAGCCGCGGGAGCCATAATCACCGATGGCCCGTTTTGCCCCAGGGCCACTTCGCGCTGGTGCGGGCCTGCAGAAGATTCTTCAGCAGTGCCTGCGCCACTCTGCCCCGCCGAAGAGGTTCCTGCTACAGGTGGCACAGGCAATGGGGCCGGCGGCAAAATGGGTACAACCGTCATGCTGGTCTTCTGGCCGCCACGGGTGCGCACTTCAAAAGTTCTAT
This sequence comes from Pseudomonadota bacterium, assembly GCA_023386035.1. GTDB lineage: Bacteria > Desulfobacterota > Desulfovibrionia > Desulfovibrionales > Desulfovibrionaceae > Desulfovibrio. The sequence continues at coordinate 31,083 of JAEWKM010000008.1, forward strand.
TCTTGAGCTGGGCCATCTGACTGTCCAGAGTGGCCACACTCTGTTCCAAAGTGCGTAACCGCTGATCGGTTTCGCGCAAGGTTCTTTGGCTGGCAGTTTCTTTATCTTCCACATGTCGCATTTGCGCAGATGAAGCACAGCCTGCAGCTAAAACAACGCAAGCCAAAGGAACAGCAAAAAGTTTTTTCATAACGTCTCCCCCTGCAATTTTGCCCCAAGCCCGGCCATATTTCAAGAACCCTTGCGGCCCCGGCATTTTTAAGGCAAATACAGGCTTGTACACATTTTCTAGACCATAGCGTATCATCCCAAGCCAGCGCAAGATTATAAGGAGCAACCATGAGTGTTTCCGTTCTGAAGCCACGCCATACTACAGGCGGTGCCCGATGAACTTCTTTAAGGATGTATTGGGCCAATTGTCCGCCTGGATGGAGCTGCCGCGCCAATGGATGCAAGCCTATCCTTTTTTACAGACAGGCCTTGATAATCTGTGCGTAACCCTGGCCTTGGCTACCCTGCTGGCCTTTGCGGGGCTTGGTTTTATATCGGCCACGGCAAGAATCTTATCCATAACGCGCAGGCGCTCTTCTTACGATAAATGCGCGCGGCAATTGGCACAGCTAGCAATGATTCTGGGCTGGATTTTGCTTGTTACGGGCCGCGTATGGCTGTTTTTTGTGCAGGGTTCCTATACGCCAGACTCTTTGCCAGACTTCATGGTCGAATTGAGCTGGATTTTGTTGGGCCTGGCTGTGCTTATCAGCAGTCTTTACTTCGCCTTGTGGAAGTTCCTTGTAAAGGTTCCGATCCTGCATATTGTCATGGGCATAATCAGCGGCATCCAGGGCTGTATAGCCGTGGTGGTTACGCTGGGCTCCGCCCGCATGATCAGCGCCTATGTGCGCCCCGACGCCACTATTATCACCCTGGGCGACATCTTTTTTCCCGGCTGGTTTTCGCCTTTCTGGTGCTCGTTGTACTGGACCCTGCCGCTGATTGTGGCCATGTCGGCTGGCAGTGGCGCTTTATGGCTGACCATGCGTCGCCAGCGTGATGACTTTGGGCGCGACCACTATAATACTATGGTGCCCTGGTGCGCCGTGTGGGCACGCAATACCTGGACCGTCTTCTGGCTGATTTTTCTTGCCTCCACCGTGGCAGAAATACAACAGGCGTGGCAGGGAGGCATCTTCACCATTGAAAATGCCTTGCGTGAAAGCGTAAAGGTGCTGGTATGGCTTGTGCCTCTGGTTCTTTGGACCATCGTGGGTCGCAGCAGTGCGCCCATGCGCCACAAGTTTACACTGGTGCTGGCCTTGCTGACGGCAATGGCCTTCATGCTTCCCTATTATTTACAGGTAACGAATCTTTCTACCCTGTCTTCCAGAACAGTGCAGGAAATTATTATTGAACCACTGCCGCAAACTGACACACAAGCAACGCCTGAAACGGATCAGCAGACTGCACCGCAAGTGTCCTCCAAGGGCGGCGCTGAATAGCTGGCGGTATTGCTCTTTACTGGAGCAGTGTGGCAGTTTTTCATGAGCAAACTTCGGAATTGAAAGTCCATGCCTTACTTTTGCAAACAAAAAGCCCGCATACAGCGGGCTTTTTGTTTGAGCACTACTTGGTGTACTGCTTGCGCCATTCATCCAAAAAGAGCAGGCAGGTTTCCATTTCGTCAAGAACTCCTGATCTGGCTCTGAGGGCTGTAACCACAGAATCAAAATCTGCATGCGGGCCAAGACCCAAGCGCTCTACCGTACGCGACATGGTGGCGGTCAGGTCTGCCGCCAGTTCCGGCGTCAGATCAGACGGTAAAGACTGCGCCAATGAAGCCGCTGCAACAGCCCCCCTTCCATCTTCATAGTGCGCCTGTACCCCCGCCCCAGCTTCAGGCCAGGGGCCCATACGCTCGGCGATAAATTCAAGCAGGGTTTGCATGCGGTGCGTATAGGTGTGGTCGCGTAATACCCGCTCCCGCGCCCGTGCGGTATAGGCGATTCTTTCTTCCTGGTTCGCAAGAAAGTAGTCAATCTTGGCATAAAATTCTTCAATCGTGCCAAAAGTAGCCAATTCCCCCGGAGCAAACAAATCGGGCAAGAGACTGCGCTCGTCCAGAAGCTGAAAAGCGTTCATAGCAGCCAGCTCGAACGTACGGGGATTAACAAAATCACCACGGCTCACCAAGTCCGTCGTATGCAGGCTGGAATGCAGGTTAAGGTTCACCTTGGTGGCATTATAAATTTTTACGCTCTCTGCTGCATCAATGCGCGCACCACCTCGTTGTACATGGGCAGCCAGCAGATTTTCGCCCTCCCAATCCGAACCCCATATTTTGAAATTACGGCCTAGCAAGGGACGAAAAGCCAGTCTGCGGTTGGGATACCCGGCCCCAAGAAATCCAATATCTGCCCCATATTCCCGCCGTTCTTCGGCACTGAGATCTGTGGGTTTATGAAAATCTGGATGGGCTGCCATCGGCAGGTAGAGAAAATTGTTTTGCCCAATTTCTGCCAACTGGCTCATAAAAGGCTGCTTTTGAATAATGGCAAAAACGTCATACAGAGGCGCGTAAGCCCGCCAGTATTGAAATACCGTGTGGTCTTCTACAAACCACATGGCAGTGCGCACTCCGGCCCGCTTTAACCGCTGAAGAAGGTTGCGGCCCATCGGGGCCTGTGCCAAAGCCAGCACCAAGTGCGGCTCCTGCGCCTGCACTTGGGCCCATACCGCCTGTGACACAACTTGAAGGAAGGAATTTTCCAGTTGCGCTGTTTGCGCTGGGGGCAAACCAAGCCCCTGCAACCCTGTAAAAGCCGGGAACATAAGCGGAGCCTCAAAGATACGCACACTGTGCCCCATTTCTTCCAAGGCACGGGCGCAGGATCTTCCTATGGGCAAAGAACCGCCATACATCGGTAAAACAACGAGAATTCTCAGAGGGGCAGAAAGCATCAACATATTCTCCACATCAACAGTACCTGTCAGGCGGCAGCATCCAGTCCACGTCGCGACACAACCATTCGTCAAACAGCCAGATATTGCCTAAGCCGTCGCTGTCAGTAATTTTCATTTTACTGGAAACACTGTTCATCTGTTCAGAAGAAGGCACACTACAATAAGTGGCCAAAAATTCTCGTACCTGAGCGCGCTTCACCGCATGCATGTCAGTTCCGGCCTCAAGACGCAACACTGTTCCCAGCGGATCAATATGACTTCGCCACAGTTGCAAACCATCAGGCAGCGTCACACGCTTCGTCCCCTCTGTAAGGACGAGAGTCAGAGAACGCAGCAACTCCTGACTGCGAAAAAGCTCAAGACAGGCCGTGTTATAGGGGCATGGAGCCGATTCCAGGCAAGGGACGCAATGACGTTCAGCCTGCCAGACCAGATGCCCCTGCCCGTAAGGACCAGTTTCATGCGCAAAAGCTGAAGAGAGAAAAAAAGCCAGCACAGGCACGCCAAGATGCGCAGCAAGATGCATTGTCCCCGTATCAGGGGTAATCAAAGCGTCCAGCCCTTTGACGGCGTCAACAAGGCCTGTCCAATCGGTCTTGCCGCTCAGGTCTTCCACACGGTCTAACATTTTTGTTGGCAAAAGCCGCTGAAGCCGATGAGCCACGTTCTTTTCTGCATTGGAGCCGAGCAGGCGCACACGCGGCCCCCCCATAGCTGCAAAAGCTGTGCGTACAACCTCGGCCAGCACAGGTACCGGTAAAGAACGCCGCGATTCACGCCCGGCCAGAACCACGCCAATTCCCTCCCCTCCTGGTGCAGCCACAGAATTTACTACAGTTGGCGGCAAAGGGGTGGAAGCGAAATGAGCCCAAAAATCCACAAGATTGAGGGATGAAAGCACGCGCTGACGGGTCAGCTGCATGGCCATTCTGGCCCAGGGTGAGCGCCATATGCCATTTGCAACAGGCCTGTAGCCAACTACAATCTCTGGTTCAAACATACGGCACAAGGCCGCAGTTAACCCTGAAAAATTGCAGTTATAGACGGCAGTAAAATGACTGCTTCGCCAGTCGGCCAGTATACGTATGTTTTTTTCCAGAACATCATGTTCATGACAGTTGTGTAAAGCAAGGCTGTGCACAGTGGCAAAGGGATAGATCAAGCGAGCAAGGCGTACCAGCCCCGCATCAACAGCCAGGTGTACCTGCCCCTGTTGCGCAAGACCGCGCAATAACCGCCCGGTTTGCACCACATCGCCAAAACGGGCTGCCTGAATGACCAAAAAAGCCGCCATGTCCCTTCCCTGTTTTTACCGTAGGCATTTCGTTTGTCATTGACAGCAACTGCGGCATCGCCGCGCCCGTCGCCAATATCAATCGATACTGGAAGGTACGGCAATAGACTTGCGGAAGCAAGAGCAAGGGACTTTCCAAAACCTTCTGCCTTCTGTACAATACCTCATCTCATATAGCCGCATCATAGTGTATACCGGACTTCACATGGAAACTTTCGTGCCTAAAACTACCCTGTACCCGCTCTTTCTTTCTCTCACCGGGCTGCATTGTCTGCTGGTGGGGTTGGGTCAGGTAGGGCAGCGCAAGTTGGCCGGGCTTTTGGCCTGTGATCCCGCTTCGGTGCTGGTTCTTGATCCGCATGCATCGACGCTGCAGGACCCACCTTTGCTCCGCATGCTGAACGATGGACGAGTGCGTCTTGAATGCCGCATTTGCACAGCAGACGACATACACGGCAAAGCTCTTGTGTTCGCTGCCACAGGAAGTGTCGCAGAAAACCAGCGTATAGCGGCCTTGTGCCGCAGCCAGGGTGTGCTATGCAACTGCGCCAGTGCCCCTGACGATGGAAGTTTCCAGGTGCCAGCAGTGGCGCGCAGCGCTCCTTTGGCCGCTGCCCTGTCCACTGGAGGCGCTAGCCCTGCTCTTGCCCGGCGCTGGAAGGATGAATTGACCCAATGGCTGGTACCACGCGCCCGAATGGCCGCCCTTATGGGCAGGCTGCGCCCAATGGTTCTTGCCTTGAATGCCGAGACAGTGCACAATACAAAGTTGTTCCGAAAGCTTACAGCTTCGCCCCTGCAGCAATGGCTGGAGGACGGTGATTTAGAAAACTGCCGCCAGTGGTTGCTGGCGGAACTGCCGTCGGAACTGCACGCTCATATAGCGGAGTTACTTTATGATCTCCCCTGAATTTTCCACTGGCGTCACGCTGCTGCTCTACGGGCTGGCAAGTGCGTCTGGTATTGCAGGCATGGTGGCGCGCAGCCCGTTCTGGCGGCGCACTTGCTGCTGCCTTGCCGCCGCAGGCTTTGTCTTTCAAACCATCAGTCTTGCCACAGGTTTTCATAAAGCTCTGCCAGACGGCCTGAGCCTTGGGGCCTATCTGCAGCTTATGGCGTGGTTTGTCGTTTTGTGCGGCCTTGCGTCCTGGGGCAAGTTCCGGCAGGAAGCGCCGCTTATTTTTGCGTCCCCCCTGGGGCTTATGCTTTTTGCCATGTCTGCTCCCTACCTTCAGGCAGTGGTACAGGTGCCGCCCCATCTTAAAGCGTCTTTTTACGCCTTGCATATTGGCACGCTTTTTCTCAGCCTTGCCTTGATGGCATTGGCTTTTGCTGCTGGCGCCTTGTTCCTTTTTTTGGAAGCGCGCATAAAGAGCAAGCAGTACATGAAAGGCTTCTGGCAAGATATGCCTGCCCTGGCTATGCTTGACAAAATCAATGCTTTTGCCACTATAGTAGCTTATCCCTTGTATACACTTGGCATTCTGTCTGGTCTTATTTGGGCCAAACCCGTTTTTGGTGCAACCGTTACGGGTGACCCCAAAGAAGTTATCAGCATCGTCATCTGGCTGATGTTTTCTGTGCTGTTCAACAACAGGCTCACCAAGGGCTGGCGTGGACGAAAGCCTGCGCGTTTGGCTGTTTTTATATTTATACTCTGTCTTTTTTCAATCATTGTGGTGAACACCTTTATGGAAACTCATCACGCATTCATCCGGCGCTGACTCGGGCATAATTATGGACTGTGATATTTTTCTTGTTGGCCTGAATCACCGCACAGCCGGGGTAGACGTACGCGAACGCTTCGCCCTGGCCAATCATTGCGATGAAGAACATTGGGCATTTCCATGTACTGATACGGTGAACGAGAGTATTATACTCTCGACCTGTAATCGCGTTGAGGTTCTTGCCTCAGGAACTGGCGACGTGGCCGAGCAGGTGTTGCGCAGTTGGGCGCGGGCAAGGGGTACTGCAATTGAAGACCTCAAGCCTTACGTCTATGTGCATAAAAACCTTGAGGCGGTACGGCATCTGTTTTCAGTGGCTTCAAGCCTGGATTCGATGGTCCTTGGCGAACCGCAAATCCTTGGGCAGTTGAAAACTGCCTATCGCAACGCAGTTAAAAGCCGTGCTACAGGAGTCATCCTTAACAGATTGCTGCACAAGGCTTTTTCTGTAGCCAAGAGGGTACGCACTGAAACTGCCGTAGCGTCCAGCGCTGTTTCCATCAGCTACGCCGCCGTGGAACTTGCCAAACGCATTTTTGGCGACATGCGCGAGCACAAGGCTATGCTGGTCGGAGCCGGTGAAATGGCTGAACTTGCGGCTATGCACCTGCTTCAGTCGGGCATTAACGAAATTCTTGTGGCCAACCGCACCCTCGTGCGAGGACAAGAACTGGCCAAGCAGTTTAATGGGCGCGCCATTCCCTTTGAGCAAATGCCGCATTATTTGCTGGACGTAGATATCATCATCACCTCCACAGGCTCTCAGGAGCCCATTATTCGTGCCCGTGATATCCGCGCTGCGCTCAAAGCCCGCAAAAACAGGCCCATGTTCTTTATCGACATCGCAGTGCCCCGCGACATCGACCCTGACGTTAACGGGTTGGATAACGTCTACCTTTACGACATTGATGACCTTAGGGAAGTTGTTGAAGAAAATCTGGCCACTCGTAGGGACGAAGCAGCTAAAGCCGCCGAAATCGTCAACGAAGAAGTGACATATTTTTCCAAATGGCTCGCCAGTTTGGACATGCAGCCCACCATTGTGGATCTGATCAAAAAAAGCCAAAGCATTGCCGAAGAAGAACTGGCAAAAACACTCAAGCGCCTTGGCCCGGTGGACGAAAATACCCGCGTGGCCCTGGAAGCTATGGCCAATTCTCTGGTACGCAAGCTGAACCACGACCCCATCATGTTTCTAAAGCACGGCGGCATGTCGCAGGAAGGTAACGGCCCGCGTATCAGTATCATGCGGCGTATATTCAACCTCGACAAAACAGGCTGTATTTATTCGGAGGAAAGCTGATGCGCTGGTACGGCATTGATGACCTGCCCCCCGAGGACATGTCCAAAGTAGCGGCAGCGCTTAAGGATATGGAGCTTGAATCTGGTATGGACAGTTTGTATTGGCTGCCCGCACCTGCGGAAATGCTGTCTCCCATTCAGAAAGAGCATATTCAAAGCTGCGGCCCGCATGTATTCGGCCTGGAAATTGAAGAAGATTCCTTGCGGATGGAGTTGCTGGTCAGGGCCAAAAACCGCATGCGGTGCGATTGCGTACATTACGCCGCCCCTGAGCTACGCGCTCACATGATCGCTTGGCTGGAACAGATGCTGACCGATCTTGGCATTGTCATCTGATCCGGCCTCAGGCAACTTTCAAGTGCCCACATAGGCAGCCCCTATCAGGACCGTGCGATCAGCCGCATCATCAGCCCGAATTGAAGGTATTCTGCCCTCATCGGCCAGAACGGTGCATCGCTGCCCGCAATCAGGGCCACAGCATGACACAAATACCAAGTCTGCAAAATCTCCCCAGAACCTCTGCCCTTCTTTGTCTTGAAGTTGAGCGTTTTTGTCTGCACCAACTGGCCCTGACACGCGGTTCACATCTTGTGGTGGCTGTCTCGGGCGGAGCGGACTCTACAGCTCTAGCCCTTATTCTTTCCCTGCTTGCTCCACGGTTGGATCTGCGCCTTTCAGCTCTCAGCATCAACCACGGCCTGAGGCCCGAAGCAGAAAGAGACGCGGCTCATGCGCAAGCTGTCTGCCAAACTTTGGGTATACCGTGTTCTGTACGCAAAGCTGATGTAAAAGGCTTTGCGGCAAAGCAACATATGGGTGAAGAAGAGGCAGGACGTTCCATTCGCTACTCCTTCCTGGAGGAAGAACGGCTCACTCAGCATGCCCACTTTATAGCCTTGGGGCATCATCGTGAAGATCTTAGCGAAGATGTGCTGTTGCGCTTGATTCGTGGCGCTGGCTGGCCTTCTCTTGGGGGCATGCCCGCCAGAGATGACAGGCGTCATCTTCTGCGCCCGTTACTTACCTGCTGCCCAGACGATCTGAAACAGCTGTTGGTGCAATGCGGCCTCAGCTGGCGCGAAGACGCAAGTAACCAGAGCACGCAGTATCGCCGGAACAGACTGCGGCTTCAGGTTTTACCGCTGCTGCGGGCGGAAAATCCCGCGCTGGACCGTAGTATGGGACAGATGTGGCAACTTGCCGGGATAGACAGGAATTATTGGGAAAAACTTCTTGATGCCGCACTGTTAGCTCACCCATGGCAAGAAACAAAACAGGAGCAGAATGGATGCCCTGCAACTGGTAAATCCATACTCCTGCCCCGCTCTCTGCTGCGCGCTCTGCACCCGGCAGCTCGGTTGCGTCTTTATATGCGCGCTGTGCAGCATTTGTGTGCAGACGAAACTTCTGCTGAGGCTGTAACTTCAGCGTTGCCACAACCAGCGCCATCTGTCCAAGGCAGGGCAAGCACCCTGCTGGCTTTGGATGAAGCACTCACGCAAGGACGCGGCAATACCCGTTTTCAATTGCCTGGCGGTTTTGAAGCGTACCTCAAGGGAGGCGCTATTACCTTTAGCCAACCCGCCTCATAGTATCCGCGATGCCTGCCACCAACCATTTTCTGCAATTGGTGCTTTTACTTTGTCTATCTTGCCTTGCATCCACAACGCCGCAGCGCGGATTTTTAGCATCAAAAAAACACCTATCAACCAAAAACGAGAAAAAGAGACCGCCTTCGATCTCTTTTTCTCGTAATCACTATAATTCAGAAGCTTTTTTATTTTTGCTTTGCCAGCTCGATGATGGCCTCGGCAATATTCTTGGTGCGAAGCCCGACCAGTTCGCGCAAGCGCAACTGGCTGCCGTGCTCCACAAAGCTGTCGGGCAATCCCAGTCGTTTGATTTTCTGCCCATGCATGAGGCCGTTATCTGCATAGAACTCCAGCACTGCTGAGGCAAAGCCACCGGCCAGCACACCTTCTTCCACAAAAAGAATACGGTCAAAGCGGCGGGCGATGGTGGCAAGTTGTTCCTGAGGCAAAGGCTTAAGCCATATGGGATCAAAAACCAGCGGACGAATGCCAAGTACCTGTTCAGCTTGCGCAGCTGCCTCAAGAGCAGGATGAGCCCGGCTGCCCACAGCGACAATTGCAATGCCCTCACCGTCTTGAAGTACTTCGCCTCTGCCGGGAGTCAAAAGACGCGGCAAGCCGTCCAGCGAAACGCCAAATCCTGCACCTCTCGGGTAACGCAAAGCGCAGGGTCCGTCGTGGTTGAGCGACGTATACAAACAGTGGCGCAACATATCTTCATCACGAGGAGACAGCAGGCTTATCTGTGGAATATGCCGCAAGTAGGCGATATCAAAAGCGCCATGATGGGTGGCCCCATCTTCTCCCACAAGTCCGGCCCGGTCCACGCAAAGGGTGACAGGCAGGTTCTGGATACAGACATCGTGCACCACCTGATCGTAAGACCGCTGAAGGAAGGTGGAATAAATGGCCAGAGCAGGACGGTAGCCCTGGCTGGCAAGCCCGGCTGCAAATGTTACCGCGTGTTGCTCACAGATGCCCACGTCCACAAACCGATCTGGAAAGCGCTCCCTAAAGCTGTCGGTTCCGGTTCCTTCCGGCATGGCAGCAGTGATGGCGATAATTCTTTTGTCTTTTTCAGCCAATTCCACAAGGGTTTTACTGAATATGCCTGTAAAGGACGGTACCTTGGCTGTAGACTGAACCGGTTGTCCCGTTTCTGGGGTGAACAGGCCAACACCATGATATAGCGTGGGATTTTTTTCTGCAGGCGCGTAGCCTTTACCCTTTTGGGTGCGAACATGCAGCAGCACCGGGCCGTCTTCCACAGCCGCAGCCATTTGTAAATGACGGCGCAAGCTCCCAAGATCGTGCCCGTCCACAGGGCCGATATAGTTGAACCGAAAAGCCTCAAACAACATTCCGGGAGTGAAAAACGACTTGAAGCTCCACTCACCGCGCATGGCGTAAACGGCCAGTTTTTGGCCAATGCGGGGTATGGACCGCAAAAAGTTGAGCACTTCTTTGCGGGTTTGCCGTACCCAGCGCCGCGACAGCGTGCGGCTCAGGAACAATGAAAGTGCTCCCACGTTTGGCGAAATGGACATTTCATTGTCGTTGAGCACCACAATGAGCCGCCGCCCCATATGCCCGGCCAGATTGAGGCCTTCAAAGGCTTCTCCGGCTGTCAGAGATCCGTCACCAATAACGGCAATCACATGATGCCTGAGCCCGGAAAGATCACGGGCCAGTGCCATGCCCAGAGCAGCAGATATGGACGTGGAGGAATGCCCTACGCCAAAGTGGTCGTAAGGGCTTTCAGCCATACGCGGAAAGCCCGAAATGCCACCAAAGGTGCGCAGGGTATCAAACTGGCGCGCCCTGCCTGTGAGAAGCTTGTGCGCATAGGCCTGATGCCCCACATCCCAAACCAGCTTGTCTTTTTCAATATTGAAAGTTGAAAGAAGAGCCAGCGTCAGCTCCACCACACCCAACGAAGGGGCAAGGTGCCCGCCAGTACGCGAAACCACCTCGATAATCCGCTGGCGCACTTCTGCGGCCAACAGCTCAAGCTGGGGCTCGCTCATTTCACCCAATTGCGAAGGACGCTCAATGCTGTCCAAAAGCGAAACATGAGGTTCAGCTTGAAGAACATCTTGCAAAAGAGCTTGCTCAGCAGGGGCTGTTTCGACCCTGTCCGGTTTTTGCCCATCCTCGCCTAAATCAGCAGGCGTTGGCATTTTTGGAGCATCAAACATATCAGGCCGCCCTATTGACCGTATACTCGGCCAGAGCAAGTAAAAATTCCGCTTCCGGGCCGCTGAACGCGGCAAGAGCGGCCTTGGCAACCTCGGCTTGATCCTGCGCCAGGGCGCGGCTCTTCTCGAGTCCCAGCAAAGCAGGATAGGTTTTTTTGCCCTGAACCACATCGCTGCCCACGGGCTTGCCAAGCGTGGCGGTATCCGCCACCACATCAAGAATATCGTCGGCGATCTGGAAGGCAACGCCCAGCGCTGCGCCGTAAGAGCCTATGGCTGCAAGCTCTTCGTCGGAAGCTCCGGCCAGCATGGCCCCGCACACGCAGGATGCCCGCAACAGCGCGCCTGTCTTCATTGCATGAATGCCTTTCAGCTCTTCAAGGGCGATGTCAGCCTTTCCGGTAAATATCATGTCCCATTCCTGCCCGCCCACCATGCCTGAAGAGCCAGCAGCAAGAGCCAGCTCGCCAACAGCACGCAATACACGCGGCGGAGCCAACGGGCTGCGGCACATCATCAAAAAAGCATCAGTGAGCAGGCCGTCACCGGCAAGTATGGCAGTAGCCTCATCAAAAGCCTTGTGGTTTGAAGGCTTGCCACGCCGCAGATCGTCATCGTCCATAGCCGGAAGGTCATCGTGCACCAAGGAATAGGTGTGAATCATTTCAATGGCCGATGCAAAGGGCAGCGTGTCTTGCAGGGGCAGCCCGCACATGGCCGCCGTGCTCAAACAGAGCACAGGGCGCAAACGTTTGCCACCAGCCTGAAGGCTGTACTGCATGGAATCCTTGAGACGTTGTGGAATGGGACGCCCATCAAAACAGGTGGCAAGATAGGACTCCACCATTTGCCCGCGTTCGCGCAAAAGTTCCTTCATCCGGGGTACTGGCATCATCACCTGTTGAGCCTCCTACGCTTCCTCGGCTTCTTCAGCTTCATCGTCGGGATATGAACTAAAACCTTCATCAGTCCGAATACCCTGGCCCTGCATGGGGCGGGCCTGATCGTCCTGCCACACTTCAAGCTCCTGGCGCGCCTTGTCGAGCTGCTGGCGGCAATAACGCGCACACCCCGCTCCTTCCTTATACAAGGCCATACCTTTTTCCAAAGGCAGATCGCCAGATTCCAACGCGGCTACAATTTCTTGAAGCCGGGCCATTTTTTTTTCAAATTGATTTTCTGTTTTGGCGCTCATGCTGTCTACTTTCCCTTTTTGGGGGCTTGAAGAGGCTGATTCGCACTGCTTGAAGCCTTTTTCTCGCTGCTTGCGGCAGCAGGAATAAAGGGCTGCGGATCAACCGACACACCCTGCACCAGAAGTGAAAGATGCAAATGCGGCCCGGTGACGCGGCCCGTAGCCCCGACCAGCCCAATCACATCCCCCTTGCGTACAACCTGATCTTTTTCAACCAAAACTTTAGACATGTGCAGGTAGGCGGTAAAGACCCCTTCGCCGTGATTGATGTACACCACATTGCCCGAGAAGTACAAATTGCCCGTCAAAGCCACCTTGCCATCTGCGCATGCCAAAATGGGCGTTCCTTCTGCCCCTCTCAGGTCCAATCCTCTATGCAGGCCACGAGGTTGCCCGTTAAAAACCCGCTTGAGTCCGAAGAGGCTTGAAACGTCGCCGGACACTGGCCTTTCAAAGGGCAGGGTCCACTGCCGTTCGGGCGAATAATGGGCAAGGGTTTTGCGCACAAGCTCTCTGTCGGCCTTTATGCGTTCCATCTGCGCAGCAGGAGGGTCAACATACTTTTTGTCCACCGTAAGTTGCTGAACCGGGCGGTCTTTGTTGTAAAGACCTATACTCTGCGTAGCAGTTTGCCCTGAGGCCACTGGCTTTTTGCCGCCTGGCTGACCAGTTATGGGCGCTACGGCAAGGGTAAGATCATTTTCCTTGGCGTCTAAAGGCACGGGCAACAATATGACGGCCTGCCATTTTTTTTCTGCTCCTGGGGATGCTTCGCCAGCATAGGCAGTGGCCGCGTAATTTTTGCCCATCCATTTGAAGCTGAAGCTCTGCACTGGTTCGTTGCTGACTGCCAGAGCAACAAATGCATCACCGCGGGCTACCGTGGCAGGAGCTTCAAGGCTGATCTGAGGGGCCGCAAAGGCCGGGCTTCCCCCCGATGCTGCTACAATCAACAGAGAAAAACATGCCAAAATCAAGGGCATCATGAGAGCTGGCATCAACCCCCAATTTGTCCTGATCCTATGCGGGCATGGCCCATTTTTGCGTAAAAAATGTATCATGATTTTTCTCGCTTTCGATTCTTGGCGCATTGCACGCTGCTTACTACGGCAGCCAGACTGCCATCAGCCAGACGTACTTCAATCTTTGCCCCAGGTGAAGTCTGATCCACCGACCGCACAAGACCATCGGACGTGCTGACCAACGCATATCCCCGCGTAAGGGGCATGAGCGGGTCGCGCGCTTCCAGCGCCATGCTCAGGGCGTCAAGACGCCGCAACTGCTCGGCCACATAGGTACGGGCCGTACTTTGCCAACGCAAAATACCGTGTTGCAGCGTGCGTTCCTTGTCTGCCACAAGCCGGGGAAGCGCCGCTTGCAGACGGGCAGTGAGCTGCTCCAGCCTTGTATTGGAAATATCCAACTTTTCTGAGCCCAAAGCGTTGCGCAAGGCACGCTCAAGCGAATCTGCCTTTTGTAGTTTGCCATCCAGCCAATGGCGGCCAGCCCTGTTCAAGGCCGCCTCCAACGAAGCAAGGCGCTCATAAAGACGTTCGTGGTGGCGCTGCGGCGAAAACCAGGCAAGTGCTTTTTCACATTCACGCAGACCTTGCCCTGCCATTTCAAGGCGTCGCTCCATAGCACGGCGCAAGGCTGCCCATGTTTCATCCACACGCTGATGAAGCTCTGCACGCAATGGCCAAAGCAATTGGGCGGCATGGCTTGGCGTTGCGGCGCGCATATCTGCGGTCATGTCTGCCAGGGTAACGTCAACCTCGTGCCCAATACCTGCCAGCACGGGCAAACGGGATTCAAATATGGCTTGGGCCACGCTTTCTTCGTTGAAGGGCCACAAATCTTCCAAAGAACCGCCCCCGCGCACGAGCACGATGGCTTGCGCCCAATTTTGGGCATTAGCTTCTGCCAATGCGCGCGTAATGGACGGAGCAGCCTCTGCCCCTTGCACCAGCGTTGGAAACAAACGGATGCGTGAACCACTGCCGCGCATGCGGGCCAATTCAAGAAAATCGTGAATGGCCGCCCCGGTGGGTGAAGTAATCAGAGCAATGCGCTGTGGATCACGGGGCAATGCCCGCTTTCTCTCCTGACTGAAATACCCCAACCCGGCCAGTTTGCGTTTGCTTTCTTCAAACGCCTGAGCCAGCAAACCTTCGCCAGCGGGCTGCACCAATTCCACGGCAAGCTGATACTGCCCCCGTGGTGCATACACGCTGATGCGCCCCGCACAAAGAACGTCCAGTCCATTGCGCAAAAGCTCAAGAGGAGACGGCCTTGGCTTGTCAAAAACCTCACCCGTGAGTGGGTCGAACGATTGATCTGTCTGCCGCTGCATGTGCCGGAACCAGACGCACTGTAACTGTGCGTCCTGATCCTTGAGGCTGAAATAGACATGTCCTGAGCCGGGACGAGAAAAATTGGTAACCTCGCCCCGCACCCAAACAAAGGGAAAGCGGCCCTCAAGGCTTTTGCGCAGTTGCTCTGTAAGCTCGCGAACTGTCAGTATGGCTTCCTGCATCGTGCTCTATGGCCTCTTGCGCATCATAAAAAAGGCGACCCAGTGGCAAACTCCGCCCTGAGTCGCCCAGACATTACAAAATGCTGCTTGGCGCGAACATTACAAAGAGCCGCACCAAGCAGCCACTTCAAACCTGAAACATATTAACGGTCGGCCCAACCCTGCCGGACCTTTTCAATCCAGGCTGCAAAGTCCTGCTCAAGGTTGTCAGCGGAAAGTTCACTCTTTTCGCCTGTACGGCGGTCCTTGCATTCCACGATACCGCGGGCAAGCCCCTTGCCGCCCACCACAATCTGTGTGGGAATGCCGAGCAGGTCGGCATCTTTGAACTTGACGCCGGGACGCTCTTCACGGTCGTCCATCAGCACTTCCACGCCCCTGCCTTGCAGCATGGCATATATTTCTTCAACCTTTGCATTAACTTCATTGCTGCGGGGATCAAGGTTAAGCAAAATGCATTCAAACGGAGCCACTGGCGGCGGGAAGACAATGCCGTTTTCATCGTGGTTCTGCTCAATGGCAGCAGCAGCCACGCGGGAAACGCCAATACCGTAGCAGCCCATAATCATCGTCTGTTCCTTGCCATTTTCGTCAAGGAACACGGCGTGCATTGCTTCGCTGTACTTCACGCCCAACATGAAGATATGCCCCACCTCAATGCCTCTGGTCAGCTCCATACGACCGCCGCAACGCGGGCATTGATCCTCAGGGGTGATGGTACGCAAGTCGCCCCAGGCAGTCACGGTAGCATCACGCTTGAGATCGACATGTTTGATATGGGCATCGGCTGCATTGGCACCAACCACATAGTCCGTGCCGCCCTGGAGTTCGGCATCAGCATAAATGGGCACGCCAAGCTTCACGGGACCGGCAAAGCCAACAGGAGCACCAGTTACGGCCTGCACAGTGGCGGCATCGGCAAGTTCAACTTCCTGCGCCTTCATAAGATTCTTGAGCTTGATGTCGTTCACTTCACGGTCGCCACGCACCAGCACGGCCACAGTCTGACCGTCAACCTTGAAAAGCATAGTCTTGACTATGCTGCTTGCGGGCACGCCAAGCAGGGTCGCCACTTCGTCTACGCTGTGCGCACCCGGCGTGGCGATTTCTTCCATAGCCGGGCAAGCCGCTGTAGCGGGTTGGCCCTTCCAGACGACTTCAGCTCTTTCAACGTTGGCGGCGTATTCGCACTCGTGACAGAAAGCAATGGTGTCTTCGCCAGTGTCGGCAAGCACCATAAATTCGTGCGAAAAATTTCCGCCAATGGAGCCGGTGTCGGCTTCAACAGCGCGGAAGCGCAGACCAAGGCGGCGGAAGATGCGCATATAAGCGTCATACATAGCCTTATAGCTTTTTTCCGCGCCTTCGGTATTGGCGTCAAAAGAATAACCGTCCTTCATGACAAATTCACGCCCACGCATAAGGCCGAAGCGCGGACGGATTTCATCACGAAACTTGGTCTGCACCTGATACAGGCGCACGGGCAACTGGCGGTAGGAGCGCACTTCACCGCGCACAAGGTCGGTAATGACTTCTTCGTGCGTGGGTCCAAGGCAGTATTCGCGCTCGTTACGGTCTTTAAAACGCAAAAGTTCCTTGCCGTAGTGTTCCCAGCGGCCTGTTTCTTTCCAAAGGTCGGCGGGCTGAACCATCGGCATGAGCAGTTCGCGAAAATCGGCTTTTTCCATTTCTTCGCGCACAATGCGGCCAATTTTTTCAATCACTCGCAGCCCGAGGGGCAAGTAGACATACAGCCCTGACGTAAGCCGACGAACCATGCCCGCCCGCAACAGGAGCTTGTGGCTGACCACTTCCGCGTCGGCCGGAGATTCCTTGAGCGTGGGAATATAGCAGGAGCTGAAACGCATTAGATGTTTTCCTTTTCGTTAAGCAGTGATTGCAATTCTTCCATAAAAGCAGCCAGCAAGGCACTCTGCCCCTTAACGGAGCGAACAATCTCTCCCTTGCGGAAAATAATGCCCTTGTCCCGGCCTCCGGCCACGCCAAGATCAGCTTCGCGGGCCTCGCCGGGCCCATTGACCACACAGCCCATAACAGCGATTTTTACATCGGCGGTGGATGTGGCCAAGCGCTCTTCAACAGCGCGTGCCAAAGAAAAAAGGTCTATTTCAGTTCTTCCACAGGTCGGGCAGGAGATAATCTCCGGGCCGCGAGAGCGCAAACCAAGGGCGCGCAAAATCTCCCAGGCCACGGTCACTTCTTCGGCGGGGTCGGCAGTGAGGGAGACACGCAGCGTATCGCCAATGCCTTCATGCAGCAAAATACCCAGCCCCACAGCGGATTTTACCGTACCGCGCATAAGTCCGCCAGCTTCGGTAATGCCAATATGAGCGGGATAATCGCAGGCTTTGGCCAACAAGCGGTAAGCCGCGATGGTATCCATTACAGACGAAGATTTGAGCGAAATCTTGGTATCGTAAAAACCGCGCGCCTCAAGCAGGCGCACATGACCAAGGGCGCTTTCCACCAGAGCTTCGGGACAAGGATTGCCGTACTTGCGCAACAGGTCTTTTTCAACCGAACCGGAATTGACCCCCACGCGGATAACCGCGCCATGCGCTTTGGCCGCGTCCACAACTGTGTCTACATGCGCCTTGGGGCCGATATTGCCGGGATTGATGCGCAAGCCCTCGAAGCCTGCCTCCAGAGCGCCTACTGCAAGGCGATGATCAAAGTGAATATCAGCAATAAGGGGCAAAGACGTACCAGCGCGAATGGCAGGCAAAGCCGCCACAGCGGCTTCATCAGGCACGGCCAACCGCACCATTTCACACCCCCGCGCCGCCAGTCTGGCAATTTGTTCCAGCGTGGCCGCGGGATCGCGGGTGTCTGTGTTGGTCATACTCTGAACCACAACGGGCGCACCGCCGCCCACAGTCACGCCGCCAAGGCGTATCGCTCTGGTGCTTTTGCGCATGCCTTCTCCCAATAAATAAAGCTTGGCGGCGCTGTGTCGCCATATACTGTTAAGGGCGTCTTGTATGCTATTTCCGATCACAAGCCAAGTATGCAGCCAATTATGCCGCTGGAACGCGTTTTGCATATTTTTTCAGGAAGACAAGGGGCGAATAAATGCTCTTTTTCTATCCATGTACTGAAGTTTATCGCTCAGAAGCCGATAAGTACAACAGAACACTACTGAGGTTATTATGCACGGGTTATTGCGTCTCCTACTTATATGCTTCCTTGCGTTGCCCCTGATGCCCGGCTGCTCTAAAGCTCCGGCTACCGCCAATGATCCCGGCTATATTGACGCCGTGGAATTGAAGCTTAAATTTCGTGAACTGGCTGACCAGATGCTCGCTACCATGCCCAATGACGCGTTGCAGGGCGTTGTCGCCATGCCCACGTCTTTTGTGGATGAAAACAATACATCCCGCTCTTCTCCGCTGGGCAGACTTATGGGCGAAGCGATGTTCTACGAATTCAATCAGCGCGGGTTTCCTTCACGCGAGTATCGCCTGACAGGAAATATCGCCGTTGTGGGTGGACGCGACGACCTGGCCCTCATTGAAAATGCCGTCATTCCCGCAGGTCAGAAATGGGCCGCTTTGGTAGTGGGCACATATTATGTGGACAAGGATGCCACCTTCGTCAATGCCCGCCTGGTTCGTGCCACGGACGGTATTGTTATGCGCACAGGGCAACTTGTGTTGGTGAATACTCCCATTGTGGCCCGTATGGGCAAAACAGATCCGCCAGCGCCCAAACCTGCCCCTGTGCAGAATACCAGTTCAAGCGTGGCTTCGTCTTCATCGGCAAAGCCCTCCGGGCAGCGCGGCGGCCTCTATCCTTCGCTCTATACCCCGGCCAACTCCATCACCAGCGGCAGCGTTAACATCAAACAGGGCAAATAATGCCGGATGCAGTCATGTGCTCTACCCTACGCTTTATAATAATTGTTTTTCTTGCTTTGACCGCCGGGCCTGCCCTGACGTTGAGTTCATACGGACTGCGGGCCAATGCCCAAAATATTTCCTCGTATGACGGCGCACCTGCCCAAGCTACGCGCCCGGCAAAATCAACCAACCAAGGGCCGGATATCAGCGCCAAATACTTGAAACAGGCCCGTGCGTACCGCGATCAGGGACGTTACGAACTGGCCCGGCAGTCTTATGCTCAGGCTCTTTCCACCTGCCGCTCTGCCGAGGAGTTGGCTGTTATTGAAAAAGAAATGGGCGGCATTGAGCTTTTGCTGCGCACCATGCGTTGAGGATCATCATGAGCCGTTTTATTACCATTCTTCTCGTTCTAGTGGCGCTGCTTTTGCCACTCACTGCCGCAGCCGCTGGCAACGTGCCTACTGCGGCCACAAGAATAGCCCGCCAGCTGGACGAGCAGTTAATGATGCGCTACGCCGGAACTGACCCGCAGGTAAGTAAAAAAGAACAGCAGGCTGCGGCTCGCGCCAATATAATGATTATGGGCACCACCCCTGCCAATCTTAACGATTTGAATGAAGCTTCGCCCCTGGCGCGGCAGATGATGGAAGAAGTATCGCGCTGGCTCATCGATGCTGGCTACCGCTTTCAGGAACTGCGCAAAGGCCGCGACATCTATTTTGACAAAAAGAAGGGTGAATTCATTCTCACCCGTGACGTTAACCGTCTGGCTAGCAAAGTGGGAACCAGTCAGGCAATTATGGCTGGCACCTTTGTTGTCAGTGGCGAGCAGGTACGGTTCAACATCCGGCTGATACACACCACCAGCAATGAAGTTCTGGCGATGGGCTCGGGAACAGTGCCCATTACCGATGATCTTTTGCCGCTCCTGCGCGACCCGTCCCCCGGCGGCAAGGGAGGCGTCACTCCTACTGTGAACACTCGATTGCAGTAAGTTTTCTTGCTTCCGCTACACTTTCTGTCTATAACAGGCCCGGCTTGGTACACGCTGCCGGGCTTTCAAGCCTTAATATTTCGCTGCGCGGGTCTCTAACAGCCCGCGCGGTTTCGTTATTCCTTTCAATGCAAGAGCGCTTGCCGCAATTCAGGAGAAAGCATGGCCCTTAGCATAGGTATCGTCGGTTTGCCCAACGTGGGCAAGTCCACCCTTTTCAATGCCCTCACCAAGGCCCAAAACGCCCAGGCCGCCAACTATCCGTTCTGCACCATCGAGCCCAACAAGGCTACGGTAGCAGTTCCAGACAAGCGCTTGCAGGATTTGACCAACAAGGCCAAACCGCAAAAAACCATCAATGCCAGCGTGGATTTTATTGATATTGCCGGGCTTGTCAGAGGCGCCAGCAAAGGCGAAGGACTTGGCAACCAGTTTTTGGGTAATATTCGCGAATGTGCGGCCATTGTGCATGTGGTGCGCTGCTTTGAAGACGAAAACATCACTCATGTGGACGGCAACGTTGATCCCCTGCGTGATGTAGACACCATTGAAACCGAACTTCTGCTGTCTGACCTGCAAAGCGTTGAAAAACGCCTGGAACGCCTGCAAAAGATGGCCAAGACCAACAAGGATGCCAAGGCGACTGCAGAAATCATGCAGACCCTGCTGGCCCACCTGAATGACGGCAACGCTGCCCGCGATTTTTCTCTGCCCGACAGCAATGAAGCCTTTATGACTTCCTGGCGTGAATTGGGCCTGCTGACAGCCAAGCCCGTAATTTATTGCGCCAACGTGGATGAAACTGCTGTGGCCGATGGCAATGCCTTTGTAGAAACACTTAAAGCATTTGCCGCTGAACGCCATGCTGGCTTTGCCTGCATTTGCGCCAAGCTTGAAGAAGAGTTGCAAGGCCTCTCCGATGCGGAGCAGGCAGAAATGCTTTCTTCCTACGGCATTGACGAAAGCGGCCTTGTGCGCATTATTCGCACTGGCTACGAAACGCTTGGTTTGTGCAGCTACTTTACGGTAGGCCCTCAGGAAGTGCGCGCCTGGACCATCCACGTTGGCTGGAAGGCCCCTCAGGCAGCCGGAGTTATTCATACCGACTTTGAACGTGGATTCATTCGTGCCGAAGTCATCTCCTATAATGACTATATGAGCCACGAGAATGAAGCCGCATGCCGTGCCAGCGGAGTATTGCGTGTTGAAGGCAAGGAATATGTGGTCAAAGACGGAGACGTCGTACACTTCTTATTCAACGTCTAGAACTGGTCGGCTTTAAATTGTCATTAGGCTGGAAAGCGCAATTTTCGGCGTAATCCACACAGTGTTGCTGCACGCTGCACTCTTGTGCAGCATTAGAGCTTTAAGCTTTTTTAAGTTAACATGCTCTAAATCCAGGCCAACTCTGCCTGTGCAGGGCACACAGCGCTTTAGCAAATGCCTTTCAGGCCCTACAGCCTGGCGAGCAAAGACCACGCCTCTTCCAGCTACTTGAATTGAAAAGCCCTCCCGACAAAGTCGAGAGGGCTTTTTGTTCTACTTGGGGCTTGAGTTTATGCTCTCTTCATATGCTCTATGAGCTCCACCAGGCTATGGGCCTGCTTGCGCAGAGCTTCCAGCTCAGTCATGGCCAGCTGCATGGATTCTGCCGTGGTGGCGGCAATGTGATTCACATCAGCGATGGACCGATTGATTTCTTCGCTGGTGGCAGACTGCTGCTCACTGGCAGTTGCGATAGCCCGTACTTCGTCGGCGGTCTGATCCACCATACCCACTATTTCCTGAAGGGCTTCACCGGACTTGTTGGAAAAATCCGTTGCCGTGGCGATATTGCGCACAGCAAGGTCAACCTCATTGATACTCTGCGAAGCGCTTTGCTGAATAGAGGCAATGGCGTTGCCCACATCAATGGTTGAGGTCATAGTTTTTTCAGCCAACTTGCGTACTTCGTCGGCTACCACGGCGAAGCCTCGTCCGGCATCGCCAGCTCTGGCGGCTTCAATGGCCGCGTTGAGCGCCAACAGGTTGGTCTGGTCAGCAATATCAGAAATGACGCTCATAATCTGGCTGATGGCCTTGGCATGCTCGTCAAGTTGGGTCATGCCGCCTTTGAGTGCCAGTGATTGGCGCTGTACTTCCTGTATGCCGCTTACGGCTTTGGATACGACTTCAGAGCCAGCCTGTGCTTTCAGTTTGGCAGCAGCTGAAACGTCCGCTGCTCCCCCTGCATTTCTGGCAACTTCAAGCACCGTGGAATTCATTTCTTCCATAGCGGTGGCAGTTTCAGCCAGCCTGGAGACAGCATGACTTAACGCGCCGCCGGTGTTGTCCACCTGTTCAGCAATATCGTTGATGGAGGAGTTAAGGCTTTCAACCACTCCTTCAATTTGGGCGGCGGCACTTACCATGCCATCTCGCTTGGCTATTTCAGCCTGAGCCTGGGCCTGTTTGGCCTCTTCCATTGCTTTATGAGCTTCTTCGCCCATCAGGCGGGCCTGTTCAGCCTGTTCGGCTGACTCTTGAACCAGTTTACGCAAGTTTTCTTCCATATGGCGTAGAGCCTCAGCCAGCTGGCCCATGTCGTCCTTGCTATATACATCAAGAGTCAAATTCTTCTGGCCGTCGGCTACTCCCAAGGCATAGCGGGTTATCTTGCCGACAGGAGCGCTGACCCGAAGGCCAAGGATGACCGAAAGGGTAAGCTGCACAACCAGCAGCGCACAGCCAACCATGATGGCCTTATTAATGGCTTCACGCTCAAGCTGCTGCAACACGTCTATGGGCATACCCACAAACCACATGCCAATAGCCTGACCGTGTGCGTCTTTAACTGGCCAGTACGCTGAATTGTAATCAACGCCCAAAATAGTATTGTGGGCAAAACAAGTTTCACCCTTATTAAGTACGGCATCAACAATTTCAGGGGATTGAAGTTTGGTGCCCACCGCGCGCTGACCATCCTTCATAATGGTGGTCATGATTCGCGTGTCGCCCTTGAAAATGGTGACATTCAGACCAGACATCTGCTTGAGCCAGTCAAGATAGGCAGGCGCAACCAAAGAAGTGCCAATAGATATGCTGCCAACTACCCGCCCTTCATACACCACGGGCTGGCTTGCCCTGATAGTAAAGGGCACCACAGTGCCCGCCACCACAGCTGCGGCTGGCTGACCTTTGAGGGCCATGACCACAGTTTCCTGATTGGTGACACTGTCATTGTATTTGTCGGAATGGCCGCGTGCTATGACTTTACCCGTTTCGTCCGTGATGGTCATAAAATCAGAGCCAGCCATTTTCATAGCTTTTTTGCCGAGCTCCATAGACAATTCATGGTTTTTGTCGGCAATGGCACGAACGAAATTGTCTTCATCAGCGATGAGCGCCGCGCTTTGCGCAAAACGGTTACGAGTTGTCTCGTTGGCTTCCATGATGACGTTCTGCATACGGCGTATGCCCTTATCCAGTTCGTCTTCAATTGGCACCTTCATGAAGTAGATGGAAACAAAGAGCACTACTCCACAACAGGTAATCAACGCTCCAAACAGCGAACCCACATACTTGTGTGTGAGCGTTATGCGCATGCTCCCTCCTTCAACAAAAAGTTACATTTCAGCGAGATAACCATCATTGATATGTACCTCCTGCCACGCGGCAGGTTACAGCCTCACATAGCCGGAAACCGACATAATGGCCCCCGCCTTATGACTGTTTCATCCCCATTCCGATAATCTGCAACCAGCCTCCGTACAGGCAAGCCCAGACACATCGAAATCAATGCTATGTAGTGCTCTTCGGCATGAATTTAAAATCAAATAGAGTTGGAATGCAAATCAAGTTTTCACATATTCGAAACGTTTACTGCGCCGCGCTTTTAAATTAACTAATTATATCAGCATATTAAAAATACAAACAAATTTATTTATATTTGATAACTAGAATTTGTACATACGACCCAATAATTAAAGTTTTTAGTTACGGTAAGTTACCTTAATATTTTTAAATTAGACCAATTGTGAAAAAAATAATTTTTAATTCTCACACAAAAATATTCCTACCTTTATCATCAGCTATTACACTTAAAACTTCTCATTGTTTGCTGCGTGATAGCCGTCATGAAAAGCGGCGACCCGAAATTCAGGCCGCCGCATGGCATAGCGCATCAAAGCAGGTTTAAACCATCAATCTTTCATGGTCTCCACCAATTTCACGAGGCGATCTGTCTGAAGCCGTAATTCATCAAGCTCACGCAGCGCCACCTTCATTGATTCCGAAGTATTACCGGCAATGTAGTTAACATCATTAATGGATTTACTGATTTCTGTGCTGACTGCCGACTGCTGCTCACTGGCGGTAGCTATGGCGCGCACTTCGTTCGCCGTCTTGTCCACCATACTGACGATTTCCTGAAGAGACTGACCAGATTTATTGGAAAAATCTGTTGCGATGGAAATATTGGCCGCAGATTGATCCACCTGTTGCATACTTTGAATTGCGCTTTTTTGAATGGCGGTGATGGCATTGCCCACATCTGTAGTTGAAGCCATCGTTTTTTCTGCAAGCTTGCGAACCTCATCAGCCACCACAGCAAATCCCCGGCCAGCATCTCCGGCGCGGGCGGCTTCAATGGCTGCGTTAAGGGCCAACAGGTTTGTCTGGTCCGCAATGTCCGAAATAACCGCCATAATACGGCTGATGGCCTTGGCATGTTCATCAAGCTCTGCCATGCCGCTTTTCAGGCTCAACGACTGTTGCTGCACTTTCTGTATGCTGGACACAGCCTGTGAAACAACGTGGGCTCCGGTATCGGCCCTTTCACGCGCAGCATCTGAAATATCAGCAGCCTCGCCCGCATTCTTGGCCACAGCCAGTACCGTGGAATTCATCTCTTCCATAGCAGCAGCCGTTTCAGCAAGACGCTTCACCGCCTGGCTTAGAGCAGCATCAGTATTTTCCACCTGCTCGGCAATATCCGTGGCAGAACTATTGAGTTTTTCAGCAACATCTTCAATACGCGCGGCGGCACTGGCTATACCGTCATGACGCGCCTGCTCCGCCTTTAATCGGGCCTCTTCAGCATCTGACATGGCCTGTTGCGCTTCTTTGCCAAGTATTTCTGCCTCTTTTGCCTTTTCACCCGCTTCCTGAACCAGAGACCGCAAGTTCTTTTCCATAGAACGCAGAGCGTCAGCCAACATGCCCATATCATCCGCGCTGTGCACCGTAAGCGTTGCATCTTTTTTACCGTCGGCAACATCCAGTGCATATCGCGTAATTTTGCGAACCGGAGCACTCACGTGCAATCCTACCACCACAGAAATACAAAGCTGCACGGCTAGCAAGGCAGCTGCCGTACCCGCAGCCATGCGAATACCCTGGTTCTCGAGCCGCTTCAATTCATCGATGGGTGAGCCTACAAACCACATACCCACAATTTTACCATCTGCAGCTTTTACTGGCCAATACGCAGACTGAAAAGGAACGCCGAGAATGGAGTTTTGTATGAAAACCAATTCACCCTTTTCCAGCACGGCATCGAGCACTTGTGGCGAATCCAGCACAGTGCCTGCCGCACGCTTGCCATCAGTCATAATCGTAGTCATGACTCGTGTATCGCCTTTAAAAATGCTCACATCGGCTCCAGCAAGTTTGCTCAGCCAATCCAAATAGACAGGTGTCGTAAGCGACACACCGATGGAAATTGTGCCAACCAGGCGACCTTCAAAAAACACGGGCTGTGAGGCACGCAAAGTAAACGGATTGAGAGGCCCCGTGACGACAGCCTGAGCAGATACGCCCTGCATGGCTTTGGCCACAGTCTCCTGCTTGGCAATGCTATCGCCAAATTTGCTTTCGGCATGCCCGCGCGCAATGACTTTTCCTTTTGCGTCAGTAACGGACATGAAGTCCGACCCGGCCATCTTCATAGCCTTTGCAGAAAGGCTGAATACTAAGGAGTGATCATCATCGGCCATAGCCCGAGCGAGTGTTTCATCTGCAGCAATCAGGGCGGCATTTTGAGCGTAGCGGTTGCTAGTCAATTCATTGGCCAACTGTACCACGTTTTGCATCCGCCGGATGCTATTATTCAACTCCTCGCCAATAGGTTTCTTCATATAATATATTGAAACAAACAATACGACGACGCAGCAGGTTATAAGAGCCGCAAAAAGAGAACCAACATATTTATGAGTCAGAGTTAAACGCATCAGCCACTCCTCATGCCTTTTGCATGTTTGTTTGTGTTCCTTACAACTGTAAAAAACTCCCGAAACAAGGCGGGGTAATCTCATAAGAATATATTTAACAAACTTGTTATATTGACTAAATCAATACAACCAAGACAAATATTTTCATGTGAATATCATCATTATCAGACATTCATTCAGTAGGCTTTTAATGCCATATCGGAGGCATGAGATAATTTATTATAGAGATCTTTATTTAATATATGAAATAGAGTCAAAAGGATAGAAAAAAACATACAAAAAAACCCACGATGGAGGAATTTCCTCTATCGTGGGTAAACTACGAGCGCATCTGAAGAGACGAAGAATAGGATATAAAATTGGTCAGTTAGAGCTTTTTAACATTGAAAAACTAAACGCTATAATCCTGCGCTTTCGTGCCACGTGCCGCAACGCAACGTGGATCTTGCCGAAATTTGCATCCTTCAGCAAAATGCCGATTTTGAAATGTGAAGGACTTCAAAATCTATCGGCTTGTCGAAGATTAGCCCAGTTTGTGGCGCACCTGCCTGCAAAGCCCCATCAGCGCGTCATACTCGTGCCTTCTCAATTCAGCCCGGGTAAAGAGACGACGCCAAGGCATAAGAAAATACTCTGGGTTATCGCCGTGCAAGTAATCAAGCCGCAGCAACATATCTTTCAGCGACTCCATCAGGCGCTCTTGCTCTGCAGCTGTGGCTAATTTGCCACCACTCCGGTTTTCGCCCGAAGCACCCTTTTCTTTCCTCTGGCAATTGCGCACGGCATTAGCGCATTCGTATAAAAGCAACAGCACAGCTTGAGCCAAGTTAAGCGAGCTTGCCGCCGGATCCGTGGGGATGGTTACAAGCTTATGGCAATGCGTGACTTCTTCATTGTTCAGGCCCCTGTCTTCAGGCCCAAAAACCAGCGCGACTCTTTCGCCACGGGCCAACACTTCAGCAATTGCTTCAGCAGCTTGACCAGGAGACAGCAATGATTGCCGCCATCCTCCCACACGCGCAGTGGTTCCTACAACAAGGGCTGTAGGCGCGACAGCCTGCGACAAATTGGTACAGACATTCACGCCATCCAGTAAATCTTGTCCCTTGGGCGTAGCGAGGGGCCGGGCTTTTTCCCTGTCCCACCGCTCGGGGTCTACGAGGTGCAGGGATGAACACCCCATATTGACGCAAGCCCTGGCCGCCATGCCTATATTTTCAGGAAAACGTGTTTTGACCAGAACAACATCAAGGCCATCAAGCAATAAAGCCATGTCAGCACAAACCTCCCACCAAGGTCATAACCAACTGAAGCGGTCCTTCGGGCGCTGCTGGCAGCATCTCAACAGGAGCTTTCGGCCAGATACGGCTGGCAGCCAGAGCCAGCATGGCTCCTCCAATTCCGCATTTGCACACAGTGCCCAAAAAACGGCCAACCATCGCCCCGAAAGCAGCGTCAAGCGACTCGCGAAGTGGGCGGCCTTTGAACATTTCCATAATAAAGCAGCCTATCCATGCGCCAGCAACAGCGCCTATAAGAGCGCCCAGGCCAAAAAAGAGCGGCGCTAGTAAAATGGCCCCAGCAATAGCCCCAATCATACCTGCAAAAGTTCCTGATGAACTGGACCCGTAGCGTTTGGCCTTGATGATCTGCATGCCAAGCTCAAGAGCTTCACCTACAAGAGCCAAGCCCACCATCATAACCCAAAACCAGATATTCATGGATTCTGAAGCAGGATGCGCCATTTTCCATAAGGCCACCAGCCCCAGCATTACCCAGTTGGCGGGCAGGCCAAAAACATTGAGTACAAGCACAAAGCACAGCAATGTGATGAATGCGCCCGCCAGCAGGCTTGCCAAGGGAAAAGGCAAAAAATCCATATAGGTGCCCTATTTTTTAGCGCGCATATCTTGCAGCCGCACGGCCTTGCCCTCGGTACGCGGCAGGCTGTTGCTCTGAACAAGCTCAACCTTTGGCGTAATAAGGATTTCATCGCGCAGCCGCTGGGCAATGCTTTTTTGCAGATTTTGCAATGCGCGCATGTCTTCGACAAAGAATTCATCCCGCACTTCAACTTGCACACGCATGACATCGCCAATACCGTCATTTTCCAGCAGAATAAGATAGCTTTGTCCCACTTCGGGGAAGGTCATGATGACCTGCTCTACCTGCATTGGATAAACGTTGACGCCCTTGATGATGAACATGTCATCCGAGCGGCCAAGAATGCGGTCCATACGACGGTGCAGGCGTCCACAACCGCATTCACCGGGAATAAAGCGGGTGAGATCGCGGGTGCGGTAACGCAAAATGGGCATTCCCTGACGGCAAAGACACGTCATGACCAGTTCGCCCACTTCGCCGTCAGGAACCGGCTGGCAGGTTTCAGGATCAATAATTTCTGGAATATAGGCGTCTTCCCACAAGTGCATGCCGCTCTGTTCAAGGCATTCAAAAGCCACGCCCGGGCCGTTCATTTCAGACAACCCGTAGGAATTGTAGGCCTTCATATCAAAAAGGCCTTCTATGCGGCGGCGGAATTCTTCTGTGTAGGGCTCTGCGCCAACAAGGGCAACACGCAATGGAAACTCACGCGGATCTTCGCCCATATTGCGCAGATGTTCACCCAGAATAAGCGCGTAGGACGGCAAAATATGAGCGACTGTCGTGCGAAAGTCTTTGGCCAGCTTGATCTGCCGACGAGAATTGCCCGCACCTGCGGGAATGGTCAGACACCCAAGACGCTCAGCACCAAAGTGGATGCCAAGCCCCCCGGTGAAGAGCCCGTAGCCCGACATATTCTGAAAAACGTCTTCGCGGCGCACGCCAACCATGTGCATGCAGCGGGCCATAAGGTCAGCCCACGAATTGATGTCGTTCTGCGTGTGACAGATGGCCACAGGCGATCCTGTGGTTCCACTGGAACAGTGCATGCGCACAATTTCCGTTTGAGGCACGCACAGCATACCCGTTGGATACTGGGTACGCAGATCCTCCTTGGTAGTGAAGGGAATGCGGCGCAAATCGTCCAGGCTGCGCAAAGAATCGGGGCCGATTCCGGCCTCATCAAGCCGCTGGCGATAAAAATCGCACTTGCGCGCCTGCCCTACCGTATTTTTCAACCGGACAAGCTGTGTTTCCTCAATGCGTTCACGGCTCCACAATTCCGCGGGATCAAAAACTTCCATGCCCTTTCCTCGCCTTCACTAATATTGTCATTAACGCACAAGGTGAAATCTTCGAGTTATTTCAAGCTCAGAGGCAGCGTCATGTCAGTTGCGGTGCAGCCTCGCCCAGCCCCATAACAATCCCAAACTGCCTGCAAGCATCATATCGCCATGCGGCGCCAGAAATCGCCCATATCCTTGCAATAAAGCCCGCTTGGGCCCGGTGATATAGGTGGGTTCGTACCCTCCGGCTTCTTCGCAATAAGGGCCAAAAGCCGTGCCGTGACCACCTGTGGACTGAACTTCTTCGGCAGGCAGCCAGTGTTTACGGAACTCTTCCAAATCATGCAACAGCTGTTCCAGATCCCGCATGCCAGTATGGTGCTCATATATACCGCGCACCAGCCCTTTATAGAGAAGGGCCGCCACTGTGTGCCCATTGCCCACGTTAATGACGGTTACACCCTCACGGAAGCTTCGTTCCATAACTTCAGCGTCGCACAAAGCGCCCAGCAGGGCGCTGGTGCCTGTATCTGCAACAGGGCCACCCGTTTTTTCATGCAGTGGAAGCAAGCGGGTCAGAGCAGGTGGCGGCGAGGAATATATCCACTCTGCCGGATCGGCAGAAGAAGCCAACAGCTGGCTCCACATGCGCATTCTCGCCTGACGGTTGCCCCCAACATGATAACCGTGATCCTGAGCCGCGGCCAAAACCAGATGAGGCTGCGGCAGACCGGATGTGCGTAACAGGCCAGCCCAGAAATCGGGGGCATAGTCCGACAAAAAGATGGGCACACTGTTTTCAGGACAGTTGGCGGCAAACTCCACACCAATTTTACGCACAACGTCTTCACTATCGTGAATGCCGCGTGAAGCAGCTGGGGTAGATCTGACCTTGAAGCCAGCGGCCAGGTGCTCTTTGATTGCCTGGGTAAAGCCACCGCCCATATTGTTGCCGTAAAGCCAGATATCGCGGCGCAGTAAAGTCAGTTCGCGTATACGCTGCGCCACCATACGGGCGGGAGCGGGAAGAACGAACCTTGGCCAGTTTTCACACTCAAGCCCAGGGCGCGCCAAAAGAGCATCTTGCGTGCCGCTGCCTATATCAAGACACAATATAGGCCCGGTGCGCTTCAAAAATTTATGTACAAATTCGTCCATAGTCTCTCTCCAGTAGGGGCCAGAAGTTACCCGTAACACCCCGCAAGCGCAAGTCCCGGAAATTTTTTTTAAAAAAACACTTGCCAAGACCAAACCAATTCGCTAATACATTGCTTCGCGCCGAGGTGGTGGAACTGGTAGACACGCTATCTTGAGGGGGTAGTGAGGATTCTCGTGCGGGTTCGAGTCCCGCCCTCGGCACCACGAATTTAGGAATTGAGCTAACAAGCCCAATTCCTTTTTCTTTTTGTGGCTGACTTGATAAGATTTCTTGGGTTGGTGCCCCCCTACCCCATGCGTCCCCTTACTGGGTCACTCGCTGGGTCACAGGAACCACAACTATGCCCGCCAATCTTACAGCAGCACGCCGCCAATCCCCTGCCCAACCTCCAGCCTTCCTTTACCTGAAG
>JAEWKM010000052.1:0-20510 GCA_023386035.1 Pseudomonadota bacterium
TGGAGGGCCGCGAAAGAATGGGAGGAAGACGAAACCCTGCGGGCCAGAGAGCAGCAGGAGCGCCAGACCCCTACGGGCTGCGAGCTGCTTTTGGAATGGGGCGAGCGGTATCTGGCGCACGTGGAGCGCAGCATGAGTAAACAGACGCTTGTTGAGAAAAAAACCGTCATGCGGGCTTTTTTTCAGTTCTGCGCCAGCAACGGCGTGGACAAGCTGACCCTGCTCTCGGCTGCCAAGGCTTACGCCCTGCTCGCCCAGGTGGCAGACGAACGCGGCCCGCTGCGGGCCAATGTCTACCGCAAAAACCTGCTGGCTGCCTGGAACTGGGGCAAGGTCTACGTTGAGGGCTTTCCCCAGAGCGTTTCACCGTTTGAGATTGTGCAGCCCTTTCAGGCCACGCATACCGAACGGTATGTTCCGCCGGAAGAAGACGTGGTCAAGGTGCTCGAATCTGCCAGTGGGCAGGATCTGGTCATGCTGCTCACGTTCTTTTTCACGGGAGCGCGCCGGAACGAGGTGTTCCGGCTCTCGTGGAGCAGGGATGTGAATCTGGAAGAGGGCCGCATCAGGCTCACCGACCACAAGGGCAGGAATGGCCAGGAGCGGGTGCGCTGGTGCGACATCCACCCAGAGCTGCACAAGGCTCTTGCGTGGTGGCGTGAGGCGCGGCCCTGCAAGGCGGATAACGTCTTCATGCAGGTGCACTGCGACGGCATGCTGGGCGAACCCTTTCGGCAGCGCAGCAAGCTTATGGGCACGCTCTGCAAACGGGCTGGAGTGAAGCCTTTCGGCTTCCATGCCATCAGACACTGCTCGGCGGCGGTGACATTCAAGGCTATGGGCCTCAACGGCGCACAGATATTCCTTGGGCACAGCCGAGCAACCACCACCGACCGCTATGTGCGGTCTGCGGGCCTGTATGGAAGTCAGGATGGAATCTTGGCGGCATTGGGCCAGAGCCTGATCGGCTCTGCGGCAGAGAACCTGCTGGAAAAAGTAATGCCCCACGAGGGTCAAGCTCGTGAGGCATTTTGTAACCAAGGCATTGTAACCAATGCCATACAGTAATAGGGCAACTACGTTAACCCTTTGAATTCAATTGGCGTCCCCAAGGGGATTTGAACCCCTGTCGACGGCGTGAAAGGCCGTTGTCCTGGGCCGGCTAGACGATGGGGACGCGCTGTGAGGTGTTCTTTTATGTGAAAAATACGCAAAGTGTCAAGCGGATTTTTACAATTTTTTTCAGATTGTTACATAAAGATGGATAATTGAGGTGCCAGATGGTTTAAAATTGGCTAATAAGGCGGATTTGAAACGAAAAGGCGTCGGCCAAAAACCGACGCCTGCACGGAAGAAAGGGTACAGCGCTATCCCCAACGCTGTGGAGAGTTCGGCGCTCGACTGAACAGCCGAACTCTCCATCCTTTCAAACAGACTGGCTACTATCTCTTCATGCCGATGACAGTTTCCAGCATGGTATCCACAGTGGTTATGCCCTTGGAGTTCGCCTGGAATCCACGTTGTGTAGAAATCATCTGTACGAATTCCGTGGTCATGTCCACGTTCGACTGCTCAATGTTGTAGGCACGCGTTGTTCCAAAGCCGTTGTCGCCAGCGACGCCCAGGCGGGGTTCGCCCGAATCATTTGTAGCAGAGAAGAGGTTGCCGCCTTCGCGGTACAAGCCCTGGTAATTCTGGAAGTCATACATGGCGATCTGATACAGGGGCAAAGTTTTCCCGTTGGAATAGATGCCATGAACAACGCCGGAGTTGTCTATGCTCACGTTGCTCAGTGTGCCAGAAGCGTAGCCATCCTGAGCGCGGTTCTGTACTGTATAGGATTTGGTATTGGCCACACTGGCGTATTCCTGGCGTTGCGCAGCGCTCATAGTGGGCACGTCGGAATAGTCGACAAACGGGGGCGGTGTCGTAGCTGGTGGAGTAGGGCTGTGCACCGCCAGGTCGGCGAGTGATGTCGTGCTATTTGTCCATGTAGGGTTGCCCATGCTTTTGAGGCCGAAATCCAGTTCTGTAATGTAGTTCTGCACTTGGCTTACAGGTGTTCCCCCACCATTAGATATGGTTTCGCTCACACTGTTGGACAAGGGCTGCCCCGTGAAGTTGGCTGAAAAAACCGGTAGGCCATTGCTGGATACTTTGGTTGGCTGCCAAGAAGATTTGAGCGAAGGATCCACGGCCACCTGATCGTTGGCTGCGGGAGTTTCCGTAGCGCCGTAGGAGTAAGCGGTCTGGTTGACCAACTGGCCGCTGGCGTTAAAGATCATCACGCCGCTCATGAGTACACCGGCATTTTTATTGGTGCCAGCCACGGGGTCGTTATAAAACTTGGTGGGGTCGGTCGCCCAAGTATTGGTGGCCTCATCATAGCCTGTGCCGCCAAAGCTACGGCTGTCCTGTGAAGGGGGAATGGTGACCAGATATTCATACACCGTGTACCCGGCGGGCAAACCTTTGATGTTGTATATGGTATTGCCACTGGAATCCGTCTTGCTGGCGTCAACCTGGTCATAGTAGACCGTCATGGTATGGGTGCCGCCGCCTTCGTCGTAGACATCAATGCTGGACTGTGTGGCATAAGCGGTATCGGCTATGGGAGGGGTACTTGTTCCATCCCACAGGTCGAAGAGAGCGGTCATAGGGCTTGTGTTGCTTGTGGTGCGATCGCCCTTGCCATCGTTGGTAAGGCCCATGGTGAAGGTGACGTTGGTGGTCTGCTGGGGGATGATATTCCAGCTGTCCAGAACAATGTCAGTAGGTGTGCCGGAGCCGACATAGGCTGATTTGCTCAGGTCGGCGTTACCAAGGTTGGTTGCGCCGCTGTTGAAGGTCAGCTTCTTTTCGTTATTTACCTTCCATCCCTGTAAAAGATAGCCTTCAGGATTCTGAAGTTCACGACTTTTGTTGAAATAGAAGTCACCAGCGCGCGAGTAGTACATCTGTTCGCTATTGGGCTTGCGCACCTGAAAGAAACCATTGCCGTCGATTGCAAGGTCTGTCGCCGAGTTGGTGGTTTCAAGCGATCCTTGCGAAAAATCGCCCAAAATGGCGTACACACCAGCCCCAGCGCCAATTTGGCTGTTGCCGCTGGTGGTGCCGATGCCCCGGTACAGGTAATCGTTGAAGTCCATACGCTGACTCTTGAAGCCAAGAGTGCTTACGTTGGCTATATTGTTGCCGACCACGTTCATTTTCTGGCCGTGCGTAAGCAGGCCTGAAACGCTTGTCCACATGCTGGCTGAAAGACCCATAATTTCCTCCGTGTCTTGGGATAGGGGGATATGTATTTTCAGAGCGGGTGCGTATTAGCGCAGCCCTGGCTCATCTTGTCCACAGTGTTTGTTATAAAAGTTTGCCACTGAGGCTTATGTTGCTGACGTTGACATCACCGATAAGACTATTGCTTTTGGTATCTGTGCTGCCGCCAGTTTCCTTGTCAGTGTCCGTACTCTTGTCTTCTTCTTTCGCGGCTGTTGTAGTAGGCAGGGAAACCTGGCGAACATTGGCGAGTGGCATGAGTTGGCCGCCCTCAAGGCCGAGGTAAACCACACCATTATCAGTGACAACGCCCGTCACCTTGGCGTCCACCACCTGGTCAGAAAGGACGGCGTCTCCGTTGGTGTCACGCATCACAAGGTTGACTGAGTATACGCCGTCGCCTGCTACGGAGCCGTCGTTTCTCTTGCCGTCCCACAAAAATTCGTACGTCGTGCCCTTATTTTTGGCGCTGACTTCTTCAACATATACTGCATTGTTATCAGCATCACGAATTGTGATGGTACCGCCAACGGTATTGTCCGCGGGAGCATACCGGAAACGCGTAACAGTGACTTCCTTGGTGGTTTCGTCCGTAGTTTTGCCAATGGCATTTCCAGATACGGTTACCTGCTTGCCAATGTAAGACGTCGCGTTGATCATTTGCTGATTGTTGGTCGCATCTGTGAGGCCACCCATGCTCGTATTGAGATTCATGAGCTGCTCAAGACTGGAGAACTGCGCCATCTGGGCAATAAATTCCTTATCTTCCATCGGGTTCAACGGATCTTGATACTTGAACTGCGTTACCAGCAAAAGCATGAAGGAGTCCTTATCCAGATTACTGCCCTTTTGCTTGCTCAGGGCAGTATTGAACTCATTGTTGGTCTGGTTCAGTGACTTTGTAATGCTGCTGGCCATGATTCATTCCTCATACTGGGCTATTTTTACGCAACCACGTTTAGTGTACGGGTGGCATATCTTGCCGCATGGGCAGAAGAATGCACAGGCTGTTCCAAATCTGTTGATTCTGAATTACTCAAGGAATTACGCATTGTTGAAAGATTCTTAAGCCGCGCAAGTTCTTCCCGCCGGGCATCTTCTTCCTGCCACGAGTTGTGCTGATCGAGGTTCTGCCAGGCATTTTCGTCCTGCTGGCGCGAGTTTAACTGCACTTCCACCTTGTCCACTTTGAGCCCTTGCTGCTCAAGATTCGTACGAATGGCTTCAAGCTGGCGTGTGACTATCTCGGCTGTTTCTGTTTTTTCAGAACGGATGGTCGCACTTACCTCGCCATTACGCAGACTAAGGCTGAGGGTTATGGCTCCAAGCTCTTGTGGATGTAGTTGCAGGTCAAGGCGGGTAGTGCCGTTACGGAAGTTTGAAAGCAGACCTTGCTCAACTTGCTGGGCAACATACCTGGCGATAGGAGCAGGCTGTGAAATGGCTTCGGGTTGCTCAACAATAGCGCTGAGGTTCTGAACCATAGAAGCCGCAGCCTGATTATCCTGCCGCATGGTGAAGAGGGGATTTGTTTCAACTTTGCGGGTAACTTCATTCCAGGACGGATCACGCCCTGCCTCGGAGTTGGCGTCCTGGCGATTGTCGCCAGAGTGGCGGCGGCCTGTTTCGTTTTGGCGGTCGTCTGTGGTGTTGCGCGCCAAGGGGGTGTCCTCAGAGCGTCTGTTTGTGGCGCTCTGGACGTTGGAAGCTTGCTCCTTGTTGGAAGAAGCCTTGGAAAAGCCCGTATCGGCAGAAGCCTTTGCTTCCTGGCTGCCAGCGTGGCCAACGCCTGCGCTTTGACTGCTGTCAAGCTTCTTGCTGATGGCGTCACTCTGACGCAGCGCAGTTTCCATATCGACGGCCTTTTTGCCATCCTGCCCGCCAGCACTCAATGTCTCTTCCAGCATTTGGCGGCTGTTTTTCATGACAGTCTGGTCGATGAGAAGCTTACTTTGCTGTGCTTCCTTGTTGCGCAAAGCACTGGCTTGAAGCTCTTTTTCTGTGCGCGCCCGTGCCTTGCTGACAAGTGGCTGCAAGGTAGTTTTTAAGGCCGCATCCAGCTGTTTTTGAGCAGTTTTTTGCTCGTTGAAAAAATTGCTTACCGGAGCCATGAAGGCAGAGAATTGTCCTACAAGCAGATTGGCGCTGCTATTGCTGCCAAAACTGTTGGCCAAGGTTTGCAGGCTTGAAGTATTCAGGCCCAATCCACGGCCAAAAGCTATGGCTTCAGTAGCGCCCACTTCAAGGGCCGCCGTGGGGTCCATCTGCGAGATAAAAGCATAGACGGTGCCAAGCGCCGCCTCGCCTTTACCCTCGGCCATAAGCTGCTGCACTCTTGCGTCCAGAACGCCAGAGGAGTCAATTTTTTTGAGCAGTGAAGTGATTTGTGCCTTATCGTCATCACTGAGCTGGGGAGCGCCGTTCAACGTCTGCAAACTGGCCATAACCTGAGCCAGCGTTGCGCCATCGGGCTGCCCGACCAGTGCGTCAAACTTGCTCAAAGCGTTTTCTGGGGCTCCCCCTTTGAGGAGGTCCTGGCGCAGTTGAGCCAGTTCCTGCTTGGTGAAGCATACTTCATCAAGAGTATAGGTCACGCCATTCGTGGTGGAGCGGCTGTAAGGGCTTTGCACCGTGGGAGCAGCAGCCGTAGTGGTTTGCTCTTCCTCAAGCGCCGCACTGACAGAAACGTTTTCACCGCGCTGGATACTATCAATAGCTTCATGTACGGAAGTGAAAAAGTCAGCAAAGGATGAATTTTCCTTGCTGCTGGAGATGAGGGCGTCAAATGAGCCGGCGCTAGTGGGAATAATCTGCATCGTGCACTCCTTGCGCCAGATCTCTTTCAAAGACTGTTCCAAAAAATAAAATACAATTATATCAGTGTATTTTATTTAGTTGCGGCGGGAGAAGAGGGCAAGTATTGCCGATGCTGTTTCTGGACCGGAAACTGCGTAAAGGCCAAGGTAGCAAGGCGTAGTTTTTGTGACTGAAGGGAAGAGGAACTCAGGATGGATTTGTGAAAAAAGTGCTGGTTTTGTCCAGATTTTTCAAGGCGTCACCCCAAGCTTGCGGGGTGTATCCGCCATTTTGCAGTTGCATATGGATATAGCCACTGAAGAGGCGAATGGAGGGTGACTGTGAGCGCCAAAAATCGCCCGACAGGGGGGAGTTGGGTGCCTTGAGGTGCTGTGCGCAGATGCTGCATAGCGTAGCAAGCCCTGAGGCGATATTTCTCACCACATTGGGGAAGGTTGAACGTAAGCGGTTCAACCTTTGTGTTACCAACGCGTTTTGCGTGGGGTCGTAGAGAAAAAGAAAAACGGCCTGCCAAAAATCTTCCAGCAAGGGGCGGCAGCTTACCTCAGTGGCTATGCCAAGCCTTTCAAGACTGTGCAGTCCCAAAGAATCCCGCCCAGTGCGTGAAAGGGCCAACCCCGGCGGAACATATGGCTCCCCTGAGCCGCGCAAAAGGCTCAAAACCAGTGCCGCTACTCCAGACGCGGTGAAGGCTTGTTTGCAATAAAGTTGGCTGCGATGACATTGCCAACAGCCAACACAGCTCATGGCAGCGCGTAGCACATACTGCCCAGGAGAGGTCGGTCCTGTTTCCCGGGCGTGAACCGGCCCCATTGAAAGGTTGAGTACCGGTACGCCAACAAGATCGGCCAGGTGCATTGGGCCTGTATCAGGGGTAATGCATAGGTCCAGTGTGCGCATTAGAGCCGCCAGATCCTTGATGGACAGGCGTCCACACAGATCAGCTCCGTGTAGATCGGCTTTCCGCGCTACTTCACGGCCCAGCTCCTGCTCCGCAGAACCGCCCAGCAGAAAGGGAACGGCCCCTTCAGCTGCCAGGCGTCGGGCCAGTCTGGCCCAAAAATCTACGCTTGGCCGTTTGGCAGCCTCGCTTGCGCCAAGAACCAGCCCTATGCGGCCAGAGTTGGCAGCCTGTGCCCGTGGATGTGGCACACGTGAAAGATTGGGGTGTGCAAAAAGATCGAGCAGGTGAAGGTCTGCCCAATGGAAGGCATTATTCCAATTGTTTTGTGTAAGGGCGGCCCGGTACAACTGCCAAAATCCACGGATGTGCTGACTGCTCATACCATCAGATGGGCGACTGCCAGAAAGAAACTCAGGACCAAGTTTGCGGCCAGCTTTAAGGCGTGCTTGGCAGTCCAGCGCCTGAGGGCGGCTACTCAGGTTGATGGCGATTTCGTAGTGACGTTCTGCCAAAGCAGCACAATGACTTGGCGGGAAAAAAACGACATTGGGCAAAAGAGGCATGAGACCTTGAAAAAAATGCGGCTCGGCTGCGACCCAAACCTCATGCTCGGGCCAGTGCCTGAGTAAATGAACAAGCAGGGGCATGGTAAGAATCAAATCTCCCATGCGGTGCATCTGGAGAATAAGTATCGGGTCGGCGCTCATGCATGCTCCCTGCGCCTCTGGGAGTTTTGGGCGGCGGGTGTTCCATAGACCTGCCGCATATGTTCCAGCAGGGTTTGCAGGCGGTGTGCCCAGGTATGGCAGGCCAGTACCCGTTCTCGCGCGCGCAGCGCAGTGCTTTGACGCTCAGTATGGTGTGTCAGGTAATGCCGTGCCAGTTCGGGGGCTTCATCTGGCTCGCGATAGCAGATCATTTCATGGGGTTCAAACAGTTGTTCCATTTGTGGACGCCAGTCAGTCAAAACAAAGGACCCTGCGGCAGGCACGTCAAAAATTCTCTGGTTCACGGCCCCTTTCATTTGCTTGCTTGTGCAGTTGAAATTCACAAGCGAGCGACAA
The DNA here is from genome assembly GCA_023386035.1 of Pseudomonadota bacterium. GTDB lineage: Bacteria > Desulfobacterota > Desulfovibrionia > Desulfovibrionales > Desulfovibrionaceae > Desulfovibrio. The sequence goes on from JAEWKM010000052.1 coordinate 8,062, forward strand.
TAGAAGCGCGGCAAATCTGTATAGTAGCTCAATGGCTCCATATACTGTGGCTGCACAGATTCGTGCCGGAATTCCACCTTCCAGCCGTCATCACCAACAATAAGAGGCTTCAGAGGCAGTAATCGACGTACACAGCCATTGCGGTAGAGACGCGTGGCCTGCCAGGTGATTGCGGTTTCATAAGCCAGCTTGGCTTCATTGTCCGGCAGGGCTTCATAGTGGGTGAATACCTGTGGAAAGGCATCACGCAGAAATTCAGCGACAGAGCGTTGCTCGCTTTCCATAAAGGCAAGGGAAACCTTATAGAAGGGAAGCAGCAGATCACGGGGAAAACGTCCGTTCTTCAGGCGGCTGCCCACCTTGTACACCATAGAATTTCCAACAAAGGAAAGATCTGCCTGCCATGCAGATGGGGCGCTTGCGCCATTGCCGGGATGGAAGCGGTCCGGATCTGTGCCGAGCGGCAGATAAAACACATGCTCAAAACCTGCTGCCTGCAAGCTTTCAATGTTGTCCGCATCCCAGGTAAATAGAGCCGTCCAGGGGCTGACGCAACGTGAATACAGGTGGATGATCAGATGGGGATTGTCCACAAACCAGGAGGCCAGAGGCAACTGAAGGCGGGCAAGCAGGTCCATAAGCACGCCTTCAACGTCCACGCCCATATGATTCAGCGTTATGCAGCAATCTGGGCGAAAGGAAACCACAGCCTCAAGCAACTGCTCGACAAAGTCGGTGCGGGCCACGGTATCATTTTTGATATGCACAAGCTTGTGCTCAATGCCAAGCTTACGGCATGCGCCTTCAACTTCGCCCATAAGGAAATATTTGCTGGTAAGAAGAAGAACGCGCGGTTGGCTGCCTGTAAAGCGTGGTCCAGCCGCGCGGCTCCAGAAGTCGAAGCGGGCACTGGCAGCCAGTTCTTTTTGCATCCGCCCGTAGTAGGCGCGGTCAAGCCGGAGATAAAAGGGGAGGGCTATTGGCAGCAGGCGCAGCCCATTGTGGCACGATTGCCAATGAGTCAGCTGCATCAGAGCTTCATCGGCATTGGCTGTTGAAACAAGTTCCACTCTTTGGCGGTCTTGTGGTGTCAGAGCCGCAAGCACTCCGCTTATTTTTTGGATTTCGTGCTCTTTTTCCACTACAGCCACTGGCCCGGAGCAGCGCTCCAGCAGAAGCTTCAGTGCGTGGCCCATTCCGCACCCAAGAAGTACTGGCAGGGCAGTGTCCAGCTGTTCAGATGGCAGCGTTTGCACAAGCGCAGTTTCTCTTTCCGTGCCGCCGGGAGCCAACATGGCAAAGCTGCGTGCGCCTACCACGGCTTCCAGATCAGTGGGGGCCGTATGCTCGCCGGAAACGGTGTCAGAGGGAAAGATCGCCCGGAATACTACCTGATCTGACCGGGAGTCTGGATGGGTCATTGAGGAGCGCCAAGGTGGGAGTGCTGTAAATGCTCAATAATAATTTCGTGCTCGACCAGACGGCACATAACCTTGTCATACGTCTGGTCAATGGTGAGGTAGGCACGGCCAATGGAGAGCTCCACACCTGGGTAGATACGCCCGGGCACGAGCAGGCGGCAGTTGTGCATATAGCTTTCATCTTGTGAAAGACGTGCCCAGAGTTCGTCGCGTCTCTTGATCAGTTGCGTGCGCTGTATCCGCAGGGCTTGCAGTTTCCGGCTGGTTTCATTGGTTTCAGGAGCCAGATGCCCGGCAACAGCGTTGAGGTGGGTTATGGTTTGTGATTGCTGCGCAATGATGCCGTCGATTTTTTCAAGTTGGCGAATGCTCAGTGGGTCATAGCCCAGATAGATTTTGGTGGGAATTCCGGCCTTGTTGCCAAGCTGTTTGCCCACATAAACGCTGCCGTAGGCATTGATGATGCCCCCGTAGGCCAGCTCACGCACAACCATACTGGCTCCGGCATAAACCGTGGAGTAGAGGCAGCTTTTTTCAATGACGATATTGTCGCGTGCACGGGCTTCTACCTTTTCTAAAAAAGGAGAAAGAAGCTTGCCGCCTGCGTCTACCAGGCTATGCTGCCCCGCGCCGCCGCGCACGCCGCCGTCAATCATGAGATTGCGCCGGGCGCGAACCACGCCGCCTTCAACCATGCCCATTATACGCACATTATTGGCCTGCACGGAAAATCCGGCTCGTACAGAGCCGTGGATCGCCATGTCGCCTACAAAGAATATATTGCCGGTTTGAAAACTGATGTCCTGACGGACATTGAGCAGACACTTTACCGTAATTCTGCCGTCCAGATAGAAAACATATCCATTGGCGGCAGCAAGAAGGTAATTGGGGTACTGAGGGTCTATGCGGGTATTGGAGCCAGCGGGAAACCTGTGCTTGTCAAGCATAAAGCGCGGGTCAGGATCCGGCCCGGCATCTTCAAGCGGAATAATTTCAGCCAGCACCTGTCCGTCAATGACATTCTGGACATACCCCAGGCTGTAGACGTCAGACGAGCCGTTCTCTCCACCAGGTTTAAGGTGAAGGTAGTCAAAATCGGGATTGAAGTAATGCCGCAGATAGTATTGCACCATGCACCATCCGTAGAACCTGATGAGCATGCACCCGGATGCGGTTAGTCCGCAGTATCGGGAATATAGCCCTTCAATTCCTCTTCAGTATCAAAGGTAGGAAAAAATCCTTCAATTTCCACTTTTTTCAAAAGGTCTGCCACATGTGGAGCAGGCATTAGCAATACAAGTCTTCTGCCATGCCCACGGCTTTTGGTACTGGCGCTTACAAGCACCCCCAAGCCTGATGTATCCACCTTGCCTACATGGCTCAGATCAAGAACAACCTGCTTGATGCCTGGAGCCAGAAGGTGTTCGTCCAATTGGCGGCTGAACTGGGGTACATCAGGTAATTGCATGTCGCCCAGATAGCGCAGAACTATGACGTTTTTGTGAGACTCCGCTTGCAGGGTAAACACAGGCCCGTCCTCCGGATAACGCGGGGCGTCAACTATTGAACAGATTTTCTGAATCGAGCCATATAGTGACTGGTCCCCAGTTGCACAGACGTACTGCCATATCGGCACCGAAGATGCCTGAAGATACGCTGACGTTACAAGATTCGTCAACCATCTTCACAAAATAGTCAAACATGGGCTCGGCCCAAGTGGGATTTCCGGCACCAGTAAAAGACGGGCGGCGCCCTTTTCGGCAGTCTGCATACAGGGTGAACTGCGGCACGAGCAGAAGCTGACCGCCGAACTCTTCAAGCGAGGTGTGAAATTTGTTGGCCAGCGCCCCTTGACCGGGAAAAATGCGCAAACCGGCAAGTTTGTGAATCATGCCCATAAACGCGGGATGGGTGTGAAAATCCGCCCCATCATCCTGACCAAAGCCCACCAGGGCCATAATTCCGGGGCCGATGGCCGCCACCTGGCGGCCATCAACGCTTACCGAAGCTTCAGTCACCCTTTGGGCCAAAATTCGCATCAGGAGTGTCCCAGCGGTTCTTCACAGTTGTCGGTGCTAACAGCGGCACTTTGCGCTTTGCGCTGCTTACGCTTGGCTAGCTTGGCTTCTTCTTCGTCACGCAGGGCGCGCCGGAGTACTTTACCCACAATAGTTTTGGGCAGTTCCTTACGAAACTCTACAAGGCGCGGTACCTTGTAGCCCGCAAGTTTTTGGCGGCACCATGCAATAACATCTGCCTTGGTAAGCTCTTCACCTTGCTGCGTCACAACATAGGCCTTGAGTATCTCGCCGCGAATGTCGTCGCGTATGCCCACGCTCACGGCTTCCTGAATTTTGGGATGCTCCAGCAACACTTCATCCACCTCGCGAGGATAGACGTTGTAGCCGCTGACGATGACCATGTCTTTTTTTCTGTCAACAATGTAAAAATAGCCGTCTTCATCCATAGTGGCCAGGTCCCCAGTATAGAGCCAGCCATTGCGCAGCGCGCTGGCCGATTCATCTGGACGACGCCAGTAACCGCTCATGATCTGCGGGCCGGACACGATGAGTTCGCCCATTTTGCCAGGAGGAAGCGTCAAAGAGCCGCCTTCCATATCCACTATGCGGGCGTCGGTGCCCGGCAGAGGCATACCAATGGAATTGGGTTTCTGCCCCTGTTTGCCCAAGGGGTTACAGTGGGTAATGGGTGACGCTTCGGTAAGTCCATAGCCTTCAAGAATGGAGGCTCCGGTTGTTTCCTGAAACTGGCGGAAAATTTCTCTGGGCAGAGGTGCAGAACCGGACACGCATATTTTGATGCTGTGCAGGTCGAACTGCGCCAGATTTTTCTGCTGCAAAAGCGAAATATATACCGAGGGAGCCCCAGGGAAAATACTGGGTTTGTGCTTCGCTATCAGGCGCAACACATCCTGCGGCACATAGCGGGGCAGGGGCAGGGTGGTGGCGGCCAGGGCAATGGGAATGATAAGACCCGTGGTGAGGCCGTACACATGAAAGAAAGGCAGAAGAGAAATGAATGTATGATGGTCTTCGGCCTTTACGTTGATAATGTCGAGAACCTGGCGGCAGTTCGTGCCCAGGTTGCTGTGTGTAAGCGTTACACCTTTGGGCAGGCCTGTGGTGCCGCCAGTGTACTGAAGCATGATCGGATCATGCAGAGGATCGGCAATGGGGGCCGAATAGCGTTCTGCACCCTTGAATATTTTTTTCCACTCAAAAACGCTTTTCCCGTCATACGGGATAGGCGCTTTTTTGTTGCGCGCCTTTTTAAGGCGGTACAACCAGTTAAGAGGAAACGACAGGGCATCGGCAGCGCCGGTAATAATGAAGTTACGTAACGGCAGGCGGTCGCGCAAAGCCGAAACACGGGGCCAGAGCAGGTCGAGCATCACAATATGCTCTGCACCGGAGTCCTGCATATTGGCCATAATCTCTTTTTCCATATACAGGGGGTTGGTCATGACCACCACTGCCCCGGCCTTGATGATGCCCCAAAAGGCTATCACAGTCTGGGGCATGTTGGGCATCATGAGGGCCACGCGCTGGCCTGTTTTTACCCCCATCCGCTTGAGAGCGCCTGCAAAAAGTTCTGCGGATTCACGCAATTTTTTATAGGAAATGCGCGTATTATGAAAAATGATCGCCGGACGGTTGGGATACCTGTCCGCCGCTTCGTCCAGCATGGCGTATAGGGGTTTGTCCCATGTCTCGGTAATGCGGGGGACAAACGCGTCATAGTGGGCAAACCAGGGACGGTACAATTCTGTGTTCATGGCGATCCTTATGAATCAGAAGTCGCGTTAAAATGAAGAAGACGCTACAGGTGCAGGGGCGGTTTCCGCCCACGCTGTAACAACTGCATACGCCTTGATGCCCTCGGCGCGGCCCGTAAAACCCAGCCCTTCTTCGGTGCTGGCTTTAACGTTGACGCAGCTTTGCGGCAGAGCCAGCAAGCGAGCAATATTTTTTTTGATTTCTTCGCGGTAGGGTGCCAGGCGCGGCGTTTGGGCAACGACTGTCAAGTCGGCATGGCAGAGGCGAACGCCTGCCTGACGCGCCATGTCGAGAGCCTGATCGAGCAAGAGAGATGAAGAGATATTGTCAAAGCGGGGGTCTTTATCAGAAAAATGCTGGCCAATGTCGCCCAGCCCTGCGCAACCCAACACCGCATCGGTGAGGGCGTGAAGAAGAACATCGCCGTCAGAATGGGCCACAACTTCAGGGCCCGTGGGGATAAGAATTCCACCAAGTTTCATAGGACGGCCCGGAGCATACCGATGAACATCGTAGCCCATGCCTGTACAGGGGCGCGGAAGGGCCGGGGCATCCTGCAGAAGGGCCAGGTCATCCGGATTGGTAATTTTCACGTTGGAAACCTCACCTTCGACTATATGAACCTTGTACCCCAAGGCCTCAAGCAATGAGGCATCGTCAGTAACGCCCAATCCTTTTTCCTGAGCGTTAAGATGGGCCTGGCGCAGATGTTCAAGAGAAAATCCCTGCGGCGTCTGAACTGCCACAAGTGTTTGGCGCGGCAGGGTGCCAGTAACAAGCCCATCAGCAACAGTCTTGATGGTGTCTGTCACGGGCAGGGCCGGAATGATTCCGGCGATGCCTTGCTGCAGGGCGTCGCACACATTGCGAATCAAAGCAGGCGTCACAAATGGACGCGCCGCATCGTGAATGAGAACATGCCGTGCGCCAGCAGGCAGTACGCACAGCCCGTTCCATACGGAATCCTGCCGCAGCTCGCCCCCGGTCGCCGTGAGCCACGGCAATCCCAGGTCATCAGCGGCATGAAGCTCGCGCAAGCGCTCTTTATGCGCGTCATGGTCGGTTTTGGGAAAAACAAAAACAATGCCGGCAACCGTGGCACTGCGGCTCATGGCTCTTGCTGCGTGCCAGTACAGGGGCACGCCACGCCACGAGATAAACTGCTTGGCGCTGCCGCCTGTGGCAGCAGCAAGACGGCTGCCTTGTCCGGCAGCCAGCAAAATGGCCCAGGGCTTGTTTTGCCCTGGGGGGGGGATGGAAGATTCAGGCATGGCTGAGCCTTTGGCTGACAGTATGCGGGAGTCGGACTGTAAGCCGGGTTCTGTCACAACGGTTGCCCGCGTGTGACCGTCATTCCTCTAGGAGTGCGATTACTCGCACCCTCAAGCAACCTACCCGGAAGGCTGTGGCCGGGCCAGCCGCCTTCCCTATTTGGTCTTGCTCCGAACGGGGTATGCCGAGCATGCCGCGTCACCGCGGCATCTGGTGGTCTCTTACACCACCGTTTCACCCTTACCCGACCGAAATCGGGCGGTTTGCTTTCTGTGGCGCTGTCCGAGGGTCGCCCCCCCTGGGTGTTATCCAGCGTTCTGCCCTGTGGAGCCCGGACTTTCCTCCCCGGGCTTTCACCCGCGGCGACGGTCTGTCCGACTCCCGCAATCTGTAGCTGCATGGGCGGCAAAGGACGCCGCACTAGACCGGGCCGCGCAATGTTCGCTGAACGGCCCGGTCATTTTCATGAGCAAAAGTTTTAGTCAGTCAGCGGCTGCATCTTGGGAGCGCATTGCGGCGCGTCAGCTACGCTAAAGTGCTCGCACCAGAAAATGAGGCGCTGGCAGTTGGGGCAGCTCAAAATCTGCTGGCCGCGCTGCAGTTCAATAAAGGACTGCGGCGGAACGGAAATGTGGCAGCCGGAGCAGATGCCTTCTTTGACGGCAACAATCACTGGGTGCTCAAGCCGTTCGCGGATGAATTCATAGCGCATGAAGACAGGCTGGGGAATGGCCTTGCTGACATGAGCGCGCTTGGCGTTGAGTTCGCTAAGTGCGGCATTGCCTTTCTTCAGCTTTTCTTCAAGACCGTCACGCTTGACTTCAAGTTCGGCTTGAATAGCCGTATGGGTGAGGTCAATTTCGGCTAGCGCGTCTTTTTGGAACTGCAGTTCTTCAAGAAGAGTCATTTTCTCTTCCTCACGGGAGCGGTTCACTTTTTCCATGCTGTCCATTTCGCGCATCATGGCATGATATTCACGCGTGTTCTCAACCTGCATGAGCTTGTTCTTGCTCTTTTTGATGCGGGCGCTATCATCATCAATTTCAAGCGAAAGGCGCTTCTGCTGTTCCTGCAGATGCGTCAGTTTGTCCACAATGTAGTTACGTTGCGTTTCGCTGGCATTGAAACGCTGTTCAAGCGAATCCAGTTCGCTCGGGGCCCGTTCCATGTCCTGCCGCACTGTGTATATGGCATCATCAACTTTTTGCAGTTCAACAAGCTGCTTTATCTGTTCAAAGTAAACGGCATTACTCATCGAAAAAATCCTCCTGGTGATTCATGACAGGGCAACGGTGCGGAATGGCGAAGCAGAGGGCACAAAGTGCACTGTGAGGCCATTACACCGTTGCTGGAGCACGTGGCACATGCGGCGCATCATTTCTTCTTCAAGGCTGTGGTGACCCACGTCCAGAAGGGGTATTTCCGCGTCCAGCGCAGTGTGGTATTTTACATCTCCGGTAATAAACAACTGTGCTCCGGCCTTGTGGGCCGCAGCAAGAAGCGATGAACCGGAACCGGTGCAATACGCCAGACGGTGTATTTTTGCCGGGGGCGGCCCACTTAGAGTCGCTGTGGAAAGGTCGAGAATACTTTCAAGCGCTCGAATGATGTGTTCCACAGTTTGCGGCTGCGGAAGATCGCCTGCAAGGCCGTAGCCCAGTATGCGCCCCTCGATTGTTGAGGGCACGGGTTCGAGTACTGTGAGGTTGACGAACTTCAAATCAGCTGCAAGCCAGCCGACCGGGCCGCGTGGATTGACATCCAATGATGTGTGCGCTGCATACAGGGGCACATCTGCGCGAATGAGCAGCCGCAAAACTTCATGGTATGCGTCAAGCTTCGCAGGCAGGGCAGGCTTGAGCGTGAGCGGATGGTGGCTCAGAATAAACTGTGCCCCAAGGTCGAGACTTTGCCGCACTGATTGTGGCGTCGGATCAAGGCACACAGCTATGCTGCTGACCTCTTGCCGCAGGGCCGCCACCTGAAGGCCAGAAATGTCCCAGGATGCTGCAGCTTCCAGAGGGGCGATTTCTTCAATGGCATTAATTAATTCAGCTACTTGCATGTATGTGCTCCACCATAAAAAAGGGCGCTTTCTTGCGGTGCAGAGAAAGCGCCAAAAATCACCGGCGTGAAAAGAAATTTGAGCGATACCAACAAGATAGTTTTTATTCCTACCGCTTGGTGCGACGCCATAATTCACAATGAAACTGGAGCGCACTGTCAGGTTTTGAACTTATGTCACTTAGCGCTAAAAAGGCTGATTGTCAAGGTGAGCTCTTGTAAAGAAAGGTGTCTCCTGGGCAGGGGTTGCGGCTAGTAAGTGTCGGCCATCATATTCTTTGTCTGTATAAATAAAGGCGGCGCTGTGCATTTTGTCAGGCCTTTGAGCCATGCCCATTCGCAATACCCGAATGTTAGTACGCTACTTTTTTTTCGCTGCCCAGCCAGTCGTGAAAAGCCTTGCATGCCCCTTCACAAAAAAGCTGTTCGATGGGCAGGGTTCTTTCTGGCAGGCTTTTTGATATCTCGCAGTAGATGGCTGCATCGTCAAATCCGGCTGCCGCTGCGTCGTCCCGTGTGTTGCAGAAGTATATTTTTTCAATGCGCGCCCACCATATGGCGCTCAGGCACATGGGGCAGGGTTCGCAACTCGTGAATATCACTGATCCAGACAGGTCAAACGTCGCAAGGTTCTGGCAAGCATTGCGTATGGCTACGACCTCGGCATGCGCTGTTGGATCGTTGAGGAGGACAACCCCGTTCATGCCTTCTCCTACTACCTGGCCATCTTTCACAATCACGGCGCCAAAAGGACCGCCGCCAGTTCGCATACTTTTTTCGGAAAGCTCGATGGCTTTTTCCATGAATCTTTTGTTCGACACTTCTATTACCTTTGCAATGTTTGCATGAGCGTTTTCTTTGTCCATAATTGGCTAAATTTGTTGGCAATGGCAAACTGCTGTTTGCCCCTGCCAGCGTTGCGGTTTAGTCTTCGCTGCGATAAAGGGATGGTATGAAAATAAGCAATTTTTTTAAAATAGCTCGTGACCTTTTTTTGCCGCAACCGCGTAATTCCTGCCCGCACTGTGGCGGTGTACGCTGCATTGGGGTGTGCCAGTTTGATAAAAAAACTGTGGAAAATCATCAACGGGATATTGCCAATAAAGCGAACGCCCCGGATAGCGTTAGTCCGCAAGAGAAGGAATGATTTACGACCACAATTATAATGGATGACCGCAGGAATAAACATATTGCTAATTTTTTGGCATCTATCATAGGTGTGTCTTATTATGCAAAATAATTATATATCAAAAATTGATTATAGTAATACTTGAAGATTTATGGTGTCAGTATATCATTGCAACGTCAAAGTACCATACGAAAAGCGCCTGTCTGCTGTCTTGAGGCTTGTGTGAGATACCGATAGAAAAATCTGATTGTCTTCTTCAAGGTACTCCAGATGTTTAAGCTGTATTTCAGGTAGTTAAAACATGTTCTGGTTTTCTGCATAAGCACTTCCAACTTCGGCAATTGCCCGGCACATTCCAAAATGAATTTTATCAGAAACAACAGTTTGTTTGTCAAACTTGTCATTATGGTCAGTCTGGCTCTCTGCCCCCCCATACTTTTGAGCCATCTGGCGAGTTCGTATTTCATTAGCAAATACGGCTTTGAGCAGGCGGAGCAGACTGTGTCCACCGTGGCGCAGCTTTCAGCGGAATCTCCGTCCGTCATTGAGGGGATGCAGTCGCCTTTGAATGGCGACGTGTGGCTTCAGATGGTCGACTTTCTAACAATGCTCACCAGCGTATCCAACGTTAAATTTATTGTGCTTATTGATATGGACGGCAACCGCATCTATCACCCTGAAACGCATAAAATAGGCGCTCATGTTGTGGGTGGAGATGAGGGAAATGCCTTGCAGGGCAAGACGTATATATCTTCTGCCCGAGGCACGTTCGGCTTTTCGCAGCGCGCGTTCAGGCCTGTATTTGATGAGCATGGCAAGCAGATTGGTGCTGTGATTGTTGGCATTATGTCTAAAGACATTGAAAAAAATGTCTCCCGGCTTACCAGCCCCATGACATGGCTGTTCAGCCTGGCACTGTTGATAGGTGTGCTGTTGGCGGTACAACTTTCACGCAAAATCAAAAAAATTCTTTTTGGACTTGAGCCACATCAAATTGCACGGCTTCTTGAAGAGCGCAACGCCATTTTGAGCACTGTTCGTGAAGGCATTATTGCCATTAACAAGAGCAACAGGCTTGTAGTTGTTAATGAGATGGCCGAGAAAATTCTTCGCTCCGCTGGGGTCAAAGGCGAGTTGCTGGGGCGGCCCGTGCATGAAGTGGTGCCGTCAACAAGGCTTGATTCCATTCTCAGCGAGGGCAAGCCAGAGTACGACTGCGAGCAGAATATTAATGGTCAGGTAATTATGACCAACCGCGCCCCTATTATTATTCAGGGCAAAACTGTGGGAGCTGTGGCAACTTTTCGGGATATGACGGAGATGCGCGCCCTGGCGGAGCGATTGACCGGCCTGAGTAATTATGCTGAAGCATTGCGCTCCAGGTCTCATGAATATCTGAACAAACTACATGTTATTTCTGGCCTGCTGCGCAATAAACGCTATGATGAGCTGGAAGAGTATTTGTCGGACATCATCGGCAGTAAGATACGCGAAACTTCGTCTATCAAGGTTAATGTACAAGACCCCATACTGGTGGGGCTTTTGGAAAGCAAATTCAGTCGTGCCCACGAACGTAACGTTACGTTGTCACTGGGGGGCAGTGGGGTTATCCCACATCTTTCTTCAACAGGCGCGCACGCTCTTGTGACTGTTCTCGGAAATCTTGTAGATAATGCTTTTGATGCCGTTAGCTACACGCAAGAAAAACACATAGCCCTGACTGTGCACTGTGATCACGGTACTCTTGTTATAACCGTGGCGGATACAGGACACGGCATCAGCGAAGAGCATATACAGAAAATTTTTAGCAAGGGATTTTCAACCAAGGGAGCGGGAAGAGGCATTGGTTTGTATATGCTGCTTTTGACCCTTGACGAGCTTGATGGCTCTATTGAAATAGACTCTCGTGTGGGGCAGGGGGCAGCGTTCACCGTGCATGTTCCCTTGTCCAGGCTCACAGACGGAGGACAGGCGTGATTCGCACAATAATAGTTGAAGATGATCCTATGGTAGCCGATCTGGCTGCCGGGTATCTAGAGCACATTGATGGTTTTTGCCTTGACCATATTGCCCGCTCAGGCGAGGCCGGGCTGGAGCTGTTGCAAACGTGTCATGTGGATCTTGTGTTGCTTGACGTTTTTATGCCTGGCATGGACGGTATGGAGCTACTTCGCATTATTAAGTCTCAATTCTTCCACTCTGATGTTATTATGATCACGGCGGCACAGAACAGTGAGGATATTTTGAAGGCTCTGCGCCTTGGAGTGGCTGACTACATTGTCAAACCCTTCACTTTTGAACGCTTTCGCGAATCAATGTTGCAGTTCCAAGAAAAACGCCGTCTGCTCATGTCGCCTGAAGTTCCTATGACTCAGGATATTCTGGACAGGCGCATATTCATCAAGAAGCCCGAAGGGACAGCAGGAAGGCCCAAGGGGGTGGATGCGCAGACCCTTGAAACAGTTGTGAGTGTTTTGCGGAAGCAGGCTGCACCATTCAGCTTGAAAGACATTGAGCAATTAACTGGAATTTCAAGAATTTCTTTGAAGAAGTATTTTGATTATTTGATGGAAGCCGGCAGGCTTGGCAGTGCCAAAGACTATGGTGGGCAAGGACGCCCCGTGACGCTGTATAACTGGCTTCAATGTTGTCCGGTTAAGCACCCATAGCTAACAGGCTATAACTATAGGTGTTTATAGTTTTTCGTCTTCGCGGATTCAGAAGTTCTTCCAGAGAATCCTTGCCGAACAGATTCAAGCAAATGAG
>JAEWKM010000011.1:0-91810 GCA_023386035.1 Pseudomonadota bacterium
CGCCTTACTGCACCAACAAGGACGGCTTTGGTCCGGCCTGGGGCAACTCCCTGTTTGAAGACGCCGCCGAATACGGCTGCGGCATGGGCCTTGCCTACGATCAGCGCCGCAACCTGCTGGCCATGAAGATTGAAGAAGCCCTGAAGGAAGAAGGCATCAGCCCCGAGCTCAAAGAAGCTATGGAAGGCTGGCTGGCCAACAAGGACGACGCCGAAGGCTCCCGCAAGTACGGCGACCAGGTGATCGCCAACCTTGATTCCTTTGAAAGCCATCTGGCCCACGAAATCTGGCACATGGACGACCTCTTCACCAAGAAGAGCGTGTGGATCTTCGGCGGCGACGGCTGGGGTTATGACATCGGTTACGGCGGTCTGGACCACGTGTTGGCCACTGGCGACGACATCAACATCCTGCTGATGGACACCGAAGTGTACTCCAACACCGGCGGCCAGTCCTCCAAGGCTACCCCGCTTGGCGCTGTTGCCCAGTTTGCCGCCGCAGGCAAGCGTACCGGCAAAAAAGACCTGGGCCGCATGGCCATGACCTACGGTTATGTGTACGTGGCCTCCATCTCTATGGGCGCCGACAAGCAGCAGACCCTCAAGGCCTTCCGCGAAGCTGAAGCCTACAAGGGACCCTCGCTCATCATCGCTTACGCTCCCTGCATCAACCAGGGCCTGCGCAAGGGCATGGGCAAGAGCCAGGAAGAGTCCAAGCTGGCCGTGCAGACGGGCTACTGGCCCCTGTACCGCTACCATCCCGAACTGGCCAAGGAAAAGAAAAATCCCTTCCAGCTCGACAGCAAGGCTCCCAGCGTGGACATCCAGGAATTCCTGGGTGGCGAAACCCGCTTTGCCTCGCTGGAGAAGACCGACCCCGAAGCTTCCAAGATGCTGCGCTCGGACCTGGCTGCTGCCTACGCCGAACGTTACGCCATGTTGAAGCAGCTGGCTGATCTGCCCTACCCTGACGCCAGCGAAGTAACTGGCGAAAGCAAGTAGGAACCTGACGAATGAAGACCGCGTTCGCCACCAGATTCCGACTAAGGATTTCAGGCGACGGACGCGGTCATGCCATAGAACAATAGGCCGGGGCGCAGGTGAAGGCCTGCGCCCTTTTCGCGTCATCCTGCCAGCCTGCCCGGCACAATCAGGGGAAGCTTATGTATAACGGACTCTATATCACAGCCACTGGCCCTATGACGGGCAAAAGCGCCATCGCCCTGGGAGCCATGCAGCTGCTCAGCCGCAGTATGCGCAACGTGGCGTTCTTTCGCCCCATCATTAATGAACCTCTATGGGACGACCGTGACCCGGACATCCACCTGATGCTTGAGTACTTCAAACTCAAGATGGACTATGCCGACACCTTTGCCTACACCCAGCGCGAAGCCCGCCAGATCATCAATCAGGGCTCACGCAATCTGCTTATCGAAAACATCATCCAGAAGTATAAAAAACTGCTGGAAACCTTTGAATTCGTGCTTTGCGTGGGTACGGACTTTCTGGCCAAAGACCCGGTGTTCGAATTCGACCTCAACGCCGAAATCGCCGCCAACCTGGGCACGCCCGTCATTCTTGTGACCAGCGGGCAAAAGGCCACGGCTGAAGACATTCGCGAGTCTCTCCAGATCACTATGGACAGCCTTGCGCCCTTTTCTCTGGACGTTGTGGCCACCATTATCAACCGCCGCAACCTTACCCAGACCGAGCTTGACGAACTGCGCACCCACTTCAGCACCGACGAGCGCAAGGCGCTTATCTACTCGGTGCCCAATGAGCCCACCATCGGCCAGCCCACAATGGGCGACGTGAAAAAGGGCCTGGGCGCGGAAGTGCTTTTTGGCGAAAACCGTCTGGACGCCCTGGTGGACGACTATCTGATCGCGGCCATGCACGTGAACAATGTGCTGCCTTACATCGCCAAGGATCAGCTTGTCGTGACACCCGGCGACCGCGCCGACGTGCTGATTGCCGCCATTGCCTCGCGCCTCACCTCCTCCACGCCCGACATCGCCGGCGTGCTGCTCACTGGCGGCATCCGCCCGGATGAGGAAGTGTGCAAGTTCATTGAAGGCTGGACGGCTTCTCCTCTGCCCATCCTGCTGACCAAGGGCCACACCTACAATACCATGCTGGCCCTTCAGGAGCTTATCGCGCCCATCGAGCCCGGCAACGTTCGCAAGATCAACACCGTGCTTGGCCTTTTCGAGCAACATGTCAACGGCAAGGAAATCGCCAGCCGCATTGTGAGCAAGCGCAGCGCGCGCATCACGCCTATGATGTTCGAGTTCGAGCTGATCGAACGCGCCAAGGCCAACAAGATGCGCATCGTTCTTGCCGAAGGCACTGAAGAACGCATACTCCGCGCTACAGACATTCTGCTGCGCCGCGATGTGGCCCATATCACCCTGCTGGGCGATGTGGACAAAATCCGCACCAAGGCCAACACCCTTGGGCTGGACATCGAAAAGGCAACCCTTATTGACCCCGTCAATTCCGCCAAGTTCGATGAGTACGCCAACACCTATTACGAGCTGCGCAAAAAGAAGGGCATCTCGCCCGAGCAGGCCCGTGACACGATGACGGACGCCACCTATTACGCCACAATGATGGTCAAGGTAGACGATGCCGACGGCATGGTCTCCGGCGCGGTCAACACCACGGCCCACACCATTCGCCCGGCTTTTGAATTTGTTAAGACCAAGCCCAGCTTCTCGGTTGTGTCTTCGGTCTTCCTCATGTGCCTCAAGGACCGCGTGCTGGTTTTCGGCGACTGCGCCGTCAACCCCAACCCCACGGCCCAGCAGCTGGCCGAAATTGCCATTGCATCTGCCCATACGGCAGAGGTATTCGGCATCGAACCCCGCGTTGCCATGCTTTCGTACTCCACCGGCACGTCCGGCAAGGGCGCGGACGTGGACATCGTGGTGGAAGCCACCCGCATTGCCAAAGAAATGGCTCCTGAACTGGCGCTTGAAGGCCCCTTGCAGTACGACGCGGCCATTGATCCCAGCGTGGCCAAGACCAAAATGCCCGACAGCAAGGTGGCAGGCAAGGCAACTGTCTTCATCTTCCCCGACCTCAACACGGGCAACAACACCTACAAGGCTGTGCAGCGCGCTGCTGGCGCGGTGGCCATCGGCCCCGTGCTTCAGGGCCTCAACAAGCCCGTCAATGACCTGTCGCGCGGTTGCACCGTGCCCGACATTGTAAATACTGTGGCCATTACGGCTGTTCAGGCTGCCGCCGAAAAAATGGCGACGGGCCAGTAACCGCCAGTTGTAATATTACCGGGGGAGGGCAACCCTCCCCCACCTCTGTCAACATCAAAAGGAAGACACATGAAAATCCTGGTCATCAACGCGGGCTCATCGTCCTGCAAGTACCAACTGCTGGAAATGGATACCCACGCCGTCCTGTGCTCCGGCCTTGCCGAACGCATCGGACAGGACGAAGGCCGCCTGACCCACAAAATCGCCCCTGATACGGATAAGGAAGAAAAGATCATCCGCACCGCACATTTCCCCACCCATGTGCAGGCTATGGAACTGGTCATCTCTCTTCTGACTGATGCCGAAAAGGGCGTTATCAAGGACAAGAGCGAAATCGCCGGTATCGGCCACCGTGTGCTGCACGGCGGCGAAGCTGTCAGCGACCCCGTGCTGGTGGACGAACGCGTGAAAGAAATTGTGCGCGAATGTTCCGTGCTGGGCCCCTTGCACAACCCCGCCAACCTTATGGGCATTGAAGTTGCTGAAAAACTCTTCCCCGGCGTGCCCAACGTGGGTGTGTTTGATACCGAATTCGGCATGGGCATGCCCCAGGAAGCCTTCATGTACGCTCTGCCCTACGAGCTGTATGAAGACTTGCGCATCCGCCGCTACGGCTTCCACGGCACTTCCCACAAGTATATCGCTGGCGCCACGGCCAAATATCTGAGCAAGCCCCTCAACGAGCTGCGCTCCATCACCATGCACCTCGGCAATGGTTCGTCCATGAGCTGCGTGAAAAATGGCAAGTGCTTCGACACCAGCATGGGCCTCACCCCTCTGGAAGGCCTCATCATGGGCACCCGCTGCGGCAGCATTGACCCTGCCATCGTGCCCTTTGTGATGGACAAGAAGGGTCTCACCCCCGAGCAGGTGGACACCCTTATGAACAAAAAGTCCGGCCTGCTGGGCCTGTGCGGCTACACCGACATGCGCGACGTGCATGCCGAAGTGGAAAAAGGCAACGACCGCGCTGCTCTGGCTCTCAAAATGCTGGCCCGCAGCATCAAAAAAACCCTTGGTTCCTACTACTTCCTGCTCGACGGCAATGTGGACGCTCTGGTCTTCACCGCTGGCATTGGCGAGAATGACGACATCGTGCGTGCCGAAGTGTGCGCTGGCCTCGAGCATATGGGCATCAAGATCGACGCCAAGGAAAACAGCACCCGCAAGCCCGGCGCGCGTACCATTTCCACGCCGGACAGCACCGTGCCTGTGCTCATCATTCCCACCAACGAAGAACTGCAAATCGCTATGGCTACCGTGGAAGTGCTGGGCAAATAAGCCCACGTAGTTTCAACAGCCATGCCGGGCTGGAGCAGAACAGCGCTACAACGCTGCGGCACTGTCTGGCTGCAATATGATGAAGGCCGCCCCCGAAAGGGGCGGCCTTTTATATGGCTTCTTGGCAAGCAGCTGTTTGAAGGGACTTCCAGAACGGATTTTCTTTTGAAGCACTGCACACTTCAAAGTTACGCCGTTTTACTCCGGCAGCAGCGTATCCTCCAGCGTGGCGTCCACAGGCACCTCACGCGAGGCCAGCACCTTGTCTATGCGCACAGTGCCCGCCGGGGCGTTGCGCATGGGTTTGACGTGACGCACTTCTGCGTACTGGATGCGGGCGCGGGCTGCGTCTTTCTGCCAACTTTTGCTGGCAGCCAGCGAACCAGCCTCGTCCAGCGTGCTGGCAGGCACTTCCTGCCCGCCGTGGGCGCGGCGTATGATAACGTGCGAACCCGGCCCATTTTCCGCATGCAGCCATATGTCGTGAGGAGCCGCCAGCTTGCGGGCCGCAAGGTTGCCCTTGGCGTCACGCCCGCGCAGCAGGGCAAAACCGTCTGAGCTTACAAAAAGCTGCACGTTCTTTGGCAGCGCCGTGGGCATGCCCGCAGTGCCACCTGCAAGCGAGCCGCGCTTGCCAGCCTGACTGTCGCCTGCCTGCGCCTGGCCGACACCGAGCATGCTGTCGCGCCGGGCAAGGGCTATGGCCGCCAGCTCTTCCTCAAGCGTCTTGCGGCGCTGTACCAGATGTTCCAGCCCGCGCCAGCCGCGCCGGGCTGTATGAAAAAGCCGCGCCATTTCCTCCCGCACATTCCGTCGCGGGTCCAGACGAATTTCGCGGGCAGGGCCGTGTGCGCCCGCATCCACCGCAACGCTGACCGCCCGGTGTTCCGCAGGCCATTGCCACAAATTTTCCTGTAGGGCCAGCGCATCGGCCTGGGCCTCTGTCATGGCCCTGAGACGGTTTTCTTCTTCGCGCAGCTTGTCCAGCAGCTTTGTCAGCTTGCGGCCCCGCCTGTCCAACGGCAGAGCGGCCTCTTTGGCCTGTTCGCCCGCAAGGCGGCCCAGAACCATATCCTGCCCGGCTTTTTCCGTCAGACCCAGCACATCCGGACTGTACACTTCACGCAAAAGCAGGCCTGATGCAGACTCATCCGCAGTCAGCAAGGCGACTTGTTGTTCCGGCGACAAAGGCCATGCGCTGATAGCCCGTATGGTACGGATGGATTCACCAGCGCCGCCTGCACCGCCGTCCGCCCCATTTGCACTGGGGAGAAAAGAGGCGGCCTCTCCACAGCGATCAGCGGCAGTATCCGCCGCAATACCAGATGCTTCGCGAGTTGCCGGGCCGTAGCAAAAAACATCGCCTCCTCCGGCACGCAAATCTTCCAGCAAAGCCCACTGCTCCGGTTCTTCCAGGCAGGCCAGCGTGCGGCGCAGGGCCGGGGTAAGCACTGGCCATTCGCGCCAGTTCTGCCGCGCCTGCGCCAGTCCGGCAGGTTCGGGCCATTGGGGACGTTCTTCTTCCGGCGCTTCAGCTTCGGTCAGAAAATGCAGGGACGGCCCTTCCCGCAGATCCAGCAAAAGCCAGGTGAGGCGAAAAGTGCTTGGATCAAAATCAGCGCCGCCGTGTTCCGTTGCCGAAAGCGCGCTATTTCCCCCGGCCAGCAGAAGCCACAGCTGCCTGTCGCAGAACCTGACCACACAGGAAACGATGCGGCGGCCAGACGCATACTTGCGCAGACGCATTGTCTGGGCTGAAGGAGCCTTGCCCGCGCTGATGCGGCTGCCGCTCAAAAAACAGAAAGGCTCCTTGCGGGCATAGCGCAGGCACAACTGGCGCTTGCGCCCACCGCCGTACCAGGTGAGCACAAGAAAGCCGGGGGCGGGTTCCTGCAATTTTTCAATCCGCCCCCCTGTTAGCTGGGGCGTCAGGTCTTCACAAAAGCGGCGAAAAAGATGTGCGTCCATAAATATGCAAAAACCCGCCAATGGGCGGGAACGTTTATGCCTTCAATCGTGAAGACGAACCTGTGCAGCAACGGACTGCATCCGGGTATTCGAGCATTTTAACGTCGAAAAAATTTAAATGCTCAAGAGCAATTTCAAAATAAAATTACCTTGGCGGCTGCATGAGCAGACGCTGCCGTGAGGGCGTAAGCGCTCTTTATTGGCGCTGTTAATCGCCGCAATGGCCATGCTTTATTACTTTGCTCTATGTTGCATAGCGTCGCTCGTATATGAGCCCGGGCCGCGCCATTGCGTCTGACGCGGCCCGATGGGCAAAAAGGCGGCATGGCCGAAGTAAGGAGCAGTTGTAAAGGCCGCTCCTGTTTTTCTGGCCGTGCAAGCAAACCTTGCCGTGTATTCAATCCCGCGCCGTTGCACAAGGATTCTCAAAAATCCTTGCATTTATCCCAATAAGCCCTTTGGGAGCCGACAGAGCCTTTGGCCCTTACGGCAGTGAATCAGTGCGGGTGAGCACGCAGCAAAAAAACAAATGATTATCTGACACCGTCAGAGAGTAAAAGCCGCTTGCGGCAGTACGCTAGTCTCCTCTCAGGTGTTCGTCCTCTTCCTGTTTGGCTTTGCAGTTAATGCACAGACGCGTGACGGGCCGGGCCTTGAGACGCGGGATGCTGATATCATCGCCGCAATCCTCGCAAATGCCATACGTTCCGTCATCAATACGCGTCAACGCGGCCTGGATCTTGCGAATGAGGCGGCGTTCCCGGTCACGAATGCGCAAAGTAAAGGCGCGATCGGATTCTGCTGTGGCCCTGTCGGCAGGGTCAGCAAACACTTCATTGCTATCGGTCAATTCTTCAATGGTGCTGTCGCCCTTTTGCTGGGCCTCTTCAAGCATCTCTGACAGAAGTTTGCGAAAATACTCCAAGTCCTTGTGATCCATGTAATCCTCCGGCGGACGCCGCTGGGGGCGTAAACACAAACTATTAACGCAATGGATGCATATATCTTCAAGCGCTATCTTTGTAAAGCAGACCACAAACCTTTATTGGCATCTTTTGCAGTATGACCGATGCTACTCCTCTTCTGCTTGGGTTGGCTTATGCTTACTGTGCAGTGCTGCCTCAAACCTTTCCCTTGCTTCGGCCTTGATGACAACCTTTATGTCGTCCCACGGGGTTTCACCCCAGACCTGCTCCAGCCTTTCCGGCTTCACGTCAAAGTCAAGAAGTGAGTCGCCCTCGGCCTGTCCCTGACGCACGCGAACCGCCACAGGGTCGCCAGAAGCCACCGCCTTGGGCGCATACGAAGCCGCCTGGGCCGCTGCGCTTTCCAAAACGTGACGCGGCCAGCCAGCACCGTGACGTGCCAGAGCCATAGGCCCGGCCAGATCACGCAGGCGCAGCAGCATGTCGTCAGGCTGCACGGCAGCGGCCAGTTTGTCGTTATCAGCCCCGTTGCGCCCAATGCACAGCCAATAGTGTTCGCCATCTTCATGATGCCAGAACTGGCGGCCAAGGTTGGCCAGGGTAAAATCTTCATTGCTGGCGCAGGGCAACAGGGTCAACACTGTCCAGTAGCGGCGGGCGTTTTCTTTTTCCGTCAAGCGGCAACCGCCGCCGGGGGTGGGAATTTCCGTTATGCCCAGCTCTGCCGCCAGATCAAGCTGATCGCGCCGTCCCCGGCCAGAAAAACTCAGCAGCTTTGTGCGGTCCACAAGGCCGCTTTCTTCCATCTGCGTCAGCGGCAAATGCGTGGCGCAGAGCGGGCGCAGCAAAATGCCGCTTACTCCGGCGTCACGCATGATAAGATGCAGGGTGTCACGCCGCTGCGACATGGGCCGCTGACCCAGCACTTCACCCGTGGCAAGACCTTTTGCCTCCACAGATTCCATATAGATGCGCGCCTTGCGCAGCAGCAGAATTTTGCAGTCCACGCAGGGGTTCATGACCTTGCCGAAGCCGTGCTCCGGGCGCTGACGCAGCATGTTCGCAAAATCTTCGCCCACGTCCTGGCTCACGATGTCCAGATCATAGACTTTACGCCAGTACGGCACGGCTTTGGCCGAGCCGAAAAAGGGCGTGATGAAGTGCAGACAACGGACCTTAAGCCCCTGCCGCTCCAGAACCTTGGCAGCGAGAATGCTGTCTAGTCCGCCAGAAAAAAGTACGATGATGTCAGGCTGATTGCTCATGCCGCGCTTGTATGCCAGACACGGCGCACTAGGCAAGAGGCGGGCGAGGGAAATTTCTTGCCAGACCCGCTATCAATAATTACCATCAATAAAGCATGCCAAACATACTGGCCTGAAGCAGCAAAGAATATCCATAGAAAGAGCGGCAAAAAACCGCTACTGCACGGCAAAACCGACACAGAAACCAATGCAGCCATTTTGACGTAAAAGCCTGCCACCCTCTGCCAGCCAATGCCTGCATACAAGGCGGAATACGAAGCTGAATACGGGGCTACGCGCCACATCATCACGCTGCAACCCGCGCCGAGGGCAACAGTGTTTGTTGCCAGAAGACTGATTTTGGGGGCAAAATCTGTGGGCACACCCAGTTGGCCCCAGCGGCACGGCAAACTGGGCGACTGATGTTGAGCATTTGCCTTGCGCCCGGCCCTTTGCTATAATGATGAGCTTGAAGATATCTTTACCCGGAGCATAAAAGCTATGGCCAAAAAACCGGCCCTGAGCCCTGAAAACGCGCGCGCAGAAGCCTTGGGCACTGCCCTTGCCACCATTGAACGTAAATACGGCAAGGGCGCTGTCATGAAGCTTTCTGACGACGCTCATGTGAATATACCCGTCATTCCCACAGGTTCCATTGGCCTTGACCTGGCCTTGGGAGTGGGCGGCATTCCGCGTGGGCGCATATCGGAAATTTTCGGGCCCGAATCTTCGGGCAAAACCACCCTTACCCTGCACATCATCGCCGAATGCCAGCGCATGGGCGGAACCTGCGCCTTTGTTGACGCGGAACACGCGCTTGACGTGGCCTACGCCAAGCGCCTGGGCGTCAATACGGACGAACTGCTCATCTCGCAGCCCGACTACGGCGAACAGGCTCTGGATATTGCCGACATGCTCGTGCGTTCCGGCGCTGTTGACCTTGTGGTTGTCGACTCCGTGGCGGCGCTGATTCCCCAGGCCGAACTTGAAGGCGACATGGGCGAAACCCAGGTGGGCGGCCACGCCCGTCTTATGTCGCATGCCATGCGCCGCCTTACGGGCACGATCCACAAATCGCGCACTTCCGTCATCTTCATCAACCAGATCCGCATGAAGATCGGCGTCACGGGCTACGGCAGCCCTGAAACCACCACAGGCGGCAACGCGCTGAAGTTCTACTCGTCAGTACGCCTCGACATCCGCCGCATCCAGACCCTCAAGGACAAAGAAGAGTCCTTTGGTTCCCGCACCAGGGTCAAGGTGGTCAAAAACAAGGTTGCGCCGCCCTTCCGTAGCGCTATTTTCGACATTCTTTACGGTCAGGGCATTTCGCGTTCGGGCGAACTGCTTGACCTTGGCATTGAAGCCAAGATCGTCGACCAGAGCGGTTCGTGGTTCGCCTTTGGCTCTGAAAAACTGGGCCAGGGACGCGAAAAAGTACGCGCCCTGCTGGACGAAAATATCGACCTGCGCAATCAGATTGAAGCCAAGGTTGTGGAATTTCTGGGTCTGCATCCCAAGGAATTTGTTCCCACAGCCGAAGATCAGGACGAAGGGCTGGAACCCAGCTCCACTGACGATTAACACCGTCCGGCATGGCAGCCCGCACCATTGTGGACTGTCTGCCCGCGACCGTGACCACTTACGGCAATGACCAGTACGGCCCCCGCCTTGAACGGGCGGGGGTCACACCGAGCAGCCTTCATCAGGAGCCAATATGCTCACCGCTAAAGAAATCCGCCGCCGCTACCTTGAGTTTTTTCACCGTCACCAGCACGAAATCGTCGCTTCCGGGCCTATTATTCCGCCCAACGATCCCACGCTGCTTTTTGCCAACTCCGGCATGGTGCAATTCAAAAAACTCTTTCTTGGCGAAGAAAAGCGCTCCTACTCCCGCGCCACAACCTGTCAAAAATGCCTGCGCGTTTCTGGCAAGCACAATGACCTGGAAAACGTGGGCCGCACCGCGCGCCACCACACGTTTTTTGAAATGCTCGGCAACTTTGCCTTTGGCGACTACTTCAAGCGCGAAGCCATCACCTGGGCCTGGGACTTCGTAACCAAGGAACTGGAACTTCCCACGGACAAACTGTGGGTCACGGTTTTTCGTGAAGACGACGAGGCTGCGGAACTGTGGGCTGAAATAGCCAAGCTGCCCGCCGACCGCATCGTTCGCATGGGCGAGAAGGACAACTTCTGGACCATGGGCGACACCGGCCCCTGCGGCCCCTGCTCTGAAATTTATGTGGACCAGGGCGAAGACATGTCCTGTGGGCCCGACTGCGGCATCGGCGTGTGCGACTGCGACCGCTTCCTTGAAATCTGGAACCTGGTGTTCACCCAGTTCGACCAGAGCGCCGACGGCACCCGCACCCCCTTGGCCAAGCCCAACATTGATACGGGCATGGGCCTTGAGCGCATGGCTGCCGTGGCCCAGGGCAAGCGCTCCAACTTTGACTGCGATCTTTTTCAGGACATCATCCAGTTTGCGGCGGGCCTTGCAGGCGTGAAGTACAGCTTCAGCTCCCCTGACACCAATGATGTGGATACAGCTCTGCGCGTCATTGCCGACCACAGCCGCGCCGCCGCCTTCCTGATTGCGGGTGGCGTGCTGCCCTCCAATGAAAACCGGGGCTATGTGCTGCGCCGCCTCATCCGCCGCGCCCTGCGCTTCGCGACCCTCATGGGCGTAAACGAACCCTTTATGCACAAGGTTGCCCGCAAGGTCACCGAGGTTATGGGCGACGCCTATCCCGAACTTGTGGAAAGCGCCGACTTTATCGACCGCGCCGTGTTCGAGGAAGAACAGCGCTTCTCCCTGACGCTCAAGAAGGGCCTGGACCTGCTTGACGAAGAGCTGGCCTCTCTCAAGGCGCAGGGCAAGACCCTCATTCCCGGTGATTTCTGCTTCAAACTATACGATACATACGGCTTCCCGCTGGACATCGTGACCGACGTTGCCGAAAAACGCGGCTTCAGCGCCGATGCTCAGGGCTTTGAAAAATACATGCAGGAGCAGCGCCAGCGTGCCCGTGAGCACCAGAAAAAGGGCGGCCTGCTTGGACAGGGCGAAAACGGAGCCAATCCCTTTAAATCTCTTGCGGATGGCGGCGCACAGAGCCGCTTTGTGGGCTATGACGGCCTGACGGCCCAAAGCCCTGTAACCGTGCTGCTCAACGCGGCAGGCCAGCCTGTGGATGTGCTTGGCGAAGGCGAAAGCGGCTATGCCGTCACCGAAGCCACGCCCTTCTACGGCGAAGGCGGCGGTCAGGCGGGCGATACGGGCCTCATGAGCGCCACCTCGGGCGAAGCCAGGGTCATCACCACGCACAAACCCGTCCCGCAGCTGCTGGTACACGAAATCGAAGTCACCAGAGGCGAAATCCTTCAGGGCAAGGAAGTGCGCATGGCCGTTGACCCCGATGAACGCAAGGCCACGGCCCGCAACCATACCTGCACGCATTTGCTGCACGCGGCCCTGCGCCGGGTGCTGGGAACGCATGTAAAGCAGGCGGGTTCACTGGTAGACGGCAGCCGTCTGCGCTTCGACTTTTCACATATCGCAGCCCTGACGCCCGAAGAACTGGCCGCCGTTGAGCGCCAGGTCAACGCCGCCATCATGGCCGACCTTGAGGTTTCCGCCAAGGAAATGGCGATGGCCAATGCCGTGGCCTCAGGGGCTATGGCGCTCTTTAATGAAAAATATGGTGACACTGTGCGCGTGCTCACAGTTTCCGGCGGCGAAACGTGCGATCCTGAATCCGTTGAACTGTGCGGGGGAACACATTTGTCCCGCACGGGCGAAGCCGGAGCCTTTCTTATCGTGAGTGAAAGCGGCGTTGCCGCTGGCACCCGCCGCATTGAGGCCGTCACGGGCTGGAACGCTTACGGTCATGCCGTGGAGCAACGCGCTGAACTGGACGGTCTTTCCGCCCTGCTCAAGGCCCGGCCCGGCCAGCTTGCCGAGCGCGTACAGGCCCTGCATGCCGAAGTAAAGAAGCTGCGCAAGGCTTCTGAAAAGGCTTCGGCGGCTCCTGCCTCCGGCGCTGAACTGGCCGCCCGTGCCGAAGAAGTCAACGGCGTGCGCCTTTTGGCCGCCCGGCTGGACAACGTGCCCGTCAAGGCCCTGCGTGAAGTTATGGACGATGTACGCTCGCGCCTTTCTGAAAATGCGGTGGCATGCCTTGCCACTGTGGAAGAGGGCAAGGTGGGTATGCTTATTTATGTCTCCAAGGATCTGCACGGCAGATTTACAGCGCCCGCCCTTATCAAGCCTGTGGCGGCACCCTGCGGCGGCGCTGGCGGCGGCAGACCCGATCTGGCCCAGGCGGGCGGCACACAGCCCGAAGGCCTGGATGAGGCCTTTGCCATACTGAAAAAATGCATCGAACAATAAGGATTGTGTAATGATTGGCATTTCCAAGTTGTACTGCGGTCAGGTTGAGCCTTCGGACGCGCTGCGTTATGGCCGCGAATCCGGTAAACTGCCTTCGCACCTGCTGCAGTTTTCCAAGGATAAAAAGCCTGTAGTGGTCTGGAACATGACCCAGCGTTGCAACCTCAAGTGCGTGCATTGCTATGCCCACGCCGTTGAAGTTGACGGTTCAGACGACATCAGCACCGTGCAGGCCAAGGCCATGATTGATGATCTGGCCGCCTACGGCGCGCCGGTCATGCTTTTCTCCGGCGGCGAGCCGCTGGTACGCAAAGATTTGGTTGAACTTGCCAGTCACGCCACCTCCAAGGGCATGCGCGCGGTCATTTCCACCAACGGCACTCTTATTACCAAGGAAAAAGCGCGCGAACTCAAGGCCGTGGGCCTTTCGTACGTGGGCATTTCCCTTGACGGCATGGAAGAGATACACGACAAATTCCGCGCCGTGCCCGGAGCTTTCCGCAAGGCTCTGGAAGGCATTACCAACTGCCAGGCCGAAGGCCTCAAGGTGGGGCTGCGTCTTACCATCAACAAGCGTAATGCTGGTGAAATTCCCGGTATTTTCCGTCTGCTCAAGGATATGGAAATCCCCCGCGCCTGTTTTTACCACCTTGTTTACTCTGGCCGCGGTTCCGAGCTTATCAAGGAAGACCTGGACCACGCCGAAACCCGTCAGGTGCTGGATCTCATCATGGATGAAACCCGCGCCTTGTTCGACGCTGGCAAGGGCAAGGAAATCCTCACGGTTGATAACCACGCCGACGGCCCCTATGTGTGGATGCGCCTCAAGCGTGAAGATCCCAAGCGTGCGGAAGAAGTTTTTGAGCTGCTTCAGTACAATGAAGGCAACAGCTCTGGCCGGGGCATAGGCTGTATTTCCTGGGACGGAAAGGTGCACGCAGACCAGTTCTGGCGTAACCACGTGCTCGGCAACGTGCTTGAGCGTCCGTTCTCGCAGATATGGGACGACCCCTCCATCGAACTGCTGCACAAGCTCAAGGACAAAAAAGCCCACGTCACGGGCCGCTGCGCCAAGTGCCAGTTCCTGAACATCTGTGGCGGCAACTTCCGCGCCCGCGCCGAAGCCTATTACGACGACATCTGGGCTCCGGATCCGGCCTGTTACCTGACCGACGAAGAAATCGGCATCAAGTAACACAACGCGGCTTTATTCCGCTGACCGTATAAAACTTCGCGGCGCGCCCCGGTTACGTAGACGCCTACGCTCCGTTCAGGCGCGCCGCTTGTTTTTCTGTCAGCAAGTATTTCGTGTTTTGATGTAGGCGGTGGCATGCTGCGGCAGTGCAGCGGCAATAAACAGCTCAAGGGGCAAACCCGGCATTTGCGCAAAGCAAACGCCCTGCCCGCACTACTGCCACTCGTGGGTGACCAGAGCAAAGTACGTTTCAAGGTTAAAACACCCTAAAAATACGACGCGCACGTCAAAGCCGCGCCGCAGCATATCCCTACAGGCTGGCACACCAAAGGCCAGCACAAAGGACTACAGCCATGACATCATTCCATCGCGGCCGTCGTTTGCGTACCACTTCCGAACTCCGCACCCTTGTGCGCGAAACCGCGCCCTTGCTTGTGGAAGATCTTATCCAGCCCTACTTTGTGGTTGAAACCGACGACAAAAATTTTCGCAAAGAAATCGGCGCAATGCCCGGCCAGTTTCAGTTGAGCCTCGGCCAGCTGGAAAAGCAGGTGGAACAGGCTGTGGATATGGGCCTGCATTCCGTCATTCTTTTCGGCATTCCTGCCGCCAAGGATGAAAAAGCCTGTGGCGCTTATGCCGACAACGGCATTGTGCAAGAAGCCGTGCGCCTGCTCAAAAAGCGCTGGCCCAAACTGTTTGTCATGACCGACGTATGCCTGTGCGAGTACATGAGCCATGGGCATTGCGGCATACTCTCACCCGAAGGCGTGGTGCGCAACGACGCCACCCTGCCCCTGCTGGCGCAGACTGCGGTAAGCCATGTGCGGGCCGGGGCCGATATGGTCGCCCCCTCGGACATGATGGACGGCCGTGTGGCTGCCATCCGCGAAGCGCTGGACGACGCGGGCTTCACCTACACTCCCCTTATGTCCTACGCGGTCAAATACGCTTCCGCCTATTACGGGCCGTTTCGCGAAGCTGCCGAAAGCGCGCCGTCCAGCGGCGACCGCAAGTCGTACCAGATGGACCCGGGCAATGCCCGCGAGGCCCTGCGCGAAGCGTATGCAGACCTTGAGGAAGGCGCAGACGCCCTTATTGTCAAACCCGCCGGGCCATACGCGGACATCATCCGCCTTGTGCGCGATAATGTGGACGTGCCCCTGTGCGCCTATCAGGTCAGTGGCGAATACTCGATGATACGCGCCGCAGGCATCAACGGCTGGGTGGACGAACGGGCCGTCATGCTTGAATCCCTCATGGGTCTCAAGCGTGCTGGCGCAGACACCATCATCACCTACTTTACCGAAACCCTGCTGGCGCAAAAGCTGGCAAGGTAAGGCTGAAAATAATGAGCAACCATTCGCACCACGGCGGGGGCCACCCCGGCAGCGCGGGCAATCCCATCAGCGGGCACCCCGGTCAGGCATCTGAGCACGCAGCGGGGCATCCCGGCGGTCATCCTGGCCAAATGGGCGGCCATCCCGGTCAGGCAGGCGGTCACCCCGGCGGGCAGGCAGGCATGAGCGCTCCCCTGCGCACCCTTGAAGACGGCAGCCCGGCCTGTCGCCTCATTGCCTGGGAAGTCACACGCTCCTGCAACCTCGCCTGTAAGCACTGCCGTGCCGAAGCCCACCCGGAACCCTACCCCGGCGAGCTATCCACGGTAGAAGCCAAAGCCCTTATCGACACCTTCACGCAGGTGGGCAATCCCATCATCATCTTTACGGGCGGCGACCCTATGATGCGGGCCGACGTCTACGAGCTGGTGGCCTATGCCCACAGCAAGGGCCTGCCCTGCGCCTTTTCGCCCAACGGCACCCTTATCACGCCTGAAACCGCTCAGAAGATCAAGGAAGCTGGCGTCAACCGCTGCTCCATCTCCATCGACGGTGCAGACGCGGCCAGCCACGACAGCTTTCGCGGCGTGCCCGGCGCTTTTGAAGCTTCCATGCGCGGTATTGAATACCTCAAGGCCGCAGGCGTGCCCTTTCAGATCAACACCACAGTCACCCGCAACAACCTCACAAGTTTCAAAAAAATATTTGAGCTGTGTGAACGCATCGGCGCGGCAGCCTGGCACATTTTTCTGCTGGTGCCTATGGGGCGCGCCGCAGGCCTTGCCGATCAGGTCATCACGGCTGAAGAATACGAAGAAGTGCTGCACTGGCTGTACGACTTTCGCAAAACCACCAAGATGCACCTCAAGGCTACCTGCGCACCGCACTATTACCGCATCATGCGCCAGCGGGCCAAGGAAGAAGGCATCAGCGTCACGCCCGACAATTTCGGTATGGACGCCGTCACGCGCGGCTGTTTGGGCGGCATAGGCTTTTGCTTTATCAGTCATGTGGGGCAGGTGCAGCCCTGCGGCTACCTTGAGCTGAACTGCGGCAACGTGCGCGAAACGCCCTTTCCCCAGATTTGGCGTGAGAGCAAGTACTTTTTGCAGTTCCGCGATCAGTCCTGCTATACTGGCAAGTGCGGCGAATGCGAATACCACAAGGTTTGTGGCGGCTGCCGTGCCCGCGCCGACAGTATGGATGGCGACCATATGGGTGAAGAGCCACTGTGTACCTATATTCCCGCCAAAACGCGTAAAAGAAATGCAGAGGGCAAGGCTTAGGGAACTGCACCCTGCCTGCCCAGCGGCCCCGCCCGCCAGCAAAACCACACGGCTGGCTGGATGCAGATGCCATGCAGGGGCCGCGCTTGAACGCCATAGTGCATCAGCCAGCTAGAGCATCTTGGCTTTGATAAAGGTCAGATGCTCTGGCGCCACACAAGAGTGCAGCCGCCGCAATGCGGCATGGATTATGCCGAAAATCGCTTTTTTCAGCAGAGTGGCAATTTTGAAATGCAATACATTTCAAAGTTACTCTGCTCCAGATGCGGCAGCAAAATCACTGCGCCGCCAATCCATTTCAAAGCGTAACTGCTCAGATAAGGAAACGTCATGACCACGCAAGCCCACACCGCAACGCCAGCGGATACCCAGCAGGATTCGGCCCCGATGGACAGCCTGGACAGACAATTGCTTGATATCATCCAGACTGGCTTTCCCCTGTGCCCCCGGCCTTACGCCGAACTTGGGCAACGCCTGGGCATTGAAGAACAGGAAGCCCTGGACAGGGTGCGCAGCCTCAAGGCCCGCAAGATTATCCGGCGGCTTGGCGCAAACTTTCAGTCGGCCAAACTTGGCTTTGTGTCCACGCTGTGCGCCGCCAAAGTGCCGCAAGACAAAATGAAAAGCTTTGTGGCCGAAGTAAACGCCAAACCCGGCGTGACTCACAACTATCTGCGCGAGCACGATTACAACATCTGGTTTACCCTTATCAGCCCGTCGACTGAAGAAACCCAGGCTACTCTGGACGGCATAAGCGCGCAGTCCGGCATACCCATTCTCAACCTGCCCGCCACCAAGCTTTTCAAAATCCGTGTGGACTTCCGCATGGACGGCGGCGACTAAAATATTCTGCCTTTGATCGATTTGTGGTGAAGGCCTTTTGCAAAAGGCCTTCACCACACCGTGCTCACCACCGCCAAAAATTTCCTTTCTTGTTTCATATATCCAAGGGTCTTCTGATCTGACACGATAAGCCCGAGCAGGCGGCTGCAAGGCGTAACGCTGTTTCGCTGTTGGTCTGCCTGCCGCCCCATAGCTGCATCTTTCCCTGTTCCGAACATAAAAATCGGTCTTTTGAAATTATTTTTCAAAAGACCGATTTTTTATTTCCTCAGCAATGACACTTTTGTCACGCATTTTCGCCTTCAGCGGCAACATAACGGGCTCTCAAGCATACGGATTACGACCTTTAAACCAAATGGCAGTGGCTATTTTGTGTGCAAAAAGCAAAAAAGCGATCTGAATCCCGTGGCTAAGCTACACCAGTTAATAAACATCCCTGCCTACATACTATCAACATCCATTAGCAAACACTGAAGAAACAATGACAATTATGTCATGCTCAGTACAACATTGTCGTGACAGCTTTGTCACTTCTCAATGCGGTATATTTCTGCTTTATCTATTTACTCTAGTCACCAGATTACATCCGCAAAATAGCTCGCAACGTATGCCAATATAGATTCTATATTTAAGGAGAGCACCCCGGCCATGAATATTTCAGTCCGCTACAAAACGCTTCTACTTATTGGAACAACGATAATTGTTGCTTTTGGGGGCTTTGCCCTGCTGCTGCGCAATATGAATGTTATGGAAGACCGCTACATTGCCCAGACCAAAGCCACTGTGGAGCAGCGCATCAACGCTGAAACGCAAAAAATTAACACCTATATGACCGTCACCCAGGATACGGTAGCCGGAATAGCCACCGCTGGTGAAAACCTGCTGCTGGTGCACCAGAATAAGGGCATGAATATTGAGGAAGAAGCCAAGGCCTTTCTTTTGAGCACTCTTGCACGCTACCCCAAGGCTGTGGGCTGCGGCCTGTGGTATGAGCCGGATCTCTTCTCCGACAATATCAAGTTCTTCGGCCCCTACGCCCGTTGGGACAAGAGCAAGCTTGTGATGAGTATGGAGTACGCCACGCCAGAGTATAACTATGTGAGCAAACCTTGGTATACGCAGGCCCTGCCCCAGCATTGGGACAGAAAGCAACGGCTTCCGCAAACGGTTTACTGGTCAGCGCCGTATCTGGACGATTCCATCGACACGCTTCTTATCACTGTCAGCGGCATCATGTACGGAAAAGACGGAAGCATCATCGGCATATCGTCTCTTGGCGTAAGTATGGAGTATCTGCGCGAGGTCGTGGGCAGTATTCACATCACGCCTTCGTCATCCGCTTTTGCGGTTGATACGCGCAGTAAACTTATTACGGCCTTTCCTGCAGACAAGGCTTTGCTGCTGCAACCCGTGGACAAGCTGCCCTTCAAGGACGCCGCCGCCATCCTGAATGCCGTCAAACCTGAAGGCCAGACGCAGTTTTCCACAACAGTAGACGGCAAACCAACCACCATTTTCTACAGCGTGTCCCCCACGGGCATGGGCCTCGGCATTGCCGTGCCGGATGCGGAGCTTTACGCCGAAGCCCGGAGCCTGGCCCAGTCCAACCAGAACACAACGCTGATGGCCGCCGGAACGCTTTTGGCTTTGTTCTGCATTATTTTTCTTATGCTGAACAAAATCATTATCAAGCCCATTTTATCCTTGTCGGCCTTTTCGCGCTCTGTGGCCGACGGCAAGCTGGATACGCCCGTGTCCGACAATTACAAGAGCGAATTTGCCGTGCTACGCAATGCGATGGTCGCCATGCTGGACAGCATGAAGGAAAAGATGCGCGAGGCAGACCACCGCACAGAAGAAGCACGCATCAGCGCACGAAATGCCGAATCAGCCCAGCAGGCTGCGGAAGAAGCCACCATTCAGGCGCAAAAGGCCCGCAGCGAAGGCATGCGCCAGGCCGCAGGCAGCCTGCGTTCAGTGGTGGCCGTGGCCGATGCGGCGTCGGATGAACTTTCAAACAAGGTAAGCGCGTCCAGGCAGGGAGCAGAAGCCCAATCCCAACGCGCTATGGAAACCGCCACCGCAATGGAAGAGCTGAGCGCTGCGGTGCTGGAAATTTCTAACAACACCGGAACCGCTGCGCATTTGTCGGAAGAATCGCGTGCCGCCGCAGAACAGGGCGCGGAGCAGGTCTCCGGTATTTTGCGCGATATGGATACCGTCCACAGGGACTTCCAGTTCGCCTACGGGGCCGTGGATGATCTGAGCAGCAAAGCCCACGCCATCGGTGCCATTGCCCAAACCATTGAAGATATTGCTGATCAGACCAACCTGCTGGCACTCAATGCCGCCATTGAGGCTGCCCGCGCGGGCGACGCCGGACGCGGCTTTGCCGTGGTGGCCGACGAAGTTCGCAAACTGGCGGAAAACACAATGGCCGCCACCAAGGAAGTGGGACAGTCCATTACAGGTATCCAGCAGGCCGCCGGAGGAACGCTGACCAGCATGGACCGCACCAAAGAATTGCTGGGGCAGGCCATGAATGACGTGCAGGGGGCAGAGGGCATGCTGCGCCACATTGCCGCCCTGGTCATGCAGTCCTCGGACCAGATCCGCACCATAGCGACCGCAGCGGAGCAACAGTCTGCGGCAACGGAAGAGGTCAATGTTTCCATTGCTGGCATCAGCCAAATTTCTGAAGAAACAACCGCCGCCATGCAGGAAGCCGCCCGTGCGGTTGAGGCCCTGGGCAAGCAGACCACGGCCCTTAAAAATCTGATGGCCGAGCTTGAAAAGGGATAAAACCACCCAGACAGTGTCGTCACGAAATGAATTTTCTTGTTCTATCAGCAAGAACGACCGCTTTGCTGCGCAGGCTTTAATGGCACACGCCCGGAGCAAAAGGGACGTTCAACGCAGAGACAGCCGGAAAGGCTTTCGTGACGACACTGCTCAGAGCAGAGTATTTTGAAATATGATGCATACAACGTTGTCATTCTGCCCACCTACAACCTTGGGCAGAATCACACCGTGTTGCGGAGCGCTGGTCTCTCCTGCCCTTTCGCGCAACGTGAGAGCAGGTAACAATGCAAAAATATTAGCAGCTTTGAAAAACTGACCGCCCGGCATAAGCGCCACGAAAATTTCGGGCTATCCTTGGCGGGTAAATGTGCGGCGCACGCGCGTTTTCCGCGCTTTGCATGGCGAGGATGAATGCATTCATATGCCGCACAAACTATTGCCATGCCGGGTCAACTTTAGTACATCAGCATGAGCGGCACTGTTTAGCAATTATCTACACAAAGTCCAGAACTGGCCCATAAGGATGCGTTCGCTAAAAGCGGACCCTTCGCGTGGGCAAAAATCGGAAAACCGGGAGCTGCCGCACCTGGCCCACAAGACCAACCTGCGCTTCGCCGCCCCAAGCCCAAAAAAGCGCTTTGCAGCGGCGAATGAGTAGGGTATCCCCGGCATCAGGCATGTTCTTCACGTAATAATCCAGCGGGCCACGGCCAATTTCGCCTTGTTCCGTTCACCTGAATGTCCGTCACTGCGCTACAGCCAAGGATTGTCCATGACCTGCTTCTTCCGTCGCCTGAAGTACAGCGCGTTTTCGTCGAGCCTTCCACTTTTCTTCATATTTTTGTGCGTGGCCCTGTTGCGCCCCGGCGTGGCCCTGAGCGCTCCGGAAATTCCTCAGCACGGCTCGCTTGAGACCAGCTCGGCCATTTTGTACGACCTGGACCACAACGCCATACTTTTTGAGCAAAATGCCGACAAGCACATTGCCCCTGCTTCGCTGACAAAAGTGCTTTCGATGTTTCTGGCTATGGATCAGATTCGTCAGGGAAGCGTCAGCCTGGACAGCCCGGTGACCATCAGCCGGGCGGCCGCACGCACGGGCGGTTCGCGCATGGGCCTGAGCGAAAGGGACAATGTGACCCTTGAGCAATTGCTCATGGGCATGGCCGTTTCTTCCGGCAATGATGCCAGCGCGGCGGTAGCGGAATTTGTGGGCGGGTCCACCCCGGCCTTTGTGACAATGATGAACGCCAAAGCGCAAGCTCTGGGCATGCGCGACAGCCAGTTTCGCAATCCCCACGGCCTGCCTGCCGCCGGGCAGTACACCACCGCCCGCGACATGCTCACCCTGGCCCGCGCCTATTTGCAGACCTATCCCGATGCCCTGCGCTTTCACAATACCCACACTATCAGCCATAAGGGTCGCGTTACCTGGAACAAAAATCCCCTGCTCGGCCAGTACCCCGGTGCTGACGGTCTCAAGACCGGATGGGTCAATGCTTCGGGTTACAACCTTATATTTACTGCCAGCCACGGCGACAGACGACTGCTGGCAGTCATACTGGGCGCGCCGGACTCCCGCACTCGCGGTGTTGAGGCTTTTCGCCTGCTGGATGCCGGATTTCAGGTTTGTGACAATCGCGCGGCTTCGGTTGTAGCTGCGCTGGACTGTCTGCCCCCAGAGCAGTACAGGCCCGACATGCACAAGACCGCCCGCGAAGCCAGGCTCACTTACGGCGGGGCCGACAACGCCCCTGTCAAAAAGATCACCAAGGCTAAAAAGACCCAGAACAACAAGTCCAAGCAGACGGCCAAGGCCAAGCAACAGCCCAAAAAGAAAGAAGCCGCCAAGGCTGGCGGCAAACAGAAGCGCGACTCTGATCAGGCCGCACGGCGCACGGCTGACCGCGCCAGTTAAAGAAAGACTTTTTACGACTCCCCTGCCTGTACCGGGAGCGGCTCAAGAACAAAAATTTTCGCCTTGTGGCTATAAAAACGGCCCTTTTCTGAAGCAAGAGTACTCTGCGTGCTCGATCTTCAGAAAAGGGCCGTTTTGCGTGTCATAAAGCTAGGGGCTGCTTCTAAATAATTCTTTTGTCCAACTGTCTGCGTCAAAAGGCCATTTTTTTTAAACACAGCGGGAACTGCGAGAACAGCGAGAAGCCTTGGCTCAAACATACAGCGAATATCTTGGGCAACGCATCTGAAAGGCAATCACAACCGCAAGCTATCCCCTGTCCAGCACCCGCAGGGAAACAGCTTCGGCCAGATGGGCGGCGTCAATGCGCTCCAGACCTTCCATATCAGCGATGGTGCGGGCCATGCGCAATACTCTGGCGCAGGCGCGGGCCGACAGGGCAAGGCGGTTTACCGCCGCTTCCATCAAGTCATGTCCGGCAGCGTCAAGCTCGCAATGGGCGTCCAGCAGCGCGCCGGAAAGCTCCGCATTGCAGCGCGGGCCGTCATCCCCATAGCGCTGCCTCTGCACCGCCCGGGCGGCAAGCACCCTTTCACGCATGGCGGCAGAGCTTTCTCCCGCGCGGCTTTGGCGCAAATCCGCATAGGGCACCGCCGGAACTTCCACATGCACGTCGATGCGGTCCAGCATGGGGCCTGACACGCGCGCCTGATAGCGGGCCCGCTGGTCTGGGCGGCAACTGCATTCATGCGTGGGGTCGCCGTGGTAGCCGCAGGGGCAAGGATTCATGGCCGCTACCAGCATGCAGGCAGCGGGAAAAATTACGCTGTGCGCGGATCTGGCAATGTGCACAACGCCCCCTTCCAGTGGCTGCCGCAGTGATTCCAGAGCGCTCTTTTGAAATTCCGGCAGTTCATCAAGAAAAAGCACGCCGCGATGGGAAAGGCTCACTTCGCCAGGGCGCGGGTAAGCGCCGCCGCCCACCAGGGCCACGTCTGAAATGGTATGGTGCGGCGCGCGAAAAGGACGCTGGCGCACCAGCCCCTGATGGTCGGGCAATTTGCCAGCCACGCTGTAAATCTTTGTGACTTCAAGGGATTCTTCAAAATCCAGCGGAGGCAGAATGGTGGGCAAACGCTGCGCCAGCATGGTCTTGCCGCTGCCGGGCGGGCCAAGCAGCAGAACATTGTGGCCGCCAGCAGCGGCAATTTCAAGGGCGCGCTTGGCAGCCTCCTGCCCTTTGACCTCGGCAAAGTCCTGGCCGTGAACGGGCGGCGGCACCTCGGTATTTTCCGGTTCCGGCAAGGGATCAAGGGGTTCCGCGCCAGCCAGAAAGGCCGCGCACTGCGCTATATTATGGGGAGTATACACGGAAAGCCCGCGCACAACGGCGGCCTCGGCCCCGTTGCCCGGCGGCACGATAATGCCCGCCGCGCCACGCTGACGGGCCAGCAGGGCCAGCGGCAGAATGCCGCTTACCGGGCGCAGTTCGCCGCTTAGCGAAAGTTCCCCGGCCATGAAGAACCGTTGCAGACCTTCGGCAGGAATGCCGCCAGAGGCGGCAAGCAGCCCGACGGCAAGGGGCAGGTCATAGCTGGCGCCGCTTTTACGCCGCCAGGCCGGGGCAAGATTAACAGTAACGCGCGCGGGCGGCAGCTTGAAGTTGGCCGCCCGCAGCGCTGCAAAAACACGGTCTTTGGCTTCGCGCACCGCGGTCTCTGCCAGCCCCACCATAGTGAAGCCCGGCAGGCCCTGACGCACAAAGTCCACTTCCAGTTCCACGGGATAGGCGTCAACGCCTTCCACGCCGCCGCTGTTCAGCCGGACTACCACCGGGCCTCCTTGCAGTGCATCAACCGCCGTAACGGCTATTCCACCTTTTTGCCCATGCGGTCCCAGCGCATATTGTCAAGCCCGCCCCAAGACCAGTAGATACGCCAGGCCTTGGCACGAATGGCGCTGCGGTCCACAAAACCCCAGAAGCGCGAATCCAGCGAATTGTCGCGGTTGTCGCCCATGACAAAATACTTGCCCTCGGGCACCGTTACCGGGCCGAAGTTGTCGCGCACTGGCTCTATGCGGTCAGGCTGGGTAAAGCGGATATAGCCTTCCTTGACGGCTTCGCCATTGCGGAAAAGCTGCTTGCCGCGCACTTCAATGACATCGCCGGGCACGCCTACGATGCGCTTGATGTAGTCGACGCTGGGGTCATTGGGATATTCAAAAATGATGATTTCGCCGCGCTGCGGGTCGCTACCCTTGTAAACATAGTGGTTGGTAAAGGGAATTTTGACGCCGTAGGCAAATTTGCTGGCCAGCAGGTGATCGCCCACAAGCAGGGTTTGCAGCATGGATTCAGATGGTATTTTAAACGCTTGCACTACGAATGTACGAATTACGAGAGCAAGCAGCAGGGCCACAAAAAGTGCTTCGCCATATTCGCGCCACAGGGGCTTTTTGGCAGGCGCAGATCTCAAAAGCGTGGTCATATGGTGCTGTTCCTTCTTCTTTATGGCCCTTATGGCCCAATTGCATGCAGGCTGCAAAGTATGCACTTATGCGCCGCCAAAGGCAAGATGGGGTGAAAAATCTTCGCAAAAGCGAAGCCCCGGCGCAGAACGCCGGGGCTTGAATATCGACGGTTGCCGCGTCGACCTGGAGTATGTTCACTTTCAAATGCTTGCTTGTCGGCGAAGCAAGTTCGCCTTGCAAACATTTGGTGGCAAGGATTTTTAGTAAAAATCCTTGCAGAGCAGATACAACTCTTAAAAGTTCATCTGCTCTAGGGCAGACGCAGGGCAAAGTTGATCACAAAGCAGATGGCAATGCAGAGCATCACGATGTTCAGATCCTTGAAGCGTCCGGCCAGAGCCTTTATGCCCACCCAGCTCACAAAGCCGAAGCCAAAGCCCGTGGCAATGTTGAAAGTCAGCGGCATGCTGATGATGGTCAGAAACGCGGGCAGCGCCACGGTAAAGTCTTTAAAGCTGATGCGCCCCACTTCCTGCATCATCATCGCGCCCACAATAATGAGCACGGGCGCGGTAGCGTAGGCAGGCACCATGCCCACCAGAGGCGAGAAAAAGAGCGCCAGAAAGAACAGAAAGGCAATGGTGACGGCAGTGAGGCCCGTGCGGCCGCCCTCGGCCACGCCAGCGGCGCTTTCAAGGTAGCTGGTGGCCGTGGTAGCGCCCAAAGCGGCGCTGGCCATAGTAGCCATAGAGTCGGTGATAAGGGCTTTGTCCAGATTTTCGATGTGGCCGTCTTCACGAATGAAGCCCGCCTTTTGCGAAAGACCGATGAGCACGCCCATATTGTCAAAAAGGTCCACCATCGTCAGCGTGAAGATAATGGAAATAAGACCGTGGTGCAGCGCGCCCTTGATGTCCATCTGCATAAAAGTTTCAGTGGGCATGGGCAGGCTGGTGGAGAAAATCTGGCCCTGCGGCAAAGGCGTCACGCCAAGCACAATACCCGCTACGGTAATGACCAGAATACCGATGATCATTGCCCCGCGCACGCGCAGCGCCATAAGACCGCCGATAAGAAAAATACCCACCACTGAAAGCAGGGTTCTGGGATCGCCCAGATTGCCCAGCGTCACAAAAGTGGCCGGATCCGCCGCCACAATGCCGCAGCTTTTCATGCCGATAAAGGCAATGAAGGCCCCGATGCCCACCACGATGGCGAACTTGAGGTCCATCGGCACAGCATTGATGATGAGCTGACGGATGCGCGTTACAGTAAGCAGCAGAAAAACTATGCCCGAAATGAACACGGCGCCAAGGCCCGTCTGCCAGGAATAACCAGCAGGGCCACAGACGTAGTAGGCAAAAAAGGCCGTGATGCCCAGACCGGGCGCGACGCCCACAGGGAATTTGGCCCAAACGCCCATCACAAGCGTCGCGATAATGGTCACCCAGATGGTGGATGCCACGGCGGAATCCTTGGGCATACCCGCGTCTGCCAGCATGCTGGGCACCACAAAGATGAGGTAGCACATGGCCATGAAGCTGGTGAGACCGGCCAGCATTTCTCTTTTGACCGTGCTGCCCCTTGCAGCGGGATTGAACAATTTTTCCAGCACACTCATGGCGTTTCCTCCTTACTGTGCGACGCCAAACGGGGTCCGAACATGGGAACCAACCCCAGAAAAAGCTCAAAATACCCACGCGCCCGCCATGCGGGATTACTGTCATTAATTACGCAGTTTACCGCTCAGATTCAGGTATCTAGCTCTGGGCAGGCGTGGGCATTGAACTTCAACAAACTGTATGGATATAAAGTGCAAGAGCGGTCAAAAAATTCCGCCCTCGTAATGAAGGCGGCAGGATGCCACATACGGCTTGCCATGTCTACATGCTTTTAGCCGCGCCCTGCCTTGAAAAATGGAAATTTCCAGGCTGCCGGAACAGGTGGAAAATTCGCAGTAAATCACGCCTGCCGGTTCTGTGTCAGAGCACGCATTGAACCAGACATGCACTGACTGAATGTGTGGGTTCACGGTCTGTGCTCTTGCCCCTCACAGCTGGCATTATCGGCACACCGAAACAGCTCTTCGTACATCTGCATTTTCGTGGGTGCACGCATCCAGCCATACAGCCGCAGATGCGGTTGGGCAGATGCCCGGCCCAACACCGAAAAAGCTCGCACCCCAAACTCTTGCCAGAGTAATTTTAACTGACAGATTTTCAACTGACAGTTGTTCACTGGAAACAAAAAAAGCGGCCTTTTTCATAATGGCGGGTACTGTTATGTACACGACCAAGATGAAAAAGACCGCTCACTTAAAACAAAAAAACGCAGTAAAAGCAGCCCTAACGGCCGACGCCAACACTCGTCTGCACCTGCCCCTTGGGCTGCACGCGCACGCCCTGCCCGCAGCCTGAAAGCACCAGAGGTGCCAGCAGGGCCAGCAGTGAAAGGCAGAGCAGAAAACGGCGGCCAGTGCGGCGGGAAACTGCATCAGGCACGCGGGCGTTCCTGAAGAATGCGCGCGCCTTCAGGCACATCCTGGGTAATCCACACATTACCGCCAATAACCGCGCCCTTGCCAATGGTCACGCGGCCAAGAATGGTGGCCCCGGCATACACTGTCACGCCATCACAAAGAATGGGATGTCTCGGTATGCCCTTGGTCAGGGTGCCGTCCGCATTTTTGGGGAAGGACAGCGCCCCCAGAGTGACGCCCTGGTACAGGCGGCAATTGCGGCCAATAACACAGGTTTCGCCAATAACAACGCCCGTGCCGTGGTCAATAAAGAACTCTTCGCCAATGGTTGCGCCGGGGTGCAGGTCAATACCCGTGGCCGAATGCGACATCTCGGAGATGATGCGGGGGATCACCGGCACATTGAGTTCATACAACTCATGAGCAATGCGGTGGTGCAGCATAGCCTGCATGGACGGATAACAAAAAATGGTCTCGCCCGGGCTTGTGGCTGCGGGGTCGCCTTCATAGGCGGCCTTGGCGTCGCCCGCCAGCAGCCTGCGAATTTCGGGCAGGCGATCCATAAAAGCCCCGGCGGCTTTTTCGCCATCAGACTCGCAGGACGTGCAAGGATTGCTGTCGCCCGCGCAGCCAAAGCAGAAACCGCGCACTATCTGCTCGCACAGCATGCGGTAAATAGTGTCGAGATTGGCCGAAAGATGGTAGCGCATGGACTCGCGCCATACCCGCGCGGAACCGAAGTAGCCCGGAAAAATGGCCGCCCGCAGGCGTTCCATAATTTCGGTAAGGTCCTTCAGCGAAGGCATGGCCGCGCCCTGTGCCGGACGGTGCCACACCGCGTCCAGAGACGAAGGATGGCAAAGGCGTTCAACCACGCTGTCCAGCAGGGGCATGGTTGTTGCCTTGAGGTCACGCATTTCACTCATAGTAACATCCTGTGTTTTTCTTTTCTTGTATACCGAACGGCATGCTGCCGCAACACCGCTGCAAAGGCAGTCAGAACCGTAAGAAACACGTGGGGCTAAGACACACAGACCGCGCCAATCAGGCATGCGGATAAACTTTTTCGCCAAAACGCCGATAAGTACAGTGTAGCGGGATTCGCCCCCGCTGCAAAGGAGCATGCCATGAATGAAGTACAAATGGGCATGAGCGTTGCCATCAGCCGTGAAGCTCTGAATTTTCAGGCCAGCATGTCTGCTGCCGTTATCAACGGCACCATCGGCAAGGGTCAGGAAATGCAGGCCCTCATGGACAAGAATGCCGGGTTGGCGGCTCAGGGCATTGGCGTCAAGCTTAACATTGAAGTGTAGAGCATCTTACTTTTGAAATGCCGCAAGGATTTGCTCGCAGATTCTTGTAGCGGGTGTCTGCTCACGCAGCCGCCTGAGCATTTCAAAGTGAAAAGGCTCTACCGCCAGCAACGCTCCAGTATGAAGGCCGCAGGTTGCAACCTGCGGCCTTCATACGCCAACAATACTCTGCGTTGACAATTTCCGCTCTTGGAGTAAGCCTGTACGCCACCGACCCGGATGTTTTCATGGGCCCAGCCCAGGCCGGACGGCCACTCCGCCCCCAAGAGGTATCGCTGTGAAAATTCTTGTTACTCCCCGCTCTTTTGGCAAAACCAATCCCGAACTGTTCGACCGACTGGCGCAAGCCGGGCTTGAAGTCGTGCGCAACGACAGCGGCGGCATACTTTCCGCTGACATGATGCGTGAAAAGCTGGCCTCCTGCCAGGGCGTCATTCTGGGTGTGGACCCTATGGACGCCTCGGTACTGGCTGCCGCGCCGGAGCTTAAAGCCATCGCCAAGTACGGCGTTGGGCTGGATAATATTGATCTTGAAGCCTGCAAGCAGCGCGGCATCGCCGTGTCACGCACGGTTGGGGCCAACAGCAACGCCGTGGCCGACTACGCACTTACCCTTATGCTGATGGTGGCGCGCAAGGCCGGGCTTATCGACCGCCTCTGCCGCCAGAAAGACTGGAGCAAGATCACCAGCATCGACCTTTTTGGCAAAACCTTGGGCATCATTGGCCTGGGAGCCATTGGCCGTTGCGTGGTCAAACGCGCTCAGGGCTTTGGCATGAAGATTCTGGCCCACGACATCGCGTGGGACGAAGCCTGGGCCAAGAGCGAAGGCGTGGAACGCGCGGATGTGGACCGCATCTGCCGTGAGGCGGATTTCATTACGCTGCACACGGTGCTGACGGACGAAACCCGCAATCTCATCAATGCCCAACGCCTTGCCAGCATGAAAAAAACGGCTGTCATCATCAATACCGCACGCGGCGGCCTTATTGACGAAACCGCCCTGCTGGCCGCCCTTCAGGCAGGCAGCATTTACGGCGCGGGTCTGGATGTGTTCGAGCAGGAACCCCCGGCTGATCCGGCGTGGTACGAGCTGGACAATCTGGTCATGGGTTCGCACTGCTCTTCCTCCACAGCTGGAGCCACCGAAACTATGGGGCACATGGCCGTGGACAATCTTTTGCGAGACCTTGGCCTGAGCCGTTAGCACAGATTAGTTTTGAGTTGATTTGAAAAAAACTCCAGAGCATCTGCTCTGGAGTTTTTTTTTGAGGCTATCGGCCTGCCGAGATTGTACTCCGGCAGGGTTCACGCTGCGGTGCAGCAGGCGGCCCGGTCTACCCGGAACCGCGAATACTGCCGCTTCAATACTATCTATCTTCTCTACCCGTTGGTTGTCGTCATCTGGATCGTGGCTTTGGCTACTGCATCGTCATCCGAATGCGTGCTGATGGAGTAGTGCTCATTGGACCAGACATTACCATCAGGGCTCTGCTGCCAGTCATGA
The DNA here is from genome assembly GCA_023386035.1 of Pseudomonadota bacterium. GTDB lineage: Bacteria > Desulfobacterota > Desulfovibrionia > Desulfovibrionales > Desulfovibrionaceae > Desulfovibrio. The sequence continues at coordinate 30,245 of JAEWKM010000011.1, forward strand.
CTGAGCGTCACGGTTTTGGCCGCGTCATTGATAGTCACGCCGATGTCCGCCAGCGCCTTCAGATTGGTAAGGCTGGAAACGTCGTCGCCACTGATGACAATCTCTACCCCGGTGGCGTTCTTGCTGGCGGCAAAAGCGCCCATATCGGCAGTAGCTACCAGCAGTACATCGATGCTGTCGTCCACCACGGTTCCGTCGCTAGCCACTGAGCCGCCAAAAATCACATCGTTGGCGTGGAAGACAAAGATATCATTGCCGGAACCGCCGTAGAGGTGATTGGAACCCTCGCCGCCGTCCAGAAAATCATTGCCGTCGCCGCCGTAAAGATGATCGTTGCCAGCATTACCATAAAGGGCGTCATCACCACGACCACCGTAAAGGATGTCGTCGCCAGCGCCGCCGGAAATGTGGTCATGCCCGGAGCCGCCATAAATGATGTCGCTGCCAGCGTCGCCGTTAAGAGTATCATGCCCGCCATTGCCAAGCGCGTCAGTCTCTGAGCCAAAAATCAGCTTGCCGCCGTGTCCGTCCCAGTCGTGCACGTTGATGTTGAGATGCAAATCTCCTGTGACAGGAGTACCGTGCTCGGCATTGTCGGTGACAGTAAAGCTGAAAGTTTCCTTGAGGACTCCGTGTTCCTGATACGCAGCACCCATTTTTGCAATGGAGGCTTCGTCGGTATGCAGCGAGTAGGAATATTCGCCGTCCGCACCCACATGCAGTGTGCCAAAATCCAGCTCTTTATCGCCAACAGCACTGAAATGCAGCACGCTGCTGTCAGCATCTGTAGCGAGGGTGCCTGACCATGCGTGGAACCCGTCTGGCCCGACCGATAAAAGCACTGGTTCCTGGTTGGTGCCCAGAATATTCACGTTCAGGTCATGATATACGGTTGCGGCATGACCGTCGTTGACGCCCAGAGACAGCCCGAAGGTCTGGTTGCCCACTTCGCCAGCTCTGATGGCTCCTGACAAGGAGGCATCGGGCGTGAACTCGTAGCTCCAGTCCCCGTGGGCATTCTCTGTAAAGGTAAAGATACCCAGTGCCGCAACGTTGATATGGTCGCCGTTGGTTATGGCGTATTCCTTGCCTTCATACTTGAGAGAAAGGCTGAGGTGATCCGTCGTATCAAAATCGTGAAAAGTGAGGCAACCGCCACTCTGGCCCGCACTGGCATCCACTGCGTAGGTAGCCGTATCAATAACCGGAGCATCGTTAGCGCCGACGAGACCCAGCTTCAGTTCCTGCGTCGCCATTGCGCCGACCGCATCTTTTACCACAACGGTAAACGTGCCGATGTGCTCTGTCTGCGGCGTGCCATCATCATGCAAGCCCAATGATTTCAGCTTTTCCTTGCCGTCGTCATTCAGCTCGAATGAATATTTTCCGTCATTGTCTATGGTGAGAGTGCCATAGCCGTTCACCACATACTTGCCGTTTTCAACATGCGTTAAGCCGCTTCCCTGAACAGAGTACGTCAGCTTGTCGCCATCGGCATCGGCGGCAACAATCGTGCCGCTGGTTGTATATGTTTTGCCATCGTCTGTGATGCTCGTATCCACGGGGCCCGTTGTAATCGTGGGAATACTGTTGGTTCCCGTGATGGATACCGTAAAGTCGGCAGAGGCGCTGCTGTTGTCCGTTCCGCTTTGGTCATCAGCATTGATGCTGACCGTGATATCCAGCTTTTCACCCTTGTTGATCAGGGCCAGGGAATCCACGTCGCCCACAAAGCTGTATTTGGCGCTGCCGCTGTTGGAGCCGCCCGCGTTCTCCAGTTCCATATGGCCCATCTTCACAGCGCCTTCAGTCCCAGGAGCGCACTGCTTCCAGCCACTGCCGTCCTTGACCGCCCAGATATTCAGATGCGTGTGGTCGCTGTCGCTGCCATCCGCCGCACGTAAATCGTGGCCACCGATCTTTCCGCCAAGGGAGAGATTCACCTCATCCTTGGCATCCACATCCTTGAATTCCAGCTTACCACCCACGGTGTAGCCTGTGCCAAAGTCGCTGTGCATGAGGTCGCGCAGCGCACCAGAACCCGCGGCTCCGCTTCCATCGATATTGTGCAGGCTGATAACCGGGGCGTCGTTGGTGCCCGTGATGGTGATGGGCAATACCGCCGTAGCCATGCCGCCGTGCCCGTCGCTTACCTGAATGGTAAAAGAGATGCCCTTTGTTTCGCCGTCGCCAAGAGCCTGCACCGTCGGGCTGCTGGTGTTGAGATGGAACTCGTAGCTACCGTCCTTACCCATGATAAGGGTGCCGAGTTTTTCTCCATTTTCATCAATATAATCGCGCATGCCTGTGGAACCGCCAATGATGGTGTAGCTAAGGCTATCCTTGGTGACGCCGTCGCTGGCCACATCGGGGTCTGCGCCCACAACTTTGCCTGTCACGACCATCTGTGCGCCGCCGTCTTCTACTACGGTGTGCGCAGATCCTTCCGCCAGCATAATCTTGCCGTCCGCCCCCGTAAGTGTGGGAGCGTCATTGGCGTAGTCGAGCTTGGCTTTCAGATCGACAGTGACTTTATCATCAGAGGTGGCGCCATTGGAAAGCGTCAGCTTTGCCGTATCTTCCACAACGCCGCGGTAGTTGGTGCTGTCCGCATCTTTGGGCGCGGCGTAAGTATAGTCGAACTTGCCGTCAGCGCCCTTTGTGATGGTGAATACACCGCCCTTTTCACCCACAACAGTGTAGGTTCCGTCGCCATTATCAGTGAGATTTTTACCGGCGCTAGGCGTGAGCTTATCCGTTTCGCCTGCGTCAATGTCGGCCACCTTGAAGGAACCCGCAGGATCCGTGTGTTCCCATATGCCACCCGCCTGCTGTTTCAAGGTCACAGTGTCATCCTGAGAAATTACATACGGAGCGTCATTGGTCCCCTTGACGGTGATGGTAATGGTGGACATTTCGCCCTTGCCATTCCTGACTGTAAATACCTGCTTGATCTCATCGTTCGCCGTCAGTCTCTGTACGGCCCCGCTGTCGTTATTAAGAGTGTAGGTGTACTCTCCATTGGGCAGCAGGGTAACGGTGCCGTAGTCGGTAACAATGCTTCTGGCGCTGAGGCCCGTTTCTACATTGCCGCCTTGCGTATACCCCGTAAGGCGAAGGTTCAGGTCTGTGCCGTCACCCATATCGCCTGAAGCATTGAGGGTTTTGTCTTCCTGCACCTCTGATTCGCGCCCGGTCAGCGCCATAGCGTCGCCGCCCGTGCCGCCACCTGTACCGCCGCCCGGAACGGGTTTGGCTGTAATGACCACGGGGATGGTTTTATCGGCCACGGCATTGTGCGGGTCGCGCACGTAGATTTCAAATTTTTCAGTTACGGACGAACTGACATTCTCGTCCAGCACATAGGTGTATTTGCCGTCGGGCTGAACAATCAGCGTTCCGTGCTCGCCCTTGTAGCTCTGCACCACGTTGCCAGCTTTATCCACAAAGAAGAACTTCAGACTGGCATGGGAGTCATCAACATCGGTGGCATACTTGGACACATCACCCGTGGCGGGGATGAGCGCGGTAGCGGAGTTGGCAATGCCTTCGCCTGCAACCGTACTTGGAGCATGGTCGGCAATGAGCTTTTCCAGAGCGCTTTGAGCAGCCGGATCAGCAGAAATGGCCTTCAGCATTCCGCTTGCCATATCCCAGCTGAAAAAGCTCTTTCCCGTCCTCAACCACTCATCCATGTCGAGGGTATTATACCTGTCAATAAGCCAATATTGACCACCAACTGCTTTCACGAGCCAACTGTCCGGATTATATCCGGGCCAACCGCCATGATCAGCTTTGTAATCAGCCTGCTTTTGCGCTTCCTGCTTGATGAATTGCTCAAACACAGAAGAGGTCCAGTCGATCTTGCCAGTGTCGCCAGCTACCGTTGCGTTGTAGGCAGCCATACTCTTTTTCAGGGCCTCTGAGGCTCCCGAATCCGCATTTATGGCGTCCAGTATTTTTTCCGCTCGGCCTTCATCATACGCACGGCTGTTTATAAGATTCACTACGTCATTCGTGTTGTATGCGGGGATAAGCCATGCAGTACCGTTCGAACTGCCGTTGCCAATGGCTACCAAAGCTTTTACGAGCCAACTGTTCGGGTCAAATGAATTCCAGCCGCCACCGTGATCTTTCTGGTAATCAAGCTGATTTTGAGCTTCTTTCTGAATAAAGTTCACCAGGATGCCGGATGTCCAATCAATGCCTTTGATATCAACATCCGCACTTATTGTGGGCAAACCACTTACTACCGGGGCATCGTTGGTTCCATTGATGGTGATAACCAGGTTCTGGGTGATATCCGCGCCTGCAGTGGATTTATCAAGTGTCACAGGTATGGTGACGGTTATGGACTGCCCTGCCTGAAGGGAATCATAGGCAGTGTTATCCGTCGCGCTTTTTTCAAAAGCGTAGTTGCCGTGGCTGTCTACAGTTATAGTGCCATAGCCTTTGACCGTATAGCTGTGTCCGTCCGCGCTGCGCTCGATCTCTGGCGTTGAGGGCTTGTCGCCGGCTGCGCTGGCCGAGACCTTGGCTTCGCCATACGTGTAATCATTGGTCTTATATGTATCGCCCGTGTCGGGGTCGTGCCAGTCGAGCTTGCCGCTCATGCCACCGCTGTTTACGGTTTCATTGGCGCCCAGTTTTTCCGTATCGCCCTGCCAGTGCAGGATGCCCTTCACGTTGCCGGCAACGCCGTCTTCCGTAATGGTCAGGCTGTTATTGGTCAGACTGCCCGCGTTATCCTGCCCATTGATGGTAATTTCAATGGGCTTGATTTCAGAATAGGCACCGTTGGCATCCTTGACGCGCACATAGAAGACATCGGTAACAGAGCTGCCCTTGGCAAGGGATGTCAGATCTTCTGTGCGTTCGTATTTGTATTCGCCAGTAGCCTGATCAAGGGTCAGACGACCATACGTGCCCTGTATGACGGGGCTGTCACTGTTAAGATTGAACAGTTTTTCATCATTAAGGTTGCCGTCAGCCTTCAGCCCCGCGATGTCCGCTGATGTAATATCGCCCTTGGCCGTCACCAGCGAGAAGGTAAAGCCCTTGGCCACGGCTTCGTAGTTATCTGCACCGCCCTTATGGCCGACGGCCTGCTCAAAATCGGCAACCTCAACCCGGCCCACCAGGTTATTGCCAGTGGTGTTTTCAGTAACTTCGATATGGCCGCCCTTGAGGCTGTCCACATCAATGGTGGGTCTGTCGTTAGCGCCAGTGATGGTGACTTTAACCGGAGCTTCAGACACGACCTTATCCGCTACGGTATCCTTGATGAGCACCGAAAAACCATCAGTGGTCTTGTCACCGAGGTTCATCTTCTGCACATCAGCGTTTGTATTGTCCACGGTGTATTCGTACTTGAAGCCACCAGCGGAGTCGCGCGTGATGGACAGAGAGCCCAAATCCATCTTGATCGTAACGGAGTGGTCGCCCTTGCCTTCAGCGTCGGCCATCAGCTTGTTAAGATCATGTTCCTCTGCGCCGACCTTGATGACATAGTGCAGCTTTGTGCCTTCAGTATTCGGGGCATTGTTCAGCTCCGCCTGATCCTTGGCATCGGTATCTGTGGCATGGATACGCCCACTGGCTGTGGGAACGCCGTCACTGCCGTCCTTGTATTCTCTGGCGTCGGCATCACTCACTGTACTCTTGGGCTTCACGCCGGATTCAATGAGCTTAATGTCCTGATTCAACACTTTTGTGTCAATAAAGGTGGGATCGTCGCCGCCCCTGATGGTAAAGGTGACATCTCCGCCCTGCTTGTCATACGCGCCCTGGGGATCACGCACTGCAACCTTGAAGGATATATCCCTGGTATCCGTTTCACCCATAGCCTTGACTGTGGGGGAGTTGTTATTCAGCGTAAAGGTATAGGTTCCCTTGTCGCTGTTGCTGCTCATGTTCAGCTCGCCAAGGTAATCTAGGGGCTTTGTAGCGGTAAGACTGCCGTCAACCCCCACATAGAATTTTGTGGCGACCGTGCTGCCATCCCCTCCGACAAAAAAGAACTGCAGCTTGGACTGATCGTTGGCGTCCACGTCTGTAGCTGTGACGGTTCCAGAAATCACAGTATTGGCAGAAGGATCAAGATTCTGCGTTATCTCATGGCCCGCCGTCCACTTAGGCGTTTCCAGCACTGGGGCGTCATTGGTGCCCTTGACCGTGATGGTGATGGCGTTGGAAAACAGTGTGCTGCTGTTGCCGTCGCTGGCGCTCACCGGGAACTTGATGGAGTAAGATTGACCCTCACCCAGGGCGTTAACCTCTTTACTGTCCATATCAAGCACGAAGGTGTAAGAACCGTCCTTCTTGAGATAGAGGGTGCCGTAGGCGTTCGTGATGGCCGTGCTGTTGCTGGCCGTATAGCCCTCAGGAGCGCCAGTGGGGAAGTTTTGAGAAGCGCCGCCCAGTTTGTATGTGAGCGTATCACCTTCGTAGTCTTTGGCTTCCACCGCACCGGTGACATTCTGCTTATACGTGCCTGCGCCAGGGTTGTCGGCATTTGTCTCTGTAACTTTATTGAGTTCGTTCGGATTAAGGATACCGGAAATGTTATCCGCACTGTACACGCCGTCATCCTTGACGGTACCGGAGCCGTATTTGCTGAGTGCATAGGGCGCGTCATTGGCGCCATTAATGGTCAGGTTGACGGATTCGTGAGCATATGCCCCCTTGTCGTCCACCACGGCCACGTTGAAGTTCAGTGACTTTGTGTTGCCCGTGGTCATCTTCTGCACAACCGGGCTGCTGTTATCCAGTTTGAACGTGTACGTGCCGTCAGCGCCCATAGTCAGGGTGCCGTAGGTTTGACCAGTAACCTGGGTAGCGGAAAGCTTGAGTCCCGCTGCATCGTCGCTCACCACATAAAGAGTGCTGTGCAGGGCAGCACCATCAAGGGTTCCTTGCGCACCGCCAAGAGTAAGGTGATAGCTGAGGGTATCGCCCTTATCCACATCCTCGCCGTGCACCTTTCCACTGGCGGAAACTATACCGGATACTCCTCCAAGAGCGGCTTCAGTAACGCTGAGGTTATCCGTATGTGATGTGATTGCAGGCTGTTCGTTGCTGCCCTTAATAGTGATTTCAATAGGCGTGGCACTGGTGACAGGATTGGCTACATGAGCATCACTGACCGTGGGATATACCTTCAGCACTACAGACGCGCCTTCGCCAAGCTTGTCTGCCGGGCTGCCTGCCGCATCATTGAGCACAAAGGTGTACTGCCCCTTCTGGCCGCCCGATCCGTCAGCCACGGATTCCATTTGCAGCGTGCCAAAATAGGCGTTGCTGGCGGGCTGTTCCGTCACAAAGGTAAAGGAACCGTCAGGATTGATGGCCGTAACGTATACAACGCCGCTGATGGGGGCGCTGCCGTCGGCATGCTGCGCAAGGCCGAAAGACAGGTGCGCCATATCGCCAGTGTCTACGTCAGAGGCGGTAACTGTGCCAACAAGCGTTTGCTTGTGGTCTGCGGGATTGGTGTTTTCGCGCACATCAAGAACGTTGCTTCGGCCGCCTTCGTAAAATACGCCCGCTTCCTTGACCCAGCCGCTTTCCACCGAAGTGAATTCCGGTGCGTCATTGGTGCCGTGAACCTGCACGGTCAGGGGCTTTGTGGTCCATGCGCCAAATTCGTCCTTGACCAGAACGGTAAAGACGTCCGATCCTGTCTGCCCTTCCGCAAGCTTGTCGGCCTTGCCGCCAATGGAGCTATCCACGGTGTAGGAAAGAGCGCCAGTGCTGGTATTAAGGCTCAAGGTGCCGTAGTCGCCCTTCATTGTGATGACATCGCCTGAAGCCGTATAGCTTACCTTGCCCGCCATTTCTGCGGGAGCCTGCCCCTGCGCTTCCAGCACAGTACCGCTGCCCAGACCGAACTGCAGTTTGTGGCCGTAGTCCACGTCGTCGCCCACGGCTTTGCCCAAGGCATAGGAAACTTCGCCGCCAGCTCCGTTCACATTGGTATTGTTGCCCTCGGCAACCTCAAAGCGGCCTTCGCTGGCATTGTAGTGTTGCAGAGCCTCCAGCGAAAGCGTGGGCTTATCGTTGGTTCCTTCAACGCGGATATTGAGCATATGCTTGACGCTTGCGCCGTGCTCATCCGTAGCAACGCTGCGGAACCTGAAGTCAAAATGCTCGCCGTTGGCAAGTTTGTTGGCCACGCTGCCAGTGCTGTCGTCCAGTTCAAAGGTGTATTTTCCCGTGACACAATCGAGAGTGATGGTGCCCACGTTGGTCTTGATCACCTGCGACGTCAGCGCATTATTGATGTCCCGGGTTTCCTGCACGCCATCAATAGTGACCCCAATGGTGCGGGTGCTGCCATCGGCCGCCGTGACGGTAGCCGCAAACGGTGAACCCGCCTTGAGCCACTGCGTGTTGTTGCCGTCATTGAGATCCAGCGAATAGCGCAGGGTGCTGCCGTTGTCCGCGTCAGTAAAACTTCTGCTGAGATCGTCGGAATCGTTGAGGCGATACTCTCTGGGGAAGACGTACCCATTGTTGGGGTCGGCGCTGCCGGGCCTGTCGGGGGTATCGGCAACAGTAGGATCATTGCCGTTGAACACGCCACGCTCACGCACTGTAATGGAATTCCACTGCCCATTATACTGCGGCGCGTCATTGGCGCCGTTGATGGTCAGCGACACGTTCTGCACAGCGTACGCGCCCTTGTCGTCACTGGCGGCCAAAGAGAAGTTCAGGGTATGACTCTGCCCTTCGGCCATGCTGTTCACCGCGCGGGAATCATTGAAGAGCGTGAAGGTATAGTTGGCCGTCTTGCCCGTTGTATCCGTTGCGTCAGGATTGATGACTATCTTGCCGTAGTAGTTGTCGTACGCGGCGGTACCCTGAACAGGGGGCACATCGGTTACCACCAGTTTGCCCGCAGTATCTCCGCTGCCCATAACAACATAGAGCGTGCCGGGGGCCGTGTTTTCGCTCCAGCTTACGGTTTTGCCGTCCTGGTGCACAAGGCCGAAGGTTATGGTGTCGTTACTGTCCATATCCGTTACGGCAAAAACGCCAGAAACCGCTGCCGCTTCGTGAGGGTGATCCACACCCTGCTCGCTGACGGCAATAGAGGTAACGGTTCGCGCCAAATCCACCTGCGGAGCGTCATTGGAACCGTGGATGGTTATGGTGATCGGAGTGCTGCTGGTAACGGACTTGGCATTAACGTCATTGGCGTCCAGAGCATCACTGACAGTAGGATACACCTTGAGCGCTACGGATTCGCCTTCGCCAAGCTTGTCTGCCGGGCTGCCCGCTGCGTCATTGAGCACAAAGGTGTACTGCCCCTTCTGGCCGCCCGATCCGTCAGCCACGGATTCCATTTGCAGCGTGCCGAAGTAGGCGTTGCTGGCGGGCTGTTCCGTCACAAAGGTAAAGGAACCGTCAGCATTGATGGCCGTGACATATACAACGCCGCTGATAGGGGCGCTGCCATCGTCATGCTGTGCAAGGCCGAAAGACAGATGTGCCATATCGCCTGTGTCCACATCAGTGGCGGTAACCGTGCCAACAAGGCTCAATTTGTGATCTGCGGGATTGGTATTTTCGCGCGCATCAAGAACGCCGCCCAGGCCGCCAGCATAAAAAACACCAGATTCCTTGACCCAGCCGCTCTCCACCGAGGTGAACCGAGGCGCGTCATTGGCGCCATCAATACGGATGGCGATGTTCGTGCTGTTCCACGCGCCGTGTACGTCCTGCACCACAGCGGGCACCGTGATGTTCAACCCTTCCGATACATGGTTGTCATCCAGCGCCTGCACGCACGGGGCGTCGTTATTAAGCGTGAAGGTGAATTTGCCGTTGACGGTGTCTGTCATGGTTATGACGCCATAGTAGTTACCATCGGCAGGAGCAGTGGTTGAAAGCGCGTAACCGCCGTTTTCCGGCACAACATACAGCGCATCCACACGCACGCCGTCATGATTGAAGCCGTACACAAGGTCGTTGCCGTCATTGTCAACGTCCACACCGTGAAGCTGGCCATTGGCAATGGTTACCCCGCTGTCTTCGGCCAGGGTGATGGCTTCGGGCGCACCCGTGAAGTATGGCTGTTGGTTGCTGCCCACGATGGTGATGTCAATGATGTTATCCGAACCAGAATGGCTCGACACGTCATGGCCGCCGCGCAGTACGTTGGGGATGCTGTCCGTTGCGCCGTGAATGTCGGTAACGCTGGGCGTGAAGGAAATTGTGAGCTTTTCACCCTCGGAAAGCTTGTCAACGGAGCCTCCGGTTGTGGTGTCGAGATCAAACCGGTAGGTGCCGTCAGCGGTGTTCACGTACAGCTTGCCGTACTCTGTTGAATACACCTTGGTGAACGGCAGCGAATCCGTGGGGACTATGGCAGTGCCAACGGGCAAGGCCACGTCCGCGCCGTTTACGCGCATGGCGGAAATATCAAAGGGATTGTCACCAAGGCCGTCGTTGTCGGGATCGTGCGCCTCAATGCGGCCCACGAGGCTCTGCGTCCTGTGTTCGCCATCGCCCACGCCATCGGCAGTGATGGCCCGGTTTTCAGGAGCATCGCCGGGCTGCCTGGCCCCAAGATCCGTTGAGCGACCGCCTGAGGCCCATACGCCCTCACCCTTCAGCGTCAAATCGGCCACGCCCGTGATGTCCGGCGCGTCATTGGCTCCCGTAATGACTGCATTGATAGGCTGGCGCACAGTGTGCCCCATACCGTCATTTATTTCGATAACAATGCCGTCTGTATGAACTTCGCCCTTGGACAGCTTGTCCACAAGGCTGTCAGGGTTCTGCTTGAGCGTGTACTCGAAATCGAACGTGATGTTGGAGCCGCTGCCCTTGGGCGTGATAACCAGCGTGCCGTAGTCGCTCGCAACGGTCGTCGGGCCAGCAAGACTGACGCTGACGGCCCTGCCGCCCATATTGACAGTGGCGGTAAGCCTGTCGCCGTCCTGATCATTGACGGTAAAGCTGCCGCGCATGCTGGGCACGCCGCGCATTTCGCCGCCAGCGCCGTTCCAGCCATCTTCAAGCAGGCTCAGTGTAATAGGCGCGCCAGCAGTATTGAGACCGGGAGCGACATTGGCAATGGAGCCATAAGCCCATTCGTCCGCCGGCTGCTGCCCGTCAAAGGCCAGACGGTAATCGAGTTCGTTGAGGTGCCACGTGCCTTCGGCAAGATTCATATTGGCGTGGTCGCTGTAGCGTGCGGCACGCTCGGCGCTGGCTGCAGGCCCGGCGGCAGGCGCAAGGTCAGGCCCAAAAGCCTGAAAAAAATCAGCCCCGGCGATCAACTGCCCGTCAATCTGAAACTCCGGCATCTCTTCTTTGTTGTATGCCGTATAGAAGTTTTGCAGTTCGATTGAAGCGTCGTCACCAAACTGGAAAAACAGGCTATCCGAGCCTTCGGGCCGGTTAATAGCTACCTGATCGGCTGGAAAGTCCAGAACCATGCGAGCATCGGGGGTGCTGGGCACGGAAATATGTTGTCCTGCGGCCGGGCGGGAGAGCTTTACGTCTGCCATGTGAATGCACCTTTTATTACAGACTTCTTTTATAGAAAATCTGTTTTTCATTGAAATACGTACAGAAATAAAAAAGGCTATACCCCGCAACAAAAACTGTTACGCAGTAACGGCAATGCAAAAACGGCACCAATATAGTGGAGAAGGGAGAAAGAGAAATCTTTCGCGCAAAAGAACATGCCCGCGCAGTGTAACAAAAAAGCACTCCGCGAAGTTCTTCTCGAATATCATGGCCTTATAGAAAGTAGAAGGCCGTATGATTCAGTAAGGCAAGTGGGGAAATCCAGAGGCGATTTCCGCTACAAGAACACGAACAAAGACGAAGCTGGCAATAAAGCAAGCCTCAGATATTATAAACAATAGTTCCTGTTCTTGGCGAACCGAATCTAACGCCACGCCTATATACATGTCAAGAATTTAAATTCATACAGTATATTTTTTAATCCCTGCAAACAGCCGTACTTTGATCATACAGCTGCATGGTTTTATCAAAGACAGGCCGCATGAAAACCCGCAGATCCGCCACACGTAATCATTTATACAGTCGTGTGAACTACAGAGCCGCACACGAAAAACACAGTTACATACATCTTGTTTTACGCCGCAGGCGCGGTGCTACGTCAAAAAACTGCCGTGTTTCATTAAAATAGACTTTTCTACAGCATATAGAGACTGACGTATGTAATTATGTATGTTGTTTTTACATGCAATGTATCTAAGCCGCAAACATTGCTAGAAAAGTGATATTTGTACTGCACCAAAGGATTCTCATTATTGCTAACAGCTGCCACTATTAGTAATAGTAACTATTGCTACATTATACTTTTTTAGAAGCACACTTTATTTTTAACATAACTGAGTAATTTAATATACTCTATCCTGGTAAAGTTAACCAGAATAACCTGAAAGTATTGTGTTCATAAAAATTATTATTCCGTCAAAAAAATGCTGTTCAACGACACTCTGCTTCATTCACCAACAGCATGTGTACGCTGCCCTCATATTTCATCATCAGCCGCGCCTGTCGGCAGAATTTCCGGTTGGCCGCCTGTGGGGCCGTTGCGCCAGCTCGTCCACTAAGGTATTGGTAGCATCCGCGAGCGAAAGGGCAATTGCGCGCGCTGGCTGAACCACGGCTTTTTGCGGGATGCAAAAAATCACCCGGCTATGAAGCGCCTTTGCCCAAAGCATAATCATACATAGCGCTGGAGAACCTCTTGGCATTTTTGAGCATGCAGGGCGTGACCCTGAACCTCGGCGGCAAGCCGCTGCTGGATGCGGCAGATTTTTCCGTTGAAACTGGCGAAAGGCTTTGCCTCATCGGCCGCAACGGCGCGGGAAAATCCTCGTTGCTGGCCCTTCTTGGCGGGCAAATGCAGCCGGATTCTGGCATTATCATCCGCCCTGGCACCCAGATAGGACAAATGCCCCAGGACGTGCCCGAAAACTGGCGCGGCTCTGTTTTTTCTCTGGTAGCCGAGGCTCTTGGCGAGGAAGGCAAGGCCCTTGCCGCCGCGCATGCAGGAACAGGACACGATACCGCGGCCCACAGCGCTGGCGCTGCGTCTGCTGCGCTTTCCGGCAGCAATGATGCCGCAGGGCACGAGGCCGGGTTGCACATGGCGTCGGATTGGGAACGCTACGGCGAAGTGCTTGCCGTCATCAATCACCTGGAACTGGACCCGGATGCCGAGTTCGCCTCGCTCTCCGGCGGAACCAAACGCCGGGTTGCCCTGGCACGGGCGCTTGTCTGCTCTGAAGATCTTATCTTGGACGAACCCACCAACCATCTCGACCTTGCGACCATCACCTGGCTTGAAAATTTTCTGCTGCGCAAGGCCCGCACCCTGATCTTCGTCAGCCATGACCGGGCTTTTTCCAAGCGCCTCGCCACGCGGGTGGTGGAAATCGACCGTGGCAAGCTGCACAGCTATTCCTGCGGATTTGACCGCTACCCAGAACGCCGTGAAGAACGCCTTGCCACCGAAGAACGCGCCTTTGCGCTTTTTGACAAAAAGCTCGCCCAGGAAGAAGTGTGGATTCGTCAGGGCATCAAGGCCCGGCGCACGCGCAATATGGGCCGGGTGCGCGCCCTTGAAGCCTTGCGGGCCGAACGCGCCGAACGCCGCGACAAACAGGGTAACGTGCGCATGGCCGCGCAGGAAGCAGGTCGCTCGGGCAAGCTTGTCATTGAGGCAGACAACGTCGCGTTTGGCTACCCCGGCAAGCCGCCGCTGTTCAGCGAATTTTCCACCATCATACAGCGCGGCGACCGCGTTGGCCTGATTGGCGACAATGGCACAGGCAAAACCACCCTGCTCCGCGTGCTGCTGGGCGAGTTAGCGCCCACAGAAGGCACCGCGCAGCTCGGCACCAATTTGCAAATCAGTTACTTTGACCAGTTGCGCGAAAGCCTGAATCCCGAAGAAAGCGTTATGGACAGCGTGGCGGAAGGCAACGACGTGGTCACTGTGGGCGGCAATACGCGTCATGTGGCCGGCTACCTGCAAGATTTTCTCTTCACCCCGAACCGCCTCCGCCTGCCTGTCAAAGCCCTGTCTGGCGGCGAGCGCAACCGCCTGCTGCTGGCAAAGCTGTTCACCCGTCCATCGAACGTGCTGGTGCTGGACGAACCCACCAACGATCTGGACGTGGAAACGCTGGAGCTTCTGGAAGAACTGCTGGCGGATTATTCCGGCACGGTGCTTATCGTCAGCCATGACCGGAGCTTTTTGGACAATCTTGTCACCAGCGTCATTGCCCTTGAGGGCGATGGCAAGGCGCACGAATACGTGGGCGCGTATACAGATTGGCTGCGTCAGCGCTCCACGCCCGTTCAAGAAAAAAAGACGGAAGAAAAAAACGGCAGAACTAACTATCAGGCAGACCAGCAGCCGTCTGACAAGCCCCGCCGCCGTAACTTCAAGGAACAGCGGGAATTTGACCTGCTGACCAAGGAACTGGAAGCCCTGCCGGAACGGATGGACGCTCTGGAGCAAGAACAGGAAAATCTTGAAACGGCCCTGGCTGACCCGGAGCTTTTCACCAAAGACCCCGCCGCTTTTACCCGCACAACCGAGCGCCTCACCGCGCTGGAAGAAGAGCAGACAGAACTTCTGCTGCGCTGGGAAACTGTGGAGCAAAGGCTGGAAGAACTCAGTTAAACGCCCCCTGCCCTGCGGTTCGGCGTGCTTTCCCTTTGTTTTTGAGTATGCGGCCAGTGCGTGCAGGAGACGGTTTTTTATTTGCAATCAAAAAAGGCTTTTTGTGGCGGGAGAGTACGCTTTTGGTACTCAACCCGAAACAAAAAGCCTTTTTTGCAAAATAACTGTGCTCTTACAGTATATGGCTAATGCAAAATGCTCTTTTGACGCAGCCAGTTGAACAAAAGAACTGTCTAGAGCAGATTAACTTTGAAATGCATTACATTTCAAAGTTGTCATTCTGCCGAAAATCGCATTTTTCGGCAGAATCCACGCCGCGTTGCGGCGCGCTGCACGCCTGTGCAGCGTTAGAGCATTTAAACTTTTTCAAAGTTAAAATGCCCCAACGGCACCCCCCGAACGGGAGACGAAAGCCTCGCCCGAGGTTACTTCTTGCCAAATTTGGAAAGCATGTCCTGAAACGGCCTGTGCCCCTGTTCCGGCTTTTGGCGTTCCTGCCGTTTTTCATTCCCGGGCTGCGGTCTGTTTTCACGCGAGGGCTTGCGCTTGTCGGCATCGGGCCTGCGAGCCTGTCCGTGCGCCTGGTCGCGGGCATGACCGTGCGCCCGATCCTGCGTCTGGCCCCCGGCCTGCTGCCGTACCGGAGCGTCCGCCGGGTTCTTGCGCATAGACAGCGAAATGCGCTTGCGGGCCGCGTCCACCTCCAGCACGGTAACGCTCACCTGCTGCTGCACAGTTACCACCGTGTGCGGATCGCTGACAAAGCTGTCCGCCAGCTGGCTGATGTGTACCAACCCGTCCTGATGTACGCCAATGTCCACAAAAGCCCCGAAATTTGTGACGTTGGTGACAATACCCGGCAGGCGCATGCCAGCCTCAAGATCTTCAATGCGCGTCACGCCCTCGGCAAAAGCAAAGGCTTCATAAGCCTGGCGCGGGTCACGGCCCGGTTTTTCCAGTTCGGCAAGAATATCGCGAAGCGTGGGCAGGCCCACGGTTTCCGTTACATAGGCCTCAGGCTTGATGCCTCGCCGCGTTTCCCCATTGGCGAGCAGATCCGGCACAGAACAGCCAAGATCCTTGGCCATCGCCTTTACGATTCCATACGATTCAGGGTGTACAGCCGAGGCGTCCAGCGGATTCGTGCCGCCGTGGATGCGTAAAAAACCTGCGGCCTGTTCAAAAGCCTTGGGGCCGAGGCGCGGAACCTTTTTCAAATCTTTGCGCAGGGCAAAGGGACCGTTGGCCTCACGATAGGCCACAACAGACTTGGCCAGCGCTGGCCCGAGACCGGAAACGTGCGTCAAAAGCTCCACGCTGGCGGTGTTTACCTCAACCCCCACCGCATTCACGCAGCTTTCCACCACATCGTCCAGACTTTTTTTAAGATCTGTCTGGTCCACGTCGTGCTGGTACTGCCCAACGCCAATGGCTTTGGGATCTATCTTCACCAGCTCGGCAAGCGGGTCCATAAGCCTGCGCCCGATGGAAACTGCGCCGCGCACGGTGAGGTCAAGGTCAGGAAACTCGCGCCGCGCCGTTTCAGAGGCGGAATACACGCTGGCCCCGCTTTCGCTGACAACAAGAACAGGAAGGGAAAGCTGCAACGCACGCACGAGGGTTTCTGTCTCGCGGCCCGCCGTGCCGTTGCCGATGGCAATGGCCTCGGCCTTGTAGGCGGCAGCAAGTTTGCGGATTTTCTCTCCGGCGTCTTTTTGCTGCCCGTCGCTCAATATATGGATAAGGTCGTGGTGCAGCAGCGCGCCCTGCGCGTCCAGGCACACCACCTTACAACCCGTGCGGAAGCCGGGGTCAATGGCAAGCACGCGTTTTTGCCCCAGAGGCGACGCCAGCAAAAGCTGACGCAAATTCTTGGCAAACACGGCAATGGCTTCACTTTCAGCTTTTTTTCGCAGGGTCGCGCGCAGCTCTGTTTCCAGTGAAGGCGCAAGCAGGCGTTTATAGCCGTCGTCCACAGCTTCCCGAACCTGTTGCCCGGCTGGCGAAGAATTTTTTACAAACATGCCCCGAAACAGCGTCTGGGCTGCTTCAGCTTCAGGCAGAAAATGCAGGGTCAAAAAACCTTCTGTCTCACCGCGCAGCATGGCGAGCAAACGGTGTCCGGCAGCCTTGGCGGCATTTTCCTGCCAGTCAAAATAATCGCGAAACTTCGCGCCTTCCTCTTCCTTGCCCTTGGCAACGCTTGACGCAGCTACGGCTTTGCGAGCGAAAAACTCACGCATGGCTGCGCGGGCTGCGCCGTGCTCGCTGGCAATTTCTGCAATGATATCACGCGCGCCAGCCAGGGCCACCTCTACGGATTCCACGCCTTTTTCCGTATCCACAAAGGGCTTTGCAGCTTCTTCGGGCGCAAGCGCCGCCGCCTGCTCCAGCAGGTTCAAAGCCAAGGGTTCAAGGCCTTTTTCTCTGGCCATTGTGGCGCGGGTGCGCCGCTTCGGGCGGTACGGAAGGTATACGTCTTCCAGGGCTGTCATTGTGTCGGCAGTCATGACGCTGTTGCGCAGATCGTCAGTGAGCAGTTCCCGCTCGGTGAGGGAGGCGAGAATGGCCTGCCTCCGCGTTTCCAGCTCACGCAGCTGCGTGAGCCGATCCCGCACAGCGGCGACGGCAACTTCGTCCAGAGAACCGTGCGCCTCTTTACGATAGCGGGCGATAAAGGGAATGGTGGCCCCTTCGTCCAAAAGCTCTGCCACGGCCTTGGCCTGACCTGGGGCGATGCTCAACTCTTTTGCGATCTGCTCAAAAAACTGCACGTAAAATCCTTTGGTTCGGGGAAGGAAACAACGCCGCGTTGCGCGGCGTGGGGCGACAGGCGCTCACGATAGTGCATACCGTTTTTGAATATGCGCGGCAAGGATAAACGCCCTTGGGGGCGGGTCAGGCACGGCTGCACAATATACTTGCCGCAATATGTATGAAAGTTGAGGCACCCGCCCCAACATGCCTACGCACGGTGACAGCTTGAGGAGTACGCAGACAGAACGCCAGGGTGAATTGATGCCCCGCCTTTTTATAGGATAGCATATTTTGTTACTATCATGTGCAGCTTAAGCTGCCTTCTGCCATATCTAATCTTCCCTTGATGCTATAATCTGTTTTCTTAAAATAGTTAGTAAATAGCGAAAAACGGCTACTACATTGACAATGCGTCCATTAAGATATATTTTGATCAAAACTATTAATGATAGTTTTTAGTAATTACCTTCGGGCATTACGGGGGAGGCGCCTACTCCCCCCCCCTTCCTGTCAAAGGAGCCTTCCCTGCTCATAGGGACAAGCGGCTCTGGTCAGCCTGGCTGACCTGCAAGGATTCCTTGCAAATCTTATCCCCAAGCCTTGACCGATTTGGTCATACTATTCGCGTTAGCCACGCGTGCCTTTGGCATGTGCTTTGAGCTGACAACATTAGGAATATACAATGAATACTATCCCCATTACTCGTCCACAACATGGGCAGCACGCCACAGTAAACACTGCTGCTGACGCCAGATACACCCTTGATTTCCCCTCTGATCAAGCGACGCTTTCGCGCGCAGGCAATGATCTGGTCTTCAGCTTTGACGATGCATCCAGCATTCGTTTGACGGATTTTTATTCAGAGTACACGGCGGAAAACATACCCGACTTTGAAGTAGGCGGCACCCTGATTGCGGGCAAGGACTTCTTCAGCGCTCTTGCGCCGGATCTGGCTCCTGCCGCTGGTCCGTCGGCTGCGGAACGCAGTTCCCATTATGCGGAACACGGCAATGCCGAACTTGCTGCCGGGGTTGGCCATCTGGATGGTCTTGACTACAGCAGCGGAAATTCGGGCTTTCAAAGCGTGCCCCCTCTTATGAGCGATTCTGCCGTTTCCGACAGATATTCCTCAGCCAGCGGCGGCACCGATGGGCCTGGCGGCGAAACGGGCTCCTCCACCTACCACACCCGGCTCATTGTTTCTGCGACCAGCCAGAACACTTTCAGCTTTTTTGCCGTGAACCAAAACGGCGACCTTGTGGACGACCCGAGCCAAATCAGCTGGGCCTTTGAAGGGACCAACGCCTATTTTAACGTCACGGGCATCGGGGCTGACGGCAAAATTACCGTTGAGCTTACCGCTGCCGGGCTTGCCGCCCTGAATAACGGCACGCTTGCCTCCGACATGCTGCTGATAACCATCGACGGCGTGGAATACAAAATGCCGCTGGTCATCAGCGGCGGCACTGCGGGCCAGAGCTACGACGCCGCCACTGAAGAAGACCGCGCCCAGCTTGACGGCCCTCTCAAGGCTGAATGGTATGCCTCTGACGCCAGAACTGTGAGCGGCGAAAGCGTCACCCTTGGCGGCACGAACTACAATCAGGTGGACATTGACCGGTCCGACGCGGGCGGCGCAGGCAATATCGGCATGTGGGATTCAGGTATTGATATCACGGCTTCCGCAAAGGGGGCCGTCAATATCACCGCAGAGCACAATACAGGAAACGCCTACGGGCTTGCCACATATGGCACCAGCGGGCAGGTTTCCTCATCCGTTCGTGGTGGAGACGAAAGCTCCATACACATCGCGGCCAAAACCACTGGCGCTGCGGGTACTGCCCGGGCCGTGTATACCAACTCCAATGAAGGTGCCGTTGCCGCAACAACTGTTGAAGGCGGGGACATTTCCATTGAAGCCCACGGCAACGAAGCCGGAGCCTATGGCGTTTACGCCTGGGCGGCAGGCGGGCGTGAAGCCACTACGACCATCAAGGCCAACAACGACCTGACCATTACAGCCGATTCCAGCAAGGGTGGCTCCAGTGGCCCCGGCAATACCGCTGTGTATGCCACGGGCAGCGGCGCAAAAATTGTGATCTCTTCTGGCCCGGATGGAAAACTTCAGGTTGATTCACACCTGGACAACTCCACCCAGGAGAACTTCAATGTTGAAAAGGGCGGTGCCTTCGCGGTTTCTGGAATAAGCGCGTACAATGGCGGCCAGGTTTCGGCGACCGGCGCTGACATCAATATTTCGTCCGATGTGAGCGACAGCTCCGCCCACGGTACGGCCACAGCCGTTTACGCTGGTTACGGCAACGCCAAGACCACGATCAACGGCTATGACGACCGCGATAACCATATGGAATTTTCGGCGTCTGCCCCGGATCACGCTATGGCGGTCATTGGCACCAACAGCGGCACCGTTGCCATTAATGGCGGCAGCGGCAACGACACTATCAAAATATCCTCTGAAGCCAAGTTCGGGTCTTCTTTCGGCGTTGCGGCGCAGGCGGGCGGCCAGGTGCTTATCAACGGTAATGGCGGCCATGACGAATTGCACATTGATGCCAAATTCAACGGCCCTGCCAAACCTGGCACGACCGAGCTTTTTGACGGCAACCGTGGCGCGTATGGTATGGCTTCAGCCTGGGGCGGCGCGTGGGCCAAGGTTGACGGCATTGAAACCGTCAATATCACTGCTGATGCCAGAGGCAGCGGCGGCTCCGCATACGGCATGTACACCCGTGGTAACGGGTGGGGCGCTGCTGACGGCAATATCATAAAGCATGACGGTTCGCTGCAGGCGACAATCAGCGGCTATGCTGACAATGCCGCCAACGGGCATGCCATGCACGCTTCGGGCGGCACGAATATCATTCAGGGCGGCAGCCGCCTTGGCGATGCCAACGGCGACAGAATCACCTTGAATGGGCATATGACCGCAGCAGGCTATAACGGAAAGAACCTGGTGACCACGGGCGACGGCGACGACATCGTGACGCTCAACGGCGATATGGCCATCAAAAATGTTGCCAACGACGGTATGCAGAACAAGATCGAAACCGGGCTGGGCAATGATATTGTACGCGTAAGCGGCGACATGGTCACGAACAGAGACAGCGGCCAGAACATCATCAACGTCGGCGCGGGCGACAATCTGGTTGAAATCGACGGCAGCATGCGCGGCGTGGGAACGAACAGCATCACCCTGGGCAGCGGCAACAGCACGGTAAACCTCGGTGGAAGCATGTCCGCCTCTGGCCCCAAGAGCGTCAACAGCATTCAGGGCGATGCATCCGGCAACACTGTCGTCAACGTCAACGGTCAGGGCACTGCGCTCTACGCCACAGGCGGGGGCAAAAACAGCATCAGTGGCGTGCACGATGTGCATGCGGATTCCGGCGGCATATACTCCACTGGAAGCGGCTCCTCCAACACTATTACCGACATTGCCGGAGCGGTGACAACCACCACGCTCACGGCCAATGACGGCGCCAGAAACGACATCACCAATGTGGGCAGTCTGGATGTTCAGGCTGTCGGCAACGCAGCGGCAGGCATCACCGCGGGCCGCAACGCCACCAATAACATTGAGGCCAACGACGGCATTGACATCAGCGCCCAATCCACCTCCGGCGGAACCTGGGGGCTTATGGCCGGGTCGCTGGGCGGCAATGCTACCAACAGCCTGAAAGCTGGAGCCGACATCAACATTACGGCCACGGGCAACGGCACCAGCGCCAGCGCTATTGACAACAATAGCGGCAATACCACCAAGGTGGAAAGCACCGGGGGAGACGTCACACTCAAGGCAACTTCTACAACCAGCGCAGCCGGGGGGATCTGGGGCATCGGCACCACCACCATCACTGCGGGCAAGGATCTGACCATTGAGGCGTCAACGCAGGGAGCAGCCGAAGCCAGAGGCGTGCACACTGGCGGCACCACGACGCTGACCGCGCAGGATGGCGACATGACGGTGCGCGCTGAGGGCAATATTGCCTCCGGGCTCTACACCATAAGCACCGGTACGACCAACGTCAGCGCCTCCGGGCTTGTGGACATTCAGGCCCACGGCAATTCGGGCAGCAACAACACCTACGGCGGCAACGCCACCGCCCTGTATGCCGAAAGTCAAAATACCGGACAGCTGGCCAGAAACATCATTGAAGGCGGCGAGGTCTCCATTGCGGCCAAAACCCTGCAAAACGGCGGAACTTACGCACTGTACAGCAATACAGCGCTCAACAAGATCACCAGCGACACCATGGCGACGGTAACTGCCGAAAACCTTGGCACTGGCAATACCTGGGGCATGTACGCCACTGCCACCAACAACGAGCCGGGGGCCAATGAAATTACCGGGCATGACGTCACGGTGACCAGCAGCACCGCCAATGGCAATGCTTATGGCATGCAGGCAGCATCTACCAAGGGCGACAGCGCCAATACGGTGACTCTGACCGGGGGCAGCGCCAACATCAGCGCTACCAGCGATCAGGGCAACGCCACGGCCATGCACGCCACAGGGCGTGGAACCAATACCATTACCGGAAACGGCGATGTGACTGTTTCCGGCACTGCCACAGGCGGCTACGGCATAGGCATGTCTGCCGAATCTTCTGGCAAAAATAGTATCATTACCGGAGCAGGCAACGTAACCGTTAGCGGCACAGGCACCAGCTACGGCATGGGCATGCGCGCCCAACATGCCAGCAATACTATTGAAACAACTGACGGCAATGTAAATGTTTCAGGCAGCGCCAGCGGCTCCAGCCCCGGCTATGGCATGAGTGCCAGCGATTTTGGCAGCAATACAATCACCACCGGAAGCGGCAGTGTGACAGTGTCAGGCTCGGGCGGCGGCATATCTGCCTCTTCCTCGGGCACCAACAGTATTGAAACAAAAAGCGGCGATGTGAGCGTATCGGGCAGTGGCGGCTACGGCATGGCTGCATCTTCCGGCAGCAATACCATCACCACTGAAAGCGGCAACGTGACCGTGTCCGGGCCTGGTGGCTCCGGCGACGGCATGCGCGCCAACTTTGCCGGCAGCAACAGCATTACTACCGAAAGCGGCAATGTGACCGTATCAGGCTCCAGACCCAACTCTGGCGGCGGCATGGACGCTTCCGGCTCAGGCAGCAGCAATGCCATCGCCACCAAGGGCGGCGATGTTACCGTGTCGGGCGCAAACGGCATGTATGCCCTCTCTGGCAGCAGCAATACCATCACCACTGAAAGTGGCGACGTGGCCGTATCCGGCCTCCTCAACGGCATGACTGCCGGGGGCTCGGGCAGCAGCAACAGCATCACCACCAAGGATGGCGCTGTGGAGGTGAGCAGCACAAGCGCAACCGTGGTCGGAAACTACGGTGCGGGAATGTACGTCACAACTTCGCTCACTGCTTCTGGCGACAGTAACAGAATCACCACGGAAAGTGGCGATGTGAAGGTTACCAGCGTTAATGCCAAGGGCAGCGGCTATGGCATGCACGGAAGCGTGTACGATGGCAACACCATCACTACCCAGAGTGGCGATGTTACCGTGTCGGGCGCCAGTACAGGAAGCGGGGGCAGCGGTATTGGCATGGCCGGACACAATGAAATCAAGACGCATAGTGGCGATGTAAAGGTTTCCGGCACAGGCGAATACGCGGGCTACGGCATGTTCGGTTCTGGCAGTAAAATCACCACTGAAAGCGGCTCTGTGGAAGTTACTGGCACAAGCGCAAAATCCAGTGCAGGCATGTCTGCGAATTCTGCCCTTGGCGGCAAAAACGAGATCAACACCCAAAGCGGCGATGTCACCGTTACAGGCGCCAATGGCAGCGACTACAACTACGGCATGTCTGCCACGGGCGGCGGCAGTAATAGCATCACCACAAAAAGCGGTGCCATTACAGTGGCAGGCAACGGCGCCAGCGACACTGCCAGCGGTGCGGCTGGTATGGATGCCAGATCTTCCGGCAGCAACACTGCTGCCAACATCATAACCACCGAGAGCGGCAATGTGACGGTGTCAGGCAACGCTGGCGGCGGCGGTTTCGGCATGTACGCCAACGGTTCCGGCAGCAGCAACAAGATCGACAGCCAAAGTGGTGATGTAACGGTTACTGGCACAAGCACGGGTACAAACGCCAGCAACACATATGGCTACGCTGCCGGCATGTATACCAGCAGAGGCAGTAACGAGATCAGCACCCGAAGCGGCGCTGTAGAGATTGTTGGCACACATGCTGACTCCAGCGCCAAAAACGCTCCCGGCTACGGCATGTATGCTTCTGATTCCGGCAGTAATACCATCACCACTGAAAGCGGCGCTGTGTCTGTTTCCGGCACAGCTACAGCAGGCACCGGATACGGTATGGCTGCCAGCGCTTCAGGCAGCAACACCATAGAATCCAGCGGCGACGCGCTGACAGTCACCATTACCGCCACTGCCGACGCAGCCAGTAAAGCCATTGCCATGTGGGCCAGCGGCGGCGGCGCTGTAAACCACATTACTGGACATTCCCAGGCAGGAGGCGCTGGCGACAGCATCACTCTGACTGCCAATAACGGTCAGGGCATCGCCATGCAGACCGAAAACGGCGGCAGGAACATCATCAGCACTGGCGCAGGCGACGACAGCGTAGTCATTAATGGCGCGGTCATGGGCAGCGGCAATGAAATCAACCTGGGCAGCGGCGACAACACCCTCACCATCAGCGGTGCGGTGCAAAACGGCAGCCTGAACGTGGTCGCCACGGGTGGAACCTATACCCTGATACTTCAGGCATCCGACGCCGAAAGTTTTGCTGTTCGCTACGGGGCATGGCTCAATTCCATAAGCTCTGATCCGCTTATTGCGGGCGGCATGAGCGGCATCAGCTTTGACGGGCTGGACATTTCCTCACTGCCCGCAGACTTTTTGTCAACATTCAACGACCTTCTGTGGGCGTTGCACGATAGCGGCGTTTCCATTGAACCTCCGGCACTTGTCGACCATCTGCACGACACCGCCGCACCCGCTGCCGCGCCCCTCTCTGCAATGGTTTCGGAAACAGGCGCAGAGCACCATACGCAGGACGCGCAACATTCCGCCGGACATGATGACACGCAGGATTGGCAGTTTTCTGCTCATGATGGCCCGGCTTTCGCAACAGACGACAGCCTGCATACCGCCTTCAGCGCGCCAACGATCAGTGCTGCCGCACATGCAGATACCCTTGAACCTGACGTCACGACACTGTCCCAGTCTGCCGAAAGCAGAGAGGCAGAGAGTTCTGACATGCCGCTTTTCTCCTTTCTGGGCGACCACGACACTGAGGCGCTCTTTGAAGGGGGAGACGATGCCCTGCACGATGGCTATCTGAACAGCGAAGGTAATGATGTCAGCTTCGCCGGACTGCATGCCCCCATCACGCTGATTCACGGTGATGAAAATCTCGACAGCCTGCTTGTACCTACTGGTCAGCAGGCTGGGGATAGTGAAGGAGCCGATGTTTTTTACGGCGGCTCCACCGCGGAACTGCACGACATGGGCCTGACAGACATTAAGGAAGTTCTTGACCAGGGGCACCTTGCCGAGTCGGCTTCTCTCAATGAACCCGCTTTTTCTGAAGGCGCTGTTGCCATAGCTGGTCAGGGCAGCATGGTTCCCAGCGTAATGGACTCTTGTCAGGAGGCCACGGACAGCGCTGCACGGGAAATGTCAAACAGCTAAACAGGTGCTGCCGCAGGCTGTTCACTCTTTTTCATACGAATACCGCTGAGGCAGCAAGCAGCAGCAAATCAAATTGCGAGAAGAGTGAACTACCCATAACAGCGAAGGCTACGCTCAACGACAGAGAAAAGAGCCAAACAAATGCAGAGCCTGCGGTAACGACGCAGGCTCTGCATTTTATCGTATGAATCGTATCAACCGTATTTAAGGTGGCAAGGCAAACCAGTAAACTTTATCACGACACTGAGTTCCTTCGCAGGCTGCAGACCGCCCCTTTCCAAAGCTATACCTCAGGCTTTCAGCAATCCGAAATCAGAAACCAAACTTATGGCATCATTGGCGAGGGCAAAAAGGTACGGAGCCCTGCTTAAATAAAAATACTGTTTGAGCGCTCAATGAGCTTTACTCTCGATCTGATTGGGAGTATAAAAACACAAGTGAAAATAATAACAAATGGTCTTGAATATACTATCGCGCAGGAAAATCCTACTGAAAAGGGAGATTATCATGTGGAATGAAAGTTACGATTATGACGTTGTGCGGGAAATCCGTGTTAAGACGACAGCTTATATCGGCGTAGGCGCCATCAACAAAATCGACGACATTTTGGCCCAGATGAAGCATGAGGGTGTATCATCCATCCTCTGTGTCAGCGGGGGGCGCTCTTACAAATCAACCGGAGCATGGGACAAGGTAGAAACTGCGGCCCAGAAGCACGGCATTACCCTGGCCCTGTATAACCGCGTCACCCCCAACCCCACCACGGACAGCGTGGACGAGGCTGCGGCATTGGGTCGCACCATTAATGCGGGTGCTGTGATCTGCATTGGCGGGGGCAGCCCCATCGACTGTGGCAAGAGTGCGGCCATTTTGTTGGCCAATCCCGGCAAAAGCGGTGAAGATCTTTACTGTTTTCGCTTCACGCCTGAAAAGGCCCTGCCCATTATCGCCATCAACCTGACCCACGGCACTGGCAGTGAGGTGAACCGCTTTGCTGTGGCCACCGTTACCAGGCTCAACTACAAGCCCGCCATTGCCTACGACTGCCTCTATCCCCGCTTTGCCATTGACGATCCCGCACTGATGACCGGGCTTTCCGAAGATCAGACCCGATATGTCTCCATCGACGCGGTAAACCACGTTGTAGAAGCGGCCACCACTACGGTTTCCAACCCCTTTGCCGTTAATCTGGCCAAGGAAACCATCAGTCTTGTTCACAACTGGCTGCCCGTAGCACTGGAAAATCCTGCGGACCTCAAAGCCCGGTACGGACTCAGCTTCGCGGCCCTCCAGGCTGGCGTGGCCTTTGACAATGGCCTGCTACACTTCACGCACGCGCTTGAACATCCTCTGAGCGCTGTGAGCCCCGACCTGTCTCACGGATTAGGACTGGCCGTGCTGCTGCCCGCTGTTATCAAGGAATGCTACCCTGCGCGCGCTGCCGTGCTGGCGCATATTCTTGAGCCCATCGTTCCCGGTCTCGCGGGTGTTCCCGAAGAAGCCGACAAGGTTGCCAAGGCCGTTGAACAATGGCTCTTCAGCTTGGGCGTAACCCAGAAGCTTCAGGATCTGGGCGTGAAGGAATCCGACGTGGATACATTCTGCGACCTTGTGGAGCAGACACCATCCCTGAGCCTGCTGCTTTCCGTAGCCCCCGTTGAGGGCACGCGCGAGACTGTGGCCCGCATCTATATCAATTCTTTGCGGCCTATGGCCTAGGCACGCAAGACATAGCCTAGGTGGAACACACTTAGGCCGCACGGGATGTAACGCTGCCCGTGCATTGTCCATAAAAAACGGCAAGCCCCCCCAATGATGGCTTGCCGTTTTTTATTTTCCAGAACGTCTTTAAAAACTGCATCACGTTCATGCCAGAGACATACAGATCATACATGATTTATTACATGTGGCACCGTAAAACTGCATCAGGATTTTATTTTAATATACAGGAACAACGTTTACCCATTGTCAATGTTTTGCAATGGGAGGAAAATTACTTGGTTACCCTCTGTAAAGAACACGCTACTCAGCATAATAAATTAGTGTCAATTTTATTAGGTAAATTAAAATAGTATACTCAAATATTTTTTTGATAAGATTTGCAAAACTAAAATAGAAATATGACCTCCAGTATTACACACTATGAACAAAGAAAACATTCCGCTATTGTTTCATAATTGCTTCAATTATTTCTCCTAAGCCCATCTGATAACTCTCTACAAAATTTGCATATTTTTTAGTTTTCAGTAACGCAGGAATATTGCATGGCTCAGTAAGTGCAGGAAGAATAATCGTTCTTTGTCCCTGCCTTTCATCCCAGTATTTTGTCATCCACTCCTGCTCAACCCAACCTGATTGAATAGAATTCTCTGAAAGAAGCACAACCATGAAATCAGAGTCATCAATTCCAGATTGAATGGATTTTGGTATGGAATCACCGACGTTGATTTTAAAGTCATCAACCCAAGGATCGTGCCCCAGTTGTTTCAAGTCGCTCATCAATCGATTTGCAAGCCACTTATCTTTTTTTGAATGGGAGATAAAAATTTTTTTGGCCGCATGAGCGCACGCGCCATACCTTGCATGTATATCTCTAGAATTTATTGCATTATCAATCAAATTTAACTCCATAAGCATAAAATATTTTTTACAATCACTATTTTTTACAACACGATCACGGATTTTTAATATAGAAATATTTTGAAATATTTCTTCTCTGCGTTGAAATAAATCAGCCATAGTTGCAAGGCGTAGGCTAGTAAATGGAATTATGTAGTAGGCATCACTTAATAGTATATCTCCAAAAAGGATAATCGCTCTCTTTCCTTCATCACCATCATATATACCTATTCTATTTTTATGTGCACCTTTTGTTACACATACTATATCGCCATATTCAATCAAATTTCTCTACCTCATTTGCATTTACGACAATTTGCCGTGCTTCGCTAACTCACCACCGCTACACACACTATCTATAAAATACTTATTTTCATTGTGCTACAAAGATAATCCCATCATGTAATTCTTTCGGCGCGAGTCGGACAATAACATGTGTTATGTATAATACATCCTCTGACTTTACCCAGTGAAAGGCTTTCTTTCTGGAAAATCGTTTTTTTTGCTTATGCGTACACTGATCCTTTCAGCGTAGTAACTCAGACAGGCGAGGGGAATCGAAACATCAGCGATCCCTACCAGCTCCAGCATCTGAGTCCGTAAAAAACATATCAACCCTCAAGCCGTGGCCACTTAGCGAAACACCGGAACCAGAACTGCTCGAAGACCTCACCGCTCTGAACAGCCATGCAGCGCATGAATATGGCGCACGGCGTCTCTATTGGTTGCGGGCCTCATTTTTTTAACCGCATATCGCTCAAAATGGCAATATCCAACTCTCCGCCAACAAGCGGGTTCAATAGAGCGATCTTTTTCTCACACTTGCGCAAGCCGCTTAACATCGAAGCTATTCATTCCAGCAGAATTACTACTGTATTTATAAAAGCTGTATCAGTGATGCCGTTCGATGTCACAGAGCGAGAAAGCCCCCTTGGCTTGCCGCAATATCCCATTAACTTACTCTCCGATGGGGCCATTTTTTCATTTTTGCACCCCAAGATCTGGAACTCCAACTTTCCGTTGGGATGCATTGCGAGGGAGAGGGGGCAAATATATGCACATCAGTATATTCTCTACCTCGCATCCGCTAAAAACAGCCTCATTTTAGACACAAAGCGGAAATTGACTTCAGCAAAAAATAGCTAGGTTCACCCGTGCACAACTGTGCAAAGCAAGAAAAACACTTTTCACTCATGAGGAAGAAAGTCGGAGTGTAGCTTGCCCGTAGACTTCCGCAAGCCCACATAGCTCAGGTATAGAAATTTTTTTTGGCGCGCATGCACCTCTTTTCTTCGCGCTTTATCACCAAAAAATAAAAAAGCCAGTCACAGAAATTCTGTAACTGGCTCATGTTGCCAATTATGGCGGAGAGGGAGAGATTTGAACTCTCGATACAGGTTTAAGCCCGTATACTCGCTTAGCAGGCGAGCTCCTTCGGCCGACTCGGACACCTCTCCGCGTTTGGGACGCACGCGCCCCGAATGCAGAAGTGCAAGCTAGCTCAGGTTGGCATGGCTGTCAAGCATACGGGTATTTTTGTTCTTTTGCTGCCGCCTTGCCCTAATAATGCTTAACAAGACTGGTAGCTGCAAAACCAGTATTGGCAAGATACGCAGGCAAAAGTCCACTGCCTGTGAGGCCCGGCAGGCCAACGCCTGCGCGATTGACCCCCGCCCCCGCTTGGCGTAGCTTTAGAGTTTACATTATCGCCAGGAAGTAATGGAGCGCATTATGGCCCCCGAGACAAAAAATATCACCCCCTCCACCGCCGATTCCCCCTGTTCAGCCGCCACCGATTCTGCGGCAGACACAACAAACAAGCCCGGCGTGGACTTCATTCGTGCCCGTATCATTGAAGACAATGCCACTGGCCGTTACGACGGCAGGGTTCATACGCGCTTTCCTCCTGAACCTAACGGATATCTGCACCTGGGGCACGCCAAATCCATCTGTTTGAACTTTGGTGTTGCCAGAGAATTCAATGGACTGTGCAACCTGCGCTTTGACGATACCAACCCCACCAAGGAAGAGCAGGAATACGTCGACTCCATTCGCGAGGACGTGCGCTGGCTCGGCGGCGACTGGCAGGACCGCGAATTCTACGCCTCCAATTATTTTGAAAAGCTGTACGCCTATGCCGAGCAGCTTATCACCATAGGCAAGGCCTATGTGGACGACCTTTCGGCGGAAGAAATCCGCGAGCACCGGGGCACCCTCACCGAACCGGGGCGCGAAAGCCCCTGGCGCAACCGCAGTGTTGAAGAAAACCTCGATCTGTTCCGCCGCATGCGCGCGGGCGAATTTGCCGATGGCGAACGCGTACTGCGCGCCAAGATCGACATGACTTCGCCCAACCTTGTCATGCGCGACCCCACGCTGTACCGCATTCGTCACGCTGCGCATCACCGCACGGGCGACGCATGGTGCATCTACCCCATGTACGACTACACGCACTGTCTGTCGGACTCCATCGAGGGCATCACCCACTCGCTCTGCACGCTGGAATTCATCAACAACCGCGAACTGTACGACTGGGTGCTCGAAACCCTTGGCGCTTACCGCCCGCAGCAGATTGAATTTGCCCGCCTCAACCTCACCTACACGGTGCTTTCCAAACGCAAGCTCATCCAGCTTGTAAAAGAAGGCCACGTTCACGGTTGGGACGACCCCCGCATGCCCACACTCTGCGGCCTGCGCCGCCGGGGCGTGCCGCCCGAAGCCCTGCGCGAATTCTGTTCCCGCATCGGCATGGCGCGTGCTGACTCCACAGTGGAATACTCCATGCTGGAATTCTGCGTGCGCGAACACCTCAACGCCAACGCAGCGCGTGCTATGGCCGTGCTTGATCCCATCAAGGTGGTCATTGAAAACTACCCTGAAGGGCAGGTGGAAGAATTCACCATGCCCTACCACCCGGAAGACGAAAGTTACGGCAGCCGTACGGTTCCTTTCTCGCGTGAGCTGTACATCGAGCGCGACGACTTCCGCATGGAGCCGCCCAAGAAGTACCACCGCCTCGCCCCCGGCGCGGAGGTGCGCCTGCGCTACGCCTACTTCATCACTTGCCGCGAGGCCATTCTGGACGACGCGGGCAACGTGATCGAGCTGCGCTGCGTGTACGATCCCGAAAGCCGTGGCGGTCAAAGCCCGGATGGCCGCAAGGTCAAGGGCACAATCCACTGGGTATCGGCCCCGCATGCCATCCCGGCAGAAGTACGCCTGTACGACCAGCTTTTTGCCGCTGAAAATCCCAATGCGTCTCCCGAAGGTCAGACGTTTTTGGATTATATCAATCCTCAGTCCCTCACGGTTGTTGAAGGTCTGCTGGAGCCAGCCCTGGCTACCCTGCCTGCTGGCGACAAGATACAGTTCGAGCGCCTCGGCTATTTCTGTAAAGACAAGGACAGCACAGATGCCCGCCCTGTCTTTAACCGCACGACGACCCTGCGCGACACCTGGGCCAAGCAGGAAAAGAAGGGATAATAACCGCGATCAGCATTTTTTGCAGATACCGGCGCGCCGTCTACAGCGTGGGGCAACCCCTAACAACTGATTTAAAATCAGCATGTTATCAAGCATCTGCAATTTAAAGTACAATTGACTTGCCAGACATGCATTTTGGCACTTGACAGGCAAATCACCAATATATATATTGCGCGTCTCAACGGGTCGTTAACTCAGCAGGTAGAGTATCTGCCTTTTAAGCAGAGAGTCGCAGGTTCGAACCCCGCACGACCCACCAAAATGACTTCTCAGAAAGCCCCGCAAAGCCTTAAAAGCCTTGCGGGGCTTAGCTTTTTCCTTATCTCGACTTCTCACCAGTTCTCACTCCCTACCTGTACATACCAACGTGATGTTGGTATATCCGTTGGCATCTTTTCGCTTCTGAAAGCTGATACCAACATTTCTCCCGCACCGCGCCACAAATGGTTTTGCGGCAATGTTGGTATCTTCTCCAGCCAGTTATGTGCAAGTAGCCAACAGGAGATACCAACATGAGCCTGAATGACACACAGCTTCGCAATTTGAAACCATCGGGCAAGATTGAAAAATATTCTGACGGTGGTGGGCTGTATTTGCACTTAAGCGCAGCAGGCGGGAAACTATGGCGACTGGCGTATCGCTTTGACGGCAAACAAAAAACGATGAGCTTTGGGGCGTACCCCACTGTTAGTTTGAAAGATGCACGCGAAAAACGCGATGAATGCAAATCTTTACTGGCAAAGGGCATTGACCCATCCCTGCATAAAAAGGCGACCAAGGCCGCTTGCATTGCCGAAACTGCATGTGCTTATGAGATAATTGCCCGCGAGTGGCACGCGAAACATGCGCCCAACTGGACTGAAAGTAATGCGGAGCGTGTCCTGGCGCGACAAGAGAAAGACGTTTTTCCGTTTATAGGTAAGCGCCCGATAGCGCAAATATCTGCGCCAGAATTATTAACGGTGCTGAGAAAAGTTGAGACGCGAGGTGCGCTTGATACCGCCCACCGCATCATGCAGGATTCAAGCCGCATCTTCCGTTACGCTATCGCTACTGGCAGAGCAGAACGCGACCCGGCTGCCGACCTTAAGGGCGCTCTTCCTCCTCCACGCAAAGGGCATTTTGCCACCATCGTTGATGTAAAAGAGATTGGGCAGCTTTTACGCGACATTGATGCCTACACGGGCAATGTGGTTGTTCGGGCGGCATTGCGCTTAGCACCGCATGTCTTTGTAAGACCCGGCGAACTGCGCAAGGCTGAATGGGCAGAATTTGATCTTGAACATGCGGAATGGCGTATCCCTGCCAAGCGCATGAAAATGCGTGTGCTACATATTGTGCCTTTATCCCAACAAGCCCTGGGAATCCTGCATGATTTGCACCCATATAGTAGCGATGGGCAATATTTATTCCCCAGTGTTCGGGCAAAAAGCGCCCCCATAAGTGACATGACGCTTTTGGCTGGCTTACGCCGCCTTGGTTATGGCCCTGACCAAATGACGGTTCATGGTTTTAGAAGCCTCGCAAGCACTCTATTGAATGAACAGGGCTACAATAAAGACTGGATTGAACGTCAACTTGCCCACGGAGAACGAAACAGCGTAAGGGCCAGCTATAATTATGCAGAATATCTGCCAGAGCGGCGCAAGATGATGCAGGATTGGGGTGATTTTTTGGATAGTTTGATGCCTTAACCCAATAAAGCAACGCGACATTAGTGCAGACAGGCTTATTAGAGTTGCCTCATTATACTTTTGTATAATAATTAGCGACTGCGCTAATGCAATTTTGAATAAATTCCACTGACATTTATTCAAAACAATCATAACTCACAGAAACCATCCAATATTATACTGCAGTATATTCTTTTGGGAATGCTATGTTATGGAGAACTCCATAATTTTTGAAAAAGCTTTTGTTCTACAAATGGAACAAAAAAATCTAACCATGCCCAATTTTCTTATAATAATTATTCTGTACGATAAAAATTTGTGTCTCAGAAAAGAAACACTAAAAAAAATCTAAATTATTTATTTATACTTTTTTATATTAAATTCATACCGTTACTTCTTTTGAATGGTTTCCAGGGTTGAGGCCTCTTATTGACACAATGCGATGTTCTTTGCATATGCTAGAAAAGGCATGAGAAAAGCGGCCCGTGCGTCAACACGAACCGCTTTCAAAATGGATTCTAACTAACGTGAACACAGTCTCAGCCATGACCCTATGTTCACAAACCTGTGCAGTGTACAAATGTACACTACCTCTTCCGCCTATATGAATGGTTGCCAAAAGGCAATCATTATTTGTGCCGAAAATTGGGGTTGTACTGCGTACAGTGTGCCAGAGGACTGTTTCCTTTATGAAACATACTTCAGTCACGGCCTTTCAAGAAAAACCTTCTTCATCCCAAAATCTTCAACTTATTCGGCTGCCCCGCGTTTTGGCCCTTACGGGTGTAAGCAGTGCTACGTGGTATCGGGGCATGTCCAGCGGCATCTACCCTGCCCCAGTTAAAATTGGGTCTCGTGCTGTGGCTTGGCGCATGGCTGACCTCATGCCCATTCTTGAAAACGGCGTCCAGGGGGTGGCTGATGACAGTAAATAGCACAGTTCCCACCCGCACCCCTACATTCCCCATTCCTCCATTGGCGGAGCTTTCGCCAAACCAACAGTCCCCGTTTCACTATCTACATGTTTCTAAAATAGATACTTCTCCGGCTCTTGCAGAAATGCGCGCCGCGGGCTTGCTGGTGGACGATCTGCAATTTGACGGCAAGCTCCATCGCGTGCCGGTTGAAGGCAAAGCCCGCCAGAATGACGGTGCATATTGTGCCCATGCCGATGCGCCCTGTTCTGTGTGGTGGCAAAACTGGCGAACAGGGGCAACTGGCGTATGGACGGCGCAAGGCGAAACAAGTCTTTCACCCGCTGAGCGCCAAGACCTCGCCCGGCGCATTGAAGAAAGGCGCGACTTTGATGCGCAAGAACAAACGCGCCGCCAAACACTGGCCGCAAAAAATGCACAACGCCTTTATGCCGACAAAGCAAAGATGTCAGCAGATGGGCGGCATGAATACCTGACAAACAAGGGAGTGCAATCCGCACCTGGCCTTAAAGTTTCCAGCAACGATAACAAACTGGTTATCCCGCTTTATGATGCCGAAGGGGAGCTTGTGAACCTTCAGTTTATCAGTGAGCAGGGCGAAAAGCGGTTTTTGTCCGGCGGGCAGAAACAAGGCTGTGTTTTTTTCATTGGCGAGAGCGCAGACTCTCCGCTGCTGATAAGTGAGGGGTTGGCAACCGGCCTAAGCCTGCATGAATGCCTTGGCTATCCCGTATGGGTGGCGTTTGACGCTGGCAATCTTTTGCCCGTAGCGCAAGAGGCCCGCCGCCAGTTTCCCAACAGGCGGATTGTCATTTGCGCAGACAATGACCTTCATGCGGATGCCTCGCCCAACACAGGGGTGGAAAAAGCCACCGC
Organism: Pseudomonadota bacterium; assembly: GCA_023386035.1. GTDB lineage: Bacteria > Desulfobacterota > Desulfovibrionia > Desulfovibrionales > Desulfovibrionaceae > Desulfovibrio. The sequence goes on from JAEWKM010000011.1 coordinate 64,985, forward strand.
CGCAGCTCAGTCCATAGACGCCGAGATGGCTGTTCCTCGCCATGAAGGCAGAAAGATTGACTGGAATGACCTCCATAAAAAGATGGGGGCCGGAGAAGTTCGCACGCAGTTTATGAATGCCCACAAGCCCAGCGGGCAAACACCTGAAACCTCACAACAGCATACAAAACTTCCCAATGGCTATTCCCTGCGCACAACGGGAAAACAGCAAGGCCTGTGGCATCTTGAGCAAAAAGACGGCGGAGAGCCTGTTGAAACATGGATAGGCCCGCCATTGCATGTACTTGGCAGAACACGCGATCAAAACGGCAGATCATGGGGGTTGCTGTTGGAGTGGCAAGACCCTGATAACGGAAAACATACCTGGGCTATGCCCAGTGCCATATTGACCGGGCGCGACCCATCCGCATGGTTGGGGCGGCTTGCAGATGAAGGGTGGAGCGGTGCCCCCGGCAGGCGTGCCCGCGACTTGTTAGCCCTGTTTCTTGCCACAATTCAGCCTTCGGAACGTGTGCGGTGCGTTCCCAGTACCGGCTGGCATTACGAGCAGTTTGTTTTTCCAGATGCAATAATCAAACAAACTACTGGGCAAACTGGGCAAGCTGGACAAGTTAATGAAAACAGTGGGTTGTCGTTGTCCAGTAATGCCCAGTCAGAACCGGGCAATCTGGGCAAGATTGTGCTGCAAACCGCAACGGCCCAAAACCCCTACCTTACGGGCGGCATTCTGGAACAATGGCAAGCCACCGTTGGCGCATGGGCGCAAGGTAACAGCCGTTTAATGCTGGCAATATGCGGGGCACTTGCCGCCCCACTGGTGCATCTGGCTGGGCAGGAAAGCGGCGGATTCAATTTTGTGGGCCAAAGTTCCACGGGTAAAACAACGGCTCTGGTCGTGGGGGGCAGTGCGTGGGGCAAGGGCACATCCTCTGGCGGGTATGTGCAAAACTGGCGGGCAACAGCCAACGGCCTTGAAGGCATGGCGGAGCTGCATAATGATGCTCTTTTGTGTCTGGACGAAATAGGGCAGGCATCGGCCCGCACGATAAGCGAGGCGGCCTACCTCCTCGCCAACGGTATGGGCAAGGCGCGGGCCATGAATGACGGTTCCGCCAAAGCCGTAAAGTCATGGCGGTGCATGGTGCTTTCTACCGGCGAAAAAGGGCTTGCGGACAAAATTGCAGAAGAGGGCGGCAAGGTACAGGCGGGGCAGGCAGTACGGCTGATTGATGTGCCTGCGGATGCCGGAAAAGGTTTAGGCATTTTTGAAAATCTGCATAGTCATGAAAGCCCCAGTGCTTTTGCGGACTGCATAAAAAAAGCCGCCGCGCAAAATTACGGGCACGCGGCACGCGCCTTCATTACGCAACTTCAGCAGCACCGCCAGCAAACGCTGGAAAAGCTCTCTCCCGCGTTGCAAACAGCAGCCGAAGGGCTTTGCCCGCCCAATGCTTCAGGGCAAGTGCGAAGGGTTGCCCAGCGGTTTGCCCTATGTGCCATAGCTGGCGAAATGGCTACAGACTGGGGGCTTCTGCCCTGGAAAGAAGGGCAAGCCTTTGCCGCCATTAAAACCAGTTTTGACGCATGGCTTCTTTTGCGGGGTGATGCCGGGGCGGCGGAAGATGCCGCCATTGAAACACAGGTAAGGCTGTTTATTGAGCAGCATGGCGCTAGCCGCTTTCAGGATATGGACAATCTCGCCGTTCCTTGCAGCCAACGGGTGGGCTTTCGCCGCATAAGCAACACTGGCGAAGGCATGGAATACTATGTCTTGCCGGAAAGTTTCAAATCAGAGATTTGCAAGGGCTTTCCGTTGCGGCGTGCTGTGGCTGTTCTACTGGAAAAGGGTTTGCTGTTGCCGGGGGATTCTGGCAGCAACACGCGCAAGCCGCCGCATGATTTGCCGGGCTTTGGGCGCAAAAGGTGCTATGTGCTTTGCTGCGGGGGTGATGCAGATGCCCTGGTTTGATCTGTTCATTCCGCCAACAGCGTGCCCAGTTTGCCCGGAATTGCAAAACCAAACTGGGCAGCAACAACACACTGAAAATATTGAAATGTCCAGCTTGCCCAGCTTGCCCGGACAAAAACCAGCAATGTGTGATGCAGAGGCTGAAAACTCTATGCAGCCGCAACGCTGCCTTGAATGCTTGGCATGGCGTAACACTCAGGGCCTTGCGTGGTGGTGCGGCACTTGCGCGGCAACGGGTTTGCCGGTTGGCTTCCGCTCTGTTTGCTCCTTACCAAGCCAAATGATGCCCGCCGCAACGGCTCAAGGCGAGGTGGTCTGGCAGTAAAAGGGGGGGAGTTCACCCCGCCACGGTAAAGCCATAAACATAATAAGGCCCGGAATTTCCCGCCATTTGCGCAGGTTTTCCGGGCCTTTTCTTGCCAGAATGACATGAGCAGGGGCGCATACGGTCTTACGGTCATGCGCTGCCAACATTTGCCCCCCCACCCTTCATTTTGCACGCACGAAAACTTTGGGGCGCATACGGTCTTTAGGGCTAAAAGGCTGAAGATTTGCGCCCCCAAAGTTCAAATGGGTGGTTCATAAAAGTTCAGTTTGCGGGGTCGGTATCGGGCTTAGCTCAGCTCTTCTTTCTCCAGCTTTGGCAGTGCCTTGACTATCTTGAGAGTTTCAAGGCTCACGGTAATGACGCGCAAGAACAGCTCCAGCGGATAACGTGGGTTGTGCATGGTTTCAATGGCCCAATCGTTGGCGTCATTGACAATGCCGCTGGCTTTGTCCGTTTTTACGCACTGGCGTTCCACCACCCAATCCAGCGCGGGCTTGCCGTTGACCACATATTCATAGGCTTCAGGGGGAATGCCGGTCACGGTAATCTTGCTGTTGTAAATCAGGGTGGTAAGGTCTTTCTCCTTGCCGTTTTTGCCGTAGCGCATCTTCTCCACCCTGAAATCCAGCGGCGTGCAGTCGTCCAGCGTTTTACCGCCAGCAATGCTGACAGTTGCCGGGTACGGCTCCACACTTTCATAACCAATGTGCAGCTTTGCCAGTTCGCGCCCTGCCTTGCTGAATGCCCAAAAGTCCGCCGCAAGTTTTACACGGGGAATGCGGGGCAATTCCTTGGCAAGGTTGTCGGCATACCATTCCCTGTACTGTTCAGAATGCAGCAAACCATAGATGTAATAAAACAGGTCTTCCTTGTTGATTTTCTCACCAGGGTAGGCACTTTTGAAGTGTCGCAAGCCTTCGTCTGTAATGGCATCGCGGCGGGTACGTTGCTTCTGCTGTGGGGCTGGCGTGCCAAACAAGCTACCCTGCGACTGCGAGGGGACTTTTGTTTCGCTGGGGTTATCATAAAGGTAGAGGGGGAAGCATTGGCCTTTCTCCACCATATCAAGACAGGGAAGTTTAGCCGCCATCAAGGCTGAAAACCCGCTTCTTGCCCCGATGCCAGAAACGCAAATGACCATATTCTTGACAGATGCGTCTGGAAAGATACGGGGCATCTGATAGACCATTTCATTGAATGTTCTGCTGTAGTACAGCCATTGTCTAGTGAAGGGGCGATACTGGCTGGTCATTAGACTTTCTTGGTTAAATGAAAATGAACGGTTTTGTGAAAATTGCTGTTTTAATGACCTTGTCCAGCTAATTCTTGTGGGGTTGGTATCGATAAAAGATTCAATTTTTGTTTCGCGTTCTTTTTTATCAAGTTCTTGGTTTGTTGCATTGAATCGCTGCACCTCAGAATTGTAGAAAGCTATCATGCTTTGCATATTAGCAATTACAGCTTTCGCACTTGCATTGTAGCACCATGCATCACGATTAGTGACAACCCCCAAAGAAAAATTATCAAACAGCCTTGTTGTATACCCCTTTTTATCGCCAACAACTGTGAATTGCTCAAAACTGTTATCCCTTTGCTGAAGCCAGTCTCCATGCTCGTCAGGGGTAATCGATTGCCAGCCGTTGGTAGCAGTGATGCCTGTAACGCTGACGTAATCTTGCAAGGCTCTCTTTTTCTCTTCGGTTGACAGATTATCGCCAATATCATGATAAAATATTTTGCCATGTTGCTTTGACTTGGGATTCTTGACGAACAGAGTAATGGCAATGCCTGTCATACTGCCACTGCCAAAAATATTTTCTCCCTCGCTAGCGCGTCCTTTGCTAAGCATGTTTTTGCGAATATCACCACGCAGATTTATCACATGGATGCTTGAAAACTCTTCTGCAAGGCATTTTCGCATGCCATCCATAGCGGGTTTTTCCACAAAGCCAGAACCTGAGATAAAGCCAATAACACCACTCTTGCCTATGCGGTCGCTGCCCCAACGGATAGCCCTGATGTAGCTGTCATACAACCCTTTTGCCAGCATGGCACTGGAGCGGGCCGTGTATGTGGTGCGGATGTGTTCATCCAAGGAGGGGTATGTGACTCTTTTGGTTTGTTCACTCTCTTCTTTTTGTCCAATTGAGTACGGCGGATTGCCCACAATGACTCGAATATCCAGTTTCTTCTGGCGTTTTCTGCGGGCGCTGTTGTCCACCAGAATAAGGTCGATAAGGTCTTCCTTTTCGTACATCTGGAATGTGTCTGTGAGGCAGATGCCCTCAAAGGGCACATAGGGGCCGCCCACAAGGGAATGGTAGGTCGATTCAATATTAATGGCGGCGATGTAGTAGGCCAGCAATACAATCTCGTTAGCGTGAATCTGGCCTTTGTACTTTTTCCTGATTTGCTCCGGCGTCATGAGGCCGCTTTGCAGCAGGCGGGTAATAAAGGTGCCTGTGCCGGTAAAGGGGTCAAGAATGTGTACTCCATCGCTGCCAAGGGTTTGCCCAAATTCCTTTTGCAAAATGTCGTTGACGCTGTGAATGATGAAATCCACAACTTCCACGGGTGTGTACACAATGCCCAGTTTTTCTGTCATGCGGGGGAAGGCGTTACGGAAAAACTTGTCGTACAGCTCCACCACAATTTTTTGCTTGCCCTGGGCGTTATCAATGCCCTCAGCCTTCATTTTCACGCTGTCATAGAACTTTTGCAGGGTATCGGTTTCTTTTTCGAGGTGGTGCTGGTGCAATGTTTCCAGCACGTTTTGCATGGCCTGCGACATGGGGTTTTGGCTGGCAAAGCTGTAATCGCTAAACAGGGCGTCAAATACGGGTTTGGTAATAAGATGCTGGGCAAGCATCTCTATAATTTCAGCGTCTGTCAGGCTGTCGTTAAGGTCGTCACGCAGCTCATTGGCAAAAGCGTTAAAGGCCTTGCGCTCCGCCGTATTTTCCGGGCTTTCCAGAATGGCGGCTATGCGGTCTATGTGGGTGCGGGCAATTTTGGCAATGTCTGAGGCCCATTCTTCCCAGTGGTTGCGATTGCCGCATTTCTTTACCACCTTGGCGTAAATGGCCCGCTCAATTTCGCCCATCTCAAAGGTAAGCTGCACAGGTGCTTGCCGCTGGCCTGAAGTGACAGATTCGCCCAGGGTAAAGCTGCCACTACCTATCTTGCCGCCGGTTTCCTTGCTGGCTCGCTGTGTGGGCAGCTTGTCGCATACGGCAATGACTTCCATCTTGCGGGGTTCCGCGCCGATGAGGTCAATCTTGTTGATAAAGGCGTCAAAGCGGTCATCGTGCGAGCGCAAGGCCTGCAAGACTTGCCAGACAACCCGGTATGTATTGTTGTTGTCCAGGGCTTCATGCGGCTCCATGCCAGCAGGGATAACCACGGGCAAAACCACATAGCCGCGCTTTTTACCCGGAGCATTACGCATGACCCTGCCAACGGACTGCACCACGTCTACCTGTGAATTGCGGGGGGAGAGGAACAACACCGCGTCCAGCGCGGGTACGTCCACCCCTTCAGAAAGGCAGCGCACATTGCTGAGAACGCGGCAAATATCTGCGGGGGTTTCCTCTTTGAGCCAGTTCAGCTTCTCTTCTTTCTGGCTGGCATTCATGCCGCCGTCCACATGCTCCGCCTCGCATGTGAGGGCAAAGGCCTCTGGAAATTGCGCCTTTTCTTCGTCATCTGCCGTTTGCTGGTAGCTTTGCACTACGGCCTGAAACATGGAGGCGATATTTTTTGAGCTGATCTTGTGAGTTTTACCCTTGTGCTGCGCTTCAATAACCTGACAAAAGGCCACGGCTCGGCGCATGGCGGCGGGGTCTTCCTCCAGACCGTCAAGGGTCAGCCCCTGCTTTGAAAGTGCTTTCCAGCAACCCACAATGCGGGCGGCATCGTCTACCTTTATCTGGTTGTCTTCGTTTTTCAGCAGGTTTTGCAGGCGGCGGTTAACGTGGCTTTCTTCAATGGCTAGCACAATGACCTTGTAATCCACCAGCAAGCCTTGAGCCACGGCTTCCGAAAAAGTGATGGTGTGCAGAGTTTCGCCATATTTTGTGGGGTCATCCATTGAGCAGAGGGCGGCATTTTCCTTTTCCGCAAGTGCTTTGGCGCTGTCGGCATAAATGCGGGGGGTAGCCGTCATATACAGGCGCTTGGCGGCATGGATGAAAGCTGCGTCATGAATCTGGACAAAGTGGCTTTCATCGTCATCGCCAAAGGTTACGCCGGTGGTGCGGTGGGCTTCATCGCAAATGACAATATCAAAGGGGGCAAGGCCAAAACTGTTTTGGGCATCGCTGACCACTTTGATGGAATGGTAGGTAGCAAAAACAACGCTCATGTGGGTGGCATCGTGGCGGCGGGCTATTTCTTCCGCCAGCCGGGCCGCGTTGGTAGTAGCGGGGTAGCGCAGCTCATGGGCAAAGGTTTGAACAATGTCGTCATCCTTTTTGCGCTTTTTGCCCACATCGCTATCAGAGCAAACGGCAAAGCTGTGCAACGGCACGGTGCTTTCTTGCGTCCATTCCGTAAGAGTTTGCGAAAGCAGGGAAAGACTGGGCACCAGAAAAAGCACGCGCCCGCCGCGTCCTGCCATTGCCTCCGCAATTTTAAGGCTGGTGAAGGTTTTGCCAGTACCGCAGGCCATGATGAGCTTGCCGCGTTCTGCCAGTGCAAGCTGGGCTGTAACGGCATTTACTGCCTTGATCTGGTGGGGGCGCAGGGCCTTTTTGGGTTTCAGGGCCGGGGCTGCGTCTGGTGTATAGAGCGCCCAGTCTATCTGGCTGTTTTCAAGATCATGTAGGTCTATTTTGCTGACTGGGGGTTGCTGGTCGCGCAAGGCGTCTTCCGCGTGTTCGCTCCAGTCGTTGGTGGTGCAAACAATGATGCGATGGGTAAAGGGCTTTTTGCCGGATGCGGTAAAAAAGCTATCTATGTCCTTTTTTTGCAGGCGGTGGTCTTCTGCATACAGCTTGCACTGGATTGCGTGAAATTCGCCCGTGCCTGCTGTTTGCGCCACAAGGTCAATACCTGTATCGCGTGCGTCCAGCCCCTGTTCTTTGGCCCAATCGGAATACAGCCAGACATTGCTGTATAAATCCTTGTAGGACGCCTCATTTTTGAAATAGCAGATGATGAGCTTTTCAAAATAGGTGCCTTTTTCGCGCTCAGTAAGCGCGGCATCGCGGTAGGCGGCAAGGATTTTTTGCAAGGCTGTCATGGTAGTGGTGTCCTGGGTTGTGGCGCTATGAATTTCAGGGTTTTTCACTATAGGCAAATATTGGTTTTGTACGGCATAGGGCGCGAAAGTTCAAATCATAGAATCTCTATGATATTGCCGACAATGCGGCGCGGCGGGCTGATGCAGGGCGGCAAGAAATGCTGTGGGTGATATGCCTGTTGAAAAAAGCTGAGATTAAAAAACTTGGGAAAACTTGTAGCTCTGGCCTTTGCGCACAACTAGGCAAAACTAGATGGGGCAAGCGTAGGCGGTGGAGTGCCTGCCGTGTTCCCTTTTCGGGGTTTTTCTTCGTGCTTCCCCCGTGCTTTGTGGGGGCGGTGCCCTTGGTTCGCTCTTGCTTCAATTAACTGGTTTGCCTTTGCTCATTCTTTGTTCAAAGGGATAAGCTGTTTTGCAATGTCGCAAGGTTCCAGGCGGGATTAACCTCATGGACGGAACAAGGGCACATCTTGCCTTGCCATCGCGGTTTGGAGTGTTGCGACACGAAGAGGGTATTTCAGAATTGCAAGGGGCAGCCAAATGCAAGAGGAAACGCAAGAGCGCGAAGCCCTGAAATCTGCTTGAGAGAATGAATTTTTGTCAGGATGGACAGAAACGCAACACTCAGCTGTAAAGAAATAGGAAATTTTTTTGGCGGAAACACCTTGAGGATTGCAAAAGGCTTGTAGGCATTATCAACCCACTGAAATTTGGAATGTTTTTATTCGCGCCCATAATTTTTGCGTTACCCCAGCCAGTAGGGCACCAAAAAAAATTGTTGGTATTTTTGTTGGTATCGAGAAATTTTAAATTTATTTTATGCTGTAATTTAAGTAAGTTAATTGAGTAATTATTTAGACGCACGACCACCAAGAAATACCAGGCGGTTAGCTTTAAAAGCTAACCGCCTTTTTCTGTTTTGGATGAATTATCGACACGTTCATGGCCGCTTATATTCAAAACGGCCCGCACCAGAATATCTTTCTGCACACATAAAATCGTACACATCGCAACGCATTCATACGGCATCATTACATTCTCAAGCAGTCAAAATGCGCCTGCCACAGATCCGCCTGAACATATCCGCCTGCCACAGCCCCGCCTAATTCCGCCACATTTCGTTGATAGCACCTGGCTCGGCCTTAATTAAATTTACACTGCGCTATGCCCAATCCACACGCGCTCATTTTTTTACCCGTGCGCCCATTAAAAATATTTAATAGATAAATAGAACCCAAAAACCACCTCCGCACAGCCCAATCACTCCGCCCCAGTAAGGGCATGACCTGCGCCCTCAATCTAGTTTTCGAAAAAACGCACTTCATTCATAGAAACATCGAATACATATACTTACGCCCATCAACATGCTTAGATTGTAAAAATTTGTGAATCAGATCGCCCGTGGCGCATCATGCGCGCCCGGCAAATCAAGCTAATGGCATACGGGATTTCCAAATCTGGATTTCCCGGCCACGCAGGGTGCAAATCAGATTGTAGCCAGCACATAGCTTGCGTGCATGATCAGAGCAATCGTCACCTGATCTGAATGTGCAGCAGCAATCTTCTGATGTGAAAATCCACCCTGTCAGTATAGCCAGAAAGAGGGTTGGCTTATAAATCCCGTTAAAATACCCATTTCTGATGCCGAACCTGGAATGTACATTGTCAATCCAGGCATCTCATGGCTCAAGTCCCCACTGCTATACATGCAGGAAGGGCTTATCTCCTCGCATGCCGATATCCACGCCATAATGAGGCAGGGATACACTGAAGTGTATCACGACCCCAGCCGATTCCGCCAAGCCAGCAGTACCCAAAGCGCACCCGCGCCTGTCGGCGACGTATGGCCAGATCATACCGCTCCCAAGGTTGCCCTGGGCGAAGAAATGCCTCGAGCACGAACGACCTATGCCGAGACCTTTGAGCACGTTAAAGACCTGATGCAGGACGCACGGGGAGGCGCTGTAGACCTGGCAGCGTCACAGCCGTATATTGAGGCCATTATCAAAAGCCTCGGCCGCAATGGCGACGCCCTTCTTTCTCTGACGAAACTCAGACGGTGCGACGAATACGCCTATACGCACTCCGTCAATGTAGCCATATTTTCTGTAGCTTATGCGCACTACCTTGGCCTTCCCGAAAACAAGCTGCACCTTGTGGGGCTGGCTGGTCTTTTTCATGATTTTGGTAAGATCTTTATCCCCCAGACAATACTCGACGCGCCGCGCAAGCTCACCAGTGCCGAGCGTGAAATCATGCAGGCGCATGTTCTGCTGGGCTATAACCATCTTGTAAAAGAAAAGGATATACATCCTGAGGTGCTGCAGGGCGTGATGCAGCATCATGAAAAATATAATGGATCGGGCTACCCAAATCGGCTGCGGGGCAGCAAAATAAGTATCTATGGCCTCATTCTTTCATTAAGCGACCATTATGACGCCCTTTCATCCAAAAGAGTCTATAAAGAGCCTATGCCTGCCAACGTCGCTCTGGCTGTCATGTACAAAATGCGCGAAGAGGCCTGGGCCCCCGGCTATGTTGAACGCTTTATCAAAATGATGGGGGTTTACCCAGTGGGAACGCCTGTGCTGCTGTCCAATGGCGAACGCGGCGCGGTTTGTCATTCCAATCCGGAATACCCTACCCTGCCCAAAGTCATGATCGCCTTTAATCCTGCCGGGCGGCCAGTCCCACCCAAGCTCAGAGATCTGCGCGAACACCCCGGGCTGGATATTGAGCGCTCGCTCACAGGCAATGATGCAGAAATGCTGGACGTAGGCATGCTGCTGTCGCACGCCTGATTTCAATATTTCATAATGCGATAGCTGACAGGTGAAAACACACCGCAAGCAAACCTGCAATTCGTGCCCCGGACATTAAAAAACCCCGGACTGACCGGGGTTCAAATTGGCAAAACCATCCACATTCATTTTTGCTGTTCAGCAGTGTGTGCTCATCTGCCTACAAGGGCTCATACTCTGGGACCTGCAACATGACAAGAGCTTTTGAGATACTGATCAGCGGGCAGCTCCAACGCCAAGCGGAAAGTCCGACCGTTGAACATCACGAACCGCCAGCTACGTTTTCTGGCTTACAGCCACCCCGCCCAATACCAATGCCGAAGCAAAGCACTGCTCCACTGTGAGCCGCTCGCCCAGTATTATCATACCGAAAATAAGCGTAAACACCGGAATCAGATTCATAAACATGCTGGCCCTGGCTGCGGGCATACGGCTGATGCTGAAATTATACAGCGAGTAAGCGCCAAACGACACTCCAAGGCCAAGATAGACGATACTGCTCCAGGCCAGAAAAGTGCCCCCGCCTTCCGGCAGACCCATGCCCGGAATAACCAGCACCGGGGTGAAAAAGAGCACACCCGCCCAGGATTGCAGCGCGGTAATGAACAAGGGCGTGTAGCCACGCGAAAGCCGCCGCACACAAATTGCGCACAAGGCGGCAAAGGCCATACCGCAGACCTGCAAAAAATTTCCTAGCAAGGGATTGGGCGCGTGTTCGTTGGCCACAGCCCCCAAACTCAGCCATACCGCCCCGCAAATCGCAATCAGGCAACCAGCCCAAGCCGTAAGGCTTATCCTTTCTTTCAATAGCAAATAGCCAAAAGCGCCAACAAAAATTGGCAGCGTGGCGCTGAGCATTCCCGCTTGCGAAGCGGACGTATATTTAAGGGCGTAGCCTTCAAAAATAAAATACATACAGGGTTCGCAAAGCGCCAGAATCAAAAAAATGCGCCAGTCTCCCCTGGAGTACTGTTGCTTTTTCAGCATGGATGGCAAAAACACCAAAAAAGTAATGGATGATACGACCAGAAGTAAAAAAATCATGGTCATAGGGTGAAAAACCTGTAAGGCAAACTTCATTGCCACATAAGATCCGCCCCAAAGGATGGTGGCCAATACAGCGGCAAGTGGTCCGGCATAACTGTAAGAAACAGCCTTAGACATAACAAAGCCCCCACAAGAATTTTTCTCCAAAAATGACAGCAGACATTTTTGGGTTGCAGTAAAAACTCTAACAGGTATTTTACTCCTATCAAACTTAAATATTTGGCAAACGTTCCTCTTTAGAGGAATGTTTTATGTCGGACTATCGGCCTTTCATAGTATTCTTGAAGCACCACACCAATGGTTAAAGCCTTATTTACAGTTCTCATTCTCTCCCCTCAGCCGGAGGGCCATACACCACGCGGCATATGGCCCATGCACTCTTTTCGGGGACCATCCTGCCCTTGCTGCATTTTTTCCCAACAAGCGATATTATTTCAATGGCGGCCCGATACTGTGAAGCTGTGACGGGCGACCCGGCTCTGAGGGCCAAGGCCCCTGCTGGCTATTCAGACCGATTGACGCTAGCATTTTTTGCAAAAGGCACTGGAGGATAACGTGCAGAAATTACGCCTTGGCGCGTTTGCCGCAATATTGGTCGCGCTTGTATGCAGCCCGGCACTGGCAGACCCACAGGACAGCCTCCGCAAGTTAACCGCAGGCATGTGGGCCTTTCAGGCTCAGAATAAGGAAGGTTTGCCCCCCTGCCCGCTGACAGAGGATGAAGCAAAGGAGTTGACCGTCTGGATGGCGTCAGAGTACCAGAAGCAGGGACAGGAACTTTCCCCGGCGCAGGCGGGCATGATGGCGGGTCTGCTGTCGGGATACGCGGCTGCGACGGATGGCCCCAAAAAAATGGGCACGAATAAAAAGACGGCAGGCGCTGTGCCTGACTTTGATATTGAGGCTTACTGCAAGCAAGTTGCACAGGGCAGCCATGTTATTGAATCGGGCTGCGTTGATGGCGAGCACGAAGCCAAAGCTGCCATTGCCAGCATGACGGATGTACCGGAAAACACCCTGCGGCACTGCACCGAGGTAGCGCAGACGGGCCGGGAGAGTTACATGATCATGCACAGCTGCATCAAGATGGAGCTGAACGCCAAAAAGCGTACGGGCCAATAGCCCGCAGCTAAAGGAGCTGCTATGAAAAAATTTGCATGGCTTTTTATATTTCTGCTTTTGGCTGGTTGCGGCAGCAACCTCGAAAAACTCGACGGCAAGTGGCAGGGAGACCCCACGGCCACCGTGGCTCTGGCCAGCCCGGAAGTGCAGAAGGATTTTGCCGAAATTCCCTTTGTAACCAAAATGCTTGAGGGCATCGTGCAAAATTTCCGTCTGGATGTTGATGCCAGAAACAAAACCATCGCCTTTGCATTGGGCAATATAGCCTATACTGGCGGCTTTACCGTTGTATCCGACAAGGGCGATACCCTCACCCTCAAGAATGATAACGGCAACACACTCAATTTTGTTCTCAAGGACCCAAACACTGTCATTCTTAAAAATGACGGTAAAACTGACGGCAAGCTCGACCAGCTGGTGCTCAAGCGCGTGCAATAACCCTGCTCTCAGGGTAGGCTGTCCCGGGCAGATCAATTTTTTTAAGTTACAACGCTCCGGTTGCACTTCTGACAAGCGCCTGAATAAAATCCCGCTTGCGAGTCCACAGGCCAGATGCATAGGCATATAAACAAAGAGCGCAACCTTCGTATTTGTTACGGAGGCTGCGCTCTTTATTGATCAATGCCCGTTCTGTTTTTGTAACCAGCCGCCTGTATACCATCAGCGCTTTCTTAAGGTGAATTCTGCCTGAAATCTCCCAGCCAGAGCACGCACGAGGCCAGCCCCCCGCGTGAAAAGGGGCCGGCCTTCTGGAGGAGGAACGACGCCAGTAGCTTACGAAGCTACGCAAGATCGCACGAACTTGCTGGCGGGTGCTCCGCCATGCTCGTGGGCATGGGGATCAATGGTACGTATGGTTGTAACTTTGTTCTGGGTAAAAAAGTCAAAGCCTTCACGGCCCTGCACCTTGTTGACGCCAAGCAGCGAGCCCTTGATGCCCCCAAAGGGTATATAGGGATGCGGCGCGCAGATGCCCACATTGACGCCCACCATGCCCACATCTGCCTCACGGCTGAATTTTTCAGCATAGAACTGGCTTTGGGTGAATATGCAGGCCCCGTTGCCGAATTCAGACTTGCGGATGAGATCAAGCGCGTCGTCCATATCCGCTATCTTGATGGTGCCCACAATGGGGCCGAAGACTTCAGTGGTGAACAGGGGGTTGCAGGGCGTGAGATCCCTGACGATAACGGGCCCCACAAAAAAGCCGTTTTTGTTCTTTTCCGGCAGGTCCAATTGGCGGCGATCCAGCGCCAGCGCGCACCCCTGGCCATGCGCCAGCGCGGCTTCCAGCGACTGATGCACAAAGTCCACTGCCTTGCGGGAAATCAGCGGCCCCATGTAAACATCAGGATCAAAGGCGTCGCCCACCTTGATGGTTGAGGCCGCCTCCACCATAACCTCAACAACCTTGTCGTAAATTTCGGGCACGGCGGCCACCAGAGAACCAGCCAGACACCGCTGCCCGGCTGAACCGTAGCAGGAGTTCAAATAGTTCTCGCGAAAAACCTTCAAATCCGCATCTTCCATCACCACAAGCATATTCTTTGCGCCGCCAAGCAGCATGGACCGCTTGCACAGCCGGGCGCAGCCCTCGGCCATCTTTTGCGCAGTGGGCGTTGAACCCACCAGGCATATGCCGGAAATACGCGGATCGTCATACCATGCGCCAGGGATGTCTCTGTTGCCGTGAATGATGTTGACCACGCCGGGCGGAAGCCCGATTTCCGTAAATATCTCACCCATTATCTGCATAAAATATGGTGACTGTGTTGAAGGTTTGAACACAAAGGTGTTTCCCGCCACAATGGCATAGGGCACGAACCAGCCGAAAACCAGTGCGGGAAAATTGAAGGGGGCCACGCCGCCAAAAACACCCAGTGGTTCACGAACAACTTTGCCGCTGATGTTGGCTGCAATGTAGTCCAGAGTCTGCCCCTGCATCATGGCCGGAGCGCAAGCTGCGGCCTCCATAATTTCCACAACGCGCTGCACTTCTCCTCTGGCTTCGGAAATGTGCTTGGCCTGATCCAGCGCAATGGCCTGGGCCAGCTCTTCTTTCCGTTGCAGCATGGCTGCGCGCATTTTGTAAATAAAGGCCACACGCTTGCCGATAGAGAGTCTGCGCCAGCCGGGATAAGCTGCGGCTGCCGTATCTACAGCCACTTTGGAGGCTTCCGGGCCGGACTGGGGAACCTGCGAAATCTGTTCGCCGGTAGAAGGATTGTACAGGGGCACTGTGGGCGCTCCCGCTTCCTCCTGCCACTGGCCGTTAATATAGTTTCTGATGGTTATCTGCGTCATATCGCCCTCCCGAGCGTAAGTAAGCCCTGTGCCTGGAAGATGTGGCCGCCTTGTTTGCGCAGGTCGCCCGCCCCGCCCAGATTGCAGAGCGGGCGACAGCCAGATTAGTTGGCAGGAATGGGGGTCTTTACCTTCTTTAAAAATTTGTCTGTAGCGTACTTGCCGTCACCGACCTTTTTGAGGTCATCCTTGGTAATGCGGCCAACTTCTGCAAAGAACGAAGCCACGTCGGCATGCCACTTCTGTGCGGTGCTCTGCCCCTTGCTGGTATCAAAAAGCTCTATTTGTTCTTCAAAATTGAATACGGGGTGTGTTTGCAGATCCTTCAGGGCCATCTCGTCAGAATAGTTCTTGCCAGCCCATTCAAGGAAGAACCGCTTGTATTCCGGCACAAGCGCCTTGGGGTCTTTTTTCATCTGGTCCTGAATCATGTTGACGGCACGCAGATACACGCGCAGGAACTTGGCCACCAGTTCAGGATTTTCGTCTGCCCATTTCTGGTCGGCAATAAGGCTGATGGGCAAGCCCACGCCGCAGGCCTGAGGAGTGCCCGCAATCTTCCAGCCCTTTTCTTCACCCACGTACATATGGGGAGCCCACAGGGAAACAACGTCGCCGATGCCGGTGCTGAACGCGCCCAGAGCTTGCGCCTGATCCATATTCTTGATGGTCACGTCGCTGTCCTTGAGGCCCAGCACGCGCAGCCAGTGGCTGAGAGCAAAGTGCGAAGAAGATACCGTGGTGGCAAGAATGGTTTTACCGCGAACATCATCAGGGTGGCCGTAAACTTCAGGGTATTTCGGGTTATAGCCCTTGGTCTTGAGTATGGGGCTGTCGGGCCGCACCATGACGGCATTGGTAGTTGATTCGTCATTGCCGATGCCAATGACATAGGTGTTGTACCGCAGGTTGCCCATCATGGCCGGTACCGCGCCTGTGCCGCAAAGCACCCATTCGCCTGCGGGCAGAGCGTTGAGTTGGGCCATGCCGGAGTCAAAATACAGCAGGTCAAGGTCAATGCCTTCTTCCTTGTCCCAGCCTTTTTCATGCGCGTACCAGACAAGAAATGTTTCGTGCTCATCCATCCAGGCTGAACGTAGTTTGACCGGATTTTGCGCCATGCAGAGGGTGACGCCCAACAACATAACCGCAGTCAGAACGGCAACCAAAAGAAAAAACTTTTTCATAAAAACCTCCAGGCGTGTAAGAAAGGTACGGTTTCTCGGATGACAGAACTCTGAACCGTTAGGGTTGTCTGTTTTGAATGACCCCTTCGAGGCTTGCCCTCCCCAGCCGCTGCTGCATGAGTTCAGTCAGGCGGCCTATGGTTCTGTGTTTGTAAATGCCGTACTGGCACCAGCAGGCGGCCAGCAGCGGCCCCAGCAACAACAGCCTGTGCCCGCCGGAAAAATACACCGCCAGAGCCAGCAGGCAGCACGCAATCGTGCCAAGGCGGTACCGCGCTCTGATGGCGTACATTTCCTTCAGTTTGGCTTCCAGATCACCGGCAGACAAAGGTTCATCTGTTTGCCCGCCCCTGCTCTCCGCCTTGCGCCCTGCTGCCCGTGAAAGCAGTGTCCTGCACAGATGCCATATGACTATGGCCGCGGCAGTAAGCATAAGCGCGTGTGATGTTGCTGTATCCATAATTCCCCCACAATGTGCGCCCCGCCGGAATTCCGGCAAGGTTCATGAACATATTGCCCGCGCAGGATTGCCGCGCGATGCCCAACGGGTTTTCCGGTTTACAAAACCAGTTCCGTACGTTCAGTGATGACCTCGCGCATATGAAGAAGCTCCATATCCGTGTGCTCTCGGGGTCTGGGCATATCCACCATAAATTCTTCCTTGATGGTTCCCGGCAGCTTGCCCTCCATCAGAATAATGCGATCACCCAGAAAAAGAGCTTCATCAATGTTGTTGGTCACGAAAATGATGGTGCGTTTTTCCTTTTCCCATATGCGCGTTATTTCCTGCTGCATGAACATGCGGGTCTGGGCGTCCAGCTGGCCGAAAGGCTCGTCCAGCAGCATGACCTGTGGGCTGTTGGCATAAGCACGCGCAATGCCCACCCGCTGCTTCATGCCCCCTGAAAGCTGGTGCGGATAGTGGTTTTCAAAACCTGTAAGGCCGACCATGTTAATATAGTGCTTGGCTATTTCATGCCGTTCCGCCTTGGGCACCTTGCGCAGCTTGAGGCCCATTTCCACATTGCCGAACACGGTTTCCCAAGCAAAAAGCATATAACCCTGAAAAACCAGGCCTCTGTCTGGCCCCGGCCCCACAATGGGACCGTCGGGCATGGTCACAAAGCCCTTGTCCGGCACCTCAAGCCCGGCAATGATGCGCAAAAGCGTCGACTTGCCGCACTGACCAGGCCCAAGAATGACCAGGAACTTGTTTTCATGCACGGCCAGGTTCACGTCCTTTATGACAGGCACCTCGACCTTGCCCTTCTGAATGAAGGTCTTGCTGATATCGTTGCATTCGATCTTGATGAGTTTTTCCATGCCGTATCCCTCAATTTCGCTGCCAACAGGCATCACAGGTTATCAATGCTGCGCTGCCAGGGGCAGAACTTGCGTTCCATCAGGGTCAGAACCTGGGAGGTGCACCATGCCGAGGCGGCAATCAGAACCATGCCGCTCAGCACCAGGGCAGGCTGGTGCGTATCCATGCCACGCTTGATGAGAAAACCAATGCCGTCACGGGCGTTCATAAGTTCCGCCGCCAGCACGCACGTCCAGGCGATACTCATAGATATCTGCAATCCGGCAAACACTGAGGGAAACGATGCGGGAAAGGACACCTGGAAAATCTCGTCCTTTCTGTTGCCGCCCAGTACGCGAACCACATCGTAAAGCTCGGGCTCAACCAGGCGGATGCCATTGTAGGAATTGAGCAGACAGGGCACGAAGGTACCGATGATAATAATGAAGACCTTGGCAAACTCGCCCACGCCGAACCACAAAATGGCCATAGATACCCAGGCGATGGGCGGCATGGGCTTCAACAGGTCGAACAGAGGTTTGACGATGGCGTTGACATACTTGTTCAGGGCCATGAACAGCCCCAGGGGCACGGCCACAGCAGCAGCCAGGCTGAAGCCCATAAGTACGCGCGACGTGCTGGCCCATATGTGCCCCCACAAATTGGTGCCGCCAAACTTCATAGTTGTCAGCATCTTGATCTGCATGACCACTTCCCAGGGCCGGGCAAGCGAATCGTCAAAGACCTTTGCGGCAGCAACACGGTCCCAGATGATAAAGAAGGTCAGCAGGGATACGCCGTATAAAAAATAGATGTTGGTAAGAATGAGCATGGCGCTCAGCGGCCGGGATTCCTTGATTTCACCCACGGTTTCATTGGCAATGTGTGAGCTCATGTCTACCTCCTGATGCCAGCCAGCAGCGTCTTTTCGATATAGTCGATGATGACGCCGATGAAGGCGCCGGACAGGCCCACGCAAATCATGCCAAGCAGCACGATGTCGGGACGGATAAGGCGTCCGCCCATTGTGATGAGGTAGCCAAGGCCCGAGTCAGCGGCCAGAAGTTCCGCGCCCACAAGATTTGTCCAGCAGTACGCCAGGGCAATCTGCAACGCGCCGAACACCATAGGCAGGGCCGAAGGAATGCACAGGCCCTTGAATATCTGCCAGTCATTGGCTCCGTAGGTGCGCGCCATCTGGATCAGGGCGGGGTTGGTCATACGCACGCCCACGTAGGAGTTAATGACGCAGGGTACGATGCCCGCAATCCAGATGATGAACACCTTGCCTGTGAGGTCGATGCCGAACCAGAAAACGGTCAGGGGAATCCACGCAATGGGGGGAATGGGCCGAATCAGCTCAAATATGGGCCGCACAAGGCCTTCCACAATGCGAAACCAGCCCATTGCCAAACCCAAGGGTATGCCCACCAGCAAGGAAAGGGTGTAGCCTGTAAAGGCCTCCTTGATGCTCGTCCATATATGCGTGGCAAGCACTGCGCCGTCAGGCATGGGATCGTGCAGTTTGTCCAGAAAAGCCTGAAACACCTGCGTGGGTGAGGCCAGTAATTCATTGGGAATGATCCCGTACGAAACCAGAGCCTGCCAGCCAAAGAAAAACGAAGCCAGACTCAAGACGGGCAATATGGTAAGTAGCAGAGGTTGCCTTACTTTTACTTCTTGATAAGCCATGCGGTAGTCTCCTTCGATGGTTCCAAAGCCTTGATGGCTACCACCAGCGGATCAGTTCGGTCACCTGCTTGCGCAGTTCTACAAAGCGCGGATCCGTCAGTTTGCGCGGTCGCTCAATATCCACATGTATTTCAGCCTTTATGGTCGTGGGCTTATTGGAGAGCACAAGAATGCGGTCAGCCACATAGACGGCCTCTTCAATATTGTGCGTCACAAAAAGGATGGTGCTGTGGAGCGTGCGCCACAGATTGACCAGTTCGTCTTCAAGGTAGTAGCGCAGTTTGACGTCAAGCTGCCCGTAAGGTTCGTCCATAAGCAAAAGGTCCGGACGGACGGCAAAGGCTCGTGACACGGCGATACGCTGTATCATGCTGGCAGAAACCTGATTGGGATACAGGTTTGCACAGCTTGAAAGCCCCACCAGCTCCATGATGGCGTCGCTGCGCTTCATGCGCTCGCCGTGGGGCACGCCCTTGACCTCCATGCCGTAAGCCACGTTTTCCCGCACAGTGCGCCAGGGCAGACAGGTTGGTTCCTGAAATACGTAAGAGATATTGTGTGTGCGCGGGTTGGCTTCTTCCCCGTCAATAAGGATATTGCCTTCAGTAGCGGGCATGAGTTTTGAAAGCATGTTGAGAAAGGTGGTCTTGCCGCACCCGGTAGGCCCGACAATGGCGATCATCTCTCCCTTGGCCACACTGAAGTTTATCCTGTCGAGAACCGTCAGGCTGCCGAACCGCTTTGTCAGGTTGCGAACCTGAATTTTCTGTGGAGTTTTTACTGACACTAACGAACTCCTTTGAATTGAAAGTACGCGGCTGCCCGCCCGGCCTGAAAACACGCCTGCTCTGCGGCTCATCTGTTCAATCTGATGTTACGAAACGCAAAGCCTGCCTTTGGCTGAAATTCGATGCATCGCATCAATGGGCTGCCTTCTTTGACCATTCGGGCGTAACGCGCGACAGTTGACTCCGTGACCGAAAGGGCGCGCCCGGTTTTACCCGGACGCGCCCTTTTTCGCTTTATTTGAAGTTCGCCTTGTCGAGATGCTCGTACTTCGGCAGGAACCTGGTCGGTAAGGCCAGCGCATCCTTGCGGAAAGGCGGCGCAAGCCGAGTGCCGTCAGTCATGACTTCGATAACTGCGGGACGTCGGTTCTTTTTGGCCGCTTCAAGAGCTTCGGCCAGATCCTTCTGCGTGTTTACAGTGTAGCCGTCCGCACCCATAGCTTCGGCAATCTTGGCGTAAGACTTGGACCAGATGTCCGCGCCCACAAAGCGGTTGTTGTAAAAGTCCACCTGGTTCTTCTTTTCAGCGCACCATGCCCCGTTGTTATACACCGTGGCGATGACGGGCAGGTTATACTGGCAGGCGGTGGGCACTTCAAAAAGGCTCATGCCCCACGCGCCGTCGCCAACAATGGCTACCGTAAGATCTTCGGGGCAGGCCAGCTGCGCGCCCAGAGCCGCCTGATAGGCAAAGCCCGTGTTGCCGAAGGTCAGTGTGGCCACATGCCGCTTGGGATTTTTGAAGCGCAGGTAACTGTTGGCAGTGGAGGACGTATTGCCGATGTCTGTGGTGGCAATGGCGTCGTTGTCTGTAATGAACTTGCCCACCACTTCCAGTGCCTTGCGCGGATGCATGCGCCCGGGTTCCACGGGTTCGTCGGCGATGAGGGCTATTTCCTGGTACCAACCATTCAGTTCTTCCTTCACCATATTGTGCACATGGGTCAGGTCCGTCTTGGCGGGCACTGCCTGGCGCATCCGCGCGAACAGTTCCTCGGCGGCATCCTTGGCGTCAGCGCACAGACCCACGGCCACGGGATGCGTTTTGGCAATGTGGCGGGGGTTGATGTCGATCTGCACAATCTTGGCGGTCTTGGGAAAATAATTGATGTCGTACTGCGGCAAGGTGCCGAAATACGACAGCCTGGTGCCCACAGCCAGAATGACGTCGGCCTTCTGCAAAATGCGCATGGCGGCCTTGGAGCCCATATAGCCTATGGGGCCTGTCCACAGCGGGTGATCGCAGGGGAAGGCGTCATTGTGCAGGTAGGTGGTCGCCACGGGCGCGCCCAGATATTCGGCCATAGCCTTGATGGTTTCAATGCAGCCCGAATCCACCACGCCACGCCCGGAGATGATAACCGGGTTCTTGGCGTTTTTCAGCACTTCAACGGCAGCGGCGAAATGCTCGGGGTTGCCGATGCCGCCGGGGGCCACCCGGTACTGCGAAGGATGCAGGATGTCTTCTTCAAGCTCTCCGTAAAAATAGTCACGGGGAATGTCCACAAGAACAGGGCCGCGCTCGGCATAGGCAATGCGGAAGGCCGTGCGCACGATGTCAGCGGCGCGCTTGGGATGCGGCACGCGCAGCGAGGCTTTGGTAATGGGCTTGAACAGATTCCACGTGTCGCATTCCTGAAAGCCGTCCCACCCCACGGAAATGCTGCCCGCGCTGGGCGAAAGAACCACCATGGGCGAATGCGCCATATTGGCTGTGGCTACAGCCGTTACGTAGTTGGTGATGCCGGGACCGTTCTGCCCGATAACTACGCCAGCCCTGCCGGTAAGACGGCTGTAGGCGTCTTCCATATGTCCGGCGGTCTGCTCATGCCGCACCGAAATAAAATCAATCCCGGCTGCGGGGAACAGGTCCAGCATGTCCATAAACGCGGAGCCGAGAATACCGCTGACATGATTTACTCCTTCCTGAACCAGAACTTCTGTCATGGCCTCACTGGGCGTCATTTTGGGCATTTTATCCTCCAATACAAGTGCATGATAGGTGTTCGTTGCCGCTGCCATACAAATTTTGCGCTCACACATGGCCCACCGCTTGCAATACCAGTTACCGTATCCAGTTGCGCCAACAGGGACCAACCCGTTTGCAGTTGAAGCTTGTACCTGAGTATTACAAGAAGCGTTCCAGGCGGTTAAGCAAGTTAACACATCTTAAACATTAACATTCTTGACTTGTACTATGTATAGTGCTAATGCAATATTGCCTCATAAAGTATATTTTTCCCAAGTGCCGATGCAGCATTGAATTGGCTGTCTTTGCAATTAAAAGGAATGCCATATGGACAAATCTATATTCGGCCTAATGGACCTCCTTAACCTCATGCCTGCCAATACATGCGCCGTGATCTGCCAGGGCGAAGAATGGACAGTAGAGGCATGTAACCACTCATTCCGTCTTCTTGCACAACGATTCAGCAGTTCGCCAGGCTCTTCCATAAAGGACACTACGCCGCAGCTCTCCCGCCCCCGGTCATTTCTGGACCTGCTGCGGCAAAATGGCGGCGATGCGCTGGTAGACAGGGTGCGCGAAAGCAACCCGGACACGCGCATGGGAATCCTGCTGGCCTCTGGCAGTTGGACTCTTGGCTGGAAATGGCTGGGCAACGGGCATTCGCAGCATGGCTCCGGCAGGCGGAGATTCGTTTTGCTGCATGAAGTTCAGGCCGTGGAAGAAGAGGCGTACCTGCACCTTATCAGTCAGGAGCTGTATGCCATCACGGATTCAATGCATGACGGGCTGTGGATCATCGACGGCAACGGCACTACCCTGCACGTCAACAAGGCCCTGAAGCGCATCGCCAATATCGAGCCTGAAGAAATGATTGGAAAATCCGTTTCCGTCCCTCTGCTTGAAGGCAAATTCTCCGCCGCCGTAACCCTTGAGGCTCTGGAACAGAAACGCATCATCACCCGGTTTGATGACTATCCCAATGGAACCCGCTGCCTTAATACCAGCACTCCCATCTTTGACAAAAAGGGCGACATCTGGCGGGTTGTGGCCTGCATCCGTGACATCACCGAGCTTGAAAGTCTGCAAAAACGCTTGGCTGACGCAGAACGCACTGCCTTTTTACGACAGGAAGAAGCGGTCGCCCTGCCCCAGAACAGTGAGAAAAAACTTATCGCCACCAGCAAGCTCATGCGCCGCTGCATGGTTGAACTGGAAAAAGCCGCCAGAGCCCCTTCAGGCATTCTGATTCTTGGCGAAACCGGCACGGGAAAAACCTACGCTGCCTCCTACATTCATCAGAAAAGCCCCCGCTCCAACGGTCCTTTCATTTCCGTCAACTGCGCCGCCATTCCCTCAACCCTGATTGAGTCAGAATTGTTCGGCTATGAAAAGGGAGCCTTTACCGGAGCCAACAGAACCGGGAAAAAAGGCTATTTTGAACTGGCTGACAAAGGCACCCTGCTGCTGGACGAAATAGGCGAGTTGCCACTAAGCATGCAGGCAAAAATCCTGCACGTGCTGGACGGTCAGGGTTTTCGCAAAATAGGCGGCGAAAAGGAACTTCGGGTGGATGTGCGCATCATCGCGGCCACCAACCGACCTCTGGAACAGCTTGTCAGCAGCGGCAGATTCAGGGCCGACCTGTACTACCGCCTGCGCGTGCTGAGCATCTGCATGCCCCCGCTGCGGGAACACCCCGAAGACATACCCGCCCTCATGATGTTCTTTCTGGACAAGGCCTGCACCCGCTATGATACCATGAAGACATTTTCACCGCGCGTCATAGACTGCTTCGGCAAACATTCGTGGCCTGGCAATGTGCGCGAACTGCGGGCGGCTGTGGAATTTCTTGCGGCCATGACCGAGGGCAGCGTTATTTCCATGCGTGATCTGCCCTCTTACCTGCTTGGCGATGTGCTGAAAAAAGAAGAGGACGAGTCTGTGCCGGATTTGCCGGAAGAAGCGCTTTCCTTCAAAGAAGCCATTGAGAATCTGGAGCGCACCCTCATCAGCGAAGCCTTGGCAGACACTGGCAGCACCTACAAAGCGGCAGCAAGGCTGGGGATCAGCCAATCCACCGTGGTGCGCAAGGCCAAGCAGCTTCAAATTCCGGTTACGGAAAAGAAAAAAAGCGAATAGGCGGCCATTTTTCGCCCCTCCCGTACGACCCGGATTTACGTTGCCTGGCGTATCATGCAGCTCAATGCAAAAATGGCTCAGAGGAACAAAAAAGGACCGCCTGCGGAAGGTTTCAACAGGCGGCCCCTTTGGGCGTTCAGCTTACGCTGGTGCAGTAATTGGCCTCCGGCTGCGGCATGCGCTTTTGTGCGGTAACGGGGCACACGAAGCCCTTCCGCATAAAATGTGCTTGCGTTTGCAGCCTTAACCAGGGCCGCGGCGCCGCAGGAATGGCCACGCAGCCGGAAGCCAAAACACAGGAATCTCGTAATCCCGAACAGTTTAATGGTTCAATGCCCGCAACGCAGGCCCGCTTCGCACCGCCGGGTATGCGGTTTTTTTTGAAATCCGCGCCGGGCAACAAGGTATTTTCAACGCCAGATTACGCTGGCTGTAGAATTGCAGCGCCTAGCCCAGAACTTCAGTTATGGATTCGCGCAGCGCCTTGAGAATGGTGTCAATCTGCTCCTTGGTAACGCTGTAGGCCGGAGCCAGATTGATCACGTTGTTCCGCCCGACAAAGCTGCGGTTAGTTCTGCCCAAAAGCACGCCGCGCTTGGCCGCAGCTCCGCAGATGGCAATGATCTTTTCTTCTTCCAGAGGCTTTTTTGAAGCCTTGTCCACAACGAATTCAACACCCTGCAAAAGGCCCTTGCCGCGCACATCACCCACATTGTTGTGAGAAAGGAATTCCTGCAGCCCCTGCTGCATGTACTCTCCCATAGCCACAACATTATCCAGCAGGCCCTCTTCTTCAATAATCTTAATATTTTCCAGAGCGGCAGCCGGGGCGGCAAGGCAGCCGCCAAAGGTGCTGATATCGCGGAAGTAGGAGAGCTTGTCTGTGGTATCCTGCAGGGCCGTAAAGACTTCTTCAGTGGTCACTGTGCAGGAAATGGGCATGTAGGCGCTGGCAACGCCCTTGGCCATAGTTACAATGTCGGGCTTGACGTTGAACTGCTGATAACCGAACCACTTGCCCGTTCTGCCGAGGCCGCAGACCACTTCGTCAATGATGAGCAGCAAGCCGTATTTCTTGCATATTTCAGAAATGGTTTCAAAGTAGCCGTCCGGGGGCACGATAATGCCGCCGCCAGCCGTGATGGGTTCCAGAATAACCGCGCCCACGGTATCGGGATCTTCCTTTTGCACCACGGCTTCCAGTTCACGGGCAAATTTTTCGCCCAGGTTCTGCGTGCCTTCAGGATAGGGCGAACGGTAGGCCAGACAAGCGGGAAATTCCACAAAACCCGGCGTAAAGGGGCCATACTGCATGCGGCGTTCTTCCTGACCGCAGGCGCTCAGGGTGCTGATGGTGGTGCCGTGGTAGTCACGGTCACGGTAAATGATTTTATATTTCTTGCCGCCGTGCTTGAGGTGAGAAATCTGGCGCACCATCTTGAAGGCTTTTTCGTTGGCCTCGGAACCGCTGCTTGAAATATACACGCGCGAAAAGCCCGGCATATGCGAAAGCAGTTTTTCAGAAAAATCGATTGCTGGTTGTGAACCGCAGCTGGCCGCATAAAAAGGCAGCTTCTTCATCTGATTGGCGACAACGTCGGCGATCCTGTCCCGTCCGTAGCCCACGTTGACGCACCACACACCGCCGGAAGTCGCGTCCAGATATTCCTTTCCGTTAATGTCCTTGATGTACAACCCCTTGCCCTCGGCAACGATCATAGGCGCATTGCCCTGATGCAGCGTAAGGTGGTGCCATACATTGCTTACATCGCCACTGACATATTCATTTGGACTCTTTGCAGACATGGATGCTCTCTCCTTAAAAATTTTGAGCTGGCGGCAATGAGACGACCCTGAAACAACTCAGCTGAACAAAATCTTTGATCCTGTCAGGACGATCCTTACTTCTCACTCTGTCTGGTCCACAGGTGCGGGCTTCATGCGCTCATGGCTGCGCCGCCCGCTCTTCCATCAGACCTTTGTCCTGACAAGCTCTCGCCTCTGATAAGGCAATAAGCATGCCACGTATTCAATCATTTGAATTCAAAAGATATTATTACAAAGCCTCCGTTAGGTGATGCAATAAAGACTTGGCCTGCTCATAGAGTTTCTGCCGCGCCCCATAAAGTCTGCTTTTTGCTCTGGGGCACTTCAGACAGGCTAGGCTCAAGGATGTGTGCGCAATAATAGCGTGGAATTTGTGCTGACAGATTTCGAGTTCAGAGGGGCGTGAGCAGATTGCTTTTAAAATGCTTCACTTTTCAACGGTGTCATTCTACCCAAAATGCAATCTTTGTCTGCACCCACGGCAGGTTACGTTGCGATGCCCTCGTCCTTGTTCTATTCAGCACCCAAGGCTGAAAATTTTTGCAGGGCAGCGCGACGGCCATCATCGTTATGGAGCCAGGATGCTGCATCCTGAATGTGCGTAATGGGCAGCGACTACAAAAAACCGGATGCCGCTTCCATATTGGGAAGGCCGGCACCCGGTTCAGCGCACGACACAGGCGGCGTGCGCAAAGTACAAGTTTTTAGCTTTCGCCGTGCGCGTACGCCAACAGCTTGTCAAAGCTCTTGGAGGCGTCGCCCGTCATGAGGATCACGCCGTCGCGTTCGTACAGGGGATTGGGCACGCCAGCATAGCCGGGCTTGTCGTCATAGTTGCAGATGATGATATTCTTGGCATCTTCAGCCTTGAGGATGGGCATGCCGTAAATGGGCGTGCCTTCCGCGCTGTTGGCCGCAGGGTTCACAACGTCGTTGGCCCCTACGATGATGACAAGGTCAGCCTCCGCGAACATCGGGTTCACGGTGTCCATTTCAAGCAGATTTTCGTAATCCACGTTGGCTTCGGCAAGCAGCACGTTCATGTGGCCGGGCATGCGGCCCGCCACAGGATGGATGCCGTAGCTGATCTTGGCCCCCTTGCTTTCAA
>JAEWKM010000013.1:0-22497 GCA_023386035.1 Pseudomonadota bacterium
AGAAGGGCTTGCGGTTACAGGAACCGGGAGCATTTCAAGACAGCCATCTACTTCTTCTGTGGTGGTCTGGACCTCTACCCGGCCAGTTCCTGACAGGGGCTACCCACGGAAAACCCGGAAGAACCAGCTTTTTTACAAAGACGCTCTCGGTGATTTCCAGCCCAATCCAACTGGGCGCGATGTCATGCGCCTGCATCAGAGAATGAAATTCTGATACAAAGGTGGGATTTCTGAAATGCTCGCGTGAGATGTTCAGAGATACGGGCACCAGCGGCTTGCCGGACTGCTGACGGCGCTGCATGTGCCTGCACACCTGACCATAAATGGTGAAATCCAGGCTGGTTATATCGCCAGATTCTTCCAAAAGCGGCACAAAGCTGTCAGGCATTATGACCTTGCCGTCAGGCGTGCGCATTCTGGCCAGGGCTTCGACTCCCACCACGGTTCCGGTAGCGATGTCGATTTGTGGCTGTAGCAGAAAAAACACGCCCCGGTTTTCCAGCGCCTTGGCAATGTCTTCATAGAGGCTCTGCCTTTGCAGGCGGCAGACCTCCATAGCTTCGGTGAAAATTCCGCAGCGTGATCGCAGGGTAGGCTTGAGAGCGCGCCGCGCCTTGTCTGCCCGGCTTACCAGAGGGTGCAGGCTTTCCGGCGTGCCATCCACAGCGCAGATGCCGCCCACAAAAGCCAGGTGACTGCGCGGGTGCAGGTTGCGTTTTTCTGCAAGAAACTGCTCGCCTTCGGAGACAAATTTTTTGGCCATGCCCTGCAGGCTGAAGCCCGGGGGAATAGTGAAAAGCATTGCGAACTGATCGGCAAAAACGCGGCTGCCGCAGACATAAGAATCGCAGCGGCGCAAAAAAGTGGCAAAGGCACGCAGCATGCTGTTGCCCGCACGTTCGCCATAGATGCGGTTGAGAACCTGAAATCCCTGCATATCGGCGTGGAGAATGCCGAAACGCCGCCCAAGACATTCCGTGCGCACCACTCGCAAGGCCTGTTGCAGAAATGATTCATACTGCATGAGCCAAGTGGTGCGGTCATACTGTTCCATACGGCCCAGCAGACGGCGAATCTGGCAGCTTTCCCAGCTCTTCAGGTTGATTTCTGATCCGGGGTCGCCTTCTGTACGGCCAGAGGGCCACGCGCCACCCTCAAAAAGTCCCCCCGCCCCATCCTCCAGAAAGTGCATGCCTCCCCCTTTTTCGGTCCGGCGCAAAGACTCCACTGTGGTGTCTTTCTACAATTCTGGGCTAGGCGAGGCTAGCTCACTCTGAAATATTTTGTAAAGAATTTTCTATGGTTGTAAAAATAGCTATCACTAGCTCTTTTGGCCGCGGCGCACCCACCAGTCCTTTTCAACGCGTCCATACCACCATCTGTTATGGTCGGTACGCAACACAACTTGGGCCAGCTCTTCAGCCGCCGGGCTGCGCAGGCGCTTCACCGCGCTTTCAAGCCATTGCGCGGCAAAAGCATTGCCCTTGTCCAGCTCTGCTTTGAGGTTGCAGATAAGATCAAGCTGATCCGCGTCGTGGGCCAGGATTGATTCCGGGCTTGCGCTCGCATCCAGCTCATCCCAAAGCGGCAGCACATCGTTCTCAAGCCCGGTTCCTTCCACACAGTCTTCCAGGGCACGCCGCGCCTGGCATTGGTCGTAGCGATGGTTCACATAGTTGAAATCGCCCGTACGCGCCTCGTGCAGATCATGAAACAGGCAAAGAAATGTGACCCTTGCCGGATCAACATCGCTCATGCGCGCCAGCACATACCCTATGACGCTGACCCGGTACGAGTGTTCGGCCACATTTTCCTTGCCGGAGCCAAGAAAGGCGTACCCGGTGCGGGGCGTGTGCCGCAGCATTCCAACTTCATTAAAAAAATCTGCAATGCGCTCCAACTGGTCAGGATTGAAGGCCTTTGCGGCTACCCGCTTGTCTGTGTCGCTCATGATAATTCCGGTAAGATGATTGGCAAAATTTGAAGAGCATCAAAAAAGGTCATTCAAGACCATATTTGCGCAGCTTGTTATGCAGGGTGGCGCGGGTAATGCCCAGACGGCGCGCGGCCTCGCTTTTGTTATCCCCGGCCTGCCGCAGCGTTTCTTCAATGGCTCTGCGCTCCACGGCATCAAGAGGCAGGCCAGCCAGCGATGCGTCCGGTTCCGCCGGACGCACGTCTTCCTGAATTGCACAAGACAGCATGGAGGGCAGTTCGCGCCCGGTAATGAGGTCGCCGTGGCACAGTATGACGGCGCGCTCCACCGCGTTTTCCAGTTCGCGCACATTGCCCGGCCAGGAATAACGCAGCATGGTGTCCAGGGCCTGAGGCGAAAATCCGCGCACGACCTTTCGGTTGCGGCTGGCGAAGCCTTCAAGAAAATGCGCCGCCAGCAAAGGAATATCCTCTTCCCTTTCGCGCAATGGCGGCACGTCAACACTGATGACGTTGAGCCGGAAGAACAGGTCTTCGCGAAAACGCTTTTGCGCCACTTCCTGCCGCAGATCACGGTTGGTTGCGGCCAGAACGCGCACGTCCACAGTAAGCTGGGTGTCCGAACCTACGCGCTGCACTTCACCTTGCTGCAAGGCGCGCAGCAGTTTGGCCTGAACGGACAAGGGCATTTCGCCCACTTCATCCAGAAAAAGCGTACCTCCGTGGGCCTGAGCAAAACGGCCTTCGCGCCGCCGTTCCGCCCCGGTGAAAGAACCTTTTTCGTGGCCGAAGAGTTCAGACTCCAGAAGATTTTCAGCCAGCGCGGCGCAGTTCACCGTAACAAAGATTTTATCAGCACGGGAGCTGTGCGCGTGCAGGGCGCGGGCCACCAGCTCCTTACCCGTGCCGGACTCTCCTGAAATAAGCACGGTGGCCTCCGTGGGAGCCACGGTATCTATAATTTCCTGCATATGGGCAATAGCGCTGCTGCGGCCTATAATGCCCGGCATGGATACGGTGTTACTCAGCTGACGCCGCAATTCACGGTTTTCAACACTCAGGCGCGAATGTTCGATGGCCTGATGCAACACGCTTTTCAGGTTGTCAAAGTCCAGAGGTTTGACCAGATAGTCATAGGCTCCAAGCCGCAAGGCTTCCACCGCAGTTTCTACGGAGGAGTATGCGGTCATAAGCACCACTGGCAAGGCGGGATTATATTCAAGAATGCCCTTGAGGGCATTTATGCCGCTCAACCGGGCCATACGCACATCAGTCAGCACCACGGCAAAAGCTTTTTCGCGTACCAGAGCTACAGCTTCATCCCCATCAGAAGCTTCTTCCACCGCATAGCCCCAGGAACGGAGCATGGTACGCAGCATGCCACGATGCGCTTCGTCGTCGTCAACCACAAGAATGCTGTTGCTCACCCTGCCCTCTCCTCCTGATCTACTCAGAGCACTTTCACGTTGAAATTGCCGCTCTGCGGCAAGCAACGCTTGCCAGCGCCAATCTCACATGCCCTGTAACGTTCGGCTTCACAAAGCCAGAGCATCTTACCGTATAGATAGTTTACTCGGCAAAACACCATATAGCTTTATACATACGAAGCTGTCTTTTCCTGTGCGGGAGTCCCGTCACACGCGCTTTCTTTTTCTGCGTTCAACAAATGGCGGCGGCTCGGGCGATGCCTCTGGCAGCCAGATGCGGAAGATGGTTTCCCCCTTTCCATCCCCCTGCGCCTGCCGGGAAGTAACGCTGATCTCGCCATTGTGGGCTTCGACAATCTTGTGCACCATAGCCAGCCCCAGCCCGGTGCCTTGCCCCTTGGTAGTAAAGTAGGGATCAAAAATATGCGGCAACTGACGCGGGGGAATGCCTATACCCGTGTCGCGCACCATAAGGCACACGCCTTTTTTCTGCCAGGCTACGGCCAAGGTCAGCCTGCCACCGTCGGGCATTGCGTCCAGAGCATTGATGCAGAGGTTCAGCAAAGCCTGGCCCATGCGCTCGGGGTCCACCATCGCCTGCGGCACGCCGCGGGCAACCCTGCACTCAACCTCAACACCGCGCTTTTCCGTATCCTGCCGGATAAGACGCACCACATGCTCCACAACGCCCGTGATGCTGCCTGCCCGGGGAAACACGTCACTGGGGCGCGAAAGTCCGATAAGATCCATAATGACGCGGTTGAGCCTGTCCACCTCGTTGACCATAACATTGGCCGCGGCACGGTCTTCGCTGCCTTCGGGAAAGCGCTGGCCGAAATATGTGGCGTAGCCCTTGATGGAGCTGAGGGGATTGCGGATCTCATGCGCCACCCCGGCAGCCAGATTGCCAACAGCCGCCAGCTTTTCCTTGCGGCGCACCTCGCCCTCAAGACGGCGCACTTCCACTTCGGCCTTGCGCTGCCGCTGGCGTGATTCACGGGCACGTTCAGCATAATAAAGAGCCAAAAGACAGACCAGCCCCACAAGCAGGGTCACGGCAGAAAGCATGGCCACATAGTCCCGGTTCTGACTGCGCGTGATCTCAAAAGGCGAAATATCCAGGCCAAGAAATATTACGGGCGTGGGGTATCCCTTGGCAGCGTCGGTCACACCGGGCGAAAACTGGCGGTACACGGCAAAAACCCTGCGCCCCTCAAGGTGCATGATGCCCCAGCGGGCCAGCATGCCAGGACCAAGCTCACGCATGCGCGCCTCGTCCATTTCCACATCTTTAACCTGCAAAATTTCGCCAAGACGCCCGCGGTCGCTATGGGCCACAATGGTGCCGTCGGGCATGGTTACGGCAACAAAAACAATGCCCGGGCTGGCCGCCATTTCTTCCAGCAGCACCTGAAGGCGTACTCCTGCTTCGCTGCGCATGCCGGAACGTAAAATACTTTCAAAGGCAATGATAAATGAAGAGCCCTTTTCAGCCAGCAAACGCCCCATGGCTGCTTCGCTGCGCTCAATGGAAATATACGCAAGCAGGCTTATCATGAGGGCCAGCACAAGCGCTGCGCCCCCCATCAAAAGACCAAGCGGAGCGCGCAGCACTCCACGCGCGCCCTTCAAGGAAGCGTAAAGCCTCCCCCCCGGGCCTTCCAGCATGGCTGGCTTCGCCTCGTGCGTCTCTTCATGTTTTATACTCATACAGCAGGTATAGCTTCATGAGGCTGCACTGTCACCCTATGGTGCCGGCGCCTAAAAATGTTTGCACGGTTTTTGCTTTGGAATATACATATAGCCCAATATATGTTGTTAGAGCAACGCATACTCTGCCGCCCAGGTTGAAAGAAAAAAATCAGGCATCAGCCCATATCCTACCGCCTGACATAACTGATTCAGGATTGCTTGCGCCATGAAAAAAACCATTTTCCTTCTTGTTATGATGGTCTGTCTGCAACCGCCAATGCGTTCTCCGGCACAAAATCATGAATACGATATTTTGCCGTCAAATCCACCACGGCAGCCCCTTAATGCACTGGCCATGCCATTGGAGCATCTGCCCCCGCAACAACGCATAAAAGCATTTGTTATCATTAGCGAATTTTCGCCAAAGGTATATGAGCTACGCCAGCGCATCATTAACAAGAAAAGTGAATTGGAAGACCTTAATTTTGATAGAGAAACATCACCCGATACGCTGTCTCGCCTCGGCTGGGATTTGCTGGTACTGCGCGACGAACTACGCTCGGTGCTGACTCGTGCCGACCAGCGGATGCGGCTTGAAGTTGGCATTCCTTTGGGTACGCCCACAAGCAGAGGCTGTAGTATGGGCTTTGGGCAAAAGCCCTGTAAATAGGGGCCAAAACCAGCCCCGCATCAACACTCCCACCTATCTGCACAGGCTGTGAACACCATTATTTTTAAACTTTTCGGCATCAGAATACCTGAGTACGCAGATTATCCAGATGGCGTTGCTAGGTTGTCTAATAATTATACATATCAAAATACATATGCATAAAAAATATACACATTTGAGCCGCTGCAACAAAACCCCTAAAAAACCAACAGTCGAATGAGTTCAGCATATTATGGAAATACACTCCATAAAATCGATATTGGCACAGCAATTGCTAATATTCATGCAGGACTACAGAAAACAGATAGAATAAATTTAAAAACAAATAAAAGTCTAACAGCGCAAGAGCAAGCTTCTCAGTCCGACCACAATAGTGAAACCCGGAAGCGGCAAAACAGCGCCCAACGGCTGCAATTATAAAATCTTAGGCTGTAAGCGACGCCGCTTCGGAGCCGACAGAAATGTTCACTGCCGGATCCTCAGAATCTGGACCCGGCAATTGGCAGGAACAGCCAGCCCAAGGCTTTGCGCCGGATACACCGGAGCGAAAAAACACAAGGCTGGTCCGAGCGAAAACATGTCGCCAACCCAGCCAATCCGCCGACGGGCGGTAACTATATAGAACCAACAAACTTCCGTGATGTCCTCCGCCCCCATTGAGGGCCTCCGGATCCCCCCCCCGAAAACCTCCTCCTTTGAACAGAACCTCTAACCATCGGAACATCCTCCCTCTCTCGGCCGCCGGTTGCCCCCGGCGGCCGCCTCTTTTTTTGACCTTTGCCTGCCGCGTGCACCTCTGAACGTTTTGTCACTGCCACCGTCAGATGACGTGCACAAACAGACGACGGCCGCTCCGCACGCGCCCGGTACGCCAAATCAGTTGTTGCTCAGCTAGTCACAGCAAGGCCCTTACCGCCAAACCAAGCACGTTCAAGCCAGTTGCCACCGAGCCAGTTCCCACCTGAAAACGGCGCCTACCTTCAAATAAAGCTCGGCTGCGAATACGTCACAGCAACAAGCCGGGCACAGTTCCTTTTTGCTTTTCGGGCATTGCGCCTTTCTCGCCCTGAAATGATCCGGTAGCCAGGCAAGCAGCCTTCCTCCAAGACGCGTGGGTACGTGGCAACAGTTGCCGCGTGTGCTTATCCCGGTCACGGCCTGTTTGCGAAGCAGCACAACGCGCACGGGATTTAACCACTGCGGCTCGCTGCACCTTGCTGCTCTGGAGGTAGAAACCTACGGATAATGACAAGCGTGCGAACGATACGGAAGATCCTTTGGAACGGATGATCCTCTGGAATCGCCGCCGTCATTCTTATACCTCTCAGGCAGGGACGCCCAGAATACCGTACTGTTTTATTTGCACTGCAAGCGCCGTATCGGGCGAACCTCAAAGCGTTGAGAATCCTGCCTCTCAAAGCAATCGGCTCTGACGCTGAAAGCCGTAAACGAAGCCCCCGCGCCAACGTGCGAAGACGTCAACGCGGGGGCCCCACAGGCTATCACATGGTCAAGGAAGGGTTAGAGGTTTTTAACGGTGCAAAACATATCCATTACAGACGCTTTGCGACTTTAGGGCTTTCCAGCTGGCAGCAAGGCGCCACGAAATTCCACTACAGTCCGCCTTTCCATTGCCTGGAAATCAGGTGGGGCCCCGCACGCCAGAAGCGTGGGCTCGCGCCGGATTCCCAGGCATCATACTGTGGCTAGCCAAGTTTCATCTGGGCCACAAGGTTCTTGAGGGTATGCGCCTGCGCCGCCAGATCCGAAACGGCCTGCGTGGCTTCAGCCATAGCAATGGCGCTTTGCCTCGATATTTCATTGACGTGCACGATGCTCCGGTTGATCTCTTCGCTGGCGGCTGATTGCTCTTCGCTGGCCGTGGCGATGGCATTAACCTGATCTGCGGTGGATTCCACTGTGGCGACTATTTCCTCCAGCGCCTGCCCGGACTGATTGGCAAAATCCGTGGCGCGGGCAATCTGATTTACCGCATTATCCATAGATCCCATGCTCTTGGCTGTACTGTCCTGAATGGACTTGATGGCCTGGCTGACATCCTGGGTAGACGCCATAGTTTTTTCAGCCAGCTTGCGCACTTCGTCGGCCACAACAGCAAAGCCGCGCCCGGCGTCGCCCGGCGTCGCCCGCCCGCGCCGCTTCGATGGCCGCATTCAGGGCCAGCAGGTTGGTCTGATCGGCAATGTCCGAAATGACATTCATAATTTGCGTGATGCTTTGGGCATGGCTATTAAGTTCAGCCATGTCGCCCTTGAGCGCCTCAGACGTATGGCGCACGCTCTCGATGCTCTGCACGGCCCGCTCTACAATCTGCGCACCGGATCTGGCTTTTTCCCTGGTGTCTGCGGAAGCTTCTGAAGCCGCGCTGGCGTTGCGGGCCACTTCCTGCACGGTGGCGTTCATTTCGTTCATGGCCGTGGCAGCCTCGGCAAGACGCTGTGCCGATTCTGAAGCGCTGCGGTCAGACTGTTCAACCTGTGCCGCCAGCTCTGTAGAGGCGGAAGAAATGATGCCAATGGAATTTTCCAGTTGTTCAGCTGCGGCCAGCATGCCATCCTGACGAGCGTTCTCGGCTTCTTTGCGGGCCACCTGCGCTTCTTCCATAGCCACGCGAGCTTCACCTGAGGCCAGCTCAGCCTGATGCGCCTTTTCTTCGCTTTCGCTGAACAAGCCGCGTAGTTTGCCCACCATGCTTTGAATGCCGCTTGAAAGCCCGCCAATTTCATCGCTGCGTTGGGCGGCCTTGGTCAGCGCGGCCTCATCCTGTGGCGAAGGATTGAAGTTGCCGCCTGCGACTGCCTGCACATAGCGCTCGCCGGTTTTCAAGGACCGCGATATGCCGCGAGCCACAAATACGATGACGCAGCCCAGCACAACCGCAGTTATAAGGCCCATGAGCACATTGGCCTTGAGCAGCTTGCTGGTGGGAGCGAGCATCTCGTCCCTGTCGGCCACCATAACCACATGCCAGTTGCTTTCAGGCATATGCCGGTAGTAGGCAACCATTTCACGGTCGTCGCGCATATAGGTCGTGCGCCCGCTGCCGCCGCCTATGGCAGCCTGTACAAAGGGTTCGCTGCTGCAATCCTTGCCCAGCATAGCCTTGTCAGGATGCATGAGCGCGGTCCCCTTGTTGTCATAGACCGCGCAGAAGCCCTTTGTGCCCATCTTGATGGTGTCTGTGGTGTCGACGCTCAATTTTGCAAGGCTCATATAGGCGTACAGCACGCCTTGCGTTTTGCCCTGAAGCTTCACCGGGGCCGCCACCATCGTCGACATTTCACCCGAATGGCTGCGCAGGTTTTCCATGCTCATCTGACCGCCAAGAGCCATCTGCACCGACTTGCGCTCCCGCAAGTTGTTGCCGATCATTTCCCGGGAGGTATGAGCTACTACCATGCCCGAGGAATCGACAAGGCCCGCGCCGTCAACCATGCCAAAATGTTGGGCAAGGTCATCAAGTATGTTCTGAACATCCGGTTCGGAAACTTGCAGCATGTCCGCCTGGTTGCCCCCGCGTGTGAGCAGGGCTTTTTTGGCATGGGCCGATTCGGCGTTGGTTCTTATGAGACCGTGCGTCATCTGCTGCACAGTACCCAAACCGTCAATCTGTTTATCTATAACGCTGTCAAATTCATGCGCAATCTGATGCGTGAGAGAATTCTCTGCCTGCCAATAGCTTAGCGCGCACACTGCCGTCAGGCCAAGCATGGACGGAACCAGGATAGTGAGCATCATCTTGCTCATAATTCCAATTTTCATGTGTATAACCTCTGAATCTGGGGAATTTCAGATTGTTGGCGCAAAAACATCACGCCGAGTTAAGCCTGAGGCGGTGACGGCGGGGAGGCCGTCCAAAAAGAAAATACTGGAAGGGGGTATGCTGCTCTGGCAGCTCTAGCCAGAGTAAATACACCTATATAGCTTTTCGTATTTTATTGCAAAAAATATTATACTTTTTGCGTAATTTTTTAGCTCTTTTTGCATTTTTTTTATACTAAACCAGCACGTCCTGACATGCAGAAAATGAACGTATAAAAACAGGCTGTTGTGCGCATAATCCCCATTTCACCAGCAACCGTGCACACAGATGCGGCCCAAAACAGGGGTATTTTGAAAGGGCTACCCTGTTTCTGGCTGTCCTGGAGCACAGCTTTTGCCGGGAATAAATTTCAGCACGGCAACGATTCTAATGATGAGCAATCCAGGCAGTGTCGTCACGAGATGAATTTCCTTGTTATTTCAAGAGAACGAGACTTTTATGTAGGGAGCGTACTCTGATGGTACTCGACTGGAATAAAAGGCGAAGTTCGACGCGGAAATAATTGGAAAGGCGCTCGTGACGACACCGCCTAGGAAGGCAGGCGACAACAGTCCGGCTGAAGCGGCGAGATGCGAAGAAAGGGATGCAAGAAGAAAAGAAGAAAGGAGAGACGGAATCAGGCGGTCACGGTCAGGCGCAGAGTTTGCCCGCAGGCAGGGTCAAAGGTCAGACCGTCCAGGGGCAGGCCAAGATTGGCCCAGGCGGCGCGAAGTTCCCCGCGCATTCCCCATATATATCCCTGGCAGGAGGGCGGCGCGCACAAGGCCTGCAACACAGGCGGCGCATCCATGCCAGAAGCCACAGCCAGCTGCTCAAGATGTTGCCGCACCGTCAGCAACAGGGCACGCCCCATAACGCGGCTGCCCAGGGCAAGGTCAACAGGGCCAGCCAGCAGGGCCGCGTCCAGCGAAGCTTCAGGCGCAAGGCCCATGCGGATAACAGGAATACGGGCCTCCTGGGCCAGAAGCCATCCCTGCGCCAGACAGTCCAGCGTGTCTTCCAGCCCCCACGGGCTGTAAAGTCCCTGCCGCCACATGCGGGCAAGAGCCGTGCCCTCAAGAACAAGGCAAGGGTAAAACCGCAGCATGTCAGCGCCAGCGGCAAGAGCCAGCGGAACATCACGCAAAAAGTCGTCAGGAGTATGCCCAGGCATGCCCGGCAGCAACTGCACGCCGAGCGTCAAGCCCGCCTCTTTCACATACGCGCAGGCCCGCAGGGCCGTAGCCCCATCATACCCGCGCTTTGAGGCCACAAGGGCATCATCCGCAAAGCTCTGCACGCCAAGTTCCACGCAGCCGCAACCAGCAGCGCGCAGACGGTCAAGAACAGCGGCGTCCACGCAGTCTGGCCGGGTTGAGCAGCGGAAGGAATGAATCCAGCCCCGCTCCAGCGCCTTTTGCGCCAGATCAAGGCAGACCGCCTGTTCCGGCAAGGGCATGGCCGTGAAGGTACCGCCATAAAATGCCAGTTCAGCCGGGGGCAGCCCGAGGGCATGCTTATTTTCAAGGTTGTCGTGAGCGCGGCGCAGCAGACCGGCAAGGGACGATGCAGGCAGAACTGGTGCAACAGAGGCAGGCGCGG
The DNA here is from genome assembly GCA_023386035.1 of Pseudomonadota bacterium. GTDB lineage: Bacteria > Desulfobacterota > Desulfovibrionia > Desulfovibrionales > Desulfovibrionaceae > Desulfovibrio. The sequence continues at coordinate 11,150 of JAEWKM010000013.1, forward strand.
CGGCATCCATACAGGCGGAAAGACCGGTCTGCACATCCTGCGCACAGAACACGCAACGCACCGGGCACCCACTAAAAGGAAGAAAGAGTGGAATCAGGGTCTGCCCTCTATTACGGGGCACAAACCAGGGGAGTGTTAAAGAAAAAATTCGGGCAGATACCGTTTTCATACATGCTCAATGGCTGCGAAGCCGTGCGCGGCGCGCACTATGGCCTATTGCCCGCAAGAAGACAATTTTTAAGAAAAACCTTGCTCTGCCCGTTACTTGCATGTATTTTACACAAAAGTGTCCTTCATGTGAAGTGCACCTTTGTTGTCTACAGGGCAGTATCTGTCAGAAACATGTTTTGTGACCACCATACCAGCGACATTATTATGCGCCGGAGAAATCACAATGAAAAAAACACTGACCAAAGCGGACATCGTGGAGGCCATCTACGAAGAAACCGACAAGAACCGCGTTGATGTAAAGAACGTGGTTGAAAAATTGTTGGACATAATGAAGTCCGCCATCAAAAAGGACCGGGCCCTGCTTATCAGTGGCTTTGGCAAGTTTGAATGCTATGACAAGGCTTCGCGCAAGGGACGTAATCCCAAGACCGACGAAACCATCACCCTGCCCCCGCGCAAGGTTATGGTGTTCCGTTTGTCGCGGAAATTCCGCTCGGAACTGAATCCTTAGCAGACTACACACGCCTGTGCCTTCACGGCGGGCTTTGCCGGGCCCTGCCGCGTCGGCTTGGCGCGCACTATTTTAGCCGTCAGCCGTAGCACGGACAGGGTATTTTTTACTCTGTACTTTTTTCGTGTCCCAGTGTCTGCCGTTCTGGGGCTGCGTCATCGTCAGGCTCCGGGCCTTCATGCCGTGAATGTCCGGCGTCAGCGTTCGGGAGCTGCGCATGCTGTTCAATTCCTATTCCTTTCTTTTTCTGTTTCTTCCCTTGCTGCTGCTGTGCTGGCGGCTGGCATCAGGTTACGGCGCTACGCGGCTGAGCCTTGTTCTGCTGCTATTCTCCGTAGTCTTTTATGCCCTGTGGGGATTGCCCTTCCTGCTGCTTCTGGCGGTCATTCTGGGTATGAACTACGCTTTTGCGCTGGCTCTGGCCGCGCCGGAGCAGGCAGCGCCCGCAAGCAGCGGCATTCATGATGAAGGGCTGATCCCTGCCGGGGGCGATCAGGACGGCATGCCCGAAGGCGAATCGCCCCTTCTGGCAAAAAAGCGCAAACGGTTTTGTCCTTTCAGGGGTTGCAGCCTGAAGCGCACGGGGGCGTGGGCATGCAGCCGTAAGGGTTTGCTGACCCTGGCTCTCATACTGAACCTGCTGCCCTTACTGTGGTTCAAATATTCCTGGTTTTTCGCCCAGAACCTGGCCCTTCTTATGGGTACGGAATGGAACTTCACCCCGCCGGGGCTCCCGCTCGGCATATCCTTCTATACATTTATACAGATCGCATGGCTGGTCAGCGTGTATCGGCGGCAGGTCGTTCCGCAGGGCTTTTCACGCCATGCGCTATTTTCGGCCTGCTTTCCCTACGTCATCTCTGGCCCCATTGTGCGCTACGAGCAGATGGGTCCGCAGCTTGACGATCTTTCGGGCTCCACCTCAGAAGGCATGGCGCAGGGCTTTACGCTTTTCACCATTGGTCTTGCCAAAAAAGTGCTGCTGGCCGACGGGCTGGCCGTATACGCCAACGCCGTGTTCAATGCGGCGGAAAAGGCCTTTCCCATCAGCGGGGCCGAGGCATGGCTGGGATCTTTCTGCTATACCTTCCAGCTCTACTTCGACTTTTCCGGCTATACGGATATGGCCATCGGCCTTGGCCTCATGCTCGGCCTTCGCCTGCCTGAAAACTTCGACTCGCCTTACAAGGCCACGGGCATCGTGGATTTCTGGCGGCGCTGGCACATTACCCTGAGTTCCTGGCTGCGCGATTTTCTGTACATTCCCCTTGGCGGCAACCGCAAAGGGCGTTTCATGCAGTACCGCAACCTCTTTCTGACCATGCTTATCGGCGGCGCATGGCACGGCGCGGGCTGGACCTTTATCATATGGGGAGCCCTGCACGGGGCCATGCTGAGCACCAACCACTTTTTCCGCGCCTGCATCAAGGGCAGCCTGCTTGAAAAAGTTCTGGCCACCTTGCCCATGCGTCTCTTTTTCATCCTGTTCACTTTCATGTGCATCAATCTGGGCTGGGTGGTGTTTCGCACGGTCAGCCTCGACGGCGCAGCGGCCATGTACGGAGCTATGTTTACCGGGCCTTTCACGGCTCAGGCCGCAGGGTTTACGGCAGACCACGCCGGACTTTCGTCGGCTGGCGCGCTGGCTGCCCAATGGCTGCCCAACAACTACTTTCAGGGTTGGCTGCCCTTTGCCCTCATGGCCATAAGCGTTGTGCTGGTATGGGCCTTCCCCAACAGCCACGAACTGCTGCACGGCAAGCGCGACGGCTCGCGCCCGCTTCTCAGTTGGCGGCCTTCGGCGGCATGGGCGACTGGTCTGGCCTGTTTGGCCTTCGTGACCCTTATTCTGGTGTCGCGCAAGGCAACATTCCTGTATTTCCAATTTTAGAGAGGCGGACACATCATGAGCAAAATTCTCACCGAAACCGCCTATCTTCAACGCTATTTCCGCGTAATGCTGTTTCTGGCCCTGGCCGTGGCCCTGCTGGTGCTGCCCTATACCCTTTGGTGGCTCTATAAAAGCGGCGACGTAGGCGTCGAGCGTGCTGTGGAAGCGCAGTCTTCCGGCCAGTTCGCCATTTTTGGCTCCGGCGTTTCGCAGGATTTCGTAGATTACAAGCTGCAACTCTACGCCAAAGTCAAACCGGAAATTGCCGCCGTGGGTTCTTCCCGCGTCATGCAGTTCCGTGGAGCCTATTTCCGCAAATCCTTCCTCAATGTGGGCGGCACGGCTGGCAACCTTTCAGTATTGCGATCCACCATTGACGCCATGCTGGTGGAACACAGGCCCGAGGCGCTCATTATAGGACTGGATTTCTGGTGGTTCATGCCCCAGTGGCAACCCGATCCTTTCAAGGATGAGCCACCAACCAGCGGTTCCTACAACAGCGGCATCGAAAGCCTGAAAAAGCCCTGGGCATGGCTGCTTGAAGGCAAAATTTCCGCCCACGACCTCATCGCGCCTGTTCTGCTGGAATCCGCTGGCGGCTTCCGCGCCGGACGTTACGGCATCATGGCCCAGCAAACCGACGACGGCTTCGGCCCCGACGGCTCGTGGTACTACACTGCCGAAACCACAGGGCAAAAGCGCCCCTTTGACTATCAGTTTGAAGACACGCTCAAACAGGTGAACCACGGCATCAAGGCCTTTTTTCACGCCAAGCCCATTGAGGGCAGCCGTGACCCCGGCGGCATAAGCTCTGCCCATCTGGACGCCTTTGCCGAAATATACTGCCGCCTCAAGGCGCGCGGTATTGCAACCTTTGTCTTCATTTCGCCCTTGTCGGTCAAAGTGCTGGACGCCATACGCCAGCGCGAGGGTGAGTACCCGCACCTTTTCCGCCTGCGGGAGGCCCTGCTGGCACGCGGTATTGACGTTATCGACTTTACGGACCCGCGCACCTTCGGGTCCAGTGACTGCGAATTTGTTGACGGCTTCCACGGCGGCGAAGTAACCTATGCCCGTATGCTGCGGGATATGGCCGATCGCTGGCCCGCCCTGCTGGCCTATGTGAATATGGAAAAAATCAATGCGACCATCCGTGACTGGCGCGGGCATGCCCTTGTTTTTGACGACCGCCTCACGGACAAGCCCGAAATTGATTTCAACAATTTCAACTGCCCCAAACGTAAGCCATAGGCCATAAACGGCCTTGGCAAGGCTTGGACCCGGCAGCAAAAAGCATCAGACGCACAGCCGCAACCCAAAGGCGTCAGCGCTACGGGATCAGGTCAGGAATGGGAGCCATGCGCCGGAACACCACCAGCTTTACAGCAGGGCCGTCAGGTTCTGCCCCTCAAAATACCCTTACCCGCAGGATCGCCAATGCGGTCCTGCGGGTTCATGTTCTTCGCAGTCCTGAACTGAACCGCCAGCTACGGAATATTGCCCGCCACAGCCTTGTGCTGGGCAGCCTTCTTATCAGTGCAGCCGCCCTGTGCTCTTTGAGCGCGCGCCCTGTTCTGGCAGCGGCAGCCTCCATTGCCACGCCCACTTACACAGAACCCAGGGTTCACGAACCCACGGTTGCTGTACCCACTGTGCAGGCTCCAACCATTCAGGCTCCGCCTTTGCAGCCCTCCAGCGCAGAGCAAAGGCCGGGCTGGGCGGGCAATAACCAGTCTGCCGGAAATGAGCAGCCCTCCAGAGGGCGCGAAATAATGGGATTTCTTTTCGGTGGTCAGCTGGCAGAAACAGAAACTGGCACGCATCAGCCGCAGGCAGCGCAAAACGGGCAGGCGGGCCATGCTCCCGCAAGCGCAGCCACCACAGGCCATGCTCCAACAACAGGGCAGGTTCCCGTACTTTCGCCACCTCCTGTGCCGCCGCCAGCGCCTGTAGCCCCCACACCTGCGGTGGCTGCCCCTCGCGCTCCCAAGGGATCCGTCCCGGGTGAAATGCAGCCCCAGTCTCCAGAAGCCCAGTTGCGCCAGCAGCAATTGAATCAGGAGAGGGAACGCCAACGGCAGGAACGGGGAAAGCAAAATACGCAGCGCGCGCCACGCGGCAAGGCCTCTGACAGTAAAAATGCTGCGCAGCAACCTGCGGCCCACCCCGAAAAAGCGCCTGATGCGCCTTCCACACCGCATGCGCCCGCCGACGCGCAGCCTCAGAGCGCCAAAGCGCCGGAAAAGCCCGAACCTCCTGTGACGCCGGGAACCCCGGCGGCCCAGGCCAATGAGGCTTACCAAAAAGGGGATTACGCCCAGGCCCGCGCCATCTGGCAGCATCTGGCCGACGTCGGCGATGGACAGGCCATGAACAATCTTGGCGTGCTCTTTGATCTTGGTCAGGGTGTGGACCTGGATGAAGGCAGGGCGCTGTACTGGTATGCCCGCTCCGCTTCAGCGGGGCACCCGTCGGGCATGAGCAACTACGGGCGCATGCTGGAGCAGGGGCGCGGCATTGATGCCAACCCTGAAGAAGCCGCACGCTGGTTTGACCTTGCCGCTCGCGAGGGGCAGCCCGAAGCGCAGTACAATCTCGGCCTCATGTACGAAAGCGGGCACGGCGTGCCGCAGGATCACCAGGCTGCGGCGGCATGGTACAGCCGTGCGGCAGCGCAGCAGCAGACCGATGCCCTGGCCCGCCTCGGCCAGCTCTACCGCACAGGGCAAGGAGTGGAAAAAAATCAGGCTCGCGCCACACTGCTGCTTTATGCGGCGGCCATGCGCGGCTCTATTCATGCCATGAAAGAACTGGAAGATATGGCCGGGCCATCCACATCACGCCCCGGAGCCATACTCTTTGGACTGCGCCTTGATACAGCCACCCGCCCCGCCATACGCGAAACTCTTGGCAAGGCTGGCATGCAGGCATCCCGTCAGGACGACGCCTATATTTGCGACACCTATACGCCCGGCGCGCTTGTGCCCGGTGCGCGGCAGGCGGCCTTCTGCTATGGCCCCGGCCGTCCCGCCCCTCTGGGATTTGTGGAGCTGGAATATACCGTGCAGGACAAAGCCGTGGCCCAGAGTATTGTACATATGGTCAGCGAGCGCTTTGGCGCGCCGTCCGCTGGAGAGAGCGACGACGACCATATCTGGAATCTCGGCTCCGTGGTTGTCGCCACACGCTATGAGCCTTCGCGCCAGCTTATGAGCCTCATGTATATGGTGCCTGCCGTCTACCACCTGACCCGTCAGGATTAGTCAAAGCTGTACAGTTTTCCAGCTAACCGCACCAGGCGGCCCTTTCACCGGAAACGCATAACTTTCGTTGCGCGGTCCGAGAAAAAGGGCCGCTTTTCTTACCCTCGGGCAAAACGAGGCCATTGCGCCTTTGAGATATTTTGTGGAGGAAGCCCCCTTCAAAGTAGGCTCTCTCCAGTAATGCCCCACCTCCACACAGCACAATACCTTCATTATTATTTCGGCACCTTACAATACTCTTCTTGATCTGAAGCTATGCGCGCAGAGGACGTGCCGACCATACGTAAAACTGGTGCAAAGACAATCTGCCCCCAGCTAATCAAAACACTCCAAGGCACTGCCATCTGCGCTTGACAGCGGGACGCTCTTTATATATCAATATATCTCGATATTGTGATGAGAAACGGAAAACGGTGAAAATCCGTTGCGGACGCGCCACTGTAATCGGCATAAACCCGCGCCGCACCACTGTTCTTAAGAAGCACCCTGCCTCTCTGCGCAGCCTCACGGCAAAGCTTGCTTACCCGCAAGCACCGCGCAGCAGTTTGTCTGATCCTCGCCGCCTGCGGCGGTGAACAGACACCAGAGCCAGAAGCGCTTTACGGGCTGATTGCACAAATCGCTCATGAACGGGAAGGTGCGGCCACGCGCAAGTCCACTGCGCAGGGGCCGTAAGCCAGGAGACGCCTCGTCACCTGCCGCCATCCGGCGGCAAGGCAGTACTGTCTCGCGTTCAGGCAAGTGCCCGGCCTGGCGTTCATGCGCCCGGCCAGAGCCGTGCGGCATCAGCAATGCCGCGCGTCGGTACGGATGCACCCATACCGTGAAATGGCTGCAACACTGTAGTCACGGCCATTTCAGGTATACAAGCTCTAGCGTGAAAAGAACTGCCCTTTCAACACCATATGAAAGGAGCAACCATGCGAACCCACATTCTCGGCTTTCCCTCCATGGGCAGGCAGCGCGAGCTGAAACAGGCTCTCGAATCCTTCTGGCGCGGCGATACTTCAGCCCAGGACCTCACAAGCACGGCCCACAAGCTTCAGGAATCCCATTGGGGCGTTCAGCGCGAAGCAGGCCTCAGCTACGTGACCACAGGCGATTTTTCCCTCTATGACCGCATGCTGGACACAAGCCTCATGCTCGGGGCTGTGCCCGCGCGCTTCGCCGCCTGCGGCAAAGACGCCCTGGCGCGCGGCGATGCTTCACGCAACATTCCGGCAATGGAAATGACCAAGTGGTTTGACACCAACTACCACTATCTCGTGCCGGAAATCGAGCCTGACGCCGTCTGGACGCCCGGTGAACATCCCGTGCTGGAGGCCTGCAAACGCGCCGCCGCTCTGGGCTTTACCCCCAAGGCCGCCATTATCGGCCCCTTTACCTGGCTGGCCCTGGCCAAGGGGCAGAACGGCGCTGACCCGTGGACGCGGCTGGATGAGGTTCTTGCCACTTATGCCACGCTGCTGGAACAACTGGGTTCCCTGTGCAACTGCATTCAGATTGAAGAACCCATTCTTTGCACCGAGCTGCTGCCTGCCGCTGCCGCCGCGCGCTTTACCGAAGCCTATGCGGGTCTCAATGCGGCAGCTGCCCGTACCAGGGCGGCCAGCCTTATGCTTGCGACCTACTTTGGCCCCCTGACGCAGCACCTTACCCTGGCTGCAAACAGCGGCTGCGCGGCCCTGCATATTGACCTTGTGCGCGGCCCCAACCAGCTGGACGCCGTAGTATCCGCACTGCCAGAGCACACGGCCCTGTCTCTTGGGCTGGTTAACGGCCGCAACATCTGGAAGACCGACTACGCGCAGGCAGCAAGTTTCATACACCGCGCCGTGGGCGCTCTTGGCGCTGACCGCGTGCTTTTGGCCTCGTCCTGCTCGCTTTTGCACAGCCCCGTGGACCTTGCGGAAGAAACCGATTTGCCCGAGCACATTAAAAACCGCATGGCCTTTGCCGTGCAAAAATGCGCGGAGCTGGCCGACCTCACGGTCATCGCCCAGGGTCAGGGCGCAGACCTGTTGGCGGCCAACGCCGCCCTGCTAGCCGAAGCCCAGGCCCACGCCGACACCGTAGTAACCACGGTGCGCGAACGTGCCGCCGCCGTAACGCCCGCCGTGCTGGCCCGCAAATCTCCACGCTCCACGCGCAAGAATGCCCAGAGCTGGCTGCGCCTGCCGCTCTTGCCCACCACTACCATCGGTTCCTTCCCGCAGACAGACCACATCCGCAAAACGCGATTGGCCTTCAAGCGCGGGCAAATGAGTCAGGCCGACTACGAAGCCGCCATCAAGGCGGAAATAGCCGACTGCATCAAGAAGCAGCAAGAGCTGGGTCTGGATGTGCTGGTACACGGCGAGGCCGAGCGTAACGATATGGTGGAGTACTTTGGTCAGCAGCTTGGCGGGTTTTGTTTTACCCGCAATGGATGGGTGCAGAGCTACGGCAGCCGTTGCGTCAAGCCGCCCGTCATCTACGGCGACGTATACCGCAAAGCGCCAATGACCGTGGAGTGGGCGCGCTATGCTCAGTCACTGACGCAAAAGCCCGTCAAGGGCATGCTCACCGGGCCTGTGACCATTCTTTGCTGGAGCTTTGTGCGTGACGATCTGCCCCGCAGCGAAGTATGCCGTCAGATAGCCCTGGCCATACGCGACGAGGTGACTGATCTTGAGGCCGCGGGCATACACATTATCCAGATTGACGAAGCCGCGCTGCGCGAGGGCATGCCCCTCACCGCCACAGAGGCCGCCGTTTATCTGCAATGGGCTGTGGACGCTTTTCTTCTGACATCCACTGGTGTGGAAGACCGCACCCAGATCCATACCCACATGTGCTACAGCGAGTTCAATGCCATCCTGCCCGCCATTGCACGCATGGACGCCGACGTCATCAGCATTGAATCCAGCCGCAGCGGCATGGAGCTGCTGGACGCCTTCACCCGCTTTCACTACGAGGGCGAGGTCGGCCCCGGCGTGTATGACATCCACAGCCCGCGCATTCCCACGGCAGACGAAATGGTTCATTTGCTGCGCTTGGCCCTGAAGCATATCGACAAAAGCCAGCTCTGGGTCAACCCGGACTGCGGCCTTAAAACGCGCCGCTGGGAAGAGGCGTATCCGGCTCTGGAAAATATGGTGGCCGCTACCCTGCGTGTACGGGTGGAGCTGCCTGCCTAGGGTATTCAGGGAGTGTAATCAGGATTTGAGAGGATTTGTGGGGGAAGGACCCTTTTGCAAAAGGGTCTCCTCCCCCACACCCCCTCCCTCTAAAACTCTTACTGCTATTTCAAGTCTGCTTTAAGGGGTCTTTTAATTTCGAGCCGGGGCTCATAAGCAGTAAAATTGAACAATTCTGGAACAGAGCAACGTTAAAAACGTGCTTTCGCGAAGGTAACGCCCGTTACAACGGACGCCTGCTCGCGCAAACCTCGTTACACTTTCGCCATAATGGTCAGCAGTTTTGCTATCAACGGAGACAAGAGCACAATGGCGTAGATACGCACCAGATGGTAAACCATAACCATTGGCGCTTCGGCCCCTGCATCCCCCGCCAAAGCCATAATGGCATTGAAGCCGCCGGGGCTGGTGGCAAGGTAGGCTCCCCCGGCGCTCATGCCGCCAAAGCGCATGCTTATCCAGGCGCAACCCAGGCCAGCCGCCAGAATGATAAAGGTGGAAAGCAGCATGATGGGCCACGTTTCCCGCACGACATTCAGCATGCCGGGGCTGTACATATTGCCAACGATCACACCCACGCAGCCATAGACAAGATACCTGATCCAGTGGGGCATGTATGGCGTGCTGACAGAGCCAAAACTTTTAAAAATAACCACCGCCAGCATGGCCCCGGTCATGGGGCCGCCCGGCAGGTCAAAGTAATCAAAAACCAGACCGCCAGCCAAACCAACGGCAAAAAGTGTTATCAGGGTCGTCATAAATCCTTCCTTCACGCGGCGTAGTGGTCTGTGGCAGTGGCCGCGTCATGATTGGGCAGATCACTATCCGCCGTCTGCCCTGCATACGCCCATTGCTTCCGCGCCTCAATATCCAAAATAGCAAGAAAACGCATTCTCCAGCCGGAAAATGCGCGCTCTCTTTAGAGTATTTCAACTTTGAAATGCTAAGGTGGCTGCGTGAGCAGACGCCCGCCATGAAGGCGTAACGCAGCTTCAGCCGTTGCGACGCAGGCTTTAAGCGTTGTGACGGAGGAAACTACACCTAAAGACAGCATGTGTAACAACCCTGTTTTCTATGCAATCGCTGTCGCCATCCGTAAGCCCTTGGGGCAACGGCTGCCGCGAAGCTACGGATGAGGACAGCACCGCTATTTATTTGCGCGATTAAACGCCGTAATGAGCGTGTATTAAACTTTGAAAATACATATTTTCAAAGTTAATCTGCTCTATTGCCGGGTCAGACCATTTCCGGCAGCAAAGCCCGCACTGCGCCCAAGCACAGCGGCCCTTTTCATTTCAGCTTGCCATGCCAAAAGCACGCTTGCTTCATGAAAAGGGCCGCCTGAAACGGTAACTGAAACGGTCTACTTCAAAGCCTGCCGCTAGGCGGTTATTTCTGAAGTATGCCTATGAGTTTGTCCATTGTGGCCGATGCGTCGCCAAGCATCATGATGACACCGGGCTTGCCATACAGGGTGTTGTCCACCCCGGCGTAACCGGGCTTGTCGTCATAGTTGCAGATGATGACGTTTTTGGCCTCGCCAGCCTTGAGGATGGGCATGCCGTAAATGGGCGTGCCTTCCGCAGTGTTGGCCGCAGGATTCACAACGTCGTTGGCCCCGATAACGATGGCCACATCAGCGTCGGCAAACATCGGGTTAACAACGTCCATTTCAAGCAGGTTTTCGTAATCCACGTTGGCTTCGGCCAGCAGCACGTTCATGTGACCGGGCATACGGCCCGCCACAGGATGAATGCCGTAGCTCACCTTGACGCCCTTGGCTTCCAGCAGATCCGCAAGTTGCTTCACCTTGTGCTGGGCCTGGGCCAGAGCCATGCCGTAACCGGGCACAATAACCACGCTCTTGGCATCCCGCAGCACAGTGTCCACCTGATCGCCACCAGACGCAGCGGCAAGCGCAGCGCCCGCCGGGCTTTCGCCGTGCGCGTACGCCAACAGCTTGTCAAAGCTCTTGGAGGCGTCGCCCGTCATGAGGATCACGCCGTCGCGTTCGTACAGGGGGTTGGGCACGCCAGCATAGCCGGGCTTGTCGTCATAGTTGCAGATGATGATGTTCTTGGCGTCTTCAGCCTTGAGGATGGGCATGCCGTAAATGGGCGTGCCTTCCGCGCTGTTGGCCGCAGGGTTCACAACGTCGTTGGCCCCCACGATGATGACAAGGTCAGCTTCCGCAAACATCGGGTTTACGGTGTCCATTTCAAGCAGATTTTCGTAATCCACGTTGGCTTCGGCAAGCAGCACGTTCATGTGGCCGGGCATGCGGCCCGCCACAGGATGGATGCCGTAGCTGATCTTGGCCCCCTTGCTTTCAA
>JAEWKM010000019.1:0-46928 GCA_023386035.1 Pseudomonadota bacterium
CTTTGGACGCGGCTCAAGAGTTTGGCTTGGAAACGGGGCTTGGTACGGTCGGCGGCGTTGCCCTTGGCGGTCTTGGCCGGGCAGCAAGTAAGGCATTTAACCCCATGAAACAGGAAATAGTCCAAGCATGGCGCAACATGGGGCAGCAAATCCCCTCTGTGGCATCTGCAACGGGTGGGGCTGGTGGCGCGATCTACGAAAACGCCCTTGGCGGCATGATGGGCGCTGCCGGGCGTATGGGAGCAGCACGCGAAGCTGGAGCGGTTGGCCTGCAAGACGCCCTCGACACTGTGTCCAGCCGCATAGCTGGTAATGCTGCGGCCTCAACGCCTTATGAGCTTGGCAATATGGCTAAAGATGCCGCTGCTCGTTCAAAGGATGCCTTTAGGAAGCGCGCTGACGAGGCATTCAGCGATCTTTCCGCCAAATGGAACGGCCAAAGGGCTAAACTCGGCAATACTCTACAGGCCATTGACGATCTTGAAGCAGGGTTGATGTACAATGGTAAACCAACACATACCAGCAGTGATTTAAGGCAGCGGCTTGTGAAGCTGCTGGAAAATGAAATGGCTGACAACAACTACGGGCTTCTCACTCTGCGAGGCGTCCAGAATGCCAGAAATCGCCTCAGTAAAATGATGAAAACCCCTGGGGCCTACGATACGGCAAGCATGGATGAGGGGCAGATTCAATACTTGCGCAACGCCCTCAAAGCCGACTACCGCTCCGCAATAAGCGATCCTGCCGATCTGGCCAGGCTGGATGCACATAACCAGTGGTACTCTGGACAAAAGACCATGCGCCGCAATCTGGACGGCATTATTGGAGAAGAAGACGCGCAACGGCTTGGGGAGGCCCTTTTGAAGCCGGACATTTCTCCTGACACGGTGCGCATGCTTGAGCAAGTGTTGCTGCCTTCGGATTTCAACGCCATTCGTGGGGGCATCATCCGTCAGCTTGGACGGCCCCTATCCTCTGCCGGGCAAGGTGAAGGGCAGGCCTCGGCTGCCAGTGTTGCCAAACTGCTTGGTACAGGCAAGGGAGCTTATGCCCCTGAAACCCAGGCCACCTTGTTTGGTCAGGATTTAGCAGACCCTCGACTTATGGCTCAAGGTCTGTCCAGTGTTGAACGCGCAGCTAACAGCAGTCGGACAGCTCAAACGGGTCACACAATGGGGCTGATTAAAAGCCTGCCTGCCGTCTTACAAACCGCCGCAGCGGGTGGAAGTTATGCGTTAGGCGACCTTACAGGGGCCGCAGGAGCATTTGCCGCCCCTTGGCTCTTGTCCCGTGCGGCAACGTCACCACGCATGATAAATTGGCTTGCCAAACCTCAGTCTGCCGTCTCCAAGGCCATAAACCAAGTTCTTGCACCCGTAGGCGGGGTTGAGCTTGGGCAGACTGTAGCGCCGGGAAGCGCAGCCGCATCAGTGCAAGAGGCTCAAAAAAAGGCCCAACCACAATTGATGTTGGAAAACGTGCTTGACCCTGACTATGCGCTCAGCCAGAGAAGCACAGCCCCGCAGAAGGAAAGTTATGCCGACATGCTCAGGCGGTACGGCGTTCAAACTTCTCTGAAACCAAAACCGCTGAAATCCGCCCACTAATAAAGCGCGGATATTAATAATGACAAGCCCCTTGGACTACTCCATGGGGCTTTTTTATGGTCTAATTTTTCAGCATGTTACCTTATTGGTTAGTCAATAACCTCTTCTGAATCATCGTGGGGATCAATATTTACCCTTGGGGGAAGTTTATTCCGCACGGTATGAAGTTCAGAATATATGGATTCTTGCCCAGCCCTAATGCTCTTTAACACTGCATTTATTTCAGAGAGGACAGAGCAAATTTTGTTTTGCTGCCTCTCGATGCGGATTACAACGTACACAATGTAGAAGGCTAGTCCACCCAGCAGAAATTTATCCCATTCCATATTTACCTCAACAATTTAGGGTGTTATATTTTTAGAGACCTTTTAACTTCTGATCAATCTACCATTTTCACTTCGATCTCGCTGAGAAATTGTTTCACGCAAAATCAAATATCACGATTAGCTATTTCGTATTACTTCAAAAAAATGAGCGCAAGGCATTCTGTGAAACAGCAGAAACCATTGGATATTTTACTTTGCTTCTGTCTCATAACGGGTAATATGTAAACTTTATAAAACTTATTTAAACTTATAATTGACATAACCAAATTTTTCAGACAATGTAAAGCCACAAGAGCAAGGAGGAAAAATGACTGCACCGTTGACGGATGAAGAAAAAAGTACACGCCCGCTCACGCTTGAAGAAGCTCAAGAGTACCTGCGTGTTGGGCGCAACGTCATGCTTAGGCTTTTTCAAGGTGGAGAAGTGCAGGCGCGAAAAGTTGGCCGCGAATGGAGAACCACAAAAAACGCCCTTGATGAGTACATGCGCGGCAAATAAGCAAAACAGCCCGGCAAGGAAGTACCAGTTCCCCGCCGAGCTAAACCCTAAACCCTACGAGGTCTACAGTTATGCAAAATATATCCATCACCGCCAGCAATGGCAATACTGCTAACGACACCATCCGCGAACAGCTTCTTTCCCTGCTGGGCGAACTGACCGAAAAGCTTGAGCCTACCCCCGCCCCCAAACCGGAAAGGGTGAAGAGTTGGCAGGTAGAGTGCCTTGCACCGTTCTATGACCTGCGTGAGTCCATGCAAAAAAAGATGGAAGCCATCTTTGCCGATGCCAAGGAGCTTGAGCGCGAGGTCAAAAAGGCCATGCGGGCTTGTCCACCTTATGAGAGTGAAGCAGCATGGAACGCTGTTTTTAAGCGTAGCATCAGCCAACTCCACGAAATGGTGACCGTATTAGGCTGGCACACTGGCTCGATAGAGCAGCAAGTATTTCATCTCTGCCAGTTGGCGGTTATGGCCGCTGGTGAGAACCCCGAAGCTGCTGCCTCCCTGCAAGATGGTGAATGCCATGAGTAAACATTCCGCCCTCACCGGATACCAATTTGATGAAGCACAGCCCGACCTCGATGATCTTTTGTGGGAAGCCCATGAAGTGCTTGCCTGCCTCAGCGACCTTTTCCAGCATAGCAATGGCCGGGACGTTGAAAACGAAATGAGTGACAGCGGGCGTCAAGGCCTTGGCCGGATTCTCAGGCATTGCGAACAGATCACCATTGACGCCATCGGGCTTGCACCGAGCAGGAGGAAGGAGGCCAGCCATGAGTAATACTGGCTATGCAACTCTTGACCACGCCGGAGCAGCCGCACTGGCAGAGAGTATCATGACCATGTCCCTTGGTGCTGGATATTCCCTCGTGTCGGATTCGGACACAATTGAAGGCAAAGCCAGTAGCGGGAGCTTCTACCTGATCCATCACGCTGCCGCCGCCCTACTGGACTACTTGAACGACATTGCCGAGACGGGGCTTCCTCCGCAGGAATAGGCAATCCTGACGGCTTTAAATGAAAATCCCGACTCTCAGTACATGGGTCGGGATTTTTTGCGTTTAAAACCGGACAAGGCAGACAACACAATGAAGAGGAAGCAAAGGCTATGGGGGGGAGGTTGGCGGGGCCTATGATGCGTCGTGTGAGTTCCAGAGACGAATGGCAGCAGGCACACTGACGGACCATCGCAAGGGGCCATTCCCACATTCACACACGACCCTGTAAAGATCGCGCGTGCGTCCAATGGGACGCGAGGTCTCTATATTGGTTGGGGTTTTTCCACATTTAATGCAAGGCCGAATAGTTATCAAGGTTTGTTCGCTTTCCATTCTTCAAGCGTAGTCAATCAATAAGATACAGTCAAAGAAAAAGCCGTCCTCGCGAACGGCCTATCACATCTTTTCACCTTATCCTGTCTTAGGGGTAAACTGCCGTCTCAACGGCCTAAAAACACTTACCTCAGCCCGTCCGGGCACTTTACTACACAAGTTTATTCTTTTTTTAAATTATACAGACATGTTCTAACTATGATGTTAATGTGTAAGTAGTCTAGAGATAGACAGGAGGTTTTATGCATTATTTATTCAAGTTAGCTGGAATGGCATTACAAAGTGACGGTGCAAAAAGATTCACACTTGAAGATGGTCACGTTATGACGATTTCACCTATAGGCGATGGCAAGACTATGGAAATAAGCATTGAAGATGGGGCGTCGTACAAAACAAGAGGAGTGGACAGCTTTATTAAACAGATTGAAAAAATATTAAAAAACAGAGGAGTTGCTTGGTGGGATGAAGCTAAAGAGGGTCAAGGCGATATTTATCAGGTGCTCTCAATGTATGAACAATTTGGCGATGTTCAGCAGGAAGAGCCCCATAAAGATGATGAGAATAAATACCCTGTTAACATTCAGTAAATTACAAGCCGCATGATACAAGGTGCTATTAATATTCATCTATGTTTTAAGTGCGATATGCGGATCGACAGCCTCTTTCTTGTACGTGGGCTATCCCAACCTGGAATGGGAATGGAGAATTACAATGCACATAAGTTCAAATCAACGTATCGAAATGGAGCGCCTTTTATCGAATTGGAATAAATACCTTGATAGTGTTCCCCCAGCGTCTGATGAGCTAAAATTACATAAGTTACTCGGGATGAATACGTCTATAGTCAGAAAAGACAGTTTTAATATCAGACTGCGAGAGGTTATTAATGATATGAAAACACGTCTTGATGCGCCAGAACAATAAGGTCAAATGATGCAAAAGGCCACCAATCCCTGAGCAGTCTTCTCTTACCTCCCCTTTGCACCGCCTCAATCCGCTTCGCCCTGAAGCATTCTCTCTCATTCATTAGAATAATGAGGCAAAGGAAAGGCGTGATGCTGTTGGTATCGACTTGGCCATGAGGGGCCCGGCAGAAATGGGCGATTATGGACCAGCCTCAAGTTGGCCCGTGATTATGAGCTACCTACAGGATACACCAAAAACTACAAAAATGATCAGGGGTTTTCTGTCAGCCCTGTTTAGGTGATACCTCCGCCAGTGCCGCACCGAATAAAAAAGGGGGCAACTTTGGGGGCAACTAAATTTTAACGATAATAAATAATTATAAATTTCAATTTGTTATTTGATACAATCAAGTCCCGATCCGCCAAGAAATATCAAGTAAATCCCCTGATTCGTCAAAAATGGCGAATCAGGGGATTTGACTTTTGGTCCACTCTGGGTCCATTTTTGGTCCACTTGGTCCAAGCGCAAGGAGCAAGCATGGCCGCAATTACAAATCGTGGACCACTCCAATGGAGAGAGCGGATTCGCCGCCGGGGCTACCCCCTCACGACCAAAACTTTCGATACGAAGGCAGAGGCAGAGGCTTGGGCTCGACTGATGGAAAGCGAGATGGATAGGGGTATTTTTGTCTCTAGAGCTGAAGCTGAACGCTACACGCTGAGCGAATGCCTTGATCGCTACATTGAAGAATATATTCCACGCTTGAAGCATGCTAAGCGTGAAATGGACCGCACCAGAGCTTTGTAGCACTGAACACTTACACATCGGGTCATGGCAACAATCCGCGCAAAAGATATCGCTGACCCTTGGCGAGAACGTAAGGCAAAAGGCGTGAGCGGTAATACTATCCGATGGGCATGCATTGCTCTCTAGGCTTTTCAATTATACCCGTTCAGATGGGGGGGCTGAAACATTGCAAAGTACTGAACAGGATGTAGGTGGCTAAAAACAAGTCACCAGCATATGAAGATTGCTTAAGATTTAAAAATTCCAATTTATCACTCGTTGAGATAGCTATCTAACCGGTAACAATATGATAATTTCTTAAAGGACAATGGTGATGCATGCCAAGCTGTAAGGATTATTATATAGGGCTTCATGAAAAGTGCCAGAATACTATCGGTCAAGCATTTGACTCAAAAGAGGCTCGAAGGCTCCATAAGGCACATAGTTTTGCTGAAGATTTTAGAAAAATAGTCTTGGCTCTTGGAGAGAGACCAGAGAAAGAAATTTTTGACGAGTCTTACAATGAATTTTGTATGTCTTTATATGCTGCATTGATAGGCAAGCACAGGCAGGCATATATGTCTCTGAGGTACTTCCTTGAGTCTACGCTGTTTGCGATCAAAATCTCTGCCGATCTTGTAGCGTTTGCCAAATGGAAAAACGGCAATAAAGATGTTGCTTGGGCAAGTTTAATAGATAGGGATAATGGAATATATTCTTACGATTTTGTTACTGCGTTTTTTTATGAAATAAAAGATGAAGCAAAGGATGTAAACGGTATTGCAGAGGTATCATATAGAAAATGCTCAGAATATATACACGGAAATCGACATACTTTTGGCTTACCTGCACTTGCATTTGTTGAACGAAACATCTTTCAGTGGCTTGAACTCGCTGACAACGTAAAATATATTATACTTTTTTCACTTATAATGCGATACGGGCATGAGCTGTGTGTTGATTCTAAAAACACAATAGAAGAGATTGTCCTTGAAGAGTTAGGGTCTATCGGCCCCATACGGGCAATATTCTCTTGCAAATCGTGAGGTTTTTATGAGTGATCTTTTTTTAAGGACAGAAGACATCAAAAATGAACATCTTGATGCTTTATTTGTTGAGACAGAAATTGATCGAAAACTAATAGACCATGTAAAATCACACACACCTGTTCTTGTTGTCGGCAGTCGTGGGGTGGGTAAATCTTTCATTTTGCGTATTGCAGAGAAAGAACTTAGGGAAGAATTTCCAACTAAAAAAATTCTTCCCATCTATATTACTTTCAATAGGGCTTCTCTGTTGTCTACTTCTGAAGCTAAACAATTTCAACATTGGATGCTTGCAAAAATATGTAAAGCAACTAGTAGAGCGTTGATAAAATTTGGGCTTATGTCTGCTAGCAAAAATTTTTTTGGCAATTATAAGTCAACAGAAGACATTTTAGATGAAATCATTCAAAAGTATGAAAATTCTTGGCAGAATATAGACACAAAAATTGATACGTCATCCATACCTAGTATCGATGATTTTAAGGATACAATTGAGGACATCTGTGAAGAATTAGGCGTTTCAAGAATTTCTTATTTGTTTGATGAAGCTATACACGTATTCCAACCTGATCAGCAAAGGCAATTTTTTACGTTATTTAGAGACCTTCGTAGCCCTTATATATCATGTAATGCTGCTGTATACCCAGGAGTCACATCCTATGGAGATACATTTCAGCCATCGCATGACGCACTGAGTCTTTCACTAAACAGAGATGTTCTATCTGTTTCATATATAAATGACATGCATGAAATCATCACTAAACAGGCAAAATTCAACGATGATGATACGTTACTTAGAAAAATATCTCAGAATAAGATGAATTTTCGTGCATTAGCCTACGCTTCAAGCGGGAATCCAAGGACATTAGTGAAAACTATTGCGCAGGCTGAAAAAATTAATACGCAACAAACGAATAATGTGATTAAAGACTTTTATAGAACAGCCATCTGGTCAGACCATTCCAATCTAAGTAGCACCTACTCTGGACATACTGGACTTTTTGATTGGGGAAGAGAATTTATTGAATCTACTGTATTAAAAGATATGAACGCAAGGAATACGGAGAATCTAGCGGAATCGCGGAATACAACTTTTTTTATTTGGATACATCGCGATGCGCCGGCGGCCGTGAAGCTTGCTCTGAATCTTTTAAGCTATACAGGGATAATAACGGAACACTCAACAGGGATTAAGGGAACACGATCCGAAATTGGCACCCGTTACAGCGTTAATCTTGGCTGTCTTCTTGCCCTTGAGGTGACGCCAGTAAGCGCTGTAATGCCAATCATTGATCATGTGTCAATTAAGAAGTTTAATGAGTATGGAGCCAACCATTCTGCATTTCAATCTCTATCACAAAGCCAAGAATTGTTAACTCCCCCAAACCCTAAAGATATTTTAGCCATAAAACTTCTACAAGACACTGGTATTCTAGAACTACCAGTATGGATCATTGAAAGACTCAAAGAAGTTAATCTTAAAACGGTTAGAGATATTTTAACTGCCACAGATGAAGAGATCAGGCAGGCGTATTATATTGGCGAAGTTCGTTCTAGAATGGCAAAAAATGCTGCGATTGAAGCCGTATATGAATATCTTTCTGGATGATTAGGACTGAGTCGAGCTTGAATAATTAGCTCGGGATGTTGCTTGCTGTGTTTTTAGCCTATAAACTAAAGCGTAGGAATTGTAATGTTGCCAACTCAGTTAACACTCTGATGGTCCTCCTAGTGGAATTGCCGCAAGAGTCTAACCATTTGAACTTGATTGCAAAAAATCTTGTGCCCATAGCAGGTTGTATTTATGTGCCAAGTTAGAAACTTAACCCCTGGGCCGCAAATCTGTGCGGGTTCAGGTCTGCTCCGGGTACCAAGTCACAATCTCAAAACCCCGCAAAGCTTTTCAAGCCTTGTGGGGTTTAACTTATGCCCAGCCACAAAAAACCGCCCTTTCGGGCGGTTTTTGATTTTGTATTGTCTTGTCTTGAAACGCTTAAGCTTCAAGAGAATTCCATAAGCGTATGGCCGATGATTCACTCACAGACCATCGTAGAGGCCCGTTACCGCACTGGCAGGTAATACGATAAAGATCGCGAGTGCGGCCAATGGGCCTTGAGGCTGCTATGCGAGTTGGAAGCATGCCACATCTTAGGCATGGCCTGACTGGAATGGGAGATTTTTCCATAGGGAATACACGGCGCTCTATCAGTTATCGCGAAGATGTGCTGCATCTAGCCTCATCCTTGTTTCGTCAATAACCATCTTTAGTTTTTTGTTAAATTCATCTTTTTTCACAATTGACGTACTTGCTCCAAACCATCTATGAACTTTAACCTCTTCTGAGGTTGGCGGCACACTATTAAGATAATTTGTCCAGTTAGACAAAACACGTTCAATCTCTTTCCTCTGCTTTCTCGTAATCTCAATATTAAATTTCATCGTCTCCCAATATGCCACAAGTAAAGAACCTGCACAAGCTTATTAAAAAAATTTATTAAAAATAAGAGTCTTGGTAGTATAACACACTGCCGGTCTTAGTAAATTGAGACTTTTGCAGTCACACTATCTCTACCCCACCCCTGCGCCACGCGCGCTCCTTTCACACATCAGCTTTCGTTACCCAACCTTACTTCAACTTAATTGGCACGCCTCTATCCCCGCCTGTACGGCCTCGCCTTATCCTCACAAAACAGGAAAAAAATGCCTCCGACTGTGGCACAACAACCATGATTAATCGCTTCAAAATATGAAGCGATTAATTGTAAAAACGTCTTACCGTATTGGGCAACTTGAAAACTGGCGCAATTACAATTTGATGCTACGCCCTTTTTGTAAGCACCGACAATAAAAGAGGCAGGACACAGGACAATGGGCAGGGGTGCAAAGAATTGCTTCTGGGCTGAAGGTCCGTTATCTAACAAATTAACTGTACCACATTTCGATAGATAGCTCTGGAGGTATCATGGGAGCACAATATCATTATGGACATTTTCCTCCCACAAATATCGCATGGGAAAGACTTATTCCATTGCTCGGCCCCACTAGCGCTGCTATCGCCCATTATGATGGTGTTCTTACTGCCGTTCCCAATGCTGATGTTCTTCTCTCCCCCCTCACCACACAAGAAGCCGTGCTGTCTTCCCGAATTGAGGGTACGCAGGCAACAATGGGCGAAGTTCTGGAATACGAAGCAGCCGGTGACACCGGAAAATACGATGAAAGCCGCAAAGCAGATATTTTCGAAGTACTCAACTACCGCAGTGCGATGCGTGAGGCAGAACACCTATTAGGGGACTTGCCGTTGTCACAGCGAGTTATAAAAAAAGTGCATGAAACACTTCTGTCCGGCGTACGCGGGCAAGCGAAGTCCCCTGGAGAATACCGGAAAGTACCAAACTGGATTGGCCCCACAGGCTGTACCATAGATACAGCACATTTCGTACCCATTAGTGCTGAAAAGTTGCCTGATGGGATGTCCGAATGGGAAAAATTTATCCACGTTGATTATATGGATAGCCTTGTGCAACTAGCGCTATTGCATGTTGAGTTTGAAGCTTTGCATCCATTTTTAGATGGGAATGGACGACTTGGCCGCATGTTGGTCCCTTTGTTTATGTGGAAAAAAGGACTCATATCACGACCAATGTTTTATATTAGCGCTGTTTTTGAAAGTGACAGAGAAAATTACTATAGCCATCTACGCTCTGTCTCGCAGAATGGAGAATGGACAAACTGGTGCATTTTCTTTTTACAAGCAGTGCAAAAACAAGCTGAAGATAATATCAATAAGGCAAAGAGTATTCTTAGCCTCTATGACGAAATGAAGCGCACCATTCCAACACTCACGCATTCTCAGCATGCCATCCGGGTAGTTGATTGGATTTTTAATTTCCCAATTTTCTCATCACACCTCTTTTTCCAGAAAGCCGAAATCCCAGGTCCCACAGCGCGTCGTATTTTAGGAATACTCACTGAAGGCGACATATTAAAAATACTTAGCCCCGCTAGTGGCAGGCGTGCCGCCACATATTACTTTCCTGCTATCCTCAATCTAACTGAAGGCAGAAAAGTATTTTGATGCTCATCAATGCGACACAAAATAGTTTGTCGCTCATAAAACATAAAAAATGAGCGACAAACTATTTTGTCTGACATTTATTCAACACTAGGCGTCTGCCCCTCTATCTTGGCAAGCAAAGAAATACCCAACTGATGAACACTACCCCTAGTGAGTTTAAGCCAAATGTATTTTCTCGGTAAGATAGCTATTTCAGCCAGCTAGTTTCACAATCATGCTTCATAAACCCGACTAGACGTATAGAGCTCCACGAAAGTAGCGAGCAGCTTACCAGAACTATACCGAAAGACTACTTTGAGGGTAACAAATCTTCATTTATATTGACTCAAGCGGCTGAAACTATTTCTACTCTGTCCAGAGTGCACTCACCCGGTTGAACATCTGCCCTCAATCTCCAAGTGCCCCCATTCCCCCTCTCACTTGACTAACGCCATACATTATGGTTGGAACCGAGGTGGAGCTACTAACTCCGCCACAGACGGTTTTCCCACCCCGAAAGATAGTGGGCTTTCTTGCGCCTTGTTTCTGACAAGGCGTGGTTTGCTGCTTTGTATTCTCCGGGTGTGGGCAAAATACAAGACCTGGCAACAGGAAAATAGCCCGCTGCTCTGTGGCAGTTAGTAGCACCCGGAGTTCTTCTTTTTGAAGAAACTCCCATACTAAAAATCCACAGAGGTGCCTCATGTCCAACTTCCAGCAAGCCCACCCGCTGCCTTCCGGGCTGTCTTCCGGGCCGCCCTCCCCAGACCTTCACTCCATAGCCGCCATGCTGCACAAGGCAGCGCAAACCCTGCACAGTTTTGGCAGCACGCCAAAAGCTGACGCCGTCGATACCGTCGATACCGTTGACGCCGTCGACACCATTGATGCCGCTGATGCGCTGGCGGACCACGACGACAATGAAGCATGCTCCAGCCCCATTGACGATGCCTACGCGCGCGGCGAGTTTCACGACGAACTTCGCTGCTTCCGCCTGCCGCATTATATCGTTCGCCAAGAATACGCATTGTTGCAGCAGCACAAAAAAGAAAGCTTCTTTCAACTGCTGGACTCCGTTTATGATGACTTTCTTGCGACAATTTTGCTGATGCGCAATCTTGACGACGGCGCGCACCTCTCCGGCTTTCAGCTGCACCTGATAAGCAATAATCTTTCCCGCCCGCTGGATCTGCTCAGTTACATCTGCTCTCAACTTGCAGACTTTGAACTGGTGCAAAAAACCACCGCGCTCGATTAAACGGCGCACTAAGGGGCACACTCCGGCAACGGTTTCGCCCACACAAAAAGCGGCCCTTCGCATAACACCAGAGCACGCCCGCGCGCTCCATCGCAAAAGAACCGCTACAATCATCGCCCCCAAAAAACGTAGTTGAAACAATCGCTGCCACAGCAGCGCATACAGCAAAGCCCCTGACAATCTTGTTGCCAGGGGCTTTTATTTTCGGCGTAGCAGCCTGCCAGCCACTCTCCATTCCGTTCTTTATCTATAAAATGGCCGCCCGCAGGGGCGCAAAATTTACGTGCGGATTTTCCTTGCAAATTGGGCGTTGACATAGCGCAACATCTATGTGAGCGGATATCATCGGTAAATCTTATTGTGGAGGCTACCAAT
Source organism: Pseudomonadota bacterium (assembly GCA_023386035.1). Lineage (GTDB taxonomy): Bacteria > Desulfobacterota > Desulfovibrionia > Desulfovibrionales > Desulfovibrionaceae > Desulfovibrio. The sequence continues at coordinate 12,194 of JAEWKM010000019.1, forward strand.
GATAGGTCCAATAATTAACAGCACAAGTTTGGCAGCAGGCAGCATCATCGGCGCTATTTTTGCCAGCTGCATACCGGTGCGTGTAAAGTCCTCTCTTCCACTGATGGTTGGCGTCATCACGTTAAGCTTGGGCAGCTCCCTGATCGGAAAAGCCGCGCATTTTCCCGTGGTCGTGCTTTCAATCATTGTCGGCGCTGCCATTGGGGAGCTTTTTTATTTTGAAAAAGGCCTTGAAGCTGCAATCCGGCGGCTTATGGCGCGCTCAAAAGATAAAGGCGGCGTCACCAGGGAAGAATTTGTTCTTCAATACATAACGCTTATTTCCGCGCTGTGCTTTGGCAGCATGGGGCTATTCGGCGCGCTTGAAGAGGGAATTACAGGCAATGTGGGCATTCTGCTGACCAAAAGCGTTCTCGATTTATGCAGCGGCATCATTTTCGGGGCCAGTCTGGGCGCGCGTGTCGGGCTTATTGCCATCCCTCAATTTATAATACTTGCCGGGCTGTGCTGGTCAGGAAGCCTGATTATGCCGCTGATTACCGCAGAGATGCTGCAAAACTTCACCTCTACCGGAGGCATCATTTTTCTCGCGACAGGGATACGGATGTGCGGCATCAAAACCATTCCCATCATCACAATGATTCCATCGCTTGTGCTGATCTTTCCCATCACCCAATTCTGGGTATGGCTTGGCCTCTAGTGGCGGCCCAAAACAAATGATTCTGCACCAGGGGCAAAAAAAAGGCTTTTTTACTAAAACCGCGCACCATTACAGCACATCGCATAAGTAAAAATAGCCTTTTAACGTCACCACTTGGACAAAAATTATGTTGGGGCACCCTGGCCGGGCACGGCCGCGCCGGGGCAAAACCGCCCTGAGCGGCAAATATGTTTCGACGGTTAAGACTCCGCCCCGCACTTACAGCCCTCGGCTCCGGCGGGCAGCACATGCATCACATCGCCGGGCTGCACAAGGCCGCCGTGCAAAACCTTGGCGAACACACCCTGCCGGGGCATGATGCAGTCGCCCATTGTGTGGTATATCTGGCAATGGCTGTGACATTCCTTGCCAATCTGCGATACTTCCATAAGAACCTCATTACAGGACAGGCGCGTGCCCACGGGCAGCGCCGCGAAGTCGATTCCGTCCACAATAAGATTCTCACCAAAGCAGCCGTGCGCCACAATGGCACCTCTGGCCCTGAAGTCCTCGATAGCCTGCCAGGACAACAAGCTGACCTGGCGGTGCCACTTTCCGGCGTGCGCGTCGCCTTCAATGCCGTGATCCACCACAAGGGTGGCTGAGGGAACGGTTTTCTTGGCAGTGCCCTTTTTGGGGCTGGTGCAAATAGCCTTTATAATACCCATTGTGCTTTCCTCTGGTTGATGGCGGTTCTGCCAGCGTTTCGCCGGGCGTATCAGCGGCGCCGTGCTGCGCCGGATAGGCAGGCCTGGCACTTCGCCTGAAGGAAGGTTCGTTATATAATAGAAGAATTCTATCCCGTACCACGCGTATCCGCAATGCTCGCAGACGCAAAGACGCCCCAAAGGCGCTGCAATCCGCAAACAACGCGTAAAATTAGGGAACTAGCCGAAAAAAGTGCAGGAAAGTGCAAAAAACTGTTGACGGGCGGGTCGGGAGTGGCTATATAACCCCTTGCCTCATGTAGGAGCGTAGCTCAGGTGGCTAGAGCACTTCCTTGACACGGAAGGGGTCAACAGTTCAAGTCTGTTCGTTCCTACCAAAAGAAACTTTGGGGTTTATTCCCCTTAACGGCGGAAGGCCTTGGCCCCGCCCATAGCACAGGTTATCGAAAGATGGCCGAATGTCCGGTATCGGCGCAGTGGGGAGGTTTACCTCCCCATTTTGTTTTGGCTTTTTGTCTGGCCGGGCAGCGCCTCCGGCAACGCTAAGGAGTTTTTCATGGAAGTCCGTGTGGAAGGGCAAATGGTTGAGGGGCAGGCTGGCGACAGCATCGCCTCCGTGCTCCAGAAAGCCTTGAGCGGCAAAAAGTTCAAGGCCGTTGTGGCCGCCCGCGCACTTAACGGCGCGGAAGACCTGCTTGATCTCTCTTCTCCGGTTCCTGCCGGGTGCGACGGGCTTGAACCCGTGTACGCCGACTCGCCCGAAGGCTTGCAGATGATCCGCCACTCCACCGCCCACGTTATGGCGGCGGCAGTGAAAAAACTTTTCCCCAAGGCCAGGGTCACTATCGGACCCTCCATCGATTCCGGCTTTTACTACGACTTTGACGTTGAAAAGCCCTTCTCCACCGAAGATTTTCCCGCCATTGAAGCTGAAATGCAGCGCATAGCCAACGAGCGTGCGCCTTTCACCCATGAAGTGCTTCCCAAGGCCGAGGCCGTGGCGCGCTTCAAGGCTATGGACGAGAACTATAAGGTTGAAATCATCGAGGGCATCGACGCTGAAACAGTGTCGGTCTACACCTGCGGTGATTTTGCCGACCTGTGCCGTGGCCCGCACGTGCCGCACACGGGTTTTGCCAAAGCTTCCAAGCTTATGAGCGTGGCTGGCGCCTACTGGCGCGGCGACGAAAAGAACCGCATGCTGTCGCGCATTTACGGCACAGCCTTTGCGGATGACAAAGCCCTTGCCGCTTACCTGAAGATGATGGAAGAAGCCAAACGCCGCGACCACCGCAAGCTGGGCCGCGAACTTTCGCTTTTCACCTTCAAGGAAGACGTGGCCCCCGGCATGGTGTTCTGGCTGCCCAAGGGCATGCTTGTGCGCACCATTCTTGAGGACTTCTGGCGTAAGGAACACCTCAAGCGCAATTATGACATCGTGCAGGGCCCGCAGCTTCTGCGCGTTGAAACGTGGCAGAAATCCGGCCACTACGACCATTACCGCGAGAATATGTATTTCACGCAGATTGAGGAAGACGCCTACGGCGTCAAGCCTATGAACTGCATCTCGCACATGCTTATTTACGGTAACGAACTGCACAGCTACCGCGACATGCCGCAGCGCTACTTCGAGCTTGGCGTGGTACACCGCCACGAAAAGAGCGGCGTGCTGCACGGCCTGTTGCGCGTGCGCCAGTTCACGCAGGACGACGCCCATATCATTTGCGCGCCGGAACAGCTTGAAGGAGAAATCCTTGAAGTTATCCACCTTATCCGCGACCTGATGAATCTCTTTGGCTTTGAGTACAAGGTGGCTGTGTCCACCCGGCCCGAGAGCAGCATCGGCACGGACGAAGCGTGGGAAATGGCCACCAGCGCCCTGGTGCAAGCGGTGGAAAAAGCTGGCCTGCCCTATACGATTAATGAAGGCGACGGTGCCTTTTACGGTCCCAAGATCGACGTGCGCCTGCTGGACTGCATTGGCCGCGAATGGCAATGTTCTACCATTCAGGTTGACTTCACCCTGCCCGAGCGTTTCGACCTCACCTATGTGGGTCAAGACGGCGAACGCCACCGTCCGGTCATGGTGCACCGGGCTATCATGGGTTCGCTGGAGCGCTTCATCGGCATTCTGGTGGAGAACTTTGCCGGGGCTCTGCCCACATGGCTCGCGCCCGAGCAGGCTCGCCTGCTTACGGTGACCGACGCCGGAGACGAAGCCGCCGCCACGATGTGTGACGAACTCAAGGCTTTGGGCATCCGTGCCCAGGCCGACACGCGCAACGAGAAACTGGGATTCAAGGTGCGCGAGGCTCAGCTGGCAAAGGTGCCGTACATTCTTGTTGTGGGAGAAAAAGAAGTGCAGGCGGGCGGCGCTAATGTGCGCCTGCGCAACGGTGATAACTTAGGGCTTAAGTCTGTGGCCGAAATCGCCGCGCTTATTCGCGCAGACGCCGAAGAGCCTTTCAAAAAAGGAGGGATGCGCTATAGCTTCGCCTAACATGAGATTCCGCCGCGACATGCCGCAAGACAGCGTGCGTCGCAACGAAACAATCCGCGCCCGTGAAGTGCGTGTGATCGCTGCCGATGGTGAGCAGCTTGGTATTCTGCAGCGAAATGAGGCCATCGCCCTGGCTAAAGAAGCGGGCCTGGACCTCGTAGAAGTTTCTTCCAACTCGGAGCCGCCTGTTTGCCGCGTCATGGACTACGGCAAATTCAAGTACGAGCAGCAGAAGAAAAAGCAGGAAGCCAAAAAGCACCAGACCGTGGTGCAGATCAAGGAAATCAAGGTTCGTCCCAAAACGGACGACCACGATTACGAAACCAAGGTCCGCCACATCCGTCGCTTTCTTGAAGACGGTGACCGCTGTAAAATTACGGTATTCTTCAGGGGCCGCGAAATTGTGCATAAAGATCGCGGCATGTCCATTCTGGAACGTGTGGTGCAAGACCTTGCCGATATCGCCAAGGTTGATCAGGAGCCCCGTGCCGAAGGCCGTACCCTGCAGATGATGCTGGTGCCCAAAAAGTAGCTTTTGCTGCTTTGACACCTGACATTACCTCTTGCGCCTCGAGGCGCTTTGGGGCATTATGCCCTTCCCCTGGTGCGTCCTGTGACATGCCGGGTATATGCTTTCGTTAAGGAGTACGCCATGCCCAAGATTAAAACCAGGCGTTCCGCCGCCAAGCGTTTTTCGCAGACTGGCAGCGGCAAGTTCAAGCGTCGTCGCCAGAACCTGCGCCACATTCTCACCAAGAAGGCCGCCAGCCGCAAGATGCGTCTTGGTCAGTCCACCACCGTGGATCAGACCAACGAAAAAGCTGTGCGCCGCATGCTGCCCAACGGCTAAAGCCCCTGCGTTTCCGTTGGGCGGTCGGTCATTGTTGCACGCAGATGTTATGCGCTTAACGGCGTTTACTTGTGTTGCCATGCCTGACCACCGCCAAGCGAAGCTGCCCAACGCTTATATATCAAGCTGATGGGTACGGGATTTAAGCCTGCGGACTTTTGATAAATCCTATGACGCGAAAGCGTCGCGGCGCGTGCGGAGCCGCAACTGACGTTCAATCCGCTCCCCTCCCAGAGGGCATATGATACTTTACACCCCCCAACGGGCATTCCTCCGCCTGGTTGGGAGAAGGAGGTTACACCATGCGTGTCAAGAGAGGTCTTGCCGGTCATCGCCGTCACAAAAAATATTTGACAGCTGCCAAGGGTTTCCGTGGCGGCCGTAGCCGTTTGTACCGCACCGCCCGTGAGGCTGTGGAACGTTCGCTTCAGTACGCCTATGTGGGCCGCAAACTGCGTAAGCGCGACTTCCGCACCCTGTGGATCCTGCGTATCAACGCTGGCGCCCGCCTGAGCGGCCTGTCTTACAGCCGTTTCATGCACGGTCTGAAGACCGCTGGCATCGACCTGAACCGCAAGGTTCTCGCCGACCTGGCCGTCTACAAGAAGGACGACTTCGCCAAGATCGTGGATCTGGCCAAGGCCGCTCTGGCCAATTAGGCACAGAGCTGGCGCTCCCCGCGCCGGAGCAGGCCTCCAGGCCGCGCTAGCCAGAACGGAGTTATCCGTATGCTGGTTGGCTTGCGGGAGCAGGGTCATGCATGATATACGGGGCGTGGACGGTGCGATGCGCTGCCCACGCCCTTTGTTTTTCAATTTGCGTAATATTCAACGTCAGCGCCGCGCAGGCGGTATTGGGAATCCGTATGGATCTGATTTCTGCACTGGAAGGCCTGGTCCCTGAGCTTGAAAAAGGTCTGGATCAGGCTTCTTCATTGGATGAGCTGGAGGCCCTGCGGGTAGATTTTCTGGGCCGCAAGGGCAGGATCGCCCAAATCATGAGCCAGCTTCCCAAGCTGGAACCTGAGCAGCGCCCCGCCGTTGGTCAGACGGCCAACAGCGTCAAAGAGCGCTGCAACGCGCTGTTTGAAGCCCGCAAAGAAGCCCTTGAAGCCGGACGCGAAGCCGAAGCTCTCAAACGCTTCGATTCCTCTGTGCCCGGCCGCGCCCCCTGGAGCGGCACCCTGCACCCCACCACCCTGGTGATGGAAGAGATTTGCGAAATTTTCAACGGCCTTGGCTTCGAAATTGTGTCCGGCCCTGAAGTTGAAATCGACTATTACAACTTCGAGGCCCTGAACATGCCGCCGGAGCATCCAGCCCGCGACATGCAGGACACTCTCTACATTACCGACAAGGTGCTCATGCGCACCCACACCTCGCCAGTGCAGGCCCGCACCATGCTGAACCGCAAGCCCCCGCTGGCTGTGGTGGCCCCCGGCAAGGTGTACCGGCGCGACAGCGACCTCACCCACACCCCCATGTTCCATCAGATTGAAGGCCTCATGGTGGGGGAAGGCATCAGCATGGCGCATTTGCGCGGCACCCTTACGGCTTTTGTGCGCGCCATCTTTGGCGGCGACACCCAGGTGCGCTTTCGCCCCAGCTTCTTCCCCTTCACTGAACCTTCGGCTGAAGTGGACATAAGCTGCTGCATGTGCGGCGGCAAAGGCCACATTGGCGACGCCCCCTGCCGGGTGTGCAAAACCACGGGCTGGGTTGAAATTCTTGGCTGCGGCATGGTGGACCCGGCGGTTTTCGAGGCCGTAGGGTATGACCCCGAAGTCAGCGGCTTTGCCTTCGGCATGGGCGTGGAACGCGTGACCATGCTCAAGTACGGCATCGGCGACCTGCGCATGTTCTTTGAGAACGACACCCGTTTTCTGGGCCAGTTCACCCGCTAGGACAGCATTATGCCCCTGTGCCACCAACACACTGTTCATGCCTTCGGGCGGCAAACTGCGCCAGCGCGCGGCCTGCCGGGCCTCTGCTGGCGTGCCCCGGTGCTGGCTTGCGTGGTGGCGGCGTTTCTGGTGTGCGCTCCCGGCCTGTGGCCTGTGGCGGATTCCGGCGATATGGCGGGCATGGCCTGGGCCAAATCGGCCTCCAATGCGCGCGATTCCGGCCTTGAACCTCCCGGCGGCCCCAAGCCGATGGAAGGTTTGCCGGGCAGAAACGTAAGCCGCACCTCTGAAGGAGGCATGGGCTATACGGATGCTTACGGCAATACCATCACCGACTCACAGCCGGAAGAAAAAGCCCCGAGGCGCAGACCCGGCCCCGGCGCATATGGCAACAGAGGCCCGCAGGAGCATGACCGCCCCCTGCCGGACCCGACGCCAAAGGACACAACGCCAGCCTGGAGCTTTAACTGAGGCTGGCAGAATATAGGTTGCTTGCGCCTTCGGGCCACAGATTTGTATTGAACACCACTATCAATGACGCCCAACGCGGCGGCCCGAGGCCCCGCGAAAACAGGACATGCTATGCTGCTCTCACTTTCATGGCTGCGTGATTTTACGCCTTACGAAGGCACGGCTGAAGCTCTGGGTGACCGTCTGACCATGCTCGGCCTTGAGCTGGAAGATATCCGGCGTCCCTATGATTCCATCCGCCCCATTGTGGTGGGGCTTGTGGTCGCCTGTGAGGATCATCCCGAATCCGATCACCTTCATGTCTGCAAGGTGGACGCCGGCCAGGGTGAATTGCTGGACATCGTCTGCGGCGCGCCCAACGTGGCCGAAGGCCAAAAGGTGCCCGTGGCGCTTGTGGGCACCACCATGCCCGACGGCATGGTCATCAAGAAAGCCAAACTGCGCGGCGCGCCTTCATTTGGCATGATCTGCTCAGAGCGTGAACTGGGCCTCACGGAAGACCATTCCGGCATTATGGTGCTGCCTGAAAGCTTTGTGGTGGGCAAGCCTCTGGTGGACCAGCTCACGCTGGACCATGAGGTTCTGGACATTTCCATTACGCCCAACAGGGCAGACTGCCTTTCGGTACTGGGTCTGGCCCGCGAAACGGCACTGGCCTTCAATCTGCCCCTGAATATTCCGGCCATGCCCCTTCAGATTGATGAAAGCGCGCCCCAGCGCCTCGTGCCCCTCGACATCAAAGACCCCGATCTCTGCTGGCTGTATTCCGGCCGCGTCATCACGGGCGTCGAAATTGGCCCCTCGCCCATGCAGCTGCGCCACCGCCTGAATTCCGTAGGTGTGCGCCCCATATCCAATATTGTGGACGTGACCAACTACATCCTGTTCGAATGCGGTCAGCCGCTGCATTCCTTTGATCTGGACAAGCTGGAAGGTGGCCGCATCGAAGTCAGCCGCGCGCAGGAAGGCGAAAAGTTCACTACGCTGGACGGACAGGAACGCACGCTCACCGCTCAGGATCTCTGCATCCGTGACGGAGCGCGCGCCGTTGGTCTGGCTGGTGTTATGGGCGGCCTCAATACGGAAATTACCGAAGCCAGCTCCAATGTTTTTCTTGAAAGCGCCGTGTTCCGTCCCGGCACGATCCGCAAAACTTCACGCCGCCTTGGCCTTTCGTCCGAGGCTTCCTACCGCTTTGAACGCGGCATCGACCAGCAGCGCACCGTCTGGGCGCTGGACCGTGCCTGCGCAATGGTTGCAGCCATGAGTGGCGGCACGGTGCAGCCGGGTCTTTCCATTTCCGAACCGCGCCCCTTCAAGGCCGCGAACATAGATTTTCGTCCGGCCCGCGCCGATGCCCTGCTGGGCGTCCACCTGACCCCGGAATTTGACGGAAAAGTGCTTACAGGCATGGGCTGCGCCGTCGATACCTCTTCAAACGTGTGGCGCGTGAGCCAGCCTTCCTGGCGGCCCGACCTCACCCGTGAAGCCGATCTGGTGGAAGAAGTGGGCCGCGTGCACGGTCTGGATACCATCGCGCCCGAACTGCCCGCCGTGGCCCGCAATCTTGACCGCGCAGGCGAACCGGAATCCCGGTTCAGCTTCTGGTCGCGCCTCAAGCACTGGGGAGCGGGCCTTGGCCTGAACGAAGCCGTCAACTACAGCTTTGTGGGCCACAAGGATATGGACCACCTTGGCCTCCCGCGTGAAGGCCGCATATCCATCATGAATCCCCTCTCGGCAGAACAGGACGCCCTGCGCACCGCGCTGGCTCCCGGTCTGCTCTACGACCTGCGCAACAACCTCGCCCAGGGCATTCAGGGGCTGCGTCTTTTTGAACTGGCCAATACCTTTGAAGCCGACGCCACCTCCGAAACCACGGCTCGCGAAACAGGCATGCTTGGCGTACTGCTCTACGGCGCACGCTTTGACACCGCCTGGCCCCAGCCGGAAGGTGATCTGGACTATACGGACATCAAGGGCGTTGTGGAAAACCTGCTGCGCTTCCTGCACCTGCCCGCGCCGGAATGCACCTTGGCGGGAGGCCATCCCTTCCTCCTGCCCTGCGTTCAGGTGACGGTTGATGGCCGCGCCGTTGGCGTCATGGGCCGGGTCAAACCCGCTATGGCCGAAGAATTCCACGCCCGCAAAGAAGTATGGCTCGCCGAACTGAACCTCGAAGTTTTGCGCGAACTGCATGACGCAGCGCAGGTGCGCTTCCGCCCCCTGCCCGTGTATCCGCCGGTTCGGCGCGACATCACGGTCATGGCCGGACAGGGGCTTACCGTCAGCGCCATTGTGGCTCATGTGCGCGGCCTTGGCCTGCCCTTGCTGGAAGATATGGTGCTGGTTGACTGCTTTGAACCCAAGGCAGCCGAAGGGCAGGAAGCCGTGCGCAACCTTACCTTCCGCCTGACCTTCCGCCACGCTGACCGCACCCTCAAGGATGCGGAAGTGGACAAGGAAAGGGAAAAAGTGGCACAGTCGCTGGTAGCGGCTCTGGGCGTCAAAATCTAGAGCATACGCCAGTTGGGGGCAAACGCTGCCAACTGGCGAAGGTTTGCTGCGCTTACCTGCGCCGCCGGAGCATATTGCAATGTTTCCGGCGCTTGGCGCTGGACATGCCGGGCATTGCGACATTTTAGAGCATTGCAATTTTGAAATGCTCAGGTGGCTGCGTGAGCAGACGCCCGCCGTGGAGGCGTAAGCGCTATTTATTTGCCCGATTAAACGCCGTAATGAGCGTGTTTTAAACTTTGAAAATACACATTTTCAAAGTTAATCTGCTCTTAAGGTTGAAATGCTCTTGAACGTTCTTGCCTACGCAGGCTGGAATTAAAATGCTCTGGAGGACGTCCGGAGGGCCCATGCAGGACCACAACGACGAGAAAACCTACCGCATCGGTGAAGTTGCGGAACTGCTCAACCTCAAAACCCATGTGCTGCGCTTCTGGGAAACGGAATTTCCCCAGTTGGCGCCCTTGCGCACGGGTAAGGGGCAGCGTCTGTACACCGAAGAGCATGTGGGCCTTTTGCGGCGCATACAGCAACTGCTGCACGAACAGGGCATGACCATCGAAGGCGCGCGCCGTGTGCTGCAAGGCAGCGCTGTGCTGGATGAAAGCCTGCCCGAGCGTGTGGCCGCAGTGCCAGACCCGGATTTCATGCGTATGCTCAAACGTGAACTGACAGCGGTACGCCGCCTGCTCAGCAACGAATAACGCCCGCTGCACCGCACAGTGTAAAAATCGGGCTGCGTTTGCGGGGCTGCACGGCGGCGCGATACCGTTAGGCAAACCGGGCAAAGCCGGGCAGGAAAGGCAAAAAACATACATTTTATGTAATGCTTTGCGCATGTGGTGAAATTGAAATTTCAAGCAATGGCGCGTGAAGCGCCACCTGCCAAACAGCAGGCCATTGATACAGAAAGCTGCCACGCAGGCCGCACCCGGCCAGCAGAATTTTTATCACCGCCTGCTGCTTTGAAAAGCAGACGGCCAAACTACGGATGCAGGAATCACCAGGGTTCCCTTTCGTAAAACAGCAGAACAAAACGCATGATTCTATCACCATCGCTGCTTTCCGCCGATTTTTCACGTCTGGCTGAAGAGCTGCAAGCTCTTGAAGCTGCCGGGGTAACCTGGTTGCACCTTGATGTGATGGACGGCGCTTATGTGCCCAATATCACCTTTGGTCCCCCGCTGATCAAGGCTCTCAGGCCTGGCAGCGGGCTTTTTTTTGACGTGCACCTTATGGTGGAAGACCCGTCCCGCTACATTCGCGACTTCAAAAACGCGGGCGCGGATATGCTGGTCATCCATGCAGAGGCCGACCGCCACCCGCAGCGCACGCTTTCCGCCATACGTGAAATGGGCTGCAAGGCTGGCGTGGCGCTGAATCCCGGCACAGACCTTGGCGCCATACGCTGGCTCGTCAACGATATGGACATGCTGCTTATCATGAGCGTCAACCCCGGTTTTTCGGGGCAGGCGTTCATACCTGCCACTTTTGACAAGATCCGCGCTGCCCGACGCCTGCTGGACGCCTGTGGCCGCGAGGATGTGCTTATTCAGGTGGACGGCGGCGTGTGCCCCGAAAATACGGCCCAACTGGTGGAAGCCGGGGCCGACGTGCTTGTTTCAGGTTCGGCCTTTTTTGGGCACAAACCCTACGACGCACGTCTGGCTGCCTTCATGAAGCCCCTGGCCGGACGCGAAATTCGCCCCGCCGTTCGGGCTGCCGCTCTGCGTCAGCCTTCAGCAGATACCCATACCAAGCAAAAATAGAGGAATGATCATGCCCACCCGCAGACAGTGCGCCAACGCCATCCGCGCCCTTGCTATGGACGCCGTTGAAAAAGCCCGCTCCGGCCACCCCGGCGCTCCCCTTGGCATGGCCGATATGGCCGAAGCCCTTTGGCGGCACGGATTCAGGCACAATCCTGCCAATCCCCTGTGGTTCAACCGCGACCGCTTCATCCTGTCCAACGGGCATGCCTCCATGCTGCTTTACGCTCTGCTGCACCTCACGGGCTACGACCTGCCCATGGAAGAAATTCGCAATTTCCGCCAGTGGGGAGCAAAAACAGCCGGGCATCCCGAGTACGAACCCCACATAGGCATTGAAATGACCACCGGCCCCCTGGGTCAGGGCATTTCCTCCGCCGTGGGCCTGGCCCTTGCCGAAAGCATGCTGGCGGCCCAGTTCAATACGCCAGAATACAAGGTTGTGGATCACCACACCTACGTCTTTGTGGGCGATGGCTGCCTTATGGAAGGCGTTTCTCATGAAGCCTGCTCGCTGGCTGGCACCTGGGGTCTGGGCAAGCTCATTGTCATGTACGACTCCAACGGCATTTCCATCGACGGCAAGATCGACGCATGGTTTGACGAAGATGTGGCCGCCCGCTACCGCGCCTACAACTGGCAGGTCATCGGCCCTGTGGACGGGCACGACGCCTCTGCGCTGGACAAGGCTCTGGCCGAGGCCAAAGCTGATCCGTCCCGCCCCAGCCTCATCATCTGCCAGACCCACATTGGCTTTGGTTCGCCCAAGGCCGATTCGGCCTCAAGCCACGGCTCCCCCCTGGGCGAAGACGGCGTGGTCGCCACGCGCGACGCTCTTGGCTGGCACGAAGCGCCCTTTACGGTTCCGCAAGACATCTACACCGCCTGGAATGCCCACGATGCCGGCAAGGCCTCTGAAGCAGCCTGGAGCAAGCTTTTTGACGCCTACGCCAAGGCCCATCCCGAATTGGCCGCCGAACTGACCCGCCGCATGCAGGGCAAACTGCCTGCCAACTGGGCAGAAATCGCCGCAGGCGCGCTGCAAGAAGCCGTCAGCAAGGGCGAAAGCACGGCAACCCGCGTGGCCTCCAAAAAAACGCTGGAATACCTTGTCCCCCGCTTGCCTGAACTGGCTGGCGGCTCCGCCGACCTCACAGGCTCTGTAGGCACCCTCACCAGCTCTTCGGTGCATATGGATGTGAAGGAGCACACGGGCAATTATATTTCCTACGGCGTGCGCGAATTCGGCATGAGCGCCATCATGAACGGCCTGGCTTTGCACGGCGGCTTCATTCCCTATGCCGGAACATTTCTGGCTTTTGCCGATCAGGCCAAAAACGCCCTGCGCCTTGCGGCCATTATGGGCATCCGCGTAGTATGGGTGCTGACGCACGACTCCATAGGCGTGGGCGAAGACGGCCCCACGCACCAGCCGGTGGAACAGCTTGGCATGCTGCGCCTTATGCCCAATTTCCACCTCTGGCGTCCCTGCGACACGGTGGAGACCGCCGTAGCCTGGATCAGCGCGCTTGAAGACGCCCGCACGCCTTCCGGCCTTTCCCTTTCGCGCCAGAACCTGCCCTTCTGCCAGCGCAGCCAGGAACAGGTAGCGGCCATAGCCCGCGGCGGCTATGTGCTGCGCGACTGCGAAGGCACGCCTGAAATCATTATCATGGCCACCGGCTCTGAAGTGGGCCTGGCCCTTGAAACTGCCGACCAGCTCACCGCCGATGGCCGCAAGGCCCGCGTGGTGTCCATGCCCTGCGCTGAAGTTTTTGACGCCCAAAGCGCCGAATACAAAGAAAGCGTGCTGCCCCGCGCCGTGCGCGCGCGCCTGGCCATTGAAGCCGCCGCCGCTGACTGGTGGAGCAAGTATGTGGGTCTGGACGGAGCCGTCATCGGCATGGAAGGCTTCGGCGCATCGGCCCCGGGCAAAGTAGTTTTTGAACGCCTGGGCTTTACTGTCGCCAATGCTCTGGAAAAAGCTCACGCCCTCATGGGCAAAAACTGACGGCGTTTAGCGCAGGGGCCGGGTGTTTCATCCCGCCCCCGCGCCAACCCGGGCCGGGCCTGCCAAGGCCTGACCTGCCATAAAAAATATCCGCTGCAAGTCCAGCAAAGGGAGCGTGCAATGCCCATAAAGAAGATGCAGGATCTGGATCTCACAGGCAAAACCGTTGTCATTCGCGAAGACCTCAATGTGCCCATGAAAGATGGCGTCATCACCAATGACAAGCGCATCCGCGCGGCCTTGCCCACCATCAGGCTGGCACTGCAAAAAGGCGCGGGCGTTATTCTTCTTTCGCACCTGGGCCGCCCCACCGAAGGGCAGTACGACGCGCAGTTCTCTCTGGCCCCTGTTGCCGAAAGCCTTGCAAAACAGCTTGGGCAGCCTGTGGCGCTTGCCAAAACTTTGGAAGAAGCCAAGGTTCAGCCCGGTCATGTGACTCTGCTGGAAAATGTGCGCTTTCTGCCGGGTGAAAAGAAAAATGATCCCCAGCTGGCTGAAAAACTGGCTGGCCTTGGCGATGTCTATGTGATGGACGCCTTTGGCGCTGCCCACCGGGCCCATGCCTCCACTGAGGGCGCCATTCGCGTGGCCAAGGTGGCCTGCGCCGGGCCTCTGCTTCAGGCAGAGCTGGAAGCCTTTGAAAAGGTGCTTGATAACCCCGCCCGCCCCCTGATTGCCATCATTGGCGGTGCCAAGGTTTCCACCAAACTCAGCCTGCTTGAAAACCTGCTGAACAAGGTCGACGTGCTCATCGTGGGCGGCGGCATTGCCAACACGTTTCTTGCTGCGGCTGGCTATATGGTGGGCAAGTCCCTGTATGAAGAAGATCTTGTGCCCGAAGCCAAAAAGGTTATGGAACTGGCCAAGACCCTCAACAAGGAGCTTCCCCTGCCCGTGGACGTGATCACCGCCGAGGAACTTGCCCCCGGCCAGCGCGCCATGCTGCATGCCGTGGGCGACGTGCCGGGCGACCAGATGATACTGGACATCGGCCCCGAAACCCTGAACCTGTACGAAAAATATCTGGCCAAAGCCGCCACCGTGGTATGGAACGGCCCTGTGGGCGCGTTTGAAATCGACCCCTTTGGCGACGGAACCAAGGCGCTGGCCGAATACCTGGGCGACTCCAAGGCTTTTGTGGTTGTTGGCGGCGGCGACAGCGTGGCCGCTGTTGAAAAATATGGGCTGGCTGACCGTATGGGATATATCTCTACTGGCGGCGGCGCTTCCCTGGAATTGCTGGAAGGCAAAAAACTGCCCTCTGTGGCAGCTCTGGAAGACCGAGCCTAGGAGCCTCAATGAAAAATACCATATTGGGCAGGTTGATCCTGCTTACTCTGCTGACTTTCACCCTGTGCGCGCCTGTTGCCATTATGGCTCAGGAAGCCTGGGAGGAACACCCTGCTGATGCAGCAACACAGGCCGACAAATGGGGTTTCAACGCTGGCGCGGGTGCAACGCTGCGCACATCGGAGTACAAAGGCATCAATTCATTGGGTTCGCCACTGCCCCTGATCGGCTATGAGGGCAAGTGGCTGTACCTGCGTGGATTGAGCGGCGGTGTGCATGTGTATAGAGACCGCTATCAGGAATTCAACGTGCAGGTCTCCTATCTGCCGCAGAATTTCTATGCATCCTGGAGCGATAACGACAGGATGAAGCGCCTGGACGACCGCTATTCCTCGTTGATGGCCGGGTTGAACTATACGTTGCGTACGCTGTACGGCCAGGCTTCCGCCACGGTGTCCACCGATGTGCTGGGCGTAAACAACGGCGTCATGGCCGATGTTTCATACGCCTATCCCGTGCGGTTCGAGAATGTCATGATTACCCCCGCCGTGGGCGTGCAGTGGACGGACAGCAACTATAACGACTATTACTACAGCATCAGCTCCAGCGAATCCCGCTCCAGCGGCTTTAAGGAATACAGCCCTGAAAGCGCATTTTCGCCCTACGCGGGGCTGACCATGCGGGTGATTCTTACCGAAGACTGGAGCGCCGTCGCCAATGCCAAGGCGTTGTTTCTCGGCAATGAGATTACCGACAGCCCAATGGTGGAACGCACCACAACGTATTCCTTCAGCGCGGGCTTGTTGTACGCCTTTTAAGCATTTTCAAAGCTAATCCGCTCAAGGCCGCCGGGCTCTGAGTTTCCTGTTTGCGCTCTCCTGAACCAGTATTTCTGGCTTACGGAGAGCGCAACTTTTTTTCGCCCAAGTTTTGCCTCGAGCCAGTAGCAACAGCCACGAATGCCCGTATGCAAAAGGGTGTTGCATGCAAAAAACTGTGCGCGTGCAAAAATCTGTGCGCACGGCTGCCAATCCCCTGCCCTTCTGTTCTTTCACCCTATGCCACTCAGGTATGACAACAGTTCCGGCACCAAGCCCCTAGAGCATTTCCACGTACATCTGCTCTGGGACAGATGAACATCACAAATACACTTCGTAAAATTCAAGGCACGCTTGTTACGGCGTTTTCCTTGCAAAGAACTGGCGTTTACGCCTCAGCGGCTGACGGCTGGCAGAGCATTTTAGCGGTTAAGCGCCCTAGTCATGCCTGTGCTCTCTGGCGCGCACAAAAAACGGCAATCCGGCGATAAAATCACAAAACTGCTGCACAACCGTGCTCTGTGAACGGCTTTTGAGCACAGTGCGAACCACGGGCAAGGGAGGTAAGCCGTGGCTGCCATCAGCAATACAAAAGCGCTCGTCGATATCCCATCCCGGCAAGACAGTAACGCCAAAGCCCGCCAGCAAGGAGCTGCACAAACTTTCGTAAGATGCGCTCACATAGGCGAAATTGTAGGCAATGCCTGCCTGATCCAGCGCGTCCACAGCAGCGGCGCGCCAGGGGCTGCCCGCCGAGTAGGTGAGCAAAGGAATTTCCCCGGCATGATTCACGATTTTCGGCGCATTGCACAGCCACAGCAACGGCTGGCGGCAGAGTTCCTGAAACATCCCTTGCGGTAGCGTGCCGTCATCAAATCTGTACTGGTTAATAAGGGCCACATCCAGGCTTCCCTCGGCCAGCATCTGTTCAAGATCGCTGGACATGTCTGATATGATGCCGATTTGCAAACCGGGATTCAGAGCCAGCAGGCGGGCAACGGCTCCTTGCAGTTCAACCGCGCTGAAGCTGGGCGGAATGCCAACCTGAATACGCCCTTTAAGCTCTGGCCTTCTGCCTGCCTGAATAACGTGCTCCAGCCGCAAAAGAACATCGACAATTTCTGGCAAAATGCGTTCGCCCTCGGGTGTGAGGCCCGCTACATGGCCATGACTGCGATACAGCAGCGTGCAATTAAGCTGCGCTTCCAGCCTTTTCACGGCCTGGGTGACTGCCGACTGGCTGCGGCACAGCTTCACGCCCGCCTTTTGAAAACTGCGGCAGTGGGCAACAACAGCAAAGGCACGCAAATGCTCAAGCGTAATGGCTCGGCTTTGCGACAGGGTGGACACATCTGAAAGCATACTCACCTCAATATTATTCAAACTTATTATGATATGCTAAATATTAATTTTACAAATTATCAAGGGAAAAATACTGTTCAGCAACCTTGGATTTTCACCAGCCGGGCAGGCAAAGGCTCTTGGAGCAAATCAATTTCTCAATTCGCGTTTTTCGTTTTTTGAGGATAGCCGTATGCAGTTTGGCGACTTGGCAAACTTGATCGGATTTTCCAATGCTTGACCGGATTTTTACCGGACTTGGCAGAATTTTACCTGACCTGAGACGTTACCTGACTTGGCGGGGTTTGGCCGGACTTGGTCGGACTTCCAGCCTTGGCGGACTTTGTGGGCTTGGTGCGCTTGTCCAGATTCAGCAACGCAGACAAAAGCTTTGCTGCCGCCCGACGAAACGGCAACTCGCGACAATATAGGCAACTGCAGGGAGCAACGGTATTTGTATTTATGGCTGCCACTGCCCATTGCCATTGCTCACTGCCCAGTGTCCGCTGATCGCGGCCCATTGCCCAATATCCCCACAGTAACATTTAAAATACATCAAGCCGCCGCAACCATCTTTCATGCATGCCTCAGGCAATACGACAGTCTTATGCTGACCAAAACCCGCACGACATAAGCTCTGGCAGGAATACAACATGCTTCAGAACAACGACGGACAGAACAGTACTCAGAACGCCGCAGCAGATCCTCAGCCCGGCAATGCTGCGGAGAAAAGCCTGCGCCCGGCACAGGCGGTGGCCCACACCAAAGGGCAGCGCTGGGAACGCTATGCTGTGGGAGTGCTTTTCAGCGTCATATGGAGTTCTGCTTTCATTGCGGGCAAGATCACAGTTATGGAAATGGGGCCGTTTACCACCCTGTTCTACCGTTTTGTGCTGACAGTGCTGGTGCTTCTGCCTCTGTGCGGGAAAAAGCTGTTGGGCCCCAAGGGCAAACAGGCCATGCTGGCTGGAATACTTTTAGGCCTGCTCAATAACGTCGCGTACCTGGGCCTGAATTTTTCAGCTCTGCAAAGGCTGCCCCCTTCGTGGGTCGTCATTGTGGTTTCCTGTGCTCCATTCATGACAATGACAATGGCAGCCCTGCGCGGGCAGGAATCTTTTGACAAGGGAAAGCTGCTGGGTTTTGCCATCGCCTTTACGGGCGTGGTCATTATGGTCGGCATTACGGGTCTGCACGCTGGCGCGGCCCTGGGCCTTGTTATGACGGTTGGCGCTACGTTGGCCTTTTCGGCAGGCGCGGTGCTGTTTCGCGGCAAGTATGACGACCTGCCCCTGCTTCCCGTGAACTTCTGGATGTCCGTCTGCGCCATGCTCTGTTTTGCGCCAGCTGCCTTCATGACGGAGGCCAGCCCCCTGCAGCTCACATGGCCCACGCAACTCGCACTGATATGGCTGGTGGTGGTCAGCCTGACAGGCATGGCCTTGTGGCTGCTGCTTATACGCACGCAGGGCCCGTCTATGGCGGCTTCGTACAACCTGCTCAACCCTCTTTCAGGGCTGGCGCTTTCTGCCCTGATTCTGGGCACTGACATTGGTGTTCAGGATGCCGCCGGGGCTGCGGCCATTATTGCGGGGCTGTATGTGGCGCTGCGGCCAAGACAAGGCAAAATACAGGTGTGACAGGCATGATCTAGTCACGCTTTGCGCCAGGGCAGGGTTTGCTTGCTTTTCCGGCTGGAGGAGATAGACTATTATTGAAATCTGTTTTCAATAACTTCGTGTTTCCAAACCAGGAGGAATCCATGAGCAAGTTACGGATAGCCCAATATGGTTGCGGGAAAATGTCTCGATATTCAATGCGCTATGTCTACGAAAAAGGCGCGGAAATTGTAGCCGCCTTTGACGTGAACCCCGCTGTGGTGGGCCAGGATATCGGCACCATAATGGGTTGCGAAAACAAGGGCGTCATTGTTCAGGACGCGTCACAGGCGTGCAAGGTGCTTGCGGAACTCAGGCCCGACGCCTGCCTTGTTACCACCATGAGCCTTTTGCGCGATCTCAAAGAACCCCTCATGGCCTGCGCGCGAAGCGGCGTTAACGCCATCACCATATGCGAAGAGGCCATTTACCCCATCAATTCTTCTCCTGCCCTCACCCGTGAAATAGACGAACTGGCAAAAAAGACCGGCTGCACCATCTGCGGCACGGGATATCAGGATGTTTTCTGGGGCAACCTCATCACCACTTTGGCCGGGGCCATGCACACCATCAGAAAAATCCGCGGCAGATCCAGCTATAACGTGGAAGATTACGGCATCGCTCTGGCCAAGGCGCACGGCGCTGGCCTTGACCTGGAAGCCTTTGAAAAAGACATCGCCTCGGCTGACAATATCCCCGAATCCGAGCGCAAGGCTCTTATAGAAAAGGGCGAATTTCTGCCCTCCTATATGTGGAACGTCAACGGCTGGCTGGCGGCCCGCCTGGGCCTTACCGTCACGAACCAGACGCAGAAATGCGTGCCCATGACGCACTCGGCCGAGCTGAAATCCGACACGCTGGGAATGACCATTCCCGCCGGGCGCGCCACGGGCATGTCTGCCGTGGTCACTACCGAGACGCAGGAAGGCATTACCATTGAGAGTGAATGCATCGGCAAGGTGTACGCCCCCGGCGAGGTTGACCGCAACGACTGGACCCTGATGGGCGAACCGGACACCCAGGTTGTCATCACCAAACCCTCCACCGTGGAACTGACCTGCGCCACGCTGGTGAACCGCATTCCCGACCTCATCAATGCGGCTCCCGGCTATGTGACCACTGACCAGATGCCCGTGAACAGCTACCGGGTGAAGCCTCTGGATTATTACGTCAAAAAATAACCTGACGTTATTCGCACACAAGAGCCCCGCGCCTCTGAGGAGACGCGGGGCTCTTGGTGAAACATTGCATTCAAAAGTCGCGCTTAACCGCCAAGATAGGCTTCACGCACGCTGGCATTGTTCAGCAGGCTCTGTGCCTTGTCTTCCATAACCACCTTGCCCACTTCAAGCACGTAGCCGCGCGATGCCAGTTTCAGGGCCGCACGGGCATTCTGCTCAACCAGCAGCACAGTCACGCCGCGCTTGTTAATGGCCCGCACGGTTTCAAAGATGGAACGCACCAGCAGAGGAGCCAACCCAAGAGAAGGTTCGTCAAGCAGCAGCAGGCGCGGTTCTGCCATAAGCGCGCGCCCGATGGCCAGCATCTGCTGTTCGCCGCCAGAAAGCGTGCCCGCAAGCTGGTCCTTGCGCTCAAGAAGACGCGGAAAAAGGTCGAATATCCATTCAAGAGTGCGTTCGCTGCGGGTCTTGTCTTCAATGCAAAAAGCCCCGAGACGCAGATTCTCAAGCACGCTCATAACGCCGAAAACCCGGCGTCCTTCGGGCGACTGGGCAATGCCCAGGCCCACGACCTTGTGGCTCGGCAGACGCAGCAGATCCTGCCCGTCAAAAAGAATTTCGCCAGAGGCTGGACGCACAAGGCCGCTTATGGAAAGCAGCGTGGTGCTTTTACCAGCGCCGTTGGCTCCGAGAATGGTGACGATCTCGCCCTCTTCCACCCGCAGGTCAATGCCGTGCAGCACCTCGACGCTGCCATAGCTAACCCGTATATTCGACAGTTGCAGCAGGGACATAGCTTACCACTTCTCGTCTTCTACGCCCAGGTAGGCCTCAACCACCGCCGGATTACGGCGCACGGCATCAGGCTCGCCCTGGGCTATCATGGTGCCGTGTTCCAGCACCACCAGTTTTTCACAAATCTTCATGACCAGACGCATATCATGCTCAATAAGCAGCACGGTAATGCCCCTGTCGCGTATGGCCGCAATGGTATCAACCAGTGCGGCGGTTTCCTGATCATTCATGCCGCCCGCTGGCTCATCAAGTATGAGCAGGCGCGGGTCCGATGCCAGAGCGCGGGCGATTTCGAGCAAACGCTGGTTGCCGTAAGAAAGCCCGCCTGCGGCTTCGGCATGTCGGTCAGCCAGGCCCACAAAGCGCAATTCTTCCATACAGCGGGCCACGGCGGCGCGTTCTTCACGGCGCTGCCAGGGCAGATGCAGCATGCAGGACAACATGCCCGACTTCATGCGGCAATGCCGCCCGGCCAGAACATTTTCCAGCACAGACAGTTTGCCGAACAGACGGATGCTCTGGAAAGTGCGGGCAATGCCCAGTTCCACCACCTTGTGCGGGCGCAGTCCCGACACAGGTTCGCCGTCAAAAAAGATACGGCCTTTTTCCGGCGTGTAGTTGCCTGTAATGCAGTTGAACACCGTGGTCTTGCCTGCGCCGTTGGGGCCGATAAGCCCCACCACGCTACCCGCGTCCACACTGAAGGTCAGGTCATTCACAGCCACAAGGCCGCCAAAGACCTTGGTCACTTCCTGCAAGCGCAAAAGACTCATGCGGGCCTCCCGCCAGTGGCCTGTACTTCGCCGCCTGTGGCAGCAGCGTCAGCAAGCTGGCCGCTGGAGACAGCCCCAGCACCAGATCCGCCACTGGAATCGCCGCCGGAGCTGTCGCCGGAACTGCTGCCGGAGCCGTTCTCCACAAGAGAACCTACGTGATAGCGGCGGCGGCGCGGCGGCAGCAGCCCCTGGGGCCGCCAGACCATCATGACCATCATGGCCAGACCAAAAATAAGCATGCGGGCGTTGGAAAATTCGCGCAGCAGTTCCGGCAGACCGATGAAAAGAAACGCGCTGATAAGCACGCCAATCTGGCTGCCGCCCGAAAGAATAACCACCGCAAAAATAATGACGGATTCCATAAAGCTGAACGATTCCGGCGAAATGGTGGTCATTTTTGCCGCGTACAGCGTTCCGGCCATGCCAGCCCAAAACGCGCCCAGCACAAAGGCCATAAGCTTGTAGTGGGTGACGTTGACGCCACAGCCTTCGGCGGCTACGTCGTCTTCCTTGATGTAGTTCAGGGCGCGGCCAAAGCGCGAATGCCACAGGCCGTAGAAAAGCAGCAGGCTCACGCCCACCATGCCCCAGACCAGATAGTAGAACTGTATGCCCTTGACTACTCTGAAACCAAAAAAACTGGGGCGGCTGATGCCGAAAATGCCGT
The DNA here is from genome assembly GCA_023386035.1 of Pseudomonadota bacterium. Classification (GTDB taxonomy): domain Bacteria; phylum Desulfobacterota; class Desulfovibrionia; order Desulfovibrionales; family Desulfovibrionaceae; genus Desulfovibrio. Next base: position 34,109 of record JAEWKM010000019.1, read on the forward strand.
TGGCCCCGCCAGTGAGCCCGAAAACGTCGTTGATAAGGGCGATGCGCACGATTTCCACAATGCCGATGGTGACGATAAGCAGATAGTCGCCGCGCAAGTGGATGATGGGCCGTGCCACCAGCAGGGCAAAAAGGGCCGCCGTCGCTCCGGCAACGGGCATGGTCCAGAAGATGGGCCACTGGTACAGCGTATTCAGTATGGCGGTGGCGTAAGCGCCCACGGCAAAAAAGGCCGCATGCCCCATATGAAAGATGCCCGACTGCCCAAGAATGACGTTGAGCGAGAGAGAAAGCAGCGCGTAAAGGCCAATGCTCACGCACACGTCAGTCCAGTAGGCATTGCTGAACAGGGGCAGCGTACAGATAACAGCCGCCAGGGCAACCCTGACGGCAATGCGCAATGGCTCTGTTTTCATAGCTTGTCCGCCGTGCGCTCGCCCAGAATGCCCGTGGGCCGGATGATGAGAATGAGAATGAGCACAAAGAATGCAATGGCGTCCTTCCAGGCAATGGCTATGTAGCCTGCGGCCAAGGCCTCGATCACGCCAAGCAAAAGCCCGCCTATCATGGCTCCGGGGATGTTGCCTATGCCGCCAAGGATGGCGGCGGTAAAGGCCTTGAGGCCGTAGGTCCAGCCCATAGTGAAGTCAATCTGCCCGTAGTAGATGCCCACCATAAGCCCGGCGGCTCCGCCGAGCCCCGGCCCGATAAGAAATACCAGACCGATGATACGGTCTACGTTGATGCCCATAAGCTGCGCAGCGCCGGGGTCAATGGCCACAGCGCGAATAGCCGCGCCTGTGCGCGAGCGCTGGATAAAGGCCCAAAGCCCAAGCATAAGGATGACGCTGGCCGCAATGACCAGCAGGCGCACGCCGGGAACGGCCAGACCGAACAGCTGCACCGTGAAGTCGGGCCTGAGATAATCGGGGTAGACGTAAAAGCGCGCCCCGTAGATGAGCATGATGGCGTTCTGGAAAAATATGGAAGCCCCAAGGGCCGAAACCACGGCAGAAAGGCGGCCGGCATTGCGTAAAGGACGGTATGCCGTGCGCTCCAAAAGAAAACCAATAAGCGCAACCAGCAAAGCCACCATCACAAAGACGGCCAGTACAGCCAGCACGGGATTAAGCATCCCGGAAAAATTGCAGCTTACCAGCAGGGTCAGCCCAAGGTAGGCGCCAATGGTAAAAAGATCGCCGTGCGCGAAGTTGATAAGCTTCAGCACGCCGTACACCATCGTGTAGCCCAGAGCTACCAGGGCGTAGATACCGCCCACGGCAAGACCATTCAAAAGCTGTTGTAAAAACTGTTCCATAAAGCGTTGTACCCTTACCACGCTCCGGTAGCCGAAGGTGACCGGGAGGAGCGCGATTCCGCCGCCGGAGCCGCTCCAGGCGGCTCTCATTTGCGCATCCGGGCGGCGGGCCGGAAAAACCGAACCGCCGCCACGGACGTCATCATTTATGTATTTGCTGTTTTCGCGCTGCTGAAACGCAGACGCGGGGCACACTGTACGGCCTGTTTACTTGGCCTGCAAGACAAATACGCCCTTACCGTCAACCACATAGGTGCGATAGAACTCGCCCACACGGTCGCCCTTGGCGTCAAAACCAAGGCTGCCGGAAAGACCGGGCATGTCCTTGAGGTTTTTCAGCCAGGCGGCAATGGCTTCGGGCTTGTCGTTGCCAGCGGCCAAAGCGGCCTCGATAACCTTGAAAGCGTCGCCAGCCAGCACGGCCCACACAGAAACGGGCACGGCATTGTACTTGGCCTTGAAGGCATCAAGAAAAGCCTTGGCTTCAGCAGTGTCCATATCCTGCGGCAAGGGCGGGCTGATGAAGAAATAGCCTTCAGCCGCTTCATTGCCGGCGATCTTTACCAGATCCTGATGGTTGGCGGCGTCGCCGCCCATCATAGGCACGGGCCAGCCCATTTCTTTCTTCTGGCGCAGCAGCATACCCGTTTCAGGGTAATAGCCGGTGAAGAACACAAGGTCGGGCTTGGCAGACTTGAGCTTGGTCAGAATGGCCGTGTAGTCGCGCTCTCCGGGGGTAAGAGCGTCGTAAAAGGCCACCTTGACGCCAGCCTTGTCCAGGGCGGCCCTGGTTTCTTCGGCAAGGCCCTTGGCATAGGAAGAATTGTCGTGCAACAGCGCCACAGACTTGTAGCCGCCCTTTACAATGGCCTCAGCCGCAGCGCGGCCCTGCGCGTCGTCACGCGGGCAGGTGCGGAAGAAAAGGGGCAGGCCCTTTTCCGTCAGGCGCACGCTGGTGGAACCCGTGCCGATCTGCACCAGCTGGGCTTCATCCAGAATGTTCTGACTTGCTTCTGTAACGGCAGAGCCATATGTGCCAATAACAGCCACCACGCCAGCCGAAGCCAGCTTTTGCGCGGCCAGCGCGGCGGTACGCGGGTCGCCCGCGTCGTCTTCCACCACGATCTTGATCTGACGGCCATTGATGCCGCCCTTGGCATTGGCCTCGTCAGCCAGCAGGCTGACAATGTTCTTCATGTCCTGCCCTTCAGAGGCCCATTTGCCCGTAAGGGGGCACATGAGGCCTATTTTGATGTCTCCGGCAAGAGCCGCCGCAGGCACCAGCAGGGTGAGGGCAAGAGCCCCAAGCAAACGACCAAGTGCTTTCATAAAAATCCCCCGTCCGTTATGCGATGATGATAATAACAAAATAGCATACCCTAAAATGCCAGAAAGAAAAAGCCCCAGATTTTCTGCCCGTAATCCGTATGGATACAGGCGATCCCTCGCAGGTTGAAAAATAGTTCACACCGTCATTCTCTCGCTTGCCTGCCTGCTACATGTAAACCCGCGCTAACAATTCGGGATATATCACACTGCACTGCCAGCGACGTTACTCTGACATTATTCCGACGCAAACCCGTAAAACTCGACATGTATAAAAATATCTTATAGGCTGAAAGCAAGATAAACAGGGGGACGGGCCGTATACCCCTGTGTGCGGCGCACACCTGAGCCACAGATTGGCACGGTGCCCCCAACAGGCATCGCAGGTAGACATTGCGCGCTTTGAAGCATTGGCGCTGCGCACCGTTCACGGCCGTCCCGCGCGGTTTCGCGTCCTGGTTCCACACTCTCAATAGTCTCAAATAGGCCCGCTGCGACCTACCCCTCCCCTCCTCCCCCTCACGCAGCGCTATTCTTCAAGCACCCATACCGCCGGAGGCCGTATGCGGTTCAGCTTTGACAAGGCCGCCTGCCAGAACACTCGCAGGGCGTTGCGCAAGGAATGGCTGCTCACCAACGGCTTGGGCGACTATGCCAGCAGCACCATTCTTTACTGCAACACGCGCAAGTACCACGGCCTGCTCACGGTCAATACACAGTATGGCCGCCATGTATTGCTTGCAGGCCTTGAAGAGTCCCTTGTGGGCGGCGGCAAGGAATTCCATCTTTCAACACGGCAACACCCGGGCACGCTCTACCCTCACGGCCACGATTATCTGGAAGCCTTTCGGCTTGACCAGTGGCCCCAGTGCGTCTACCGGGTTGGCGATGTGCGCCTGTGCCGCGAAGCCCTGCTTGTTCAGGGCGAGAGCCAGATACTGCTGCGCTGGAGCGTGCGCGGCCCAACCCACGCGCCGCCACTGACCCTGCGCCTGCACCCCCTTCTTGCCTACCGCAACTTCCACAAACTCACCCACGCCAACTCCGATCTGCGCGCGGATACAACCCCGCTGCCCGATGGATTCAGCATCACTCCCTACGAAGGGCTGCCCACCCTCTACATCCAGTGCCAGACAAGCCAGGGGTATTCGTTCACGCCGCAGCCGAGCTGGTGCCGCAATGTGGAATACCTTGAAGAACGCGAACGCGGCTTCCCCTACAGCGAAGATCTTTTCATACCGGGCACGCTTGACGTGTTCATGCCGCCCTTTACCGAAGAAAAGGACGACTGTTGCGTCTACGTGGCGGCTGGAACCAAACCCTGCCAGCAGGATCTGCGCCAGTTGTGGAACGATGCCAGCCGCGAACGCACAAAAGCGCACAAGGCCGGGGGCGGTTTGGCAGGGCATCTGAGTCAGGCGGGCCAGCAGTTCTGCGTTGAAGGACCGTCAGGAAGGGCCGAAGTTCTGGCAGGCTACCACTGGTTTGACGCCTGGGGCCGCGATACACTTATCAGCCTGCCAGGCCTGACCTTTCACGCGGGCCGCACAAACTTTGGCCTGCGCGTTCTGGCTGATATGGGCAGGCACGTGAAAGACGGGCTTATCCCCAACATGTTTTCCCCGCAGGGCGACCACGCCTACAACTCCGTTGATGCCGCCCTGTGGTACGCCTTTGCCCTGCAAAGCTGCCTTGAAGTTGATGCGGGGCAGCTCGCCTGGGTGCGTGAAAACGCATGGCCCGCATTAAAGGCGATCATTTCCGGCTACCGCGCGGGCGAAGGCAAGGCGCGCCAACTGGATATTTACGTTGACGCCGAAGGTCTGCTGCACGCGGGCAACGACCACAGCCAGCTTACCTGGATGGACGCGCAGGCAAACAATGCCCCTGTAACGCCCAGACAGGGCTATCCCGTTGAAATAAACGCCCTCTGGTACAACACTTTGGCATTTGCCGACCAGCTTGCCACGCGGTTCGGCGAAGCGCCTCTTACGGGCGACACGGCCCTGCGCAGATTGCGTATGGTATTTTTTCAGCGCTTCTGGATTCACGGCGGCGGAGGCTACCTTGGCGACGTGTGGCGCGCTGGCAAAGTCGACGCCAGCGTGCGGCCCAACCAGATTTTCGCAGTTTCGCTGCCGCACGCCATTTTGCCTGAAGAATATCAGGCCCAGGTGGTGGAATGCGTGCGCAACAAGCTGCTTACTCCTTACGGCCTGCGCACTCTTGCGCCGGACGATCCCCACTACAAGGGCCGCTACGACGGCGACCCTGCCGCCCGCGACGCGGCTTACCACCAGGGCACTGTCTGGCCGTGGCTGCTGGGGCATTATGCCGACGCGCTGCTGCGCACGGCCTGGGATATTGATGGCGCTGCCCTGGCCCTGCTGGATACCCTCACGCCGCTCTACTGCGACCACATCTCCCAGGCGGGTCTGGGCAGTATTTCTGAAATCTTTGACGGCTCACCACCTTACAAACCCAATGGCTGCATTGCCCAGGCCTGGAGTGTCGCCGAATGCCTGCGCCTTTTGCTGCGGGTGCAAAAAGCAGCGCCAGCCGTATACCAACGCTGGCAAAAATTGGCAGCTCACCGCATGGCCCACCCTGTCACTGGCGATACGGCAGGGGTCTGCCGCGTGAGCATGGTTCTGGAAGGCTGCAAAAAACATCATAAATGCGCGCCGGAAGCCACGCCGACGCCGGGATCAGCCTGTTAGCAGGAGTGGAGGAAAAAATTTGCGGCGGCCAACATGAACGGCCGCTGAACCCGGCGGAAAAACTTCCGCCATACGAGGGAGAACACATGCGAGTGCTTATGTTCGGCTGGGAGTTCCCACCTCACATCAGCGGAGGCTTGGGTACGGCCTGCTTTGGCATGACTCAGGCTCTAGCCCGGCGAGGAGCGGAAATAATCTTTGTACTGCCCCGCATTGACGACAGCAAGGGGCGGGACGAATTCCTGCGGCTGCGTTCGGCATCCGGCACTCCCATTAGCGAAGATCTGGTGCGGCGCATGGCCTGGGCGCAACAGGAAGTCTGGCACGAAGGAATACGTTGCCTGCCTGTGGACAGTCCTCTCATGCCGTACCTGACCGAGCAGGACTATGCCAGCGCAATGGGGCGTTCCGGTGCCCGCACCAGCATGGAGCAACCATGCTCATCTACCGTGTATCCAGCTGGCAGCCACAAGTTCCGGCAGCGGCAATCCTTCACCTACACCCTTCAGGGCGGCTACGGCCCCGACCTCATGACAGAGGTGCTGCGGTACAGCCGTTTGGCTGCCGCTCTGGCCGTTCAGGAAAATTTTGACGTCATTCACGCGCACGACTGGATGACCTACCCCGCCGGAATGCTGGCAAAAAATCTTACAGGCAAGCCTCTTGTCGTCCACATCCACGCTACGGAATACGACCGCAGCGGCTCCGGCATTAACGAGCAGGTGGCGGGTATTGAGCGGGCTGGCATGATGGCCGCCGACGTTGTGGTGGCCGTGAGCCGCCTCACCCGCAAGACTGTTATCGAACGCTACGGCATTCCCCCTGAAAAGGTGCTGGTTGTGCACAATGCCGTGGCCCGGCACGAGGCCCAGCGCCACTACCCCATCCCCCCGCGCATCCGGCATGAAAAGCGTGTGCTGTTTCTGGGCCGCGTTACCTTTCAGAAAGGGCCGGAATACTTCATGGAAGCCGCGCGTCTGGTACTGCAAAAAATTCCAAATGTGCGTTTTTTCATGGCGGGCAGCGGCGATATGCTGCCGCGCCTCATCCGCAGGGCTGGTCAGCTGCGCATGGGCAGCCGTTTTCACTTCGCCGGATTTTTACACGGTGAAGAAGTGGACCGCATGTTCGCCCTGAGCGATCTGTACGTCATGCCCTCAGTGTCCGAACCCTTCGGCATAACTCCCTTAGAAGCCATGCTTTACGATGTGCCAGTACTGCTTTCGCGCCAGTCAGGCGTGTCAGAAGTGCTGGAACATGCCCTCAAAGCCGATTTTTGGGATACCCGCGAAATGGCCGACAAAATCTGCGCCGTCCTGCGCTATCCCTGCCTTGCGGCTGAACTGGTGAAAAACTGCCGTGAAGAAATGAAGTCCATCCGTTGGGAAAATGCCGCCGACCAGTTGCTGGCCATTTACCACAACGTGCACGGAGGTCGCTAATGCCTGCCATCTGCTTGTGCTATGAGGTTCATGAACCTTATCAGCTACGTCGCTATACTGTGTTTGATATGGGTCAAAACTCGATATACGAAGACGACGACCATAACTGCGACGCCATGCTGCGCGCCGCACGCCTTTGTTACCTGCCTGCCAACGAGCTTATGCTCAAACTCATCCGCCGTTACGACGGAGCCTTTCGTGTCTCCTACGCCATTTCGGGCACGGCCCTTGATCTGTTCGAGCAATATGTTCCCGAAGTGCTGGACAGTTTTGTGGCTTTGGCCCGCACTGGCTGCGTGGAATTTGTGGCGGAAACCGCGCCCCATTCCCTGGCCTTTCTCTATTCCCGGCAAGAATTCGACCGTCAGGTGAAGGCCCAGCTGGCACGCCTTAGAACCCTCTTCGGCTACACGCCAGTAACCTTCAAAAATACGGAATGCGTCTACAATAACGATCTGGCCGTCGCCGTAGCAGAACTCGGCTTCAAGGCCGTGCTGGCCGAAGGCACGGATCATGTGCTGGGCTGGCGCAGCGCCAACTATCTTTACCAGCCCGTCAGCGCTCCCGGCCTGAGTATGCTGCTGCGCAACACCAACCTTTCGGGCGATATCGGCATGCGTTTTTCCGACACTGCATGGCCTGCATGGCCCCTCAGGGCAGAAACCTTCGCCTCATGGTGCCACGGGCTTGCAGAATCTGCCGATATTATAAATATCATCAACGATTACCATATATTTGGTCTGCGCCACAGCAAGGAATCGGGCATTTTCGACTTTATGGAAGCCCTGCCCGAAGCTCTGCTTGCCCGCAAGGATTTTCACTTCACCACCCCAGGCATGGCAATTCAGGCCTTCAAAACTATGGGCAAAATGGACGTGCCCCAGTTCATGTCATGGGAAGAAGAAAGTGGCGACCTCACCGCATGGCTTGGCAATGACATGCAAAAGGATGCCATACACGCGCTTTACGCCATGTCTTCACGGGTCGCCCTTTGCGGCGCGCCTGACCTGCAACACGACTTCGACCGTTTGCAGACCGCCGACCACTTTCGCCATATGTCCACCAAATGGTTCTCAAGCGAGTCTCCCGACAGGCCAAGCCCATTTGGCAGCCCCTACGATGCCTACATCACGTTCATGAACGTGCTGGCGGATTTTGAAATGCGCCTCAAGGCAGCCGAAGAATTGCAGACTGCACCCGCTCCGGCGACATCAGCGACATCGGTGGCATCGGCGAAAACCAAAAGTCCAGCGGTGCAAGGCCGCAAGACGCAAGCCAAGGCCCCTGAAAAAGCGTCCGGCAAGAAAAAAGCAGGCGCAAAGGCCGGAGATTCCGCAACAGAAAAAAAGCCCGCAGCCACACGCCGCAAAACTGGCACCACCGCATGACGCACCAAGCACGGCGATTTCGCCCCCTGGCCAGTGCCGTTACAAGCGCCTTTTCAGTTGTTTTTGCGTCGAACCTCAGCCTTTATTCCGGTGGGGCGCCACAAAAGCGCACCTCTGCATACATGGCTCGTACGCATTGATATAAAGAACAAATTCGTCTCAAGGCGGCACTGTTTGGAGCAGATCTATTGTAAAAATATGCATTTCAAAATGAAAATGCTCTAACGATATTATGCGCAAGGAGAAGACATGGAGTTCAACTCGTCCCTGGTAACCCTGTTTGAAGTGAGCTGGGAAGTCTGCAACAAGGTAGGCGGCATACATTCCGTTGTCACCAGCAAGGCCCTTCAGGCTGTGGAGCATTTTGGCGAAGACTACTTTCTTCTTGGCCCGGCCCTGAAAGAGAATCCCGGCTTTGAAGAAACCGACGAACACGCCTGGGATTCCCTGCGCATAGGCCTTGCCACGCGCGATCTCAAGTGCCGCCTGGGCCGCTGGAATATCCCCGGCCGCCCCAAGGTCATTCTGGTGGAATTCGACAAACGGTATTCCAGCAACCAGCTGCTTTTTGAAATGTGGAAAAACTACGGCGTGGACTCGCTTTCCGGCGGCTGGGACTATATTGAGCCCGTCATGTTCGCCGCCACCTGCGGTGAGGTCATCGCCGCAGTGCACGAAAGCCGGGTGGAGCCCATGCAGGGACACAGCGTGGCCCTTTTCCACGAATGGATGTGCGCCGCTGGCTTGCTTACGGTCAAAAAACTTGCGCCCGAGGTGGGCACGGTGTTCACCACCCACGCCACCATGCTGGGCCGCGCCCTGGCCGCAACCGGGCGCGATATCTATACCAACATGCGTAATATCAACCCGGCCAACGAAGCCGCAGCTCTGAATATTACAGCCAAATGGTCAATGGAAAGCACCGCCGCCCGTGAGGCCGACGCCTTTACGACCGTGAGCCCCATCACGGGTGAAGAGTCCACGGTTTTTCTGGGCCGCCAGCCTGATGTCATCACCACCAACGGTTTGGACCTGCGCGTCATACCCGACTATTCCGAAGACCGCAGCGTTCCTCTGGCTACCCGCGCAAAGGTAATGGAAGCCGCAGGCCGCTTTTTGCGCGATCCCCTGCCGGAACATACCAGAATTTTTGTCATTTCTGGCCGCTATGAAATGCACAACAAGGGTGTGGACGTTTTTCTGGACGCGCTGGCCCAGGCAGACCGCAACCTCACTGGCACCGACACCTCCATTCTGGTTCTCTGTCTGGTCATGGGCGGGCATATGGGGATAAACCCGGCTGCCATCTCCGGCGACCCGGCAGATACAGACAACGGCCAGCCCTTCATTTGCACCCATCACGTGTGGAACGCCCCCGAAGACCCCATTATCAACGCCTGCCGACGCCTTGGGCTCAACAACAGGAGCGAAAGGCGCGTCAAGGTCATCTTTGTGCCGGCCATGCTTGACGGGCATGACGGCTTTCTTAACATGCCCTACGAAGAAGTTCTGGCCGCCTGCGATGGAGGCTTTTTCCCCTCCTGGTACGAACCCTGGGGATATACCCCGCAAGAAAGCGCCGCCTGGGCCGTGCCCACCCTTACCACCGACCTTTCGGGCTTCGGCATGTGGGTCAGGGAACAGATGAAGGAAGAAGGCGTAGACCACAGGGGCGTCTACGTCATGCCAAGGCGCGGTACAAACTTTGAGCAGAGCGCCAATGTTCTGCACGAAAAAATACTCGCGGCAACCGCAGGCTCCGCAGAAGAACTGCACGCATGGCGGGGGCGCGCCCGTAGCCTGGCCGAAAAAACCTCATGGGGATATTTTTTCGACAACTATATAAAGGCGTTTCAGATCGCCCTTACCAAGTCCGACACCCGCGCCGACCACGATGCGGGGCACGGCGCGCTTACGCGCGTGCTCACGGCTTCCTGCTCGGCTACGCCCTTTTTGCGTTCCATCATGGCTGTTGCCGAAGTGCCCCGCGAGCTTCTGCGCCTGCGTGAACTGGCCCAGAACATCTGGTGGTGCTGGCACGACCATGCCAAAGCCCTCTTCATGGCCCTGAATCCACAGCTTTGGGAAGCCTGCCGTAATCCGCTCAAAATGCTTGAGGAGGCATGGCCCGCGCGCTTCAAGGAACTCATGGACAATGAAGACTACATGGCCATGTACCACAAGGTGATGGACAAGTTTGACGCCTACATGGCCGAACCCATCCGCTCCCTCAGTGTGGACGTGACGCCGGAACATCCCATTGTCTACTTTTCCACAGAATACGGGCTTAATGAGTCCATACCCATATATTCCGGCGGCTTGGGCGTGCTTTCAGGAGACCATCTCAAATCCGCTTCGGACATGGCCCTGCCCCTGGTTGCCATCGGTCTGCTCTACAAGAGCGGCTATTTCATGCAGGAAATCGACTCCAATGGCCGCCAGATCGCGCAGTACCCCGTCAACAATTTTGGGCAGATGCCCATCAAACAGGTACACGACGCCCTGGGCGAACCCGTATACGTGCAACTGGAACTGCCGGGCCGCATCCTGTATGCCCGCGTGTGGCGTTTGCAGGTGGGCCGGGTGACGCTTTACCTTATGGATACGGACACCAGCCGCAATACCGACGAAGACCGCCGCATCACCGACCGCCTGTACGAGGCTAACCGCGAAACGCGGTTGTTGCAGGAGATTCTGCTAGGTCAGGGCGGCATGCGTCTTTTGCGCACCCTGGGCATCATCCCCAGCGTCTACCACATGAACGAAGGGCATTCAGCCTTCATGGCCCTTGAAAGAGTACGGGACTGCATGACTCAGGGCATGGCCTATGAAGAGGCGGTGGTGCGCGTGCGCTCCAACACACTCTTCACCACCCACACTCCCGTGTCTGCGGGCAATGAATCCTTCTCTCTTGAACTTATGAGCCGCTACTTCGGCGGCATGGCGCAAAACCTGAGCCTTTCATGGCAGCAGTTTACGAAACTGGGACAGATTGAAGGCGGCGACAGCCAGGCCTTTGAAATGACGGTGCTGGCGTTGCGGCTCTCTTGCTGGGCCAACGCGGTCAGCCGTCTGCACGGCGTCGTTTCGCGCCATATGTGGAACAAATTGTGGAAGGGACTGCCCACGGCTGAAACTCCCATAGGGCACGTTACCAACGGGGTGCATACCCCGTCCTATGTGGGCAGCTGGATGCACGAACTGCTGCACAAGTATCTCGGCGAAGGCTGGATGCAGGCCCTGCCCGGCGCTGGCGTATGGGACAATGTGGACGCAATACCCGACGATGCCTTTTGGGCTGCCCGTCAAAACCAGAAAGAAGCACTGCTTGACGCCCTGCGCAAAAGGGTTCCTGTCTTTGCGCAGCGTTTCAAGCTGGACCCGGCCACCCGTAAGGGCATGGAGGCTCTGCTCAAGCCAGAAACCCTTATCATCGGGTTTGCACGCCGCTTCGCGCCATACAAACGCGCCACGCTACTTTTTGCCGATCCCGACCGGCTGGCGCGTATTCTCAACAATCCCGCCCGGCCTGTGGTGCTGGTCTTTTCCGGCAAGGCACACCCGGCGGATGAGGCAGGCATCAATCTCATTCAGGAAGTCATGCGCATGTGTCAGGACGAGCGATTCCTGGGGCGCATTTTCTTTCTCGAAAATTACAGCCTGTCTGTGTCGCGGCTCATGTCGCAGGGCTGCGACGTGTGGCTCAACACACCCCGCCGCCCGCACGAGGCGTCTGGCACCAGCGGCATGAAGCTGCCCGTCAACGGCGGCGTCAATCTGAGCATCTCCGACGGCTGGTGGTGCGAGGGCTACAACAGGCAAAACGGCTGGACCATCGGCCCCGTGATCACCAACGAGCTGCCCAGCAGCGAACAGAACGACTATGTGGATGCCGAATCCCTGTACAATTTGCTGGAAAATGCCGTGCTGCCCCTGTACTTTGAACGCAATCAGAGTGGCCTGCCCACGCAATGGATCGCTATGGGCAAACGCTCCCTCAAGAGCCTGACCGCCATGTACAGCAGTAACCGCATGCTTAACGACTACATCCGTCAGTATTATCTGCGGGCGGCCCGCCGCCGCAACATGCTGGCCGACGACAACTGGACGGCCTGCCGCCAGCTGGCCGCCTGGGAAAAAGACCTTCCGGCAAGATTCGGCACCGTCAAGGTGGAAGAAATGCTCGTCAGCGGTGTGGAAAACAACACAATGATTTGTGGCGAACCCGTGAGCATACGTCTGCGTTTGCAGAAGGGCGAAATGAACTCTGACGAAATTCTTGTGCAGCTTGTCATTGGCCGTGCCCTTATTGACGGCAGTTTCATCGACAAACCGGAAATACTGCGCCTTGAACCGCGCGCTACAGACAATGGCAACGGCGGCATGACCTATGCAGCAACCTACATACCGACACACAGCGGGCAATACCGCTATGGCGTCCGCGTTATGCCCTTTCACAAAAACCTGTCCACGCCGCTGGAAACAGGGCTTGTTTTGTGGACATAGGGAAACTGCGTTTATGCACCGCTGCTCTGCCCTGCCTGTGTGACGACCGCGATACGTTTGCATAGCGGAACGGGCAACGTAGCATGCTGTAATAGTTGAAGCGGGCCACCCTAGGGTGGCC
>JAEWKM010000044.1:0-18110 GCA_023386035.1 Pseudomonadota bacterium
GGTTGAAGTCGCGGGTTCAAATCCCGTCTCCCGCTCCACTTTTGCGGGAATAACTCAACGGTAGAGTGTCAGCTTCCCAAGCTGAAGGTTGCGGGTTCAAATCCCGTTTCCCGCTCCAGAGAAAAAATCAAGCCTTTACGAAGAAATTCGTAAAGGCATTTTTGTTTTTTGCAGCGTTTTTTGGGGCACGCAGCAGCCATCAGAAAAATCGTGCGGGCCTGCCCTCCTGACAAACCATACAATGCGCTGGCTGCGCGGTTGACACTGGTTTGCGTGCAGTTGATGCAGCCTTGCCCACATCTGGCGCAGCCCTGCCCACTGGCGGCATAGGCTGGCGGCACGGTTGACAGAATTTTACCGACGCTCGGCTCTGGCTGCACTATCAGCACTGCCTTGCCCACGGCTGCAACAGCCTTGATCACTGGCAGTATAGCCTGAGAGCGCACGGACCAATTTTGTCCACAGTTGGCTCAGGGTGCCCTGTCGGCACAGCCTTGCCCACGGCTGGCACAAATTTACGCACGGCGGCCCTGCCCGGCAGGCACGGCCTTACACGCGATTGGCTCTGCCATACTCACAGGCAGCGCAGGCGCGCTTGGTCGGCTCAGGGGTACTCGCAGTCGGCTCTGGCGTACTTGATCGGCACAAGCGCGTGTTTTGCCTGCATCGTCAAATATTGTTCAAAAAAACTAATGACGCCGCAGAGCTATATACGTTACCCTGCTTGCATAGATTACGGGTGGAGCAACTAAACCGCCAAAACAAACGCTAACGGTGAGTACGCTATGGCATATACTGTGATTAATTTAAGTGAGCCTGGAACTGAGAACGGCGAGCTTCATTTTGAGGTTTGCGACGGAGATTTCAGTTTTCATTTTTCTGATGAAAATAAAGCAGACGAATTTTGCAAGCTGCTCAACGTACTTTTAGCAAGCAAAAGATATTCAGATATTTTTGACCTGTGGAATGCAATGCAAGAAAAAAATCTGGAATATTTTTTAGAAAAAAATAAGCAGTATTTCAATGAATGCGCCAATAAATCAAACGCTGGCACGAAAGAGAATCCATAGCATTTGATTTTCCAAAGTTAAAATACCTAACGCTGCGCGAAAGCGCAGTGCGCCGCCATAAGTGTGGATTCGCCCAAATTACATTTTTGCGCTGAATGACAATTTTGAAGTATAGCGCATTCAAGATTATTCTGTTTCAGACCAAAAGCCCCCCGGCATATCAATGCCGGGGGCTTTTGCGTGGCAATGTCAAAAAAAGCTAGCTCTGCTTCATCTCAACTATCAAAGTATTGAGCGCCTGCGCCTGCCGCGCCAGTTCACTAACGGCCCGGTTGGCTTCGGCCATAGCCTGAGCCGTTTGCGCAGACATGTCGTTCACCTGAACGATGGACATGTTGATTTCTTCGCTGGCGGCAGACTGCTCTTCGCTGGCAGTGGCGATGGCCCCCACCTGGTCTGCCGTGGACTCGACATTACTGACAATCTGCTGCAACGCGTCACCAGACTGACTGGCAAACTTGGTGGCGGTTTCCACTTCCAGCAATGCCTTGTTCATTGCGGCAACACTTTGCGCTGAACTTTCCTGAATAGACTTGATGGCATGGCCCACATCATTGGTAGATGCCATTGTTTTTTCAGCCAGTTTGCGCACCTCGTCGGCCACAACGGCGAAGCCTCGTCCGGCATCGCCAGCGCGGGCGGCCTCAATGGCGGCATTGAGCGCCAGAAGATTCGTCTGGTCGGCAATATCAGAAATGACGTTCATGATTTTGCTAATGGCCTGGGCGTGATCGTTAAGCTGCGACATATCGTCCTTAAGCTCCATAGAGAGCTTTTGAACCTGATCAATGCTTTGCAAAGCGCTTTGCACGATAACGGCCCCGTTTTCGGCATTGGCCTTGGTTTCAGCAGACACATTGGCCGCAGTAGAGGCATTGCGCGCCACTTCCTGCACGGTGGCATTCATTTCATTCATGGCTGTGGCAGCCTCGCTGAGGCGGTGGGCGGATTCCACCGCGCCACGGTCCGACTGCTCAATCTGGGCAGAAAGCTGGCTGGATGCGGATGAAATAATAGACACCACGCCTTCCAGCTGATTAGCGGCAGCCAGCATGCCCTCACGCTTGGCACTTTCGGCACGGCGGGCGGCTTCCTCCGCCTTGAGGGTGGCCTGCTGCGCCTCAACGGTTGCTTCTTCGGCGGCCAGTGTTTTTTGTTCGCTTTCTGCAAGCAGGCTTTTAATATTGGCCACCATACGTTCCATACCCTGACCCAGCACACTAAATTCGTCTTTGCGTTTTTGGGCCTGTGCCAGCAACAATGACTCGGCAGCCCCGGTTTCAAGACGCCCGGCGGCCACGGCTTCGGCCATGCCGGAAAATCCCCCGACCATACGCACAATGCCGCGCGCGGAAAGAATAATCATGACCCCCACGATTAAAACGCAGGCGCCCGCGATCATCAGGGAGTTGGCGAGCATTTTTTTGATGGGAACCGCAATTTCCTCACGGTCAACCTCAAGCGCAACCAGCCAGCCTTCTTCAGGCAACGCCTCAAAATAGACGGATTTTTCGTCGCCCTTGCTGTCAGTGTAGATGGCGCGCCCCTGCTTTTCAGCGAGCATTTTTTGCACATGCGGCTTGTTGCCATCTTTTCGCGCAAGCGCCTTGATGTCGGGATGCATGACAACCTGACCGGTAGAATCGTACACAAAGGCAAAGCCTTTTTCGCCCACCTTGATTCGGTTGCTGGTGGCGTTTGCCAGATTTACGTTGTCAGTGCCAACAGTAACAATAGCGATAACCTTGCCGTCACGCTTTACGGGCATGGCAATCACGGTAGACGGCAACCCTGTGGTTGCACTGATGATATCCGCAATGACGGTTTTACCCTTTATGGCTTCTTTAAAATACGCGCGATTGGAAAAGTCTGAACCAACGGACTTACTGGGGCCAGTCTGACCGCTGACATGATGGGCAATTACTTTTCCTTCCGGCGTAATAAAGCCGCTGTAGGCAAGATTATCAGACGCATTGACAAGCCCCGCCAGAACCTCGTCCGCATCCAGAGCTTCTCTGGAGCGCAAAACTTCAGGGTTGCCCGGTTCTGCTTCATAAAGGGCACTATAGCGCGCAAGCCGATTATCCTGCGCGATAATGCCAAGCGAATCTTGCAGCCCTGTAACTACAGCCTGCAGGCCAACAGCTTGCGTTTGAACAATCTGGGCCATGTCTGACCGCAATTGTTGACGCATCACATCCTCTGACATTTTATAGCTTATTCCCGTAATCAAGATCAGTCCTAGAACTGCCGGGACAAAGATAAAAAAGATCATTTTAGACAATAGACCGAATTTCATGAACATTCTCCTTAGCAGCCCATACCGGTAATTTTTGCATTGGGCGAAATATATAGAAGGCCGTAAGAACAGCCTGCTGATTGTATTGTCTGGGTTTCTTAATAGTAGCGGTTCTTAATCACTTCGGCAATATTAATTATACGCATTACAAATAAACATGTAATACACTAAAAAATAAGTGAAAACCTATTTATTCCGAACTTCATAAAAAGATAACTCTTTTATAATGAAGAAGTATTTTTATCCGAGCAAACAGCCTTTCAAAGTCTGGCAAAAGAAGAAGCCAAAAAAAATTGTTATAGCTTAAAAAAAGTTGTGTGTTCGTTACATGCCGCTCCTCCCGCTGGTGCATTCTCATTTTCTCCAGCAAACTTTGGCTGTTACTCCACTTCTGCTCAAAAACCCGCCAGGCGCAAAAACAATCGAGTAGGCACTTGTGCCATCACCGCCAAAAAGCCCACATAAAAAACATAGGAGTGCGCAGAAAAACTTCTGCACACTCCTACACATGTTGCCATCAATTCGTTTTGAAGCTGTGTAGAAAAACAAAAAGGCTCTCACCTGATAAAGAGCGTCTGCATTTTCGCCACAGGGCGAACCGCTAATAAAACTACCGCTGCGCCAGCTTGCAGGCGGTTACGGCCCATACCACCGTTGTATCTTGTTTGTATCTTTTTTTGGGGAGCTGACGATAGCTACGTCAGCGAACAGGCTCAACCTTGTCATAAACATTCTTCATGCGCAGCAGCAGGGCTGACACCTGATCGAGCAGGCGGCCCAGGCTGACAATCACATGGCCCCTCACGCGCACGTCGCGGCTCACGCTTTTCATTACCTTGACCAAGCCTGCCAGAAGCATATGCGCTTCCCCCAAAAGCCCGCGCAGATCTTGCGCGCCATAGTGGCTCAATAGCTCCCGTTCGTGCTGGGCCACGCCCGGCGAAAAGTAGTAGCAGCGGGTTTCGCCCTGTGCCTTTGTGGTTGGCTGCGGTGCGGCATCTTCACTGCGCACTGGCTCTTCACATACAGCCAGCAAATCCTGCGCGGCTTTTTGAAACCGCTCAACGCGCGCGGCCAGTTCCGCATGGTTGCAAGGATGGGGCGATGGAGATTGAGACTGTGGAATTATACTCGGGGAAGGATGGGACATAAGGCACTCCATTGGGTTTAGTATAGGCATTACTTTGAGAATGCCGGGACTCAACTACGCCCAATGAGCGCTGCTCTTATTTCCCCGCGAACGAGGTGTTGTATTCGGAGCTATCGACCCGGCAAAATATGCTGATGATGGCTAACCATCAATAAAGAAACCCAGCACAGACGCCGGGCAGAATACGCGCAAATTTTACCAGCTGCGCGTGCTGCCATTGGGAATTAGTGGGAAGATTTAGCCAGAGTCAAAACAGAAAGTCAAGGGATAGTACTCAATTATGCCGGATCTGAATTGTAGTCAGACTATACTATGCACCTAGAAGCAATTGTGCTTCCCAAATTAGGAACAGTATACAATCATAAAAAATCAAGTCTTACGAAAATCAGTAGTATGATTCGATATTAAGCTGCTGAAGCGACTCCCACCCTCATACTGAGGGTACCTAGGCCGTTGGACCCGCAGGGGCAAGACCTGCTTAAAGCAAGTCCGTGATAACAGCAACTTGTCAACAATAACCAAAGCACCCTGCTATTATACCACCAGATGCTTTATATAAAATTCTTTGGAAGTGATAATTAAACAGAGTACTATGACTAACTTTATCAGGGTCCCAAAACAAACGATCAGCATCAAGCAGCTTTAACCATAGTTAAATCAGAGATATTCATAGCCTCAAAACAGCAATGGCAAATACAACCAATCCTAATTAATTGCATAAAACTGGAAGTAACTCAGGGGGACAAAGTAAAATGGGGCAAAGTGACCATCAGCATCTTTCTGAGATAAATTACTCAAATACTCAGGATTACTACGTAAGCACTCTTCTGCAATTTTCAACATACTACTTCGCAGAGAAATTAAAATATTTGACTTGAGATTTAATATTTTTATGGTTTCATCCGCCTGTGCTTGAAGCTCTGGACTCTTTCCTGGATTGGGGACTATCGTTCCATCAACAGAAAAAGAAAAAAAAGAAAGGCAATCTGGTTGCAAAGGACTTATAGGCAAGCATTCATCACATTGTGCGATATCGCAATGCCATTCTGCTTCATGTAAAGATGAGTTACACGAAGCGCATAAATTTCTGTAGTCCAAAGTTAACAGGCGATCTTTAGACTGTGGAATAATGTGTGCGTTGCGAACATTATGCTCCGTTTTCTTGACCACTCGAGACTGAACAATTTTTTCCCCTTCGATTTTCCCAAGCCCTGTTCCGCAAAAACAACAAACAAATCCTTGCTCTTCTAAAAGAGCATTACGAAGTTTCCTTCTGTTTATACTAGGCAACTCAGCATACTTTTTTCCAGGATTTCTTTTTTTCCATTTAGTTAAGCTCTTCGGTTCAGTATTTTTTTTGATAAATATCATAAGCCAAGCATCCTCATTTTGAATTCTAACTGAGCGATGACAGGTAGATTGCCATATTTGCTTTTTAATATGGACAAAGCTTTTATTGCTTCCTTGGCATTCTTTGAATTAATAATTTTTTCTATTTTGTGAAGTTCTTCTCGAAAATCATTATCATAATTATCTGTATCAAAGAACTGAGCAACAATACTCTCTACACTTCCTCCTTTTGCGTATTCAACTTCTTTTTGTATGACTTTACCCTGTTCATCAGCGTCAAGCCATATAATCTCATCTTTATCAAGACCCGCCCAAATAAATGGGGAATGGCTTGTCATAATAAACTGAACATTAGGAAAAGCTGCTTTCAAAATTTTCCCTATTTTCATTTGCCATTGAGGATGTAAACTTGCGTCAACTTCATCAATAAGAACTATGACGTCCTTCGTGTTGGGTTCAGAAAAAGCGTTAATGCAAATTTCACCAATCATGGTAATGACGCTCGCCTCACCAGAAGATAATTGGTCTTCAACATCAAGAGGAGTGCCATTTTTTTCAACTATTAGTCTTTTGTTCTCTTTTTCGCCTTCAATAGTTATTTTTCCAAAGCTCGGATTAATTTCTTTTATGGCACTTCTTATTTTTTGCAAAGCTGGGTTACTATAATTCATTTCTTTATTTTTTTCATACTCGGTGATTTTTTTCTTGTTTTCTTCAAACTCTAAATTAAAAAAATCTTCTTTAAACTTTTGATAGTTTAAAATACCCCGTGTATATACAAACTTAGGTGAATTCAAAATTCCAAAGCTTATTTGTCCGTTCTCAACTTTTTGAATGATCCCTTGAGAAACCATTCCTGGAATAAAACTTACAATTTTCACATTAAACTTTTCATCTTGTATATTAACATCTTCTTTTTCATCCCCAGGCGAATAAGAAACTTCTATACAACCATCGCTTCCAGATATAGAAACACGTGCTTCACGATCTATATCCCTTATTCTTTTCTTAAAAAGCACTGAAATTGGCCGTTCAAAATCCGCATTAATAGCATTCAATAAGTCATGGAGAATATATATAATACTACTTTTTCCTACACCATTTTCACCATAAATAACATTCATATTTTCATTTAGCTTAATAGTTATTTCCTCAAGCGCTCTATAGTTTTTGATAGACATGCTTGAAAGTTTCATAATAATCTCTCTTTGATCAAAGTGAATGGCATGCGTAGTTTGTGTGTCACAATTTTGCGTATTTTTGCACTCTAATCCGTATTTGGCAAGCCTACAAAGGCTCCAGCTGCCTTTGGGTATTATGCTCCTTTCTTGGCAGTTTCCTTTTTTAAGGATCCCATAGTCCTACGCTAAGAAAATCCATCCACACATCGCTGCAAGGCTGGACTTTCCGCTGTTCGGCAGTATTTTGATAGTATGGCCAGGTTGCCCAAGCCTTGCCACGCCGGGCGCTGATCGTGTGCAAAAATTCCAGTGCTACCCCACAGTTTTATGGCTACTGGCAAACGTGCAGGCGCATACCCAGTTGTTTGCCAGCCATGCAGCACCACCCGGCAGCAGGAGAACACTATGGCAGATATCTTGATTTTATTGCTGATCTTTGGCGGCGTTGCAGCGTTTTACCTGCTCGCCCTCAAGAAAGGCTGGCTGCCGATGGACCGCATGAACTGTGGCTGAGTGCCTTTTGACAAGCGGCGTGCCCAGCTTGAAGAAGATGAACACAGAAAGAAAATGGCGGAAAAGCGAAAGGCCAAGGCAAACCGCGGCAAGTAACTTTCGCACCCGCCACCTAGAGTTATAACAACATATAATAATGTCCTGTCCTTTCGGTAAACCGGGGCGGCAGACCACACGAGTACAAACAGGTACGCCCTCGAATTTCGGGGGCGTACCTGTTTACATTCTGCCCGCAATAATCTGGCCTATTCAGGTTCACAATCCAATTGGGCCACAGGCAAAATTGGCGGCAGGCAGACGCGCACTGCCAAACCACACCCTTTTCTTAAAACAGCCTCATTACCGCAACTGTTACAATTAATAGCGTATAATATAAGCCCGCAGCCCATAAATCTTACATTGTGTCATTACTGTCACCGCCCTTCTGCTGCCTCGTTTGGGGGTAACATTCAGCGGAATGACACACTGGGCCACAAACTAAAAAACACTTATATTACGCACTACTAAAAATAATATTCAGTATCGCGCAATCATCCGCCAACATACGCAAAAACCTGTAAAACTGTCACCGTATTGCCATATTGGCGCGCTACTTCTTTGGGCAATTCATCACCTCACCGGAGACTGATCATGCCCACGCCGTTAGTGCAAAGCCCTCTTACTTCCGGCAATGAACCGCTGGTCCTGTGCCCAGGCCCGCGCCCTCTGGAAAAACCTTTGGCCGCCATGCGGGCCGCTGCCCGCGCCGCCGCGCGTGCCACCGCACTGGCTGCGGAAGAACGGCAAGCCCTGTGGGATGTTTTGCATAACAAAAGCATCCACAGTGTGCTGCAACCCATAATATCCCTGCGGGACGGCTCCATTTTTGGCTACGAAGCCCTTGGACGCGGCCCGGCGGGCAGCCCTCTTGAAAATCCTGAAGCCCTCATCAACGCGGCCCTGCGCCACGGGCGCATGCTTGAGCTGGAGCATCTGTTCCGCTACAGCGCCCTCAAGGCGGCACGGCAGATCGCCACGGGCATACGTCTTTTTCTCAACGTCAATCCCAACATTATACAAGACCCGCACTTTGGCGTGGGCTTCACCAAAGAATATCTCACCCGCTTTGCCATCAGCGCCGAAGATATGGTTTTTGAAATCACGGAACGCGAATCCGTGGACAATTTGCGCGGCTTTAAAAAGATCATTGAGCACTATAAGGCTCAAAATTACCAGATAAGCATTGACGACGCAGGGGCCGGATATTCCGGCCTCAACCTTATTTCAGACGTGCAGCCCCACTTCATCAAGCTGGATATGCGTCTCATTCGCGGGGTAGACAAAGACCTCACCCGTCAGGCGCTTATCAAGAGCATGCAGGAATTTGCGTCGCTGACCAACACGCGCATCATTGCCGAGGGCATTGAAACAGAAGAAGAGCTGGCAACCCTCATAAGCTTCGACGTGCCTTACGGCCAGGGCTACTTTATCCAGCGCCCGGCCCCGCAGCCCCAACCCATTGCCGAACATGTGGTGCGCTTTATCCACCGCGAAAACAAGATCAAGAACCGCTTTTTCGGCGCGCGCGTGCACAAGTTTCATGTGCGGCACATCATACGCCCCGGCTTCACCGTTCCCTCCACCCAGCCCGTGCTTGAAGTTGCGGAGCGCTTTGAACACGACGAGAGCCTGCAAGGCCTGTGCGTTGTTGACGATGGCAAACCCTTGGGCACTGTCATGCGCCACCACCTGCACCGCCAGTTGAGCGGGCGCTTCGGCTTTTCGCTCTTTGCGGGCAAAACCGTTGCCTCTGTTATGGACAAGGGATTTTTAAGCGTAGACCACCAGACCACCATTGATGTGGTCTCCCGCCATGCGATGCGGCGCGAAAGCAACCAGATATACGACTTCGTAACCGTTACCCGCGACGGCAACTATGCGGGCATCGTCACCGTGCGCGAACTGCTTGAAAAAAGTATCGAGCTTGAAGTGGCCAATGCCCGCCAGCTCAATCCGCTTTCAGAACTGCCGGGCAACGCCCTTATTGATATTGAGCTGGAACGCCTTGTGCGGCTCAACCTGGACAAGCGCGTACTCTATTTCGATATCGACAACTTCAAGGCCTACAACGACAAGTACGGCTTCAAAAACGGCGACCGCGTACTCAAGCGCCTTGCATCCATCATTTCAGAAAACACGCCTGAAGGGGATTTTGTGGGCCACATCGGCGGCGACGATTTTATCGCCGTCACCGAACGGGCCGAGGCCGAAAAGGTCTGTCAGAGCATCATCAGCGCTTTTGCCCAGGGCGTTGCCGCCTACTATAACGCCGAGGATTTTCAGAACGGCTACATCGAAGGCAAAAACCGCAACCATCAGGAAGAGCGCTTCCCTCTTATGTCCCTCACCATTGTGGGCGTGTGCGCCACCAGCTTTCAAAGCAGCTTTGATCTCGCACGGGCCGCCGCTGACATGAAAAAACGCTGCAAGCAGCTTTTGGGCAACAATTTCATGTTCGACGATGGCGCCGGCAACAGCACAGACGAAGACAGCCCGCAGTAAAATCCGCCGGGGGCACAGGCCGTAACGCAGCGCGCAGCCAGCGGCATTTAGCGCGAGTGAACGAGTTGGGGCGCAACATATAAACAAATAATGAGGATACAAATGAAGCTGAGCGCAAAACTGATTCTTTCGTTTTGCAGCATCATTCTTTTTATGGTGCTTCTTTTTGCCGTCTATATGCGCAACAGCCAAAAAATCACCGCCACTGTGGACCACATCACCGAAACCGTCATTCCCTCAGTGGTGGCGATTCAGTCAATGAACGCCCTGCTCTACTCCACCCGATCCGATCTGGCAGCCGTCAGCACGCGCACTGACCGCGTGACCATTACGGAATACACCTCGCGCATCAACCGCGCGCTCCGCACCATTGCAGAATATGAAAAAATTTATGCAGATATGGCGGCCCGGCCCACGCCCGAAGAATGCGTGCTGCCAGCCGCAGACAAGGCCGGGCAGGATGGCGAAAATCAGGGTATGGATCTGCCGGAGCTGCTGGAACACATTCGTGTGGCCACGCAGGAAGACGCCCAGAACCGTCTGCAAATCATCGCCCACGCCAAGGAAGGCGAAAGCGACGAGGCCGTGGCGCTTTTTGACCGCAGCCGGGCCAATTTTCTGCGTCTGGCAAAATTTTATGAGCAGGTGCTTGAGCTGGATACGGCCCGCAGCCGTCAGGCCGCCGAGGCCGCGCGCCACATTGCCGATCAGTCGCAAAAAATGGCTGTGGGCCTTACTGGCGCGGCCCTGCTGTTCAGCATTCTCGTCACCTGTTTGCTGATTGTTTCGGTCAAGCGCCAGTTGGGCATTGATCCCGGTCAGCTCAATATTCTGGCCCAGCGTGTAGCCAAAGGCGATTACAATACAGATGCCGATGGCAACAAGAAAAATCGGCGCGGCGTGTATGCCTCCATCATATCAATGGTGGCATCGCTGCAAGAGCACATCAGCAATGCTGACAAGCAGTCGCAGATGGCTTTGAGCCATTCGCAACGGGCTGAAGAAGCCTTGCGCGAAGCCGACGCCGCGCGGGTGCAGGCGCAGGGCAGAACACAAACCCTGCTGCATACTGCCGAACAGCTGGAAGGCGTGGCCCACAACCTGACCACAGCCTCGGATCAACTGACGCGGCAGATCGAGCAGTCCAGCCTGGGAGCTACGGCCACGGCGGAAAATCTGGACGGCGCGGCAACCGCTATGGAGCAGATGAACGCCACGGTGCGGCAGGTGGCAGACAATGCCGGGCAGGCGGCGCAGGCATCAGCCGGAACACGAACCAGCGCGGAGGAAGGAGCAGAAGTCGTGCGGCAGGCTTTGGACAGCATCAACAAGGTCAATGAAGTTTCTGAAAGGCTCAAGGCCGATATGGATGACCTTAATGCCCGCGCCCGCGATATCAGCCGCATTATGGGCTTTATTTCCGACATTGCAGACCAGACAAATTTGCTGGCCCTCAATGCGGCCATTGAAGCGGCGCGTGCCGGAGACGCCGGGCGCGGCTTTGCCGTGGTTGCCGACGAAGTGCGCAAACTGGCGGAAAAAACCGTCACCTCAACGCACGATGTGGGAGCCGCCATCAGCGCCATGCAAAAAAGCACGGCTCACAGCATGGCCTCGCTGGACGAAGCCGTGGCCCAGGTAAAGCTGGCAACGGCCAGTGCTGGCAAATCCGGTTCAGCCCTTGAAGATATTGTAAACATGGCCGACGCCACAGCAGGTCAGGTGCGCGCCATCGCCGCCGCCAGCGAAGAACAGTCTGCCGCCAGCGAAGAAGTGAACCGCACCATCAGCAGCGTCAGCCAGGCAGCCCGTGGAAGCGCGCAAACTATGGCCGAAGCTACCCAGGCTGTTATCCACCTTACAGAGCAGGCAAAGACTGTGGAAAATCTTGTGGAGAAGCTGCGAAACAACGGATGAACAGCTTTGGAAGGGGCAGGAAAGCATCGGGCCTTACATGGGCGTGCGCTTGACAATTGCGGCAGCCTTTGAAGAATATCAGGACTACAGCATTGCCGGAGAAACGTCATGCAGCAGCTCACCCACCGCCCGGTACAACCGGAAGATATTGCAGCGATCTGTCGCTTTCCCCAAACCGAGGCAGAACTTTTTTTCATGTTTCCCGGTGCGGAGTATCCTTTGACCCCGCCCCAGCTGGAAGAAGTCATCAGCAAGCGGGCAGATTCCACCGTAGTGTTGCTCAACGGCAATGTGGCGGCTTTTGCCAATTTTTATCAGTGGGATACGGGCGGGCGCTGCGCCATAGGCAATGTGGTCGTTGCGCCTGAAGCGCGAAGAAAGGGCGTTGCCCGTTACCTTGTTGCAGAAATGGTCCGCCTTGCCTTTTGCAGGTATCAGGCCGCCGAGGTTGCGCTTTCCTGCTTTAGCCAGAACAGCGCCGGGTTGCTTCTATATTCGCAGATGGGCTTTCAGCCTTACGAGCTGGAAGTACGAACGGACCGTCACGGCACCCCTGTTCCCCTTATCTGCATGAAGTTGTTGCGGCCTTGATTCAGGATGCCGGCCAGCTTTCGCTGACCGGCATCCGAACATTGGCACAAGTGCCGTTATGTGGCGTAAAAATACTACTTGGCGGCCTTGGCAGCCTCGGCGGCTTCACGCGCTGCGGGGCTCATGTGGCAGGGGCGGCAGCCCTTGAACTGCGGGAACTTGCCGGGATTTTCAGCGGCAAGCTTCTTGTGGCAGCCAAGGCAGGAGCGGTCGCTGCTCTGGGAATGGAAGGCCATAAACATGCTCATGGGGTCACGCTCACGCGCGCCGGGCGTGGCATGGCATTCGGTGCAGGCTACATAACGGCCATCACCACCTTCTTCGTGGTGACACTGAAAACAGGAAATACCCTTGTGGGCCGTGTGCGGGAACATGACGTTCATGCGCTTGGAACCGGAAGCTTCAATCTCAATGGGCTTTTTGATTACTTCCGACATTTCCTTGACGCTGCGGGCCTGTGCTCCGCCGGCACACAAAAGAGTCAGGGCAAAAAGAGTGATGACCAAGGTTTTCATGAACAAGCTCCTCCTGATGTAGTAGACCTTCATGTCTTGGCGCATGCGGAGCGCCCTTACCGGGCGGCCGCCGGGTCTCGTCCACAGCCCCATAGCTCTGGACGCGCTCCCTCCCGGTTACCCGGTTCGGCATGCTTTCGGCCTTTTCAAAACATATTGCACAAAGAAGATTTCGCTTCCGGCCCCAAAATGCTTTATGCGAGAAGCGCTTTTTGCGGCGCTTGCTTCACAAAACCTCAATCCAGCCGGGCTACAAAAACCCCTTGTTTCAACATTTCTAACGCGATTTCAGGCTATTTCAGCGCAGTTACTGCGCAGTTACCGCGCGTGAAATTCATGCCCGTTCTGTCTGCGCGGCACCCCCTGCTGTTTCATGCCGGGGCTGCCAGATCAATCAAGGGCACGCTCGTTACGGGTTTGGCCCGCAAAAGAGCGATTGCGCCTTCGCTGCGGGTGTATACTCACGCAAGTGCCCGAGCGTTTCGATATCAAGATGCGCTAAAAAGTATTCCAGAACGAAGGCTTGAGCGGGCGCAATTTCTTGCGGGCCGCCACCATGTCCAGATGCATCATGCCCAGAGCCAACGCGTCCAGATCAGGCCATCCCTCACGTTCACGCAAGTCCACAGTGGGACAATAGCTCTTGCACTTGGTGCACCAGTCCAGCCGTTCGCCGTGCGCTGCTCCGCTTTCGCGCAGCATTTCCATCACGCCTGTGCCGTCCTGGCCGCACGAAGGGCAAATGCCGCGCATGAACTTCCAGTTAGCGCCGCACTGACCGCAATGCAGATGTTTTTTGCCGCCGCCGCCCGCCAGATAGGCGTTTTTTTCGTCCAGCATGGGCTTGTCCAGCCAGCCTATGGTGGCAAAACTGCCGCAGACCGGGCAATACCCGTGCTTCCAGCGGCTGCCGGCGTCCCAGGGGGCATCGCCTTCTTCGGGCAGGCTTTGCGCCACAAGAGTGCGCAAAACAGGGGCCAGCACAAAGCTGAAGGCAAACAGAAGAACTGAGGGATCAAGGCCGTTTTCTTCGGCCAGGCGTGCCTCTTCCTCACTATTGCCAGAAAGCATTGCTTCGGCAAAAGCCTCACGGGGATCAGCAGTTGCTGCGCCTTCGCTTTTTTTCTTTTTTGATTCCGCTTTGACCGGAGCCAGCAGCATGGCTTCAAGCGCCGCAGCATGGGGAGCCATAGCTTCAAGGCTGACCAGCAGAGGCAGCAGCTTTTCAGCGCTGCTGCGCAGGGGGCCAGCAAGACCAGCCAATGACACGCCAGCCAGCAGTGAAAGTCCCTGCTCCAGAGCTTCGGCCTGCGGTTCTGGCAGGCGCAGCCCCGTAGCGCGTACGCTGTCAGCCAGTTCTTCAGTCAACTCTGCCTGGGCAGCCAGTATTGGTTCAAAAGCCCGCAATACGGGTTCCAGAACAGGACGGCGCGCCGCCACGTCCGCCAGGGTTTTTGCCACGCTTTGGCAGGATGAGGCCATTGATGCTCCAAAACCCGGAGGCCTGAGCCCCCGATCGAAAGGTGACAGCGGCGCACGGGAAGCCCCGCACGCCGCACTTGATACAAAGCCGCTCCCGGCCGCAATGACGGCCAGGGCTGCTACCGGAGAAAATACTTTCGCCGGGGCGTATTCAAGTGCCTCGCCAAGCTGTATCGGCGCCATCAGCATCTCGCCTGCCCGTGGGCAGGCAGCCTTTAAACGCCGATACAGCTATAGCTACAATGCTGTAAACCAGCATAATTTCAGTTTAGAATTATAGCAATGCCAAACTGAAACCTGACTGAGACACTCTACATAAAGGCCGCGAATTCGTAGTACTTGTCCTTTGTGTCTGCCAAAAGATAGATGACGCTGACGTCTTCCATATCGGCAAGAAAGGCTTTGGGCCAACGCTTCTTGGCATTTTCAAGGCGCTTTTTGGCTATGGGCAGCACTTCTTCACGTTCACCGAAAACCATTGCCCCAGTGGGGCAGGTTTTGACGCAAATGGGCTGCATACCCGCAGAAACACGGTCAATGCACATGTCGCATTTGGTCAGACGGCCATCTTTGGGGTCGCGTCTCGGTATGTTGTAAGGGCATGCGTCCTGCACGGCCTGGGCGTCTTCCTCACTGAGTTGCGAGGATTTTTCCGTGGCCAGTACGGCTCCGGTTCTTTTGTCCTGAATCATTGCGCCAGGTACGGCCATATCCGCCACATCCACGCAGGGGGGCGTCAGGCAGTGGCGGCACTGTTCGGGAAAGAAATTCCAGACCACATTGCCTTGTTCATCCAGATATTCGTGAAAGCGCACAATCTTGAGATTGTTCGGGTTCAGGTCAGGCGGGTTCTGGTGCGTGCCAAGCTGCTTGGTATGATTGGCGGGCAGATCGTGCCACTCTTTACAGGCCAACTGGCAGCCACGACATGCCGTGCACCGCGTGGTGTCAACTAAGAATGTTTTCGGCATAGTATGCTCCTTGTCGGGCGCGGCCCCTCGTGGGGACGCGCCGCGCTCGTTAGCCTATTTCGGTCAGCTTGTCGGCCTTGTGCAGGTTCACGCAGCAGGCCTTGGACTCGGGGATGGTGGTGTTGGGATCATACGCTCCCACGGTCAGCCTGTTGGTGGAGTCGCCACACTTGGGTGTCGTCCAGCCAAAGGCGAAGGGCATGCCCACAAGGTGAACAGTCTTGCCCATAACCGTGAAGGGCCGGATGCGCACGGTCACCATAGCGATAGCTTCGCATTTGCCACGCGCGCTTTCCAGCAACACACCGTCGCCGTTTTTGATGCCTTTTTCCTTAGCCAGCTCGTGGCTCATTTCCACATAGAGCTGGGGTTCGGTTTCAAGCAGGTTGGGTACGTTGCGGGTTTCACCGCCGCCGCACCAGTGCTCGGTAAGGCTATAGGTGGTCAGCACTATGGGGAAGCGCGGATCGGCCGGGGGCGCGATCTGGTCCATAGCTGACTTGTGGTACTTGTACACCGGGCTGCTGAGCTGCTTGGAGAACGGATGGCTCGCCAGCGGTGTTTCAGCAGGTTCGTAGTGTTCAGGGAAGGGACCGTCGGCAGGGCCGGGGCCGTAGAACTGGGCATGCCCGTCCTTGACCATGATAAAGGGCAGCTTGCCCTTGGGGTCAGACATGGGCGGCCAGGGGCCGTCGGGCACGTCGCCCACCCATTTGCTGCCGTCCCATTCAATAACGGCTCGCTTCGGGTTGAAGGGCTTGCCGTTCATGTCTACCGAGGCGCGGTTGTACAGAATGCGCCGGTTGAGAGGCCAGCACCACGACCAGTTGGGGAAGAGGCCAATGTTGGCCTGCATGGGCGTCTGGCTGGGGTCACGCCTTCTCGACTTGTTGCCGTCTTCTTCTGTCCAGCTTCCCGTATATATCCAGTTGAGGGAAGAGGTTGTGCCGTCGTCTTTCAAAACGCCGAACGTGGGCACAAGCTGGCCGCGTTTGTAGGTCTTGTCCCCCACCTTGGTGTCGGCCCAGAAGAAGCCGTTGATGCGCCTGGCCCATTCTTCGGGGTCATACTTGTCAGTCCAGTGCATCTTCATGATGGGTTCGGGCAGCACGCCGCCCTCTTGCTTGTACATCGTGCGAATGGTGTTGAAGAGGGGCACGACCACGTCAGCGAAGTTACGCGCTTCGCCGCCGGGTTTCACAGCCTGATCAAACCACTGCAGCCAGCGGCCACTGTTGCTGATGGTGCCCGCCTTTTCAATGCGGTGGGCCGACGGCAACAGGAAGACCTCGGTTTTCTTGGTCTTGGGGTCAACACCGGGGCGCATCCAGTTATCCGTGGTTTCGGAGTTGTGGATTTCAGAGCAGACGAGCCAGTCCAGATTGTCCAGAGCCGCCCGCATCTTGTTGGTGTTGGGGAAGCTGTTCATGGGGTTGACGCCCATGATGAAGCCGCCCTTGATCTTGTTATTGTACACTCTGTCCATGATATACATGTACGAGTAGTCTTCGCCCGGTTCCAGCTTGGGCAGCAGGCCGTAACAGAAGTCATTTTCGGGCGTAGCGGCATCGCCGAACCAGCCCTTGAGCAGACTTGTCACATACTTGGGCCTGTTGCCCCACCAGTTGGCGCTGTCGGGCAGTGTTGTGACAGGTGTATTGGCCTTGTTATACTCGGCCAGGGTCTGCCACGGAGCCTGGGGAGTGCCGTGATAGCCGGGGATGTTGTTGTACAGCAGGGCATGGTCTGTGGAGCCCTGCACATTGGGTTCGCCGCGCAGGGCGTTGATGCCGCCGCCAGCGATGCCGATGTTGCCCAGCAACAACTGAACCAGACTGGAAAGACGGATATTCTGCACGCCCACGGTATGCTGGGTCCAGCCCAGGGCGTAAAGAATGGTGCCTGCCTTGTCGGGTCTGCCAGTTGCGCAGAAGTTCTTGTAAACTTTGAGCAGGTTTTCCTGCGACACGCCCGTGATGTCAGAGACATTTTTAAGCGTGTAGCGGGAATAGTGGTCCTTCATCAGGTTGATGACGCAACGGGGATTCTTGTGCGTGGGGTCGATAACCGGTCCGCCGTCAGCCCCCGTAGCCTTGGCCCATAGTTTTTTGTCGTACTTGCGGGCTTCGGCGTTGAATCCGCTGAAAAGCCCGTCTTCAAAGGCATAGCCGTCACCCACAACAAAGGCCGCGTCAGTGTAGTTATTGACGTAATCCTTTTGGTAACAGCCATTTTCAAGAATGTAGTTGACCATGCCGCCAAGGAAGGGGATGTCCGTGCCGGAACGCAGAGGCACATGGAAATCACACCTGGCGGATGTGCGCGAGAATTTGGGGTCAACGTGCATGAGCACGGCCCCGTTGTCCTTGGCTTTCATGATCCACTTGAAAGCCACGGGATGATGTTCAGCGGCATTACTGCCGATAATAAGCACCGCATCGGCATTCTTGATGTCGATCCAGTGGTTGGTCATTGCACCGCGTCCGAACGACTCTGCCAGAGCCGCAACAGTGGGGCTGTGTCAGACCCG
>JAEWKM010000038.1:0-33964 GCA_023386035.1 Pseudomonadota bacterium
TTTTGCAGACCTCTGCCTTACCACTTGGCTATGCCGCCAGCAAAAAAAGTGGAGCGGGAGACGGGATTTGAACCCGCGACTTCAACCTTGGCAAGGTTGCACTCTACCACTGAGTTACTCCCGCTCAACGAGGTACGCTTTTACGTCTATTGACCCTGAGTGTCAAGCATTGTTCCACAATTTTTGAAAAGTTTTATTTTTTTCATCGTGCCAACAGACATAAAAAAGCCTAATAAACCGCATGGAAAGCCAGTGTTAGCGAAAGAAAGCAAGGGGCGAACCGCCGTAAAACGGTTCGCCTTCAATTTTGCGTCATGCGCCAGGCCTTCGCGGCTAATCCTTGCCGCGCTGATCCACTATGCGCTGGGCCTTGCCTTCTGAACGCTGAATGGAGCGCGGCTCCATCAGACGCACCTTGGCCGTGACGCCCAGGAATTCCTTGATGTTCTTTTGCAGGCGGTTTTCGAGCATCTGGAGCTTGCGAATCTCGTCGGCAAACAGGGTGTCGCTGACTTCCACGCGCACTTCCAGCGTATCCAGATTGTTAACCGTACCCACAATGATCTGGTAGTTGGGCGTAAGGCCGTCACTTTCCATAAGCAGACCTTCGATCTGCTGCGGAAAGACGTTGACCCCGCGTATGATGAGCATGTCGTCACTGCGGCCCTGCAAGCGCGAAATACGCACATGGGTGCGGCCACAGCTACAGGGCGTGTAATTCAGGCTGGTAAGGTCGCGGGTGCGGTAGCGAAGCATGGGGATGCCCTCCTTGGTGAGGGTGGTCAGCACCAGCTCGCCCACCTGACCGGGGGGCAACTGCTCGCCAGTTACCGGATCAATGATCTCGGGCAGGATGTGGTCTTCCCAAAGGTGCATGCCGCACTTGGCCTCCACGCACTCCATTGCCACGCCCGGCCCCATAATCTCAGAAAGGCCATAGATGTTCATAGCGTCTATGTTCATCTTTTCTTCGATGTCGCGCCGCATGGCCTCTGTCCAGGGCTCGGCACCGAAGATGCCTATGCGCAGCGGCAATTCGCGGAAGTCCACTCCGGCTTCCTGCGCGGCTTCCCACAAGTGCAGGCCGTAGGAAGGCGTGGCGCACAACACCGTGGCTCCAAAATCGCGCATAAGGTGCGCCTGACGGCGCGTGGCCCCACCGGAAGCCGGAACCACGGTGGCCCCGATGCGCTCCGCGCCGTAGTGCGCGCCAAGCCCTCCCGTGAACAGGCCGTAGCCATAGGCCACATGCACCACGTCTGAGCGGGTGACGCCCGCGGCGCCCATGCTGCGGGCCATAAGCTCGGCCCAGTTTTCAAGGTCGCGGGCAGTATAGCCCACCACCACGGCCTTGCCTGTGGTGCCGCTGGAGGCGTGCAAACGCACGATGTGGTCGCGCGGCACGGCAAAGAGTCCAAAGGGGTAGTAGTTGCGCAGGTCCTGCTTTTCGGTAAAAGGCAAAAGCTTCAGGTCGGCCAAAGATTTGATGTCGGCAGGGGTGATGCCCACCTCGTCAAAACGTTTGCGATAGAAGGGCACGTTGGCGTAAACGCGGTCGCACAAATCGCGCAGACGGCGCAGTTGCAACGCTTCCAGTTCTTCGCGGGGCAGGGTTTCCTGTTTGATATTGAAAAGCACGACCCTCTCCTTATAATAGCTGGCATTTGGCGGCATGGGCCGTCAAAAAGAGAAAAAATGGTTTTGTAGTATGTAAACCCTTTCCGGTATGCCGCAATGTCCGCACCGGGTCAACAAAAACGGGGGGGTGAAGCCGGGGCGGCGCGTCACGAATTGGCTGAAAAAACAGCAAAAATATAAGATCCGTTTATCTGGAGAAAAAGTCGCGGCAGCGGCGGCAGCGTCTGCGTGCGGCTGTGCCCGCGCAGTTGGCAGGCAATGGGTATGGGGCGGCAGCTTCGGGAAGCCATTGCCCTTGACGCGGCTTTGCGATATGTGCTTGCTATGGAAAATAATCACCCCAATACGACCCCCGGGGGCCGCGCCCCCAAACAGTTTTCAGACGTTCCCGCTAGCCGCAAGGCGGCGGATGTGGCCCAATGGCTTGAAGAACACAAGGCCCTGCGCGTGGTTTGCCTTGATCTTGAGGAGCAAGGCGGCTTTGCCGATGCCCTGATCATCGCCAGCGCCGGTTCGGTGCGTCATGCCCAAAGCCTCGCCGATGGCGTGAGTTTGATGTGCCGTGAGAAAAACTATGAATTTCTGCGCACGGAAGGCTACGCCACCGGGCAGTGGATTCTGGTGGATATGAACGATATTATCGTCAATATCTTTCAGGAACCCGTGCGCGATCTCTATGCCCTCGAAGCCCTGTGGGGGCACGGTTCTGGAGCTGCCAAAACCGCTGGGCAAGAAGACCGCGGAGAATAATATATGACGCCAACGCTGCTGCTGATACTGGATGGCTGGGGCATAGCTCCGCCTGGGCCGGGCAATGCCCCTTCCCTGGCGCGAACCCCCAATCTGGATGCCCTTGTTGCCCGTTGCCCGCATGGTCAGCTTATCGCCTCCGGGCGGGATGTAGGCCTGCCCAAGGGGTATATGGGCAACTCGGAAGTCGGGCATCTGAACATCGGTGCAGGGCGCGTGGTCTATCAGGATATGACCCGTATCGACGTGGCTGTGGAGGACGGTTCCTTCACGGCCAACCCCGTTATTAATGATGTTCTGGCGGCAGCCAAGCGCAGCGGCGGCAGGCTGCATCTCGTGGGCCTGCTTTCCGGCGGCGGCGTTCATAGTCATATCCGCCATCTTGAAGCCCTGTGCAGCATGGCTGCCGGGCAGGACATCCCCGTGCGCGTGCACGCTCTTATGGATGGGCGCGATTGCGAACCGCACAGTGGCGCGGATTTTATCCGCGAGCTTGAAACGAGCATCAAGGATCAGCCGCAGACGCGCATTGCCAGTCTCGTGGGGCGTTTTTACGCTATGGACCGCGACAAGCACTGGGAGCGGGTCAGCGAAGCCTGGAATGTCATTGTACACGGGCAAGCCCCTACGGCGGCCAATCCTTTAGCGGCGGTGCAGGCTTCATATGAGGCTGGCATTACCGATGAATTCATGAAGCCCGTGCGCTTTGACACGGGCGACGCTGCCATCGGCATGGCCGACGGCGATGCGGTCTTTTTCTTCAACTTCCGGGCCGACCGCATGCGCGAACTGACGGCGGCCTTTATCACGCCCGGTTTTGAAGGTTTTGACAGGGGCGAAATGCCCGTGCTGTCGGCTCTGGCGTCCATGACGTCCTATGAGGCCAGCTTTACCTTGCCAGTGGCTTTTCCCAAAGATGCGACCACTCACGGCTTGGGCCAGGTTGTGTCGGAGCAGGGCATGCGTCAGCTGCGCCTTGCTGAAACGGAAAAGTACGCCCATGTGACCTATTTTTTCAATGGCGGCGTAGAAGAACCCTTTGTGGGTGAAGACCGCATTCTTGTGCCGTCGCCGCGCGATGTGTCCACCTACGACCAAAAGCCCGCCATGAGCGCACCTTTGGTGACGGATGAATTTGTCAAGGCCTGGAATTCGGGCCAGTATGATCTGGTGGTCTGCAACCTCGCCAACGGCGATATGGTAGGGCATACAGGCATACTGGAAGCCGCCGTTCAGGCCTGCGAAGTGGTGGACCAGTGCGTGGGACGTATGGTGGAAGCTGTGGAAGCCCGCAAGGGCCGCATGCTTGTTATTGCCGACCACGGCAACTGCGAAGTAATGCTCACGCCTGAAGGGCATCCCCAGACAGCCCATACCACCAATCCCGTGCCTTGCATCCTGATGGAGCCGAGCGGTGCGGTGAAAGCCCTGGCTGATGGCAGGTTGTCTGACGTGGCCCCAACGCTTCTGGCCCTGTGGGGACTGAAGCCTTCATCCCCCATGACGGGGCGTAATCTGGCCCTGGACAGCGATGCCGCGGATCAGGCGCACAAGGAGGCCGTCCGTGGCTGAGCGTAAGAGACCCATCGAGCCTGTGGCTCCTGATGGCATGGAAATTCTTTTTTTCTATCAGTGCCCCGGCTGTGGCAAGCATGTGCCGCAGGCCAGCCCCACCGAGCCGCGTATGGTGCGCTGCCCCGGCTGCGGGGAGGGTTTTCCCATCATTCCCGTGGATGAACACAGCTTGCACTATGTGCGCATTATGCTGGCAGAAGGAAAGGCTGCCGCTGACCCGGATTTTTTGTAGTACAAGAAACTGTCCTGACAAAACCTTTGGCTGAAAATTTTCAGCGCCGAAAGGATTGATGAAAACCCGGTTGTTGCCTACGCAATAGCCGGGTTTTTGGTGTGTGTCATTTAAATGGAAATACTGCTGCTGGACGATGCCGCGAGCGGTAAAAAAATTTTTACGAAAGATCTTGCTAATGCCCATGAATCCGTGTAAAAAGACTTTCAACCTAAATGTAGGTATTGAGTTTTTCTTGTGGGATGATTTTAACGAGAGGAAGGGCTATGAAACGCATCTGTACACTTCTTTTGGCCGCCAGCATGCTGCTTGGCGCTGCCACCGGCGCCAGCGCCATTGATTTCAAGGCGAAGGGCCAGTGGCTCATGGGCTTCGGCGTGGGCGACGCCAACCCCATCAAGCAGTACCGCGACAAGGGCGCCAGCAGCCAGACCAAGTCCAATAGCGACGACCAGTTCCAGGCCGCCCAGCGCGTGCGTCTGCAGTTGGACGCCGTGGCTTCTGAATCTCTGTCGGGTACCGTGTATTTCGAAATCGGCACGTCCCAGTGGGGCAAGGGTGAAAATGGCGCGGCGCTCGGCGCTGACGGCACCAACCAGATCAAGCTGAAGCGCGCCTACATTGACTGGGCTGTGCCGGATACCGACGCCAAAGTGCGTATGGGTATCCAGGGCGTGGCCCTGCCCAACGTGGCCGGTGGCTCCGCTGTTATGGATACCGACGTGGCCGGTATCTCCGTCAACTACAAGTTCAACGAAAACGTTGGCCTGACCGCTCTGTGGGCTCGCCCCCTGAATGACAACTACCTTGACGATAACAATAACGGCAGAAAGGCTAACTATCTGGACAATATGGATCTGTTCAGCCTGATGGTGCCCCTGACCTTTGACGGCGTGAACGTTAGCCCTTGGATCATGTACGGCATGGTGGGCAAGAACGCGCTGAAGAATGCCTATGATTCCAAAAGCAGCGCTTATAACAGCGTGGGCACCAGCGATGGTAACCTGCCTTACTCCCTGCGTCCTTACCCCGGTATGGGCGCCACCAACAAGGGCATCGGCAGCACCGGCAACGCTTACGGCTCCGCCTTCTGGGCTGGCCTGCCTGTCGCCATCACCCTTTGGGATCCGCTGAACATCGAACTGGACATCAACTACGGTTACATGCAGGGCATGGGCCGCTTTGATGCCATCAAGAGCAATGGCGACGTGAAGCGCTCCAGCACCGAACGTCAGGGCTGGCTTGCCAAGGCCCTGGTGGAATACAAGCTTGATTGGGCTGTGCCCGGCATCTTCGGCTGGTACGCTTCCGGCGACGACGGCAACCCGAAGAACGGTTCGCAGCGCATGCCTTCCGTTGCTGCTTCCGGCAACTTCACCTCCTTCATCGGTGATGGCAACATGGGCTGGATCCGTCAGGACTACTCCCTGACCTATGACGGCACCTGGGGCATCGGCGCTCAGCTGCGTGACATGAGCTTCCTCGAAGACCTGAAGCACACCTTCCGCGTGGCCTACTGGGGCGGCACCAACAGCACCGGCATGGTCAAGTACATGAAGGAAGCCAAGTCCTGGTCTGACGGCTGGGGCAACAACACCGGCCCTTACCTGACCACCAACGACGGTATGGTTGAATTCAACTTGGTGAACAGCTACAAGATCTACGAAAACCTCGAAATGAATCTTGAACTGGACTACGTTGTCAACTGCATGGACAACAGCACCTGGAAGAAAGCCGACGGCGGCAGCTTCGACAAGCAGGATATGTGGAAGGCCCAGGTGGTCTTCGCGTACAGCTTCTAAGCTAAGCGCCCTTGCCGAAAGGCAAGCAGTTATGACTTCAAAGGGAGGCTTCGGCCTCCCTTTTTGTATTTTTGCAGCAAAGCAGCAAAACTGTTTCGTGGCGTGTTGTCTTTAAAAATACTATGCCCTGTGCCTGCGATTTACAGCGAAGCGCAAACTGTCCCCTGTGGTAAACTTTCTGCTCCGCATAGGGCGATTTGAAGCGTCGCTTCGGTGCCAGAAGAGGTTAAAAATAGAGGAATCAATGCCACGCGGATATATACGAATTTTCTGCGGTCGCAACCCGTCCGCAATCAGATCCTGCCGGGTCGATTCTGCCGGGCAAAAACGGCATCCATCCGGTTATAGTGCCAGAACATATAGCGTCTGCCGCTTCTTCCAGAGAGTGGTTGTCCGTCTGTTTGTACGCACACTGCGGAAAAGACGTGTGATGCGTTGCGTAAATGGGCAGGTTCAGCATTTTTGCCGCCAACAGGGCTAAGTCTCATCGGGGCAGGCGTTACGGAATGTAAACGCGTGTAGCCCTGAATGTAGCTGCTGGATGTAATTGTGGGTGTCACACTTTCCGCAAAATAAAACCGCCCGTCGCAGATAAATGACGGGCGGTTTTGTTGTAGAAGAACCGTGTAAGAGCGATGCGGAAGAACATCGTGGAGCTAGCTAGCGTTTGCGCTGGAGACGGTCACGCAGCAGAATGGCCACCAGGTTCATACTCAGCACCAGAAGCAGAAGCACAAGGCCTGTTCCGTATTGCAGGGGGCGGGTTTTGGCGATTTCTGTTCCGGCTGTGGCCAGTACATACATGTGGTAGGGCAGGGCCATGACAGAACTGAAAATGGAGTCCGGCGTTTTGGGAGTATAAAAAACAGCCGCCGTAAACATGATGGCCGCTGTTTCGCCCGCGGCCCGGGCCACGCCCAGAATGGCCCCTGTAAGCATGCCGGGCAGCGCGCAGGGCAAAACCACACGGCTGATGGTCTGCCATTTGGTTGCGCCAAGGGCAAGAGAAGCTTCGCGGTAGGTGTCGGGCACGTTGCGCAAGGCTTCTTCCGCAGTGCCGATAATTACGGGCAGAGTCAGCACGGCAAGGGTAAGAACGCCTGAAAGAATGCTGACTCCAAAGCCGCAAAAGGTCACAAAGAAGGACAGACCAAAAAGGCCAAAGACCACTGAAGGCACGCCAGCCAAGTTGTTGACCCCAAGGCGAACATAGCGGGCAAAGGCGTTGCGCTTGGCGTATTCGTGCAAATAAACCGCCGAGGCAACGCCCAGAGGAAAGGCCAGAAGCAACGCACCCAGCGACAGAATGGCCGTGCCGATGATGCAGGGCAGAATGCCGCCCTCGGTCATCATGTTACGGGGCGCTTGGCTAATAAATTCCCAACTGAGAGCGGGCATGCCGTTGTAGAACAAAAAACCGCATACGCCCAGGAGCACCAGTACGTTACAGGCTGCTATGCCGCGCAAAAACCAGAACATAACGTTTTGCGCGCGCCCTCGTGCCCTGCCACTGGAAGGCAGTGTTACACGCGTTGGTGATTCGGGCTGTAAGCCGTGCTGTGAAGATGATGCCTGTGACATGATTTCTCCGTCCTGCTGTTGCTACAAACTTGAGGTTCCGGCCTGACGGTGCTTTTCGGCTATGTGCCCGGCGACCATATTGAAGGCCAGGGTGAGCAGAAACAACACAATGCCGATGGCGAAAAGAGCGTGATAATGCTCGCCGCGGAAGGGGGCTTCGGCCATTTCGGCGGCGATGGATGCGGGCATGGGCCGCACGGGGTCCAGCAGGGATGTGGGAATAATGGCCGCGCCGCCTGCCACCATAAGCACCACCATTGTTTCGCCGATGGCTCGTGACATGCCCAGCATAACGGCTGTGCCGATGCCGGAAAGGGCGGCGGGAATAACCACGCGCACCGTGGTTTGCCAGCGGGTAGCGCCCAGCGCCAGCGACGCCTCGCGCAGGTCGCGCGGCACGCTGTACAGGGCGTCTTCAGATACGGAACAGATGGTAGGCACGCTCATGAAAGCCAGCACCAGCGAGGCGTTAAGCAGGTTCAAACCTGTGGCCGCTCCCAAATAGTCCTGTAAAAAGGGCGCCAGCACCACCATGCCAAGAAAGCCCAGCACAACCGAAGGCAACGCGGCCAAAAGTTCCACAAAGGGCTTGATGATGCGCCGCACGCCAGGATGGGCGATTTCCGTCAGGTACACAGCAGTAAGAACGCCCAGAGGCACTGCCAGCAGTGACGAGAAAAACGTCACCGCAAGAGACGCCACCAGCAGCGGAAATATGCCGAAAAGCCCGGGATCTTCAGTGGGGTACCACAGGTTGCCAAAAAGAAAATCTATGGGCGAGTAGTGCGCAAAGAGCGGCAGGCCTTCCATAAACAGGAATACGACAATACCGGCAAGAGCCAGCAGCGAACTGCCTGCCATGCCGGTGAGCGTATAGTGAACCAGCTTTTCTTTCAGATCTCTGGAGCGCATGGGCCGTTCTCCTGACGCGCTAGCCGCGTCCATTGCACATATGTTGTATGGCGGGGCAGGACGGATGCGGTTTCCCGGCTGCCCCGCGCCATGCAGGAATTGCTCGCAAGGATTGTTGAGCGCTTCCTCTTCAAAACATTCTGTCACGTTGCGCGTTGTTGAAACTGCGCCCCGAAATGGTTGCGAGGCGGAGCATATCCGCCTTCAGGCAACCATTTCGACGAGAAGGTTCTACTTCGTCAGGGGCACATAACCCACTTCAAGCACGTCCTTCTGGCCCTTGTCGGGGGCAAGCAGGTATTCCACAAATTCCTTCACCACGCCTTGGGGAGCGCCGTTGGTGAAGATGTAAAGTTCGCGGGCAATGGGCCACTGCTTGGAGATGGCGGTTTCCGCGCTGGCGGCTACGTTGTTGACCTTGAGGGGCTTGGTGGACTTGTCCACATAGCCGAGGCCCACATAACCGATGGCATTCTTGTTCTTGGACACGGTCTGCACAACAGCGCCGTTAGAAGCCTGCATGAGGGCCTTGGGGGTCACGCGTTCCTTGTTCATGACCAACTCTTCCCAGGATTCAAAGGTGCCGGAAGAGGTGTCGCGCGAGATGGCAACGATCTGGGCGTCTTCGCCGCCAAGATCTTTCCAATTGGTGATCTTGCCGGCGAAAATGTCGCGCAACTGTTCGGTGGTGAGCGCGCTCACCTTGTTGCCGGGGTTGACCACGGGTACGATGGCGTCAATGGCGATGGCCGTGCGCAGCGGGCTGACGCCGTTTTTGGCGGCGGCGTCTTTTTCCTTGTCTTTGATATCGCGCGAGCTCATGGCCACGTCGCACTGCTTTTCAATAAGGGCTTTGATGCCGTTGCCGGAACCGCCGCCGGAAATGCTGAGTTCGGTACCGGGGTGGGAGGCCATAAAGGCTTCACCGGCTTTTTGCACAACAGGCAGTACCGTGGTGGAACCGTTGATGGTGACCTGCTGGGCGGCCATGGCCGGGGCGCTGAGGCAAAGAACGGTGACGGCGCAGGCAAGCAGCTTGCTGCTGTGACGGGTAATGCGGGATTTGAAGTCGAAAGACATTGGTCTTCTCCTGTTGTTATTACTCTGTGACATTGGGTTTCGTGGCGGTTTTTCCCGCCGCGACTCCTTTTTGGCCTGCCTCTGTTACAAAATGATGACAGAAACAAGAAGACTGCGTGAAGCCGACAATTGCTTTTCAACCCCCTGTGGGGCATGGTTTTTTCAGTTTTAAGCGGCGTCACGCAATTGTAACAAATCCACCATCACATTGGCGCAAAGAGTCGGTGTACTCTGGCTGCGTCAGAGAGGTGTGAACTATGAGTCAACAAATACTGATAGTTGAAGATGAAGCCGACATCCGTGAACTTTTGCGTTTCAATCTTGAGCGTGAAGGCTTCAGCGTGTTGGAGGCTGCCGATGGTAACGAAGGGCTCAAACTGGCCCGGCACCATCTGCCCGATCTTATGTTGCTGGATGTAATGCTGCCCGGCCTGGACGGATTTGAAGTCTGCCGTCGCCTGGGGGCGCAATCGGAAACTGCCCATATT
The DNA here is from genome assembly GCA_023386035.1 of Pseudomonadota bacterium. Lineage (GTDB taxonomy): Bacteria > Desulfobacterota > Desulfovibrionia > Desulfovibrionales > Desulfovibrionaceae > Desulfovibrio. Next base: position 10,059 of record JAEWKM010000038.1, read on the forward strand.
CCTGTTCTCATGCTCACTGCCAAGGGTGAAGAGATGGATCGGGTAGTGGGTTTGAGCCTTGGGGCTGACGACTATGTGGTCAAGCCCTTCAGCGTGCGCGAACTCATGCTGCGCATCAGGGCCGTGTTGCGGCGTGGAGTACGAAGCAGCGAAAGCCCGGTGCTTGAGCGCCACGGCATACGGCTGCGCCCTGAAGCCCACACGGTTGAGGCTCAGGGTGAAGAGCTGCTGCTCACTGCTACGGAGTTTCGTCTGCTGGAAGACCTGCTGCGGCATGCGGGGGCAGTGCGTACGCGCGAACAGCTTTTGAACAAGGTGTGGGGCTATTCTTTTGAAGGTTACGCCCGCACGGTGGATACGCATGTGCGCCGTCTGCGCGCCAAACTCGGAGATGCCGCCACCATGCTGGAAACTGTACGCGGCGTCGGCTACAGAATCAAGGAGTAGGCAATCCCGCACAGATACTTTCTGTGGCGGGCCTATAGCAAAGCAGGCGGCAAGGCCGCACTGGCAGGGAACTATGTTTTCATTCAGAACCAGAATTTTTTGCGGCATGCTGGCCGTGGCCCTGGTTTCCATCGCCGTAGCCGTATTTTACGGCAAGGCCTGGTTTGAAAAGGTCCAGCTTGATGCCGCGCGCGAGCGCCTTGTGCGCGAAACTGTATTGGCCGGGGCCATTCTTGACGGCCTTGGCGACCATACCTCGGGGCTTCCGCAACTGGCCGCCATCCTGAATATGCCCGAAGAACGCCTGTCCTTGCTGAACAGCAAGGGTAGCGTGCTGGGCGACACCGCTCCCGGTGCGCAACCTATTAGCCGTCTGGACAACCATGCCGACAGGCCCGAAGTGCGCGAAGCTATGAATGGCACGCCGGGCTTCACCATCCGCCCCAGTGGAACCCTGGGCAAGGACTTGGCTTATGCCGCCGTGGCTCTGCGTAACGGCGACATTTTGCGGGTCTCTGTACCGCTGGCCAGCCTCAGGCAGATCATAGACAGCCGGCTTGCCGTCTTTACCCAGATTGCTCTTATTACCGTGGCGCTTTCACTTGTGCTGGCCGGGTTGCTTTCTGGCGCGTTGCGTCGCTCACTAAGCCAGATGGTGTCCGTTGTGGAGGCCATATCGCTTGGCAATTTTCAGCGCCGTCTGCGCCGCATCCCCGGTCGCGAATTCGCGCCCCTGGCCGATGCTGTAAACCGCATGGCGGAGAATATTGAAGAGCACATCCGCGCGGCCGCAGAGCAGACAGCCCAGCTCGAAAGCATTCTGGACACGATGAGCGACGGCGTGTTGGTTCTTGGCCCGCGTGGGCGCATACGCCGTTGCAACAGGGCTTTGGCCCGCGAATTTCCGGCGGCGGCTTCCGCTCTGGGGGCGCAGGTGGTTGAGGTGATCCCTTCGCCGCCACTGCAAAACGCCGTTGACGACATTATGGCAGAGGCTGAAGCCCAGAACTTCGCGCGTCAGCGGGCGCTGGCACTCGCAGCTTCCGTTGCGCACGATGCGGCGGAAAATGCAGGCAGCGTCAAATCCCAGGCCGATTTTACTTCTGGTGACGCTACTGCCCCTGACCAGACAGCAGGCCTTGATGACAAGGCCAAAGCTGATCTTGTTTCCGGCGCATCCGCCGCAGCGGCAGACGAAACCGAAAAAGGGGACATCGTTTCCCCTGAAAGCGGGCGGGTGCAGCGCTATCTGCACCTTGAGCTGCCTTCCGGCCAGGTAATGTCGGTCTGCATCTCCCTGCCTGGCGCTGCTGATACGGCAGAAGGCGGGCAGGTGGGCGCTGTGGCCGTTTTTCATGATATCACGGAGCTCATGCGGCTTGAACGAGTGCGCCGCGACTTCGTGGCCAACGTGTCGCACGAACTGCGTACGCCCCTCACAGCCATTCAGGGCTATGCCGAAACCCTCATCAGCCTGGACGGCCCGCCTGAATGCCGCCGTTTTGGCGAGATTATTCTCAAACACGGCGTGTGCCTCTCGCGTATGGTGGACGATCTGCTCACCCTGGCCCGCCTTGAGGGAAAAAGCGGCAGCCTTGAGCTTGCCCCGGTTGATCCCCGCGAGGCCCTGGCCCAGGCCACGGGCATGTGCCGTGAAGTGCTGGAGCGCCGCCACTGCCGGGTAGAGCCGCATATTGCCCCTGATTGCCGCGTGATGGCCAGCCTGCCGCATCTGACGCAGGTCTTTCGTAACCTGCTGGAAAACGCGGGCCGTTATGCCCCCGAGGGCGGCAGTATACGCGTAAACGCCCGGCAGGTAGGCGACAGTGTGGTCTTTCGCGTTACTGACGACGGCCCCGGCATACCCCGGCAGGATCTGGAGCGGGTATTCGAGCGGTTTTATCAGGTTGAGCGCCACCGGGGGCAGGCCAGCACCGGTCTTGGCCTCGCCATCTGCAAGCATATCATCGAGAGGCATGGCGGCAGTATCCGGGCGGAAAGTCCGGCTCCTGACGGCAACACAGCCCTTGTTTTCACTCTTACTTCCGTCCACGGAGCAGCACAGTCATGAAGGAACATCTGCTGGCACGCAACGTCAGTGTCTATTACGGGCAGCACAAGGCCCTGCACGAAGTCTCTCTGGCCTTTGAGCCGTGTAAGGTGACGGCTCTTATCGGCCCCTCTGGCTGCGGAAAATCCACCTTTTTGCGTTGCCTGAACCGCATGAACGACCTTGTGCCCGGTGCGCGCGTGGAGGGTGAAGTTCTGTTGGACGGCAAGGATATGAACCGCCCGGATACGGATGTGGTTTCCTTGCGCTGCCGGGTCGGCATGGTTTTTCAGAAGCCCAACCCCTTTCCCAAAACCATTTATGAAAATGTGGCTTACGGTTTGCGGGTCAACGGTCTCAGGGACGAAAGCCTCATTGCTGAAAAAGTAGAGCTTTCTTTGCGCCGAGCAGCGATTTTTGAGGAAGTGAAAGACCGCCTGCAGGCTCCGGCCCTTGGTCTTTCAGGCGGGCAGCAGCAGCGTTTGTGCATTGCCCGCGCCCTTGCCGTTGAACCCGAAGTGCTGCTTATGGACGAACCCGCAAGCGCGCTTGATCCCATTGCCACGCAAAAAATTGAAGAGAGCATACGCGAACTGCGCGAATCTCTGTCCATCATCATTGTCACCCATAATATGCAGCAGGCTGCCCGTGTCTCTGACACGACGGCGTTTTTCTACATGGGTGAACTTATTGAGCACAATGCCACGGACATAATGTTTACGCGGCCAGCCAAAAAACAGACCGAAGACTATATAACAGGGCGTTTTGGTTAAAGGTCACAACAATTGTCTCTTGGCTAGAATTTTTCAATCCGTGCCGGGCTTGGCGAAAATATGGCAACCCGGTACAGAACATACAGCGCGTTTTTCAGGAGACTGCCATGCAACAGGCCAACTATCTGCAACAACTGCTTGTGACGCTGCGTACCCGGCTTCTGGTCATGTGTGCCAGTGTGGGCATTGCGCTGGAAGAAGCGGGCAAAGCCCTTGCCGCCAATGATCCCGGCAGGGCAGCCGCCGTTATTGAAAGCGACGCATCCATTGATGCGCTGGAAAATGAAATTGACGAAATGGCCCTGCGGCTGTTGGCCCGTTCTCAGCCTGTAGCCAGTGATCTGCGCTTTGTGGTCACGTCGCTTCGTATGGTGGTGGATCTTGAGCGCATTGGCGACGAGGCCGTAAGCATGGCTGAACAGGCCATTCTTATGCAGGATATGCCGGGGTTTGGCGTCATACCGCACGTGCATGAACTTTACGCTGGCGCGCGCGAGGCTTTTGAAAATTCGGTGCGGGTTTTTCGCGAAAACGATGCTCAGGGAGCACTGGCCATGAGCCGGGGCGACGATGAGGCCGTGCAGAATGAGGTACGCATCATTCAGGGGATTATGGAATGCCTTTCTGATCCGCAGTGCAGCCTTGAACCCCACCTTGCCATGCATATCATTCTTGTTACACGCTCCCTTACGCGCATCTGGCGGCGCTCCATCAATATAGCCGAGCACGTCTACTTCATCAGCCGGGGCGAAAGCCTCAAGCACAAGAGCGAAAACAGGGAAGAAGGGCTTTCTGCTTCCGGCGAATCGGTTACCGCTGACATTGCCGCTGCTGTCAAAAATGCGGCGGTAAACTCCAAGGATACTTCTGCAGCAACGCCTCTGGCAGATGATGAAAAAAGTCCTCAGCGCCGCCGCCGCACGGAAAAGGATACGGAGAATGTCTGACCAGAACCGTTTGCGGGTATAGACTGTGCCTTTGGTGTGGCCCGCTGAGGCTCGGCTTTTCAGGTATACAGATTCCCATCTCGAGCGCCGCTATCCCGGTGTGGGGCTGTTGCTGGACGCGTATGCCGTCGTTGACCTGGGCGTGAAAAAAGCCGCAGAACGTGACGGGCGTGCTGTTGCCTGTCACGCCGGGTGCGACCAGTGCTGCAAGCAGCCCATACCCGTTACGCCGCTTGAGGTGCTGGCCTTGCACAGTCACGCCCGGCACAGGTTGCCGCAGGATGGCCTTGCCGCGCTGGTTGACAGGCTGGCAGCTTTTGAGGGCGACAAAAGAGACATGACCTTGCCCTGTCCCTTCCTTCAGGACGGCAGTTGCCTTGTCTATCCTGTGCGGCCTGTGGCCTGCCGGCAGTATATGGTTTTTGGCAGAGTCTGCGCTCAGGGTGAAGATGCCAGCCGTACCCGTCCTGCGGATCTGCTGACGCCGTTTTACGACTACATGCTGACTGGTTTGTTGCGTACTTTGCCTTGGTACGCAGGGCATGAGCCCTGCCCGCCAAAGCACCCTACGCAAGAAAACGCCAGAGAATTTTTTCTTTCTGTCACAACTGTGATCCAGCTTGTGGCCTGGAACCGCTTTTTTCACGCCTGATGTCAAATGCGCGTTTGCGGGCTATTGTGCTACATCGCAGCCGCCTTTAAGCTTGATGAAATGTATCCACATGAGCAAAATTTGAGCATGTTATTTTGAATTGCTTAATAATAGCCAAAATTGCCTGCACAGGTGGCGCAATTTTCCGCAGCCGTTGCCAAAATAGAAAAGGCCCGCACAGTGAAAAACTGTGCGGGCCTTGATGCATATGGATCTATTTGCAGAAGTTACGCTGCCGTGAAGGTAAGTTCTTCGTCCTTAACATCCACAGTAACGCCCTGGCCATCGCGTATCTTGCCGCCCACGATCAGGCGGGCAAGGGGCGTTTCCACGGCCTGCTGCACATAACGCTTGAGGGGCCGCGCGCCATAAATGGGATCGTAGCCAGCCTCACCGATAAAGTCTTTGGCCGCATCGGTCATATCCAGCCTGATCTTGCGGTCTTCAAGACGCTTGCGCAAACGGGCCAGTTGCAGGTCAACAATGCGGTTGATCTGGTCGCGCCTGAGCGGCAGAAAGACAACCGTTTCGTCTACGCGGTTGAGGAACTCCGGCCTGAAGTGCGCCCGCAGGTCTTCCATAACCCTGTCGCGCGCGCCTTCTTTCAGTGCTCCATCCGCCTCAATGCCGTCCAGCAGATGCATCGAGCCGATGTTGGACGTCATGATGACGATACAGTTGCGAAAATCCACCGTTCTGCCCTGGCTGTCAGTCAGACGTCCGTCGTCCAGCAATTGCAGCAGGGTATTGAACACGTCCGGGTGAGCCTTTTCAATTTCGTCAAAAAGAATGACGGAATAGGGCTTGCGCCGTACGGCTTCAGTGAGCTGGCCGCCTTCGTCGTAACCCACATATCCGGGAGGCGCGCCGATGAGACGGGATACAGAATGCTTTTCCATATACTCGCTCATGTCGAGCCGCACCATGTTGTCTTCTGTGTCAAAGAGCGCTTCGGCCAATGCCTTGGAAAGCTCTGTCTTGCCTACGCCTGTGGGGCCAAGGAAGATGAAGGAACCTGTAGGCCTGTCAGGGTCGGAAAGGCCCGCTCTGGCGCGCAGCACAGCGTCTGCCACGGCAGTGACGGCTTCGTCTTGTCCCACAACGCGTTCGTGCAGTTGCTCGGGCAGGCGCAGAAGCTTTTCGCGTTCAGATTCCAGCAGGCGGGTAACGGGTATGCCCGTCCACTTGCCCACGATTTCGGCCACATCGTCTGGCCGCACTTCTTCCTTGAGCAGGCGCGGGCCTTCGGCCTCGCTGCCTTCAGAGCCTTCGGCGTCAGCCAGTTTCTTTTCAAGCTCAAGCAGCTTTGAGTACTTGAGTTCAGCGGCCCTGTTCAGGTCATAGGCGCGTTCGGCCTGTTCAATGGCCAGCTTGGTCTGCTCGATCTGTTCCTTGATCTCGCGCACCTGATTGATGGAGCCCTTTTCACTTTCCCACTGCTTTCGCAGTTCGGCTTGATCCGCACGCAGGTCGGCCAGCTCGTTTTCAAGCTTTTCAAGGCGTTCGCGTGAAGCCGCGTCGGTTTCGCGGCGCAGGGCTTCGCGCTCGATTTCAAGCTGCATGACCTTGCGGTTCACTTCGTCCAGATCCGCAGGCAGTGAATCAATTTCTGTGCGGATAAGAGCCGCCGCTTCGTCAATAAGGTCAATGGCCTTGTCTGGCAGCTGGCGGTCAGTGATATAGCGGTGCGACAGCACAACCGCTTCCACTATAGCCGAGTCGCTGATGCGCACGCCGTGGTGCACTTCAAAGCGTTCCTTGAGGCCGCGCAGGATGGAAATGGTGTCTTCCACCGTAGGTTCTTCAACCATGACGGGCTGGAAGCGCCGTTCCAGAGCCGGGTCCTTTTCAATATACTTGCGGTATTCGTCCACCGTTGTAGCGCCGATGCAGTGCAACTCGCCACGCGCCAGCATGGGCTTGAGCAGGTTGCCTGCGTCCATTGCGCCTTCGGTTTTGCCCGCACCCACAATGGTGTGCAGTTCGTCAATGAAAAGGATGGTCTTTCCTTCGCTCTTCTCCACCTCATTAAGAACGGCCTTGAGGCGTTCTTCAAATTCACCACGGTACTTGGCGCCAGCGATAAGCGCACCCATATCAAGGGCGAAAAGCTTGCGGCCTTTCAGGCCTTCGGGCACGTCGCCCTTGACGATACGAAAGGCAAGGCCTTCCACAATGGCCGTTTTGCCAACGCCCGCCTCACCAATAAGAACAGGATTGTTCTTGGTGCGGCGCGAAAGAATACGAATGACACGGCGGATCTCGGAGTCACGGCCAATAACCGGGTCCATCTTGCCCTGACGTGCGGCTTCCACAAGATCACGGGCGTATTTGTTCAGCGCCTCAAAGGTGTCTTCGGGGTTGGCGCTCGTTACGCGCGCGCCGCCGCGCAGTTCTTCCATCGCCGCCACAAAGCCCGCACGGGTAACTTTGTATTCCTTGAACACCTCGCCAAGCGGCGTGGAGGGCGCTACCTCGGTCAAGGCCGCAAACAGGTGGTCAACGCTGACGTATTCGTCCTTCATGCGTTTGGCTTCGTTCTGGGCGTCTCCCAGAACCTTGGCCAGGCGCTGCGTAATCATGATTTTTGTGGGGTCCATGCCCGTGCCCGAAACAGAAGGGCGCTTGCGCAGCGCGCCTTCAATGGCAACGGAAAGGGCACGGGGTTGCACGCCCATCTGATCCAGAATGCGGGGGACGATGCCGTTTTCCTGCTGGGTAAGAGCCAGGGCCAGATGTTCGACATCCGTTTCCTGATGGCCCATACCTGCGGCAAGGCTTTGAGCCTCGCTGACAGCTTCACGCGCTTTTTCTGTGAACTTGTTAATATCCATATGGATTCCTCCGACGGAGCCACGCCGCTATGGGCGGGCAAAATATATTTTATCTCTAGAGCAAATTAACTTTGAAAATGTGTATTTTCAAAGTTTAATACACGCTCGCTACGGCGTTTAATCGCGCAAATAAATTGCGCTTACGCCTCCACGGCGGGTGCCTGCTTACGCAGCCACCTGAGCATTTCAAAGTTGAAATGCTCTAGTGCTGTCTGTTATTGCACAGGGTCTTTGACTGTGTCGTCACGAGCATCTTTTCAACGGAACAACTTCAAGGTGAAATTGCTTCAGGCCGAACTTCATTTTTTATTCTGGCCGCGTATCATGAGAGTACCGCCTGCAAAAAGGCTTGCTTCTCCAATACACCAAGAAAATGTATCTCGTGGCGGCATTGTCTAGTCTTCAAAGCTCTTGAAGCTGCGAACGGAACGCTCCAGAGCGTCTATGCGCTCCAGCAGGTCGACTATGATCGTGCCGCCAAGCACGGGCAGTTCAAAATCGCAGCAGATGCGTTCAAGCTTGCGCACGCGGTATATGTCCGTGTCGCGAAAAAGATACTGCTGCACAGCGCTGCCGCGGGCTTCAATCCAGCCCAGGGCAAGCAGTTCCTGAAGACGTTCAGGGTGTACGCCCGTAATCTGAATAAACTCTTCCCATACCATTACCGTAGACGGAGCGGGCAGGGTGGGATTTTTGGGTGTCATGCTCATGCTAAAACCCTCCACCAGGCGCTATGCGCGGGCCTGAAAAGCCGAAGTTTCCGCCAGTTTCTGCCAAAGTTCGCGTTCCGCGTCGGACAGTTGCGCAGGCGTTTTTATCATGACTCTGGCCAGCAGATCGCCGCGTTTGCCAGTTGCGCCCAATCCCTTGCCACGCAGCCGGAACTTGCGGCCAGAACTGGAACCAGCGGGAATCTGCATTTCCACATGCCCTTCAAGGGTGGGCACTTCTACCTTTGCGCCAAGCACTGCCTCCCAGGGGGCCAGGGCCAGGTCGCACTGCAGGTTTTCGCCGTCAACCTTGAAGACAGCGTGCGGCAGGTACCGCACTCGCAAAAACAGGTCGCCTGCCGTGCCGCCGGGCGCAGGGTCTCCCTGTCCGGCCAGCCGCAGTTTCGCCCCCTCGCGTATGCCCGCAGGCACGTTGACTTCCAGCGTTTTGGGACCTTGCGAACCCTGAATGGAAACAGTGCGGCTGCCGCCTTTTTGAATTTCTTCAAGCGTCAGGGGCAGCTCGGCTTCCACGTCTCTGCCACGCAGTGGGCGAGAGGAAAAACCGCCAAAAGGGTCTGGCCCGAATTGCGCGCCGCGCCCGCCTGCCTGCCCGCCAAAAGGGCTTCCACCCTGGCCGCCAAACTGCGCGCCGCTCGCTCCGCCGAAGAGGGTATCAAAAAAGTCCGAAAAACCTGATCCGTCAAAGCTTTTGCCGCCAAACGTAAAGTGCACGTTTTCAAAGCCCGGTTCACCCTGAAACTGCTGGCCATGCTGCCAGTTGGGGCCAAGCTGGTCATAAAGCTTGCGCTTTTCGGGATCTTTGAGAACTTCATGTGCCTCGTTGATTTCTTTAAATTTGTCCTCAGCCTGTTTGTCGCCGGGATTCAGGTCGGGGTGGTACTTGCGCGCCAGCTTCTTGTAGGCCTTGGAAATATCCTCGGCTTTGGTTGTGCGCTCCACTCCCAGAAGTTTGTAATAATCCTTGTAAGATACTGACATTCTCTACTCCCCCGTGCGAATCGTACTCCCGTATTCACGGTCATTCAGGGCGGCGGTTTGGGCCTCCGGCCTGGACTTGTGGTGTCCGGGTCTCAATATGCAAGAATAAGGCCGTTATATATAAGGTCAATGGCTGCCATTGGAAAATAAGTATACATTTTTGCGCAAAAAAACAAAATCCCCCAGCCTGAGACACTGGGGGAGCAGGAAAAAACACAATGAAGAGCGGGGTGCAGTTTTTTGCAACCGGAAAAGAATCAGCTGGGCAGAGACTGGACTGGGCAGGTTAGGCGCCCCGCTGTTGCCAGCAAGCGTCAGGCGGTTTCTCGCACACGGCCTACTTCAGGCCACAGTCCCTAGTGCAGCCCCGCCAGTTTTTCCAGCAGCAAGGCCGCCTTGGCCGCCCCAATGCCGGGCAGGCCGCACAAATCTTCTTTGGTGGCCGCGCACATAGCTTCCACACTGCCGAAGCGGTCCCATAAAAGACGCGCCGTGGCAGGGCCGATGCCGGGCAGCCGCATGAGCTCACCGGAAAGGGCCGCGCCACGCTTCGCCTTGCGGTGTCGGCCAATGGCAAAGCGGTGGGTAGAGTCGCGCACGTTTTGCAGGAACAGCAGCTCCGGCCCGCCTTCACGCAGGGGCAGGGGATTGGCCCTGCCGGGCACAAAAATGCGGTCAGCCACGTTGCCTGCACGGCGGTCGGCATGGCCCTGTTCATCCCTGGCCTTGGCAATGGCCGCCAGTGCGAAGAGGTCAGACTGGCCTGCCTCACTCAGCGCGCGCTGTATGGTGCGCAGTTGCCCGCGCCCGCCGTCGATGAGCAGCAGGTCTGGCCACGGGGGGCCGCTTTCAAGCCTGCGCGCCACCCACGCGTACAGGGTGGCGTAGTCATCGCCGCTGTCTGGCATGGCGTAAGCGCGGTACTGCGAACGCGCGGGCTGGCCTTCTTCAAAAACCACCATGCCCACCCGAGTTTGCTGGCCGCCAGTGTGGGAAACGTCCACGCATTCGATGCGGTGCGGCGGCCCTGCAAGATGCAGTGCGCGCGCTAGTCGGTCAAGAATGCCTAGTTCTGATTTCTGTTCCTGACGGCGTGCCTCTTCCCGGGCATTGGATTGGGCCATATCCACAAGCTGATTGTCCCCGGCATTTTGCGGCGGCACAATACGCACTGCGCCGTTGCGTCGGTCAGACAGGGTCTGCTCCAGCAGCTCACGGCCTGTGGCGGGAAGGGGCGAAGGCGTGTTGCTGTCTGTCTGAACGGCGGGTGGGGCCGAGATGGCCGAAGGATTCACATCCGACAGCCTTTCAACAGAAAGCGCGTCCATCGCTTCGTGCAGGACCGCTCCAAGCGGCGTCTCTTCTGTATCAGAAGTTTCTCCATCCGCCAGACCTTCAGCGCCGTCTTCTCTGATCGCATCTTCGGCATCTTGCGGAAGCCAGGGCAGCAGGATTCTGGGCGGCGGGGTGACCTGACTGTAGTACTGGCTCACAAAGCTCCAGAGCAGTTCGGGGGCGTCCTCGAATGTCAGACCCGGCCAGTAGAAGGAGCGCCCGTCTGTGACAGCGCCGCCGCGAACAAAGACAATGCCAAGGGCAAGCCCCTTGTCTGCCGGAAAAAGCCCCACAGCGTCCATGTCGCCACCACCGGGCAGCACGGCGGCCTGACGCTCAACCGTGCGTTCCACAGCCTGAATCTGGTCGCGCAGAACTGCGGCTTTTTCAAATTCCAGATCTTCCGATGCCTGATTCATGGCCGTGCGCAAGCTGTCCAGCAGGGGGGCGGCGCGTCCCTGCAAAAGATCGCAGACTTTGCGCACATTTTCGTTGTATTCCTGCGGAGTGACTATCCCCATACAAGGTGCGGGGCACTGACCCATAAAATGGTACAGGCAGGCGCGCACACGGTTTTTCATGGCCTTGTCGGAACAGCGGCGCAGGGCAAAGGCGCGGTGGATGATCTTCCAGGTTTCGCGGGCCGCCAATGCCGAAGTGAAGGGGCCAAAATAGCGCGCGCCATCACGGCGGGCCTGACGGACGATCTCAAGCCGGGGAAATTCATGCTTGGTGTTCAAGCGAAACAGCACATACTGCTTGTCGTCGCGCAGCACGATGTTGTAGCGCGGCCTGTGCTTTTTGATAAGGCTGGCTTCGAGAAGCAGGGCTTCTTTTTCCGTGGTGGTGGTAAGATACTCAATGCTCTCGGCGTGAGAGAGCATGGCTTTGGTTTTGGCGGGCAGACCTTCAGGCCTGAAATACGAGAGTACCCGCCGCCGCAGTACGCGAGCCTTGCCAACATAAATGATGCGGCCACGGTCGTCCTTGTAAAGGTAAACGCCGGGCGAAAGTGGGATAGTTGCGGATTCCGGTTTCTGCATGACCACCATATAACCACCATTGGCAAACTTGCCAACAGAAAGGACGAAGGCCGAGAGGGCTACTCAACGCGGCCTAGTAGTTTGTTGACACTGGTGACGGCTAACTCCGCGACCTGCAAGTGCAGACGCTGGAAAATCTATAGTATATATAAAATTTTCTATATAATTAGGCACGAACTTGTCAGAGCCTTAAGCTTGACGGCCGAATGGCATGACAACCTTGGCAAGACGCATTCCAAAATTTTACATCCTCATCGCGGCTCCAACAGCAAAATGAGCAGTCATGCTTGCATTCTCTACCAGGGGGACTGTTCCTCTGCGCAAAGAGATTCCGTCAACGGTTCAAGGTTTACCTTCAAGGCTTACCGGATGCTCTAAGTAGTGCGGCGCAGACTTCAAGCGCAGTGCGCTCTATTTTAGCTGTTACACCTCGGGGTTTAGCCGTTGCGACGGATACAGCCAGGATACTTTAGTAGTTGCGGTGCATAAAACTACGGATAGAGACAGCTCCTGCGTGGAACATGCAGAGTCGTTACTCGTTCTGTCTTTAAACGTAATTTCCTGTCTCACAACGTTTGAAGCGTCAGTAGCTATGCTGTCCTGACCTGTAAGACGGGGCCGCATTAATAAAATCACTCAAGGGAAGCTGCACACACAGAAAAAGGGGAGCCTTGCGGCCCCCCTTTTATAGCGAAACTTGAGTTCTGTTCTCTTAGAAAGAGTACACGAAGCTCACGTTGACGTTCCAGGGATCACGCACTTCGTCGGACTTGCCGTTCATCTTGCTGTTGCCCCACACGGACTTGGACTGGTCAAGCCAGGTAGCCAGGTAAGCGGCGTCAAGCATGATGCTGAAGTTTTCGTACATCTGGTAGGTGTTGGTCAGGCCCACTTCCATAACCACGTCTTCGGTGGTCATGTACAGGGGATCCATACCAGCAGCGCCGCTGTTAGCAGCGAGGTTGGTGGGCTGCCAGCTGTTGGACATCTTTTTGGCCATGGTCGGGCTGTTGGTGCCGCCAATGACGTTAACGCGGAAGGTGTGCTTCAGGTCTTCCAGGAAGCTCATGTCCTTCAAGCGCGCGCCCACGCCCCAGGTGCCAGCCATGCTGTAGCCAAGGGTGGCTTCACGGGCGATGTAGGGGTTGCCGTTGAAGGCAAAGTTGGAGAAGCCGTTGTTATTGTTGTTCACGCTCAGGCTGGGCATACGCTCGGAGCCGTTGGCGGGGTTGCTGTCGTCACCGGAGCCGTACCAGCCGTAGATGCCGGGGATGGCCCAGTCAAGCTTGTATTCAGCAAGCAAAGAAGCCAGCCAACCGGAACGGTTCAGGCGGCTCTGGTCGTAGCTGGCGGAACCGTAGTTGAAATCCCACGCAATGCGGATGGGGTCAAACATGGTCACTTCGCCGGTCAGGCCAGCCCAAACGGCATTGCCGTATTCACCCAGCTTGTTGGAAGCAGCAGTGCCGTCCTTGTGGTGGGCGCCGCCCACGGGAATCATGCCAGCGCGGGGGTACTTGCCGGAGGTGCCAGCAAAGTTGTTGAGGTAGCCGTCGTTGCCGTTGGCGTCGTTGCCACGGAAGGCGTTGGGGCCGATGGCAGCGTACATGACCCAGGGGGTCACTTTCACGCCGTCAAAGGTCAGGGGCACGAGCAGGGCAGCAACATCCACGTTGTCCATGAAGTTGTTGTGGTTGCCGCCGTGGTCATTGGTGTTGGTGTAGTTGTCGTTCCAGGGGCGGGCCCACAGAGCGGTTACGGCAACGTTTTCGTTGAACTGGTAGGAGGCGGTGATGCCAGCTACGTCGTCGTTGAACACGTTGCTACCGGTGGTGAAGCTGGGCAGGGCCATGCCCTGAATGCCCATGCGAACCTTCAGGTCGGTCTGGGGAACGATCCAGTCGATGTAAGCGTTCTTCAGCTTGATGACATCGTTGGCATCAGCGCCAAGAGCGCCGCCGCCGCCGTTGCCGTTGCCGTCGTTCTTGCTTTTGCCCCAGGTGTCTTTGCCAATTTCAAAGAACACGGTACCGGACAGGGATTCGGAAGCAACGGCGTCCAACTGCAGGCGTACGCGCTGGTTGGCTTCGAACTCGTCTTCACTCTTGTTGTAACCGGTGCGGCCGTTGCCGCCGGTGAAGTTGCCGTTCATGCCGTAGTCAAAGCTCATGATCCACTGGCCCTTGGCCTTGAAGTCGATGGCGCTGGCGCCTGTGGCAGCGCCGAACACGAGGCCGGCCGCCAACAGAAGAGTAGCGATCTTTTTCATTGTTAACCTTCCTTTATTTTGCCCGAGTAGGGCACGTTTTTGCTGTACACGCCTGTGGAGCGGTTGTCCGCTTCGGGCTAACTATAGGAAAGGCCCGAACACATTGCAAGCATTATCGTGCAAAAATTTTAACCAAGAAATGTCCAAAAAATGAAAAAAAACCCAAATCCCTAGAAAATCTTTGGGTTAAAGTTTTTCTAGATAATATTTTTTTTTCCTGACTTTGCCCAAAATTTGGGCGCTGGCCCTTAAAATTATCAAGGGCGCATTAAATTCAGTCTGTTACACTAGGATTACAGTCGGTATAATTTTTTGGGCATCCAAAAAGAAAAACTGAGAAGAGGGGTCAGAATTGTTGCTGATTGGGATGGCTCTGTCAGGCAGTGTTGTCACGAACGCCTTTTCAGTTCTTCCTGCGCAGAATTTTTCTTTTTATTCTGGAATAATATCATAAAAGCACGCTGCCTGCATAAAAGGCCCATTCTCTTATATAACAAGAAAAATCCTCTCGGGATGATGTCTCTGTGGATTCTTTTTTGCAGCCCCTGCCGTAGACGCGGGGCATCAGCAACGCTCAATCGGAGATTCGGGGTGTGCTGATTTTTTGTGCAGCCAGCAGCAGGCAGAATGGTACGGCGTAGTGTGAAATTCTGATCAGAATCAGTCCGCAGGGTACTCCACACGTACCAGAGCCAGACCTTCCGGGGGAGCCGTCACTGAGGGCACCGCCCGTCGATCAAGAGCGGCCAGCAGAGCAGGAATTTGTTCCGGTTCCATTTTGCCTTGGCCGCAGGCGGCCAGAAGGCCAGCCATATTGCGGACCATCTGCTTGAGAAATCCGTCAGCCGTGACGGCCAGGCGAAGCATGGGAGCATGGGGCGGGTAAAATTCGCAAGGCGGCAACTGTTCAAGACGGGCGTCCAGCAGGGTGCGCTCGGTATTTTCCACATCTGTGCCCGCATTGCGCAGACCAGCGAAGTCGTGCGTGCCCAGCAGATAGGGGATGGCCTTGCGCATGAGGTCCTGATCCAGCGGGCCGCAATTCCAGACAAAGGGGCGGAGCTGGGGCGGCAGAAAGCGGCGGTCTTGCCAAAACTGGTAGGCATAGGTTTTGCGCAGGGCATCTTTGCGGGCGTGAAAATCAGCCGCCGCCGGGCTGGCCTCCAGCACACGGATGTCACGCGGCAGCACGGCATTGAGGCTGTGCCGCCAATCAAATCCTTCGCGGGCGTCGGGCACGTCGCAGTGCGCCACCTGACCGTGAGCGTGCACGCCAGAGTCCGTACGCCCAGAGCCGTGAACGCGCACAAGCTGACCTGTGAGCCTGAACAGGGCGGCCTCAAGCGCGCCCTGAATCGTTGGCGGCGGCTTGGGTTTTTCCTGTATCTGCCAGCCGCTGTATGCCGTGCCTACATAGGAAACAAGAAGTCTGAGGCGCATTATTCGGGCAGCTTCATTCGAGTGATGATTTCCGTCAGCTTGGCTGTTTTGGCCGGGTTGACGTAGGTAAGGATGTCCCCTGACTGCTTGGGCGACATGCCCGTAAGGATGCGGACAGCCACTCGCTCATCCATACTTTCCAGAGCCTTGGCGGCAGCCTTTGGCTTCATCTGGGTATAGGTGAGCACGAGGCGCCGGATTTTTTCGTCTTCAATGCCACGCGCCTCGCGGATCATGTCCTTCATCTTCTGTTCTGCGTTCTGCATATCCTTGAGGCGCTGATCCATCTGTTGGCGCAGCATGAGAATATCCTGTTGCTGGCGGGCCAGTTCCTGCGCCTTGATATTGGGGTCGGTTGTCGGCGGCGAAGGGCGCACGTTAGGCGTCGGCGGTGCAGGTATGCCCGTTTGGCTGCTCATGGGCAACGCAGGAGTGACTCCAGCTCCCTGAGCGTTTGCGCCGGATGTGCCGCGCGGCGGCAAGGGCGCGCCATCCGTACCCTGACCACGGGGAATATTAGCCGGAATTTCCGCTGCGCCGGGCAGCGAATACGGGGCGGCCTGCGCGGCAGGTGCAAAGGGCGTTGTTTGGGCCGAGGGCGGCGTTTGCGGTATGGGCATATCCTGAGCAGCGGCGTGGGCAGCCTGCACGCTGCCAAGTGCCGGAATCGGCAAACGGGCAAGAGCGTCGAGCCAGCTGTGTTCGCCAGAATTTTTCGCCGCAGCGTTTGCAGTGGAGCTGTTGTTTTGCGTAGGCGCGCTCACGCCGGGCTGGGCCAGAGGCGCAGGCAGGGGCGTGGGCTGGCTGATGTTGGGCGGCGTGAAAAGTTGCTGCTCCGCGGCATGGCTTACGGAAGACACGCCTGCGGTCATAAGCGGCGCTGGCAGGGCTTCGGCGTCAACAAGCCTTCCCTGCATGGGACCAGAGCTGTGCGGTTGGGCCGCAGCCGCCATTTTTGCGGCAGCCGAACCCTGCGGCGCACTGGCCTGATCCTTGGCAAGCTGGACAACAGGCGCGCCTTGAAGCGCTACGGCTGTGGCAGGCGCGCCAGGCGCAAGGTTTACTTCAGCGTTGGTTTCCTGCGGGCTGGCGGGCAGATCAACGGCCCGGGCATCCTTGTCGCCTTCCTGACGGCTCGCTGCCACAAGGGCTGTCAATTTTTCCATAACAGCCGCGTCAGACAGGGGATCAACGGGGGGAACAAAGGCTGTTTGCGAAGGTGCGCCGCCAAGCCACGAAGGCAGGGGAACATCAAGAAGCAGCATGCTGAGCATGGAGAGCTTGATAAAGCAAAGCACCGCCAGCCAGCGGAACAGCTTAGAGAGTCGGAGCTTTGTAGCGGAGGGTTGCTGTTTCGTCATTGGTGCGTTGCTCCTTCAATTGTTCCTCACGGGCATAGTGCTGCTTTTGCCTTTCCTTGAGCTTTTCCAGCAATTTTTTGTCGATGGCACGTTCAGCCAGCAGCTTGCGGGCTTCTTCAGCCAGTTGTTCGAGCATGCGTACCTGAAGAGTTTCGTGGGCGACATCTGCCCGCAGGCCTTTGGCATACTGCTCAAGCAGCCAGCGCTCTGATGCGTCCATAAGAACTGCCCCCACAAGACGATCTTCTGTCTGGAGCAGCTCTGCTTTAACTTTATCAAGGCGCTCCTGGGCTTCAGCCAGGCGGGCACGTTGAATGGCAAGGTTGACCTTGGCCTCTTCTTCCAGCTGCTCCCGGTAATCCAGCACTTTTTGCATCTTGAAACGGAAGGGCACGCGCATACCGCCTTTTTTTTGACACCTGCGGGGTATCCGTTTCCGTCAGCTGCAAACAGCGGGCCAAGCGCCGTTCCACTTGTGACCGTGCGGCCCGTGCAGATAGGCTTGCGCGATGAATTTTCGCAGGCAGGTTCAGGCTGCCGTGTATGGGAAAACTCTTGTCCAAAGTTTTCCGGTGGACGGTGCTCGTCTGTTCTGCGGGCGCATATGAAAAAGCGCCAGCCACCAAAGCTGCGGGCCGTTCTGGCGGCGCTTTGCGCAAAATGTAGCCAGAACCGGGTGTCGCCAGAAAAACCCGCACTGCGATTTGGCTTCTATCTATATAGATAGAAATAGATAGAAGCCAAAAAAACGTTGGCGCGGCCGGACGCCATTTTGGCAATCGTTTTTGCTATATAGTTTGTCAATATTTACTTTGAAATGCTTTGGAGGCTGTCTGAACATCTGCCCGCCATAACAAGCGCACCTTAACTTTGAGGAATGTACGCTTTTAAGCGCATTTTGCTCTATCACTACCCGGCTGCTATAAGTTCAGGCCCGCCGCATGGTTGACCGGGCCAGCTCCGTTGCCGGGGCTGTAGCTGCGGCGCAGGGCGAGATTAAGATACTCCTGAGCCCGCGTCACTGCCACCTGAAGAGGCAGCCCCTTGCCAAGACCCACTGCTATGGCCGCAGAAAGTGTGCACCCAGTGCCGTGATTGTTTTCCGTATCTACCTTGGCCTGCGGCAAGGCTTTGGGGGCCTGGCCTTCCATGCACAGGCAGTCAGTGACAACGACACTGTTTTCCATATGGCCGCCTTTGATAAGCACTGCTCTTGCGCCCATTTGCAGCAGTTTTTCGCCAGCGGTGGCGGCATCGTCCAGACTTTCGATGGTCATGTTGGTCAGCATTTCCGCTTCCGGCCTGTTGGGCGTAAGCAGATCGCAGCCGGGCAGGATGTCATTCACTAGAGCAGAGATGGCGTCTTGCTGTAAGAGGCGGCTGCCGCTCTGGCTTACAGAAACGGGGTCAACAACAAGAGGAAAACTGCGCCGGCGCAGTATAGGGGCCACAGCCCGTATAATGCCTGCGGAGAAAAGCATGCCCGTTTTTGCGGCTGCCACGGGAAAGCCATCAAGCACCGTGTCTAGTTGCAGTGCCACAAAATCAGGATCAGGAGCGTGTATGCCCGTGACGCCCATGCCATTTTGGGCGGTAAGCGCCGTAATGACGCTCATGCCATAGCCGCCCATAGCCATAATGGTTTTCAGGTCTGCCTGGATGCCCGCACCGCCGCCAGAGTCGGACCCGGCAATAGTGAGAATGTTAGGAGGAGTTAACATGCGAGCCTCTTTTGAGTAGAAATTAGAAACAGTATAAGCGAACAGAGGTATACTATAGCTCTCCCTGTTGCCGGACGCAATGTGTTGATGTCAATCACCGTTTCCGGTTCGCGACGAGTCTAGAAAAAGTCTTCACAGCCCCGAGAAGCAATGCTAGCATCCGCTAGGCGGTATGAGCGCCGTACGGGAGTGTTCTTATATGGCTTAAAGCTCCCAGGCGCAGGCTTTTGCGCCTCAGTGTGATCATCTATTTTCGCGCGCCGCCAGAGAAGGAGTTGCGCATGAAGTTGGAAAAAAAAGAACCCGGCGTACCGGGTATTGTTAATCTTCCTGAACCTGCTCCGGGCAAGGGCGGGCGCAAGGTTGTGGCTTTGGCTCTGCTGGCGGTATTGCTGGTGGGTGGAGCCGCCTTCTGGCTTACGCGGGACAAAGATACGCGCGAGCATTGGCGCGAACAGGCTGCCTCCGTTATTGATAACGCCACCAGCGGCACGCCTTTGGCTGGCGTGGGCGATGCTTTTCGCGATGCTCCGCCGCCTCCTCCTCCATCGGTGGTCAGTCCTTATACAGCGCCGGGCACCCTGGCTGGTCAAAATGTACAGGGAGCAGTGGGTGGACCCGCAGACGGCACCATGCCCGGAAGCGGCCTTGCGGCAACAAACGGCGTTGCGGCCCCAACGGGGCTGACCCCGCGTGTTACGGAAGACAGCCGCGTGCGCCCGCAGTTTGTAGAAAGCCTGGCGGCCTATCTGGTTTCGCGCTTCAAGCCCGGCCCCCGCGCTGGCACGCTTAATGTCTCGGTGCAGAACGTCAATCAGCGTTTTGGCACAAAGCTTACGGGCATTGCTGAAGGCGACACCGGGGGCAGAGCGGCTCTTCTGCGCTATGCCTTTCACCCCACCATGCTGCAAGGTCTGTACAGCCTGTACGTGGACCGCTTTATGGAAGATGTGGCCCGTGAAGCCAGAGCCAGGGATTTTAACGCAGAGCAGACGCACCAGTTGTACATGGCGCTGGCTGGCCGCTTTGTAATGCTTGCGGGAGCGCTGGAAGGCGTTGCCGCAACGCCCGATCTGGATGCCCGCCTGCGTCAGGTGGACGCTGCCGCCCAAAGCACAGTGGATATTAACAGCCAGATGGCTGAAGCGGTATTTGAATACGACCAGTTGCGTGAATCCGGGGCGTCACAGGCGCAGCTCAGCACGTCGCAATTGCGCGTGGATGGCCTTGGGGCGCGGTTTCGCCGTTCTCTGGAAGAGCAATCGGTGGTGCAGCGGGCTTTGGTGAACGCCATCCGGCGCGGCGCTGGGCAGACTATGGATGATGATGAGCTGCTCTTCGTGGCCCGTTGGGCAGACCGCCGCCTCAAGCAGGACCAGCAGGCTATGGCCTCGGTGCAGTCTTCCGCAGGCATTTTGCGCGATCTTGCCCGCCGCTTCGCTCAGGCCGCCACTGGCGCGCCCGCAGCGAACACAGGGGCAACGCAGCAGCCCGCTCATTCCGGCCCGGCGGCTGGGCAGGGGGCGGCACACGGCACGCCGCAAGGTTTGGCCATGCCCGGTGGTAACGGCGCGCTTGCTGCGCCTGCGCCCGCCCCGGCTCAGGTTCCGGCTCAAGGAATGGCCCCGGCTGTTCCAGCCGCGCCGCATACAGGTTCGGCGCTTACGCCGCCTGCCGCGCGTCAGGAAGCCATTGGAGCACCCGTTCAAGTGGGCGGGCAGGGCCGTTGAGCGCACCTTGCGTCTTTTTTGTGGGCGGCACACGCAGCGGTAAAAGCGGCATGGCCCAGCGCTGGGCCGAAGCTGTAGCCCCGCAACGTCTGTATCTGGCAACCTGCTGGGCTGAGGACGAAGAAATGACGCGCCGTGTGGCGCGCCATCAGGATATGCGGGGCGCTGGCTGGCAATGTCAGGAAGAACCTCTGGACCCTGCCGCCGCCCTTGACCGTCTTTTTGCCGCAGTGTCACAGATCGGCAATGCTTGCGCGCCGCAAAAAAACGAGGCTTCCGGCAGGTCTGAAAGGTCAGAAGCTCTTGTGCCGGGCGTCGTTCTGTTAGACTGCATAAGCCTGTGGATTGCCAATCTTCTTGCCCGAGATCAGGACGAGGAGACAATTTTACGCAAAGTATCGGCCCTTGGGGAGCGCCTTGTGGCACCTCCCTTGCCTGTGGCTGTGGTCAGCGCCGAGACGGGCCTGGGCCTTGTGCCCATGTCGCCTTTGGGGCGGGCCTTCAATGACGTGTTGGGCCTCGCCAATCAGGAACTGGCCCGGGTTTGCCATCATGTAGTTTTTGTCAGCTGCGGCCTGCCCCTGCCCCTCAAGGGGGCGCTGCCGGAGGAAATATGCTGAATTGTGCGCGTATAAACGTCGGCACGGCCAATAGAAACGCCTTGCCGACGGTATTGTTGTGTCTTTTTCTCGTGCCGCTGTGCCTTGGGCTTGCTGTTCCTTCCCTGGCAGCAGGCACGGCAGCCGCTGCGCGGCAATGCGTAGTGCAGGCGGGCAAGGCTGTGGACAGCGCCGACGCCACGGCTTTTGAAAAATTTGTGGATGTGGACGGTATTCTTGCCGACGCTCTGGATATTTTTGTGCGCCGCGCCAAACAGCCGCAGGCTGCGGCCGAACTGCCGCCTATGCTGGCCATACTGTTTTCTCAGGCCGGATCAGGCGAGCAGGGCAGCGCTACGGTACGCGCGGTACTGCTCAGCGAATCCCGCTCGTTTATCATGAATGGCATCAGTTCCGGCGCATTTGCAGGACGCAAGGTGGATGGCCGTGCTTCGCAAGGCGTACTGGCCCCCTTGTTTGCAGACGCGTCCACTGGCCGCAAAGAAATTCGACAGGTTGGGGAGGCACGCGCCAAAAATGGCGACTGGCTGGTGCCCTTTACAGTGTATGACCACGGCAATGGCGAAAACTACCGGGTAACCGGGCGGGTGAGTTTTGACGGCAGCAGCACCGGACGGCTGGTTGCTGTTGAAAACCTTGAAGCCCTTATGGGGCAAGTAGCTGACGAAAGCCGCAGTGTGCAGTGAGGCGGTGAGCAGTTCAGCGGTAATGGCTTTGACAATTTTCTGTAAAAAATGCCCAGCCCGAGGCTTGGATGCGTATATCCGTTGATAATCGCCACAGAATTGTATTGCTTCTCTTTGTAGTGTTTGACCATCTTGTGTGGCTGTATGGCGGGCATTGGGAGCAGGCATCTTTTGCCTATGTGGTGATGACGGAATGTCTGCGGATTTTCGTGGGCATGGCCCTTGTGGCAAGCTTTTTTTACCCAAGGATTCTGGAAGGCAGCGTTAAGTTTGTGCTGGTGTATTGCCTGGTCATGCTGGTGCTGAATTTATTTGGTTGTACTGATAGATTGAGGAGGATCAGCGTGCCCGGTTCTATGCCCAATTTTTTTTGGTTCAAAAAAGATCGCCTTGTTCCCATTGACTATGGATTTTTGGCTGTGGTTTTTTATGCATATTTTATATTGAGCACATATTTTTTCTCTGGGAAACACATTAATCCTGAAATTATTGCAAAAAAACATCAATAGAGCCTTCGGAAGCGTCAATTATTTTTGAGAGTTGCATATTTTGTAGGTGTACTGATTACTTTTGATAGCCTCATGGGGCGAAATGTTGATGAAGGCCGCAGTGTACAGTGAGGCGGCGAGTAGTTCTGCGGCGATGGCTTTGATGAATTTCTGGGAAAAATGCCCAACCCGAGGCCTGGATGCGTATATCGGTTGATAATCGTCACAGAATAGTGCTGTTGCTCTTTGTTATCGTAGACCATTTTATCTGGCTGTATGGCGGGCATTGGGAGCAGGCGTCTTTTGCCTATGTGGTGATGACGGAATGTCTGCGGATTTTCGTGGGCATGGCCCTTGTTGCAAGCTTTTTTTACAAAAAGATTCTGGAGATAAGCGTTAATATTATATTATCATACTGTGCAATTATGATGTTACTAAATTTTATTGGATCTTCAAGTGATGGAATGTCATTCGTATCACAACCTGGCGCGACACCTAATGTTCTTTTTTTTAAAAAAGATCGCCTTGTTCCTATTGATCACGGATTTCTAGCGTCAGTAATTTATTTATACTTTATATTAAGTGCATATTTCTTTTCTGGAAAATATATTAATAGAAACACGATAATAAAAACCAAGCAATAGCTGGATTGCCGCTATTGCTTGGTTTTTTCAATTATATATATTAATTGATGATATTGCTCTTTTTGCCCTTGGTGGTTGCTTCTTTGAGTAATCTAGCACCGAATTTTATTATGAATTGCTGCGGATCAAAAAGTTCAGCAAAACCACCTGCCATTTTCTCCGCTCTAGGTTTTAACGCCTTCTGTAGCATCTCAATTTTTTTTGTTTTTTCTGGGTGCCCATACGGGTAAGACCACCACGGGCGCAAGGCGTCAAGTATGCCGCCGGATGTGCCGCCGCCTGCGTCCGTAGCCGTGTTCTGGGCGGACGCCGCAACCAGCGTTCCCTTGGCAAAAGCCTCTGACGCGCGCCAGCCATCTGTTTCGGCAAAAAATCCGGCACCTCTGCCTCCACCCATTATGCAGCCTCCTTGCGAACTGAAAATGCGTAATATGGCACTTCAATCAGTTCTGGCCCGTCATTACGGTAAGGGCCAAAAATATCATCCGGCATCCGGCTGTAGTTGACGATGGTTTGTGGCTGGAGCGTTTCAATCATAACAGCTAACCCCTGTTTGAAATACTCCCTGTCCTGCTTGTTGCGCAGCAATCCATTGGTGCTGACTGCCACAGTTCCCCCCTTGGGAAGGCCTTCAAAGGCAAAGGCATAGGTGCGTTCGTCTCCCCAGAGAACATTGGGGATGATTGGTACCCCCTCGCGTTGCAGCCAAAAGGCCAATGCCCTGTTGCGGTAGGTATTCCATATCTGCATGGCCAATGGCATTTCACGGTATACGCTGAAGTCTGGCGTAATCACGCCAGCAATTCGTTTAAATATGGGCAGATAACGTTTGGGGTATACTCCAGACACATTCAAAAATATGATCGTGTGTGTAGAAGTGCAGCCAGTTTTTACTGGTTGCCTTGCTGTATATTTTTTCAAAAGGAATAGCATTCGCAGGTTTGAAGTGAACCTGCTCTAACTGCGGCAGTTCAAAAATCGGGCTGAACTGCGCTTTTTTGACCAGCTCGGATTTAAATACATCATAGCGCTGGTGACGTGAGCGCTTCACAGTGCCTCCTTGAAGCAAAGAGGTTTTGTTCTTCTTCCAGTAAAAACTATCAGAGCATCCCCAAAAAAAGTTTTAGGGGGTGGGGGCGTGGGGGGGGGGGGCC
>JAEWKM010000043.1:0-79704 GCA_023386035.1 Pseudomonadota bacterium
CCACACAGGCAGCCGCGCAGAAGGCTCTGGTGGGTCTTAACGCGGCCGTAGTCTCCAAGGACAAGATCCGTGCTCACCTTGGCGCGTTGCAGAACAGGCTGGAGAACACCATCTCCAACCTCACCACGCAATCCGAGAACCTGCAGGCGGCCGAATCCCGCATTTCCGACGTGGACGTAGCCACAGAAATGACGGCGTTTGTTCGCAACCAGATCCTCACCCAGTCGGCTGTAGCCATGCTTTCGCAGGCCAACAGCATGCCCAGGATGGCGCTTTCGCTCATCTCCGGCTAGGGCTGGTCAACCAGGTGGTGGAGGGCATATGCCCTTGATAGCCTTGTGGCAGGGGAGTGCTGCACGGCAATAAAAATTAAAAACTACCGATCTGTCATTGGCAGGTCGGTAGTTTTATTTTGTCCATTTGTGGAGGCCAGGCCGTCTTATGGATACGCCTTGTTGGTTCTGGTCAGCTTAGAGCATGTTTGCTTCGAAAAAGTTTAAACGCACCAAAGCCGCACGAGGGTAAGCATTTCCCGCCACGGCACCGCGTGGACTATGCCGGAAAATACGATCCTCGGCGTAATGACAACGTTGAAATATAAACTAGTTCAAAGTTACTTTGTTCGACCGCTAGACCGGGAAGGCGCGCGATTGGCCGGGTGCCATGACGGCGCAGGTGCAGGGCAGGTCAAGCTTCGCCAGTTCCGCCTCAAAAGCCTTTGTGTCCTGCGCCAGCACGGGAAAGGTCCCCCAGTGCATGGGCACGACAGTTTTACATTTGAGCAGTTTGCAGGCCAGGGCGGCCTGCGCCGCGTCCATAGTGAAAACGCCGCCTATGGGCAGCAGGGCAACGTCAATCTGATATAATTGCCCCCAAAGCGCCATGTCGCCAAAAACACAGGTATCGCCAGAGTGATAGACCGTGAGACCGCCGGGCATGCGCACGATATAGCCCGTTGGGCAACCAGAATCACTGGTATGGAAGGCCTGGGTCATAGTGACGCTGACGCCTTTATGCGTGATGGTGCCGCCAATATTGAAGCCAATACCGTTGAGTATCTGGTTGTCGGGCAGTCCGGCTGCGGCCTTGTGGGCGGTGCCGACCACAGCTCCCAGCATGGCCCCGGTTTTGCGGCAAATGGTCACGGCTTCACCCACATGATCGCCGTGATCGTGTGTCAGCAGAACAATATCGGCATGGCCCACATTGTCCACGGTAAGGTCGTACTGTGGCGCCAGAAAAGGATCAATGACCACATGGGCGTCATTGTCGCTGATTTTGAAAGCGGAGTGTCCAAACCATGTAATCGTGCTCATGTGTATCTCCTCAAGGCTGTGGGCAGCGGCGGCTGCTAACCGGGCCAGCGGCCCAGGTCGTGTGGCAACGCCACCTGATCAAGTATGCGGCCGCACATGTGCAGCAGCATGTCTTCCAAGGTTTGCGGATTCAGGTAAAAACCTGGCGAAAACGGCATGATGACAGCCCCGGCTTCACGCAGCGTGAGCATGTTGCGCAGGTGGATGGCCGAGAGCGGACTTTCACGCGTGACCAGCACCAGAGGCAGCCGTTCCTTAAGGGCCACGTCTGCGGATCGTTGCACAAGGTTGCGTGTGGCTCCCGAGGCTATGGCCCCCAGGGTACCCATAGAGCAAGGCACCAAAATCATAGCCGCAGGCGTACCCCTTCGCCGCCACCATGAACCGCTCGACGGCCCGGCCCCAAGGTCGGCAGCATCATACACTCGGCTGGCGTATGGTGTCAGCAGTTCTGGCCCGGCGCCGCACTCTGTATGCAGCACGGCGTGCGCACCCTGTGAAACTACGCAGTGAACCTGCACTGAAGGCAGGGCCGAAAGGCAGCGCAGCAGGCAGGCCGCCAAGGGCATGCCACTAGCACCGCTGACGCCTATGAGAATGTCGCGCACTGCGGGATCGGAAGCCTGGAGTGGCTTTTTGGAGGGCTGCGGGGGCATCGCTGCTGGAGGCGTTGCTGGGGGCGTGGTGTCTGGCATTGTTCTTCTCCCTGTCGGCCCAGCCGAAGAAACTCGCCAGGCTACCTCAGTAATGCATACCTGACAAAAAAGCGCCATGCAAATAACGGGAGGAGGCTGATCTGTTGTGCTGCCAGAGCTGTTCTGGTTCGTGCAGGCACTGCATGAATGCCGGGAGACAACGCCGGGACGCTGGCCGCTCCCTTGACAGCAGCGGCGAGTCGGCATATCTAGACGGTTCTTATGCGCCCGTAGCTCAGCCGGATAGAGCGTTGGCCTCCGGAGCCAAAGGTCGTGAGTTCGAATCTCGCCGGGCGCACCATTTAGAAAAGAAAGCACTTGGGTGTGAACCCTGAGTGCTATTTTTTTGTCTTTTATGGCGTTGATCGCCGCTTCAAGCTTCTTCCTTCACAAAAATGAGAAGTGCTGAGGGTTCATGCAACCCCTCCCGTTTTTGCCGTGTCGCGTGTAAGCTATGTTATTTTGCAGGGCGAGGCCGAAATCTTGCTCGCTATCACTGAGGGCGCAATCATAAGACCCCTGCCCCGCCAGTCCCTGTTGCTCTATCCGTTGAGGGGGTCGCAGGGCATCTGGTGGCATTCGTTGCGGTATAAAGTTTTTGAGCAAGCGAACCTCCCACACTGTTTGAATTACATGAGAGATCTCAGTACGAATAGTTGGGCCTGGCCGAAAAGCAGGGAAGCCAGAGGGCTGCCATCAAATCGTAACATTCTTGCCGCCAGAAAGCCACTTGGCGTTGTCTATGATCAAACGCAACAGTCGCCCCATGACTGGTCCATCATATAGGTTTTCTCCATTGGATATTGTGCTTTTCTTCATTTCTGGGTCGGTTTCATGCCGACCCTTTTTCGTTGCGGCGTGTCCACTTTCGCGGAGTCAGCACCATGAGTAATGTCAGTCGCCATACCCTGTAATAGGACGTCTGGCTGGGTGCTGTGCGCAAACTTGCAAGCCTTGCCGCGTTGTGGCTATCCAATTGTATTTTTTATGCTTTATGACCTTGGCAATGGCAACACTAAAGATGTTTGTGCAGATGTACCTGCCGGACATGATTTGTTCATGTGTGTAACATGCTTACATTACAGTAAAAACTTGTTTGACGGTACTCCTGGGTGGGCGGTTCCCCGGCCTCGTTGTCCTCAATATTGCCGCCATTTTTCATTTCAATGCTGGTTTGAGGACGTGCTCTTGAGAGTATATTTCGATTTGGTCATTCCGTAATATGCAGGGATAATTTTTGATTTTGCCCTTGTTTCATACTTTTTTACTTTGAATTCATAAAAACTGAAAACTGATATTGACAATGCCCGTCTCATACTGATTTAATAGGTCTTCGTTGGCCCCTGGTAGTGCTCTGTGAGCGCCACCAGGAGAAGCAGCCCGCCGGGATTGGCCCGCGCGGGCTTTTTTTGTTGCTTATCAAGTAATATGTTTAGCTATATTGTTGTCGGGTGCCACTCAAACGATGCCACGCAAGTACAAGGCAAACCGTAGCCGTGATGGGTCGCCTTAAAGCGGATTTTCACCAAGATCTATCAGGTATCGGGTGATTTTTAGCCATTGGTGGAGCAGATGCAGTGCCCAAATGCTGATCCGCCACAGGACAGGGTGTCAGCATGATTAATAGCGAGCATGTCATCTATGGATACCATATAGGGGTAGTAATAATTATAGTTGTTCTATGTAGTTAAAATGGGACCAATAGCTTGCTAAATTTACTCCGATATGTTGTTTTGTACAACCCGGTAAATCAAGAATATCGACGACGTTTGCCGACGCCGTCTTCTCCCCCTCACAATCTGCAGCTAGTGCAGTTAGCATATATTTTTAAGAAAAGAGCCGAATTTTTTTCAACTCTTAGCCAAGCAGTATCGCCATGAATTCATTTTCTTTGCGTGGAAAATTTCTTCTGACAATTACTATTGGGGCCGTGGCGCTTGCCGTCATGTTTGCCTTTTCCCTCGACTCTGTATCCACCCTGAACCGTTCTTTTTCGCAAATGCGCGACGTGGATGTGGTGGGTAAAATGACCAGTCTTGAAATCGCCAAGGACATTAACTACGTAAGCCGCCTCACCCGTGACGCCATGCTGGGAGGCGACCTGGAAAAAGATATCAAGCAGCAGAGCGACATTGCCAAACGCAATGAGAACCGCTTTCAGCAGCTTGCCGCAATGCCGTTCAGCAGCCAGGAAAAAAAGATCATAGCTGATGCCCAAAAAGCCGCCATCAGCTTCATTGCCAACGGCAGAGACGTGCTTTTGCCGCTCAAGGAAGTTCCGGTTGAAGACCGCCACAAAAGTTACGGCGACTATGCCAGGGTGGCTACCCCGTACGCTATGGCCTACCGCGAACAGGGCGGCCAGTTCGACAAGGCCATGAATGCCCGTTTTGATGCCGCCATGCAGCACATGCAGGGGCAGATCGAGCAAAGCCGTACCAACATGTGGATAGTGCTGGGGCTTTCCATGCTGGCTATTTACGGCGTGGGGTTTCTTTCCACCAGCCGCGACCTTAACGTCATGCGCCAGTGCGTGGCCTTTGCGCGCCAGTTGGGTTCCGATGATCTGGACGCCAGGCTGGATACCAGCAAAAAATCTTCCCTCACGCCTCTGGTATTGGCTCTCAATGCCACGGCAGACAATCTGGCCGGGTTTAGAGCTGAAACAAGCAGGGCCACTGCCGAGGCCCAAAAAGAGCGGGACGAGGCGCAGGTATTCATGAAGCAGGCGCAGGAAGCCAAGGAAAATGCCGAAAAGGCCAAGGCCGAGGGCATGCTTTACGCCGCAAATCAGCTTGAGGCTGTGGTGAAGGCTCTCAACTTTGCCTCCGAAAATCTTTCAGATCTCATCCACAGTGCCAACAACGGTTCCACCCAGCAGGCAGACCGCGTGCGCGAAACAGCTTCTGCTATGGAGCAGATGAATGCTTCCATGCTGGAGGTTGCCCAAAGCTCGTCCCACGCTGCTGATACTGCGGACCAGACCAGAAACAAGGCCCAGGAAGGATCTTCATCCGTTACGGAGCTGCTCAACAATATCCGCCAGGTGCAACAGCAGGCTGGCGAAATGAAGGATGGCATGGCAGGACTGGGCGTTCAGGCCGAAGCCATCGGCAAGGTGCTGAACGTCATTGCCGATATTGCAGACCAGACCAACCTGCTGGCCCTCAATGCTGCCATTGAAGCGGCCCGCGCGGGTGATGCCGGACGCGGTTTTGCCGTGGTGGCCGACGAGGTGCGCAAGCTGGCCGAAAAAACTATGACGGCAACCCGTGAAGTGGGAGAAGCCATTGGCGGCATACAGTCGGGCACAACGCAGACGATTGACGTTGTCACCCGCACGGTATCGCGCATTCAGGGCGCGGGCGAACTGGCCGACCAGTCCGGCGCGGCCCTGGCCGAAATTGTGTCTATGGTGGACATGACCACGGATCAGGTGCGCGCCATCGCCGCTGCTTCGGAAGAACAATCCGCCGCCAGCGGCGAAATAAACCGCAGTCTGGACGAAGTGGACAGGATTTCCGGTGAAAATGCCGAATATATGCAGCGGTCTTCCGAGGCTATTCTGGAACTTTCCCGGCAGGCCAATGTGCTTCAGGGGCTGATCAGCGAAATGAAGCAGGGGGGCGGCGCGGTTTAGGGCAGAGTGACGCTGAAATACTTCACATTTCAACGTTGTCGTTACAAACGGGCATAATAACATCCCCCATCTTTCGCGTGCTGTTGGCAGGCGAAAGAGTGGGGGATGCTGTTTGGGAGTATGTGGCAGGCTCAAGGCATAATACACGGGCACATTTTCTGGATAAACCACAGTGGCGCGCGTCAGTGCTCGTTTCCGCAGCGTAACGGCTTACAGATCTTTGTCAGGGGTCTGCTGTCTTGAGACGCGGCCCTGAAGGCATGTCTCTTTGAAGCGCATACTTCATTTCTGCCTGTTAGGCTGGCTCTTTTTACTTCTCCTCATCAAGTTCCGGCGGCAGGGCGTAGTCCTTCATGTAGCCCACGCCAAAGTGAATGAAGAAATCGGGGTATCCGTCAATGGGCAGCCAGAACACTACCGGGGTTTGTCCGCCCGGGCCTTGTTGCGCGCCCTTCACCCAGGATGCTGCATGATTTTTGACCGTCTTGTGCGCAAGGCATCCCTTGTGGGCTTCCGCCGGGCCGTGTTTTGCGCAGATCATGCCCACGTCTCTTCCCAATGATTTACAGGCCGCATTAAGGGCCACAATACGCTTGGATTTGTGGGCCAGCTGCACTCCCTCGGGAAAGTGGTCAAACATAAGGTGAAAGGCTTCAATAAGTTTTTCATCCACCTGAATTTCATCGTTCATATGTCCCCTCGATTGCGGGTTTGCAGGTCAGGGCCGTTTCTGACAGCAGGATTTGTCAGTAAATGCTGCCCGCCTGTGCTTCGCGTTGACTTCATACGGTTCTTACGTATCATTGTTAAAGATGTTTATATATGACGAAAATGCACGCATGATGTTGTCGTAAATGAGAAACGATATGCGAAAATTTCTGGCTGATATTCCGTACTTTCTGGAGGCCGCCAACCACCCGACATTTACCCAGGCTGCGGAGGCTTTGGGTATTCCGCTTGCGACGCTTTCACGGCGTATAGCGGCGATGGAGCAGTCTCTGGGGGTGAAGCTGTTTTTCCGCAACACGCGTATCGCGGGATTGACGGAAGACGGCAAGGAAATGCTGGAGAGCTGCAAATTCATCATGGCCGAGGCGCACAGCGTCAGAGACAGGCTTACGCAAAAACAGGCCGAACCGGGCGGTCCCATACGCATGTCGGTTGAGGCCTTTGTGTACCATTGCTGCATGCACGGCGCTTTGGGGTCTTTTGTGGAGCAGTACCCGCAAATAAGCCTGCACACCGTATTTTCCACAGAGTGGAAAGACCTGCACAGAGAACCCTTTGATCTGGATATCAGAACCGGTCCCGTTCCCTACCCGGACCTCAAGGTCAGAAGGCTTTTGTCTATGCAGCCCGCCCTGTTCTGCACCAGAGAATTTTTGGATAGGCACCCCCGCCCCGAGCATCCGGGGGATCTGGCCCGTCTGCCGTTTATAGCGCAATCCAGCGAAGGACGCCCGGTAGTGACCTGCTCAAAACAGGGGCAGACGGAAACCGTGGCTTTGCAACCAAGGCATACAGTGCAGAGCATTGGCCTAGCGCTGGAATTGCTGCTTGCAGATCAGGGGATGACAACGCTTATCCCCCAGCTTGCGAGTGCGTGTGATAAAGAAGGCAGACTTGTTCAGCTTTTGCCCGATTGGGAGTTGACGAAAATAGATATAAACCTCACCTTGCCCAGTGACCGTCCACCCAAGCGTATACGCCTGTTTGTGGACCATATCGTCGCACATTTTCAGGGTTTGTAGTAGCGTGGTGAGTTGGCGTTGCCTCGGTGCGTGGTGCTGACGCCGCAAGACCGGGTGTGATGGGCTGGATGTATCAGCGTTTCTTGCCAGCGCAATGGCAACAATACTGCTGCACGGCGCATGACTTGGCGGGTCTGCGGCAGCCGTGGGCCAGCCGTGGGCCAGCCGTGCGCCTGCCTGCCCTCAGCGTGATGGCGCAAAGGGCGCGCTGCAAAGCGAACCCCGTGATTTTACTGCCAGGAAGGAGAATTTATGAGCAACCACCAAGAGCAATGGAGCCGTTTGCTGGCCCC
This sequence comes from Pseudomonadota bacterium, assembly GCA_023386035.1. GTDB lineage: Bacteria > Desulfobacterota > Desulfovibrionia > Desulfovibrionales > Desulfovibrionaceae > Desulfovibrio. The sequence goes on from JAEWKM010000043.1 coordinate 7,696, forward strand.
TTACCGCAAGACCCGTCAGGATAAAAATCTTGCCCCTCTGGACGTGGTGCGTAATCCTTTTGTGCAGGACTATGATCGCATCATTTTTTCCAGTTCCTTCCGCCGATTGGCCAAGAAAACCCAGGTACACCCTCTGGTGCGCAACGACCATATCCACAACCGCCTCACCCACTCGCTTGAAGTAAGCTGCGTTGGGCGTTCACTGGGGCTTCAGGTTGGGCAGGCGCTGGCGGATAAAGGACACCTGCCGGAAGGCTTCACCCCCGACCACCTCGGTCAGATCATACAGGCGGCCTGCCTGGCGCACGACATTGGCAATCCTCCCTTCGGTCACGCCGGAGAAGAAGCCATACGCGACTGGTTCAAGGACACGGGCCATACAGAGCACTATTTCAAGGAACTGCGGCCTGCCGAACGGGCTGACTTTGTTGCTTTTGACGGCAATGCCCAGGGTTTTCGCGTTATCAATACGCTTGAAAACAACAAGGATGCAGGCGGGTTTCGGCTGACCTTTCCTGTGCTGGCCAGTCTTGTAAAGTATCCCCGTTCCGCCCACGAGGCCTTGGGGCAGTCCAGCGGAAAGTTCAATTTCTACACGGCGGAGCAGGCCGTTTTTACGGATATTTTCACCACGCTGGGCTTGATGCGCGACGACCGCGCGCGTCGGCACCCCCTTTCCTATTTGCTGGAAGCGGCGGACGACATCTGCTACCGCATCATTGATATGGAAGACGCGCGTGAGTTGCGCATCATCACCTATCAGGACATCAAGAACGCTATGGCTCCGCTGTTGGGCGACGATGATATGGACGCGGGCCGTCTGAACGCGATGGATTCCGACCGTCGACGTTCGGGCATGCTGCGCACCAGGGCCATGTCGTGCATTATACCTTCGGTGGTACAGACTTTTCTTGATAACTATGAAGATATCATGAGCGGCACGCTTCAGGGCGATCTGCTCAAGCACGCCGAAAAGAATGTGGCGGATTTTATGGCTGCGGCCAAGGAAGTCTTCAACAACAAGATCATGAACAATCCGCAAAAAACCGCGCTGGAAATAGGCACGTACACCTTGTACAAGCGTCTGCTGGATATTTTTATCCCGGCCTGCTTCAATTTCAGCAAAAAGAATCCCATGTCCTATCAGGAAACACGCGCCCTGACCCTTATGGGTTCCAACGCTCCGGCAGAGGGCGAGTGCCTGTACACGGCCTATCTGCGCGTGCTGGATTTCGTGTCTGGCATGACGGACGACTACGCGACCTTTATTTCGCAGCAGTTTTCGGGCACAGTGGCCCAATAGGGCAGAGGACATCCAGAGAATACCCCCTCGGCGGCACGCCCGGGCAATTCGCAAAAGACTGAATGTAAAACACCAAGCCCCGGAAATCCTGACCAATCAGGATTTCCGGGGCTTGCTTCTATATAGAATAGATTAAAACGCGAGCGTTCTAAATCGCGAAGCTGTGGTGCTGGCTGGCCACTGCCAGCGGGCTTTCAGGCAGCACCTGCCCCATGCGGGCCCAGCGGCGCGCGTCGTCCAGAGCATTCAAGGCAAAATCGCGCAAAAGAAGATAGCTTTCCACCAGGCTGCGATGGTCAGTATCTATTACATGATCAGCATGGCGGGGTTCATCAAAAATGTCGGTAAGACCGCACAAGCCAGTAACGTGCGTGTGTCCGGCTTTGGCGTACAGCCCACGGGTATCGCGGTCGACCAGCGTTTGCAGCGAGCAGCGCACCCATACTTCGTGGTACAGGGGCAAAATTTCACGGTTTTTCTGACGCATGCCGTCATAGGGGGTCGTGGCCGCCACAACACACACCCGGCCCCGGGCGTGCTGCTGCAAAACGTGGTCGCGCAAAGCATCCACAGCGGTAGTGCGTGTTCCAGGGGCAATGTCGGCCTGGCGGCAAAATCTGCCTTCATCAATAAAATCGGTTTTAATGCCCTGCCCATCAAGGTACAGGCGCAAAAGGGAACCAAGGGCGGTTTTGCCGCTGCCGGAAAGGCCCAGCAGCCAGATTACAGGCGTCATACTTTCCTCGCTTGCTTGCGCGTTGCGTTGGACGCGGAGGCCGCGTCGGAGAACGTCTGTAAAATTGCAATAATCCGGCCAGTTTATAAAAATCTTTATATTTTAGCTGGATATGGTTTGGGGGCGTGCAGTTGTGTGCATTTTTGACATGCGGCAAGCGCAGAAATGGGCCGTGCGCTTTCGCACACAGTCAGTTTATCGTCATTTCTGTGTGCTGCTCGCCATTTTAGTGCTATTGCTGGTTTTTCAGGCGTATCCGGCGGGGAGGACTCAGAAGTCTTGAAATCCTAAATCCATGCGAAACTTTTTTCTGTCGGAAGGTGATGATCGCAGGGGCACGTTTTTGGTCAGTTCGTAACTCTGATCCAAAAGGGTATGGATTTCCTTCAACGGGACGGAGCCGTCGAGCAAAATGGAAACCCAGTGCTTCTTGTTCATATGGTAGGCAGGTAAAAAGCCCGGTTTTTCCAGCAGGGCAGACACCGTGACGGGAGCAGACTTGAGGTTGAGAATGTCCACCTCGCCGCGCTCGTTCTGTCCGGCCAGGCTGTCCAGGCCAAGAACCCGAGGAGCTACGTCCATAATGATGCCATACCATTTTTGTGTGTGGCCGTGGCGCAGCACTGCATAACAGGGTTGGCGCGGCCAGAGGTAGTCTGGCCCGGTACCGTATTTTTTCAGAACATGAGTGAGGAGGTTTTTTCGTTGCGACATGGCAGCCCTCATGCTGGAAGTAAGGGGTTCGCCCGGCGCGCGGCTTGCGGCAGGATAGAAAAGGAGCGGGCTGCGGCAGGAAGTGCCGCGCCGGGGCAATCATTGCAAATAATCAAGTGCAAGAAGAAGCGCAAGCAATGGGCAAACCCGAATGCCAGCTGCATAGCTGTGTGGATTCTATAGGAAGCGCGAATTTAGCGGGAAAGTACTTTTGAAAGGAAAAGCGAGGCAAAGGCAATTTGCCCAGATAGGCTACGGGAGGGAACCAAGAAGAAAAAGAGGAGCCATTTTACTGACTCCTCTTCAACTTTCTGGCGGAGCGGAAGGGACTTGAACCCTCGGCCTCCGGCGTGACAGGCCGGCGTTATAACCGACTTAACTACCGCTCCGAGTCTTTTGGTGGGCAGTACAGGACTTGAACCTGTGACCCCCGCCGTGTGAAGGCGGTGCTCTACCAGCTGAGCTAACTGCCCTCCCGACCAGACGTTTCTATGCAAAACCATCCCCGGAGTCAAGAGAAAAGTCATAAGTAAAAAAATTTTTACATAATAAAAAAATTATATATCTGATTTTATTAGCTAAGTTGTTATTTTGCCAAGCCCGGCGCTTTCATTGCCTTGCGCCGGAACAAGCTGAGTGCTAGACCCTCCCTTAGCACTTCTTATGATTGGCATCCGCGGTGCAGGTCAGGGCATGCCCCCTGAACAGCCCCGGCAAGCGAAGTGACAGCAGTTTTTTAGAGGCAATGAGATGAAACCCTTATGGATTCGCCTTTGGGCGGTATTTTTTTTCGCGCTGACATTATCAGCAGCTTCCGCCCCTGAGGCCCGCGTGGTGGATGGCGGCGTTATTATGGATCAGCACATGCGCGAAAATTTGTGCGCGCTGACCTTTGACGACGGCCCCTCCCCCAATACTCCCCAGTTGCTGGATATGCTGAGTGAATACGGCATCCCGGCCACATTCTTTCTTTTGGGCAAACAGGCAGAGCGCTACCCCGCGCTTGTGCAGCGTATTCTGGCCGAGGGGCATGAAGTGGGCAATCACTCCTACTCACACCCCAACCTGCGCCTGCTTTCGCCTGCGAACAAGGCGAATGAAATTGCCCGCACTGATGCGATTCTTCGGTCGCTTGGGGCCAATCCTTCCTTCTTGCGCCCCCCTTATGGATCGTATGACAACTATACTGTGGCCGCAGCGGAAGAGCTGGGTTTGGGCATCATGCTCTGGTCGCTGGACAGCCGCGACTGGAAAAGCCTGCCCGCCAACTATGCGGTTTTGCGCAGCACCCGTGGCACGGTTTATGGCCCCGGCGCCTTGCGCGGCGTGTTTCTTTTTCATGACACGCACAAGCGTACAGTGGAAGATCTGCCCCGGATTATCAGCGACTTGCGCGCCGGGGGCTGTCAGCGTTTCGTGACAGTGAGCGACTATCTGGACGGGCTGCTTGATCCTGAGCCGGGCGTGCTTATGACCCGCCGCTCGCAGCTTGATGCTCTCGCCGCCCGCAAGCCTGAACAGGCTGCCCAGCCCAAGGAAAATTTTCAGGAAATGCCGCCTGAAAGCTATCCGGCTGGCACGGCCAAGTTGCCCTTGGCCCGCACCAGCCGCCCCTGGCAGTCTGAGGAAGACGCCGCTGCCGAAGGGCTTCAATCAAACGCCCAGAGCGACAATCAGGCCAGCAATGCTGACGGCAGCCAGGCGCGTCAGCCTGCGGGGCAGCCCCCGCTGCTGCGTGTAGCGCCCGTTGCCCCCGGCCCCAATTCGGGTCTGCCTGTGGGCGGTCCTGTTTCCGGTCCTGCCGCAGAAGCGGCTTCTGCTGGGGCGTGATTTTCTGATTTTTCATGATTGGGCGGCAATGCCGCAACAACCATAGACGTATACGCGAGACCCCCGGCAAGCCGGGGGTCTTTTTGTATCTGAAAAGCGCGGCACGAGAACACTGCTAGCAACGCGGCATTTACCGCACGAATCAGGAAAGGCGGGTTTTAAAATCGTCGTAGCCAAACTGGCGCAACATGCGAAAATCCGCTTCCCCGCCAGCGTCTTGCCCGCAGATGCCAATGGAGGGCAAGCGCAGCCCGTTGAACGTGGTGGTCTTGACCATGCTGTAGATGGCCATGTCTTCAAATATGAGGCGCTGCCCCGGTTTGAGGGGAGCGTCAAAGGAATATTCGCCCGCCACATCGCCCGCCAGACATGATTTGCCTGCCAAACGGCAGGTCCAGGCCTTTTCGCCCGCTTCGCCCGCCTGAACAGCCACACTGTCCTGCTCATACGTCACGCGCGGCCTGTAGGGCATCTCAATAACGTCAGGCATGTGGCAGGGCACGCCAATGTCCAGAATGACAATGGGCATGTCGGCTTCAATAACATCCAGTACCGTTGTTACCAGCCAGCCCGCGTCCAGAGCCACAGCTTCGCCAGGTTCAAGGTATATCTGCGCCTGATAGCGGTCGCGCCACTGGTTGAGCAGGCGGCAGAGCAGGTCCAGGTCGTAGCCCGGCTTGGTGATGTGGTGCCCGCCGCCCATGTTGATCCACTTGCAGTTGGGCAGCCACTGGCCGAAGTTTTTTTCCACTGCGTCCAGGGTGCGCTCAAGCGCGTCTGCTCCCTGCTCGCACAATGTGTGAAAGTGCAGGCCGGAAATGCCGTCCAGAGCCGTGGGGTCGAAGTGCTTGCGCCGTATGCCCAGGCGTGAGCCCGGCGCGCAGGGATTGTATATTTCCGCAGCGCCTTCAGAATGCTCGGGGTTTATGCGCAGGCCGCACTGTATTTGTCTGTCAGGGCAACGGCCCTGGTTCCAGGCTTCGATGGCAGGCGCAAATTCCCGCCACTGCGCAAAGGAGTTGAAGACGATATGGTCCGTCAGGGTAAGAAGCTCCGCTACTTCGCGTTTGTTCCAGGCTGCGGCGAAGGAGTGAACCTCACCGCCGAACTGCTCGCGGCCCAAACGGGCTTCGTCCACAGAGCTGGCGCACGCGCCCCACAGCGGGCCGTGTCCCTTGAAGCGGGAAAGCAGGGGAAAGGTTGCCCAGGCCGCGTAGCCCTTGAGGGCAAGGAGGATTTTTGCTCCGGTGCGTTCCTGCACAGTGTTGAGGATCGCGGCATTGGTTAAAAGCTGGTTTTCGTCCAGCACAAAGCAGGGCGAAGGGATGCGGGCCGGATCGAATAAAAGGTGCTGGCAGTGCATTGAGGTTCCTCTGAGTGGATTTGCTTCGCAGGCGCGTGAATATTGGGGTGCGTCTGCGGTTTGAATTTTGACGTATTGGTGGCGCGGGTGCAAGGGGGATTATTTGTGCCCTGCGGGCATGGGGACGTTCCCGTCATTTCGCGAGGGCTGCGCGGCCTTTGCTTCGGGAGCTTCCTCGCTTCGCTCGGCGATCTCCCTGCGCGCCGCGCAATGCCATTGGGCGCTTTTGCGTTGGCTGAAAGCTTGGGGGCGTCTGAGTGCTGAGACTCGTATGGGACCTGTGAAGAAACCTGTTTCCACCGTAACTCCAATGTTTTCAAAGGCGATGGATGTAACTGCATGAGCAATTTGATTGGGATTTTGCAGTTTCTCAGGCGAAGTGCAGGCCATTGCCGGGGGCGGCGTCATAAAGAACCGAAACCGACACGTCGGCGAGGTTCGTGCGTAGCCGCCCCCGAAAGAAATATAGTTGGTGGTCGGGGTAGAACAGGGGGGTGCTTCGGAGGGGATGCAAGGGGGGACGAGAAGGGGGCGAAGCCCCATAACCGGCCCCGCCTTGCCGCGCGCCGCGCAGGCGGCAGGAATAAAGAGAAGAAAAGCCGTCGTACCCGCAGGGTGCAGAAACTTTTTTAAAGGACAGGCTTTGCTCAATCCCTAAACAAAATTAAAGGCTGTCTACCCGTAACCGGGCAAACAGCCTTTCAAAAACAAATCTATCTTTCCGAACTTTAAATCACTTTGCAGGGACGAATCCCTGCGGTCATTTCAAATTTCCGAAAAAACTATACTTTCCCCGTCACATCAACGCACTGCCAGGGCAAACCATACTTGCCCAGATCCTTGAGGAAGGGATCAGGGTCAAACTGTTCCATATTCCACACGCCGGGCTTGCGCCATGTACCCTCGGCCACCATCTTGGAGCCGATCATGGCAGGCACACCCGTGGTGTACGAAATGGCCTGCGAACCCACTTCGGCATAACACTCCTCGTGGTCGCAGATGTTGTAGATGTAAACGGTCTTTTCCTTGCCGCTGCTAACGCCGCGCATCAGGTCGCCAATGCAGGTCTTGCCCTTGGTCAGGGGGCCAAGCGAGGCCGGGTCGGGCAGAAGCTTGGCAAGGAACTGAATGGGCACAATATCCTGCCCCTGGAAGTTCACGGGATCAATGCGGGTCATGCCCACATTGCCCAGCACCTTCAGGTGGTTGAGATAATTGTCAGAGAACGTCATCCAGAAGCGGGCGCGGCGAATCCCCTTGAGGTTCTTTACCAGCGACTCCAGCTCCTCGTGATACATGAGGAAGCACTTCTTGCCGCCAATACCTTGAGGAAAATCAAAGTTCATCGACCAGGACAGGGGATCGGTTTCCACCCATTCGCCACGTTCCCAGTAGCGGCCCGGCGCAGTCACTTCGCGGATATTGATTTCAGGATTGAAGTTGGTGGCAAAAGGCTGGCCGTGATCGCCCGCATTGCAGTCGATGATGTCCAGCACATGCACTTCGTCCAGCTCGTGCTTCATGACCCATGCGGCAAAAACGTTGGTGACGCCGGGGTCAAAGCCGGAACCGAGCAGGGCGGTAAGCCCGGCTTCGCGAAAGCGGTCAGCATAGGCCCACTGCCAGCTGTATTCAAACTTGGCGGTGTCCAGCGGTTCGTAGTTGGCCGTGTCTACATAATGCACGCCGCATTCAAGGCAGGCGTCCATAATGTGCAGGTCCTGATAGGGCAGGGCCACGTTGCACACGAGATCAGGCTTGATGCTGCGGATAAGCGCGCAGAGTTCGGGCACGTTGTCGGCATCCACCTGAGCGGTGGCAATGTCCACGCCGTAACGTGTCTTCACGCTCTTTGCGATGGCATCACAACGGCCTACCGTGCGGCTGGCAAGGGTTATCTTGTCAAAAGTTCCGCCTTCCTTGGCCACCTGGGCGCATTTGTGGACAACCACGCTCCCGACGCCGCCCGCGCCGATGATAAGGATATTCGCCATAGCTCTTCCCTCTCCAGCAAGATAGGGGGTCAAAAGAAAATCCGTGCGGCCACGCCGCCCGGTCACGTCCCATCACACAAAAAGCGCCTCTGGCAGCAGTTGCCGTTGCGGGCGCAAAGTCCGGCTATATGCCTGCAAAGACCGGATTCGTCAACCGGATTATAAGCATCCGGCTCGGCCTTTACACATCCAGACCATAATACACCTGGAAATCCAAAACCTGACCCCTGCGTGAGAATGGGCAGGGGGCCTGCAACAACTTACGAAGATGCTTGAACCAGTGGATGACGCGCCCGGCCAGCTAATGCCGTGTTCGTCATAGCATATGCGATCGCATCTGTGATCGCCCTGTGGCCGCATCGGGATCGCATTGGGGCCGCTTTGAAGGCGCATGCCGCTGCTGCCCTTGAAATACAAAGTTCCCACCGAAGAGGCCTTTTCTATACCCGCAGCAGGTCGTCCCCGGCATCTGTGGCGATGTTGGCGGCGTCGCCGTCCAGCACTATGATATGGGCGTGACGTCCGGCCTTGCGGGCTTCAGCGGCAAGCTCCTGCCCCTTGGTGCGGCAAGCCGGGCACGCATGGCGCGGTATCAGCACGCAAAGCGAACGGGCTACGCGCTCTGATGCCGTTTCAATGCGTCCCAGACCGGAGCAGTCCGGGCAGAGCCGCCAGGCTTCTGTCTGTCCCTCACTGAGCATATCCGTATCATAAAAAATATGTTTTTGCCTTACCCACCAGCTGTCTTGCCCCCGGCCTTCCATACGGCCTTCAAACGGCTCTGCGGGCGGGTTGAAATAGCAGTCGCGCACTTGCTCGCACAGGCGGGCTATGTACTGGCCCACCTTGGGGTCCTGCCGTGTGGCTTCTGGTGTCCAGCCCGGTTCGCGGATGTCGCCCGCATCCAGCCCGGCCAGCGCCATGCAGATGCCCAGATTCACATAGGGCAGCGCCCCCCGGATGGAGTAACCGCCTTCAAGCACGGCCACATGAGGGTTCAGCAGCTTGGTCAGGGCCGCATAGCCCTGCGCCGACAGCTTCATGTTGGCCAGGGGGTCGGTGAAATGGTTGTCCTGCCCCGCGGAGTTGATGATGAAATCCGGCTTGAAGTCTTCAAGAATGGGCAGCACCGCGTGTTCGATGGCGTAAAGATAGCCTTCGTCCGAGGTTTCCGGCGGCAGGGGAATGTTGATGGTGCGGCCAAGCGCGCCGGGGCCGCCGCATTCCTTGAGAAATCCGGTGCCGGGGTAAAGGGTGCGCCCGTCCTGATGCAGAGAAATGAACAGGGTATGCGGGTCATTCCAGAACACGTCCTGCGTGCCGTCGCCGTGGTGGACGTCTGTATCCACAATGGCGATGCGCAGGGGGCGGCCATCCGGGCGAGGGTAGTTGTCGCGGATGTATTCAACCATGACGGCTTCATTGTTGATATTGCAGAAGCCGCGGTTGCCGTGCACCACCCGCATGGCGTGGTGCCCCGGCGGGCGCACAAGGGCAAAGGCGCGGTCTTCGTGCCCTTCAAGCACAAGGCGGGCCGCGCGTATGGCCCCGCCTGCCGCCGCCAGATGCGAATCTGTGCTTACGGCGCGGGCCGTGGGCAGGCAAAAATGGGCACGCTCAAGCTGCGCGTGGCTGGCGAAAGAAGGGCGGTATTCCGTAATGCCGGGAATATCGAACAACCCTTCTTCCACAAGCTGGTCGCGGGTATAGAGCAGGCGCTCTTCACGCTCGGGATGGGTGGCGGAAATGGCCCAGTCAAAGGCCGGAAAAAAGACCACTCCCAGCCGCCGCGCGGCACGGAAGGCGGTCTTTATGTCCACCTGCGGGGAACAGTGCGTCGCCGGGCGTTGCCCGGCCCGCAGATCAGTCATCGTTTTCGTCCAGTGCGTCAAAGATGTCTGCGCCGTAACGGGCATAGGTCACCATGCGGCCCATCTGGGCCAGACCCAGCGAGTAGGCCAGATTATTGCCAGCCACGGCAACGAACAGAAGGCCGCTTTCATCGTACATGGCAAAGATGCCGCCGGGGCCGTCTTCTCTGCGGAAGGCCACGCAGTACATAAGCTCGGGGTCGCCCAGAATGCCCGCCGCTGAATGATTTTCAGGGGGTTCGGGCAGGGCGAATTCAAAGCCTTCGGCTCCGCCTGGGCGGGGGATGAAATGCAGCTTTGTGCCTTCGATTTTGAGGTCGTAAAATTCTTGCATGATCTTTCTCCCGACTCGGCGGATTATAAACAGGTTATGTGACGAAATTGTGATGCTTCAGTGAAAGCGGCCAGGGTATGACGGCAGGCGCTGCCTAGTCGAGTCCCCGGCCACGGCGGCGCAGATGTGCCTCAATGGCAGAGCGGCACTGAAGCACTACGTCTTCTGGCGGCTGCGCGGCATCAATGATGGCAAAGCGCTCGGGTTCTTCATCGGCAAGGGCGCGATACCCCTGGCGCACACGCTCATGAAAATCAATGCTTTCGCTGTCAAAGCGGCCTTCGGCAATGGCTATTCCGGCGGCGCGGTTGCGTTCTCCTGCGCGTTCCAGCCCGCAACGCACGGGCAGGTCCAGCAGCAGGGTCAGTTCCGGTTGAAGCCCGCCCGTGGCCGCCTGATTGAGGCTGCGAAGATATTCGGTATCCAGCCCGCGGCCATAGCCCTGATAGGCCAGTGTGGAATCCGTGAAGCGGTCGCAAAGCACCACCTGCCCTGCCTCAAGGGCGGGACGGATGACCTCTGCCACATGCTGCGCGCGGTCGGCCAGAAAAAGAAAAAGTTCTGCCCGGCTGGCAAGGCCAGTGGTGCGCACATCCAGCAGCAAAGACCGCAGGCGTCTTCCAAGGGCGCTGCCTCCGGGCTCTCTGGTGGTAACGGGGTCGTATCCGTGAGCCTGCAGGTAATTCACAAGGAATTCAATGGCTGTGGATTTGCCCGCGCCCTCTATACCTTCAAAAGTGATAAACATTCTTCTTTGACCGCCTTTTTGCGGGTTGCGGGGGCGGCTTTTTCCGGCGTTCGTGCTGCCCGGTGAACGGGGCGTCCCAAGGTGGCCTGCCAGGGGGTCCAATCCTGTCCTTCTTCGTCCAGTTGGGCGAAAAGACCACGGCACTGGGCCATTTTGGCGTCCAGATTGTCGGCATAATGCAGGGCCATAGCCTCTGGCGTGTGGGGCGGGCGCACCGCACCGAACTGAAGTTCGCCGTGGTGGCTCAAAATAAGGTGCTTGAGGTGCCGCTGCAAAGGCTCTTCAAGGCCGGATTTGGCCATAAAAGGAGCCAGCATTTCTATACCGATCATGAGGTGGCCGAGCAAGCGGCCTTCGTCGGTATAGTCATTGGCAAGGCCGCCGGAAAATTCACGAATTTTGCCAATGTCGTGAAAAAGTGCTCCGGCCAGCAGTGTCTGGCGGTCCAGTTCGGGGTACTGGTCGGCAATGCGGCGGCAAAGCGTGAAGACGCTCAGCGTATGTTCAAGCAGGCCGCCGACATAGGCGTGGTGTACGCCTTTGGCCGCCGGGCATACCCGAAAGACAGCCCGCAGTTCCGCATCGTTGAAAAAGCCCTGCACCAGCTTGCGCCAGGGAGTGTAGGTGAACTCTGTTTTTATAAGCCCGTCCAGCTCTTGCAGCATGTCGTCCAGCGGATAGGGGCTGGCGGGCATGAGGGCAGTGTGGTCCACAGTGGCGCTTTCGGCATCGTCCAGCAGGCGCATGTGTTCCACCGTAAGCTGTACCTGATCGCGGTAAAGCCCGGCGCGGCCTTCAACCCAGACAAGGGAGCCGGAAGGTATTTCGCTGAAATCCGCACTGAGGGGACTCCATATCTTGGCTTCCAGACTGCCGCTGGCGTCTACCAGGGTGAGCCGCCAGTAAGGGCCGTTGCGGGATTGCCCCTGCGCTGCCTGACTGACGGCGAACAGGCCGCGCGCTTCGGACGCGGCGCTAATGTCTTTGACGTAACAACCTTTTTCCATATATCTTTCCAGGAGCGGCCAGCGCTCCGAGCTTTTTGGTCTCCGTACACGGCGGTGAACCGCAACGGGTCTATGACCCGAATTTCCCTTCTTTCCGAGGTATTGTCAATGAACGTTCTCCTGACCAATGACGACGGCATCCGGGCCAGGGGCCTGCGTGCCTTGTACGCGGCTTTGATTGAAGCCGGGCACACGGTATCCGTTGTGGCCCCCATGCGCCAGCAGTCCGGGGTGGGGCATTCGCTTACAGTTTTTGAGCCCGTGCGGGCTACAGTGATTGAAGAACCCGGCTTTACGGGCACAGGCGTCTACGGCACGCCCACTGACTGCGTGAAGCTGGCCCTGGGACGGTTGCTGCCTCAAAGGCCCGACCTTGTCATGTCCGGCATCAATGCCGGGGCCAACGTTGGCCCGGATATTCTTTACTCCGGCACTGTGGGCGCTGCTACCGAAGCCGCCCATGAAGAGCTGCCGAGCATGGCTGTTTCGCACGACAGCTTCAGCCACAATACCGGGCCGGACGTGGATCTTATGCCGCAGGCCCGGCACGCCGTGGCTCTGGCCAGCCGCATCAACTGGGCCGAGGTGGGACGCCGCCGGGTTATCAACGTCAACTATCCGGCCTGCCCCCTGGACGAAGCCGGAGAGCTGCGCATCTGCCCCCAAACCAGCGCTGTGTGGAAGAACGTGTACCTTGAGCGTGAAGATCCCCGTGGCGTTCCCTACTGGTGGCTTGAGGGCGACATCCCCATAGCGAGTATTGAGCCGGATTCGGACAAGGATTTGCTCAACCGGGGGCACATCACCATGACGCCCCTGAATTTTGAATTTACAGACCACAGGGGTATGCGCGCCCTGGAAAAAATGGGTCTTTAGAGCAGATTAGCTTTGAAATACATTACAGTTCAACGCTGTTTGACCGTCAGTTTTTCACTTTGACTGCCTGTTGCTGATGGCAGCAGTGCAGGATGTGCCAGCAGTGGCAGCCCTTTTGTGGGCAGTTTGCAATGACGGCACTGTGCTGTTTTGTCTGTAGTCTGCCTGTGGTGGCGGCCGACATAATGGCGCAGGCCAGCTTTCAAAGAATGGTTTATTGCTGACTATCCCCGTTTTCGGCGCAGAAGGGGGAATGCCTGACGAACTGGCTGTTCAGGAATTTGCACGCTGACGGCCGCAGTTGTTCGCAGAAGGCCCTCTGTTTTTTTCCAGGGCGATTTTGCCTTGAAAAAGGCTCGGGCTTTTTGGCTTTGAAAGCTGTGAGGACAGCCAGTGATGCCCTTGTGGGGGCGTTAAACCATTCCCCTTTGCGTAAATTTGGTGTATGTGACTCTTGCTTGTGACAGGCGTTGGTGCTAGCCATGCTCTCTTGATGTCTGCACGGGCAAATGCCATTTAAAACTGAGTATTTCGGCAGCCCCTTGCCGCAGAAAAACACGGAGGAATTTATGCCTCTTACCAATCCCAAAGAAATGTTCGCCGCCGCTTATGCGGGGGGCTATGCCGTTGGCGCGTTCAACGTCAATAACATGGAAATTATCCAGGGCATCATGAACGCGGCTTCTGAAGAGAAGTCTCCGGTCATTCTTCAGGTTTCTTCCGGCGCGCGCAAATACGCGGGCCAGGATTACATCATGAAGCTGGTGGACGCCGCTCTGGACGTTGACGCCAGTGTGCCCGTGGCCGTGCACCTTGACCACGGCCCCAGCTTTGAAATGTGCCGCGACTGTATCGACGGCGGCTTTACTTCTGTTATGATCGACGGTTCTCACCTGCCCTTTGAGGAAAATATCGCCCTCACCAGGCAGGTGGTGGAATACGCCCACCCCCGTGGCGTGTGGGTAGAAGCGGAACTTGGCAAACTGGCGGGCATTGAAGAGCACGTGCAGTCTGACGAGCACGTCTATACCGATCCTGCCGAGGCTGTGGAATTTGTGGAACGCACGGGCTGCGACTCTTTGGCCATTGCCATCGGCACAAGCCACGGCGCGTACAAATTCAAGGGCGAAGCCAAGCTGGACTTTGACCGCCTTGAAGCCATCAGCAAGAAGCTGCCCGACTATCCCCTGGTGCTGCACGGCGCTTCCAGCGTGCCTCAGGAATTTGTGGCCCTGTGCAACAAGTACGGCGGCAATGTCGGCGGCGCCAAGGGCGTGCCCGAAGACATGCTGCGCAAAGCTGCCGGCATGGGCGTGTGCAAGATCAACGTGGATACGGACATTCGCCTGGCTGTCACGGCCTGCATTCGTCAGTATCTTGCGGAGCATCCTGAAGAATTTGATCCCCGGTCCTACCTCAAGCCCGCCCGGGAAGCAGTCAAAAAAATGGTAGCGCACAAGATCCGTAATGTAATGGGATCTTCGGGCAAAGCCTAAAAAACACACATACGTTTTCGTCAAGGAGCGCAACATGCCCGTCAAACTGGGAATGAACGGCTTTGGCCGCATTGGCCGCTATCTGCTGCGGCTGCTGGCCGATGACCAGGATCTGCAAATCGCCGCCATCAACGCGCGTGCCGATAATGCCGCCCTGGCCTATCTTTTCAAGTACGATTCCACTTACGGCACCTTTGCGGGCAGCGTGGATCACGACGAAAACGGCATCATAGTCAATGGTCGCCATATCGCCGTAACCCGTTGCAAGCCTGGTGAATGGGAATGGGAACGCCTGGGCGTTACCATTGCCGTGGAGACGACGGGCACCATCAAGGACGGCGCGGGCCTTGCCAAGCATTTGGCATGTGGCGCAAAAAAGGTCGTTATTTCGGCCCCGGCCAAAGATGTGGACGCTATGATCGTTATGGGCGTCAATGATCATGTGTACGACTGCGTCAAGCACAAGGTCATTTCTGCGGCTTCCTGCACCACCAACTGTCTGGCCCCTGTGGCCAAGGTGCTGCATGAGAAGTTTGGCATCCGCCATGGCCTCATGACCACCATTCACAGTTACACCATGAGCCAGCGTATTCTGGACGGTTCCCACAAAGACTGGCGTCGCGGCCGTGCGGCTGCGGTGTCTATGGTGCCCTCCAGCACGGGCGCAGCCAAGGCTGTGGGCGTCGTGATGCCCGAGCTTGAAGGCAAGCTCAACGGCATGTCTGTGCGAGTACCTACGTTTGACTGCTCACTGGTGGACCTGACCTGTGAAGTGGAACGCAGCTGTGACGCCGTGGCCGTCAACGAGGCCATCAAGGCTGCCGCCGAAGGCACCTTGGGCGCGCATATGGGATATTCCGAAGAACCCCTGGTTTCCATCGACTACCGTGGCAGCACGCACGGCGGCGTGGTGGATGCGCTTTCTACCCAGGTGCTCGACGGCACTATGGTTAAAGTACTCATCTGGTACGATAACGAAGCTGGCTTTACGCATCAGTTGTTGCGGCTGCTGCGTATGGTTGGCAGCACCTGCTAGCCGCTCCTATCCCCTATAGAGCTTGAAAGTTTACAGGCGGCACGGACTTGGGTTCGTGCCGCCTTTTTTTATTGGCAAATACAGCGTCGTGGTTTTTGCTCCACCATCGTCACCGGAGCCGTCGTCGTCGCCGGAGCCGCCATCGCCGCCAGAGTCGCCGGGCGAAGAGACTCGGAAATCCGTCGCGGTACGGCGCGGCAAAGCCGCAGCCCGCTTCTGATTTACGTTCGTGATGACAACGTCAATACGCATAAGCGGTACAGACGTAGAGTCCGTACCGCTTATGCTCTTGTGAAGATGATTTTTGAAAGTTGCGCTGAAAGTGTTGTGGGCATCGCCTTATGTGCGCCGGGTTGGCGTGTTCTCTCTGGGCAGTGTAGGCTGTTCAGCGTGAAGGCCGCCTTATGCGCGCGGGGTAAGCGTGTCTGCCAAAGCCTGGTCAAGGTTCGGGCAGCGAAAGGCATAGCCGGATTCCGCAAGGCGCGAGGGAACAGATTTTTGCCCGTTCAAAACCAGCTCTTCGGCCATCTGCCCCAGGGCCAGACGCAGGATGAAACCGGGAACCGGAAGCCAGGACGGCCGGGAGCATGCCTTGCCCAGAGCGTTGGCAAACTGGCGCATGTCCACCTGCGCAGGGGCGCTGATATTGAAAATGCCCCGCAGGTCTTGCCGCTCAAGCAAAAATTGGGCGGCGTGTATCACGTCGGTCATGTGTACCCAGCTCATGGGCTGACGGCCAGAGCCGACTGGCCCGCCAAGAAAATAGCGGAATGGCGGCAACATCCGTTCCAGAAATCCCCCGGCGGCTCCCGACGTCTTTTGCCCGATAACGGGTGAAAAGCGCAGGATGCAGCGGCGTATGCCCAGTGTTTCTACAGGATTCGTGCTTTCTTCCCAAACAACGCAGGTTTCTGCCAGAAAACCCTGGCCTCTGGCGCTGTTTTCGTCGCATTCAGGCGCGGCGGCGGCATCCTGCCACAGTCCGTAGTAACCGCAGGCCGACGCCTGAAGCACTGTGTGCGGCAGGGTCAACCCGGCGTCACGTCTGGCGTGCAGGGCTGAGGTCAGGGCATGCCCCGCATTCAGCCTGCTTTGAACAATGGCCTGCTTGCGTGCTTCGGTCCAGCGCCCGGCGCCGATGTTTTCACCCTGCAGGTTAACCACGGCGTCAATGCCTTCCAGCATGGGCAGCAGGCCAGAAGCTGTTTTGCCGTCCCAGGGGGCGTACGAAAGGCCGGGGCGCTCCGGGCGCTTGCTCGCACTGCTTCTTGCTGCGGCGCGGATGGTGTGCCCTTGCTGCAAAAGATGGGATGTAATTTGTGAACCGATAAAACCTGTGGAACCCAGAATAAGTATATGCATGGTCTATCCTGCCGGTCTGGAGGTTTTGGGCATCAGGTTGTTACGACGGGCCTGTTGGTGCAGGTAAATTGGGCAATGAAGTCTGCTCGTGAACGGTACTTGCCTGCGAATTGTGCTGCTGTTCAGAAATTGGGCGTGTTTCGGTCTGGGGAAGATATATTTCTGCGCTGATATGCTGTTGCCGGGCTATGTCGGTATTTGCAGGCCGTTCTGGTGAAATGCCGGATTGCTTTTGTTGTCACGGCCCCGGCGGGATTGCGGCTTTGGGCCTGCGGGAACTCTGACCGCTATCGTAAACGGGATTGCTATATTTCTCCACCACTTCAACCAGAAGTAAAATGACGGGGCAAACCCGCGCAATCGGGTTTGTCATTGCGGCGAATTGCATATGAAATGCACATGTTACGGTGAGCATTGCTCGCCTGCGCCTGTTTCGTGGCAGGAATTGTACGCAAATCCTTGCAGAACAATTGATTCATTCCATCCGCAGGTTGCTCCAAGCAAAAAGCCCCGTCGATGACGGGGCTTTGGCAGTATTGTAATGTCGCTTGGCGGCTACTGGATCTTGCAGTTGCCGTCCTTGCAATCAGTGCTGGCAACAACGGGCGTAGCCTGGAACAGCACTACCTGTTCACGGTTCTGGTTTTTCACGACCACCAGGGTAAAGCGCATAAGGCCTTCTGGCAGGGCAGGCACAGCGGTGCCCTTGAAGTAACCGTTGCCCGTCAGCAGCGTAGCCCCGCCAATCATAGTGGTGCGCACATTGATGATAGTCAGGCGGTCAACCACCAGTTCCTTGTTTTTGATGGACTGGATAAAGTGTTCCTTGTCCTCGATATGCCCGTTAGCGCCGATGTGCCAGTAGTTGGGAGCCAGCAGGGTTTCAAGGGCAGGGATGTCGCCTGTCATGACGGCTTCGGTATACAGAGCCACTGTATCGGCCTTGGCCTGAGCCAGACTGGCGGAAAGGCAAAGAACAAGAGCGAAGACAAGAGCTGCGGATTTGAGAAATTTCATGGTGTCCTCCGTCGTTATGCTGAGCCGTCTGTGCGGCGCAAGGCTGTTGCGCGCCGGGAGTTGGCCCGGCATGAACCTGTAGGAAAGTTTGCCAATGGATGCACTTTCCTTTATTCTCTAGCCCTGACTGTTAAGCAAAACGCGTCTGTTGTAAAGCTTCACCTGCCCATCCCACAGGATTTTCGGGAATTTCCCTACGACAATATGAGGTTTTCTCGCCATGCTGACCAACATTCTTCAGGCAATTGGCAATACTCCCCTGCTGCGGCTTGATCTTTCACAGGAACTGCCCGGCACGGTCTGGCTCAAACTTGAGAACCGTAACCCCGGCGGCTCCATCAAGGACCGTGTGGCTTTTCATCTTATCGAAAATGCTCTTCAGTGGGGCGAACTTGAGCCGGGCGGCCTTGTTGTTGAAGGCACCAGCGGCAACATGGGCATTGGTATTGCCCTGGTTTCAGCCGTTCGCGGCCTGCGCTGCGTGCTTGCCATGCCGGAATCTATGAGCATTGAGCGGCGCAATCTGCTCAAGGGGCTCGGCGCCGAACTGGTGCTTACCCCGGCAGCCAAGGGAATGACTGGAGCCGTTGAAGAAGCCCGCCGCATTGCCGAAGAGCAGGGCGGATTCATCCCCGGCCAGTTCACCAATCCTGAAGCCGTGCAGGCGCACTACAAAACCACCGGGCCTGAAATTTACAGCGACAGCGTTGGCAAAATGGATGTGCTCGTGGCGGGCGTAGGCTCTGGGTCATCCATTACGGGTGCTGGCCGCTTTTTGAAAGAACGCATCCCCGGCTTCAAGGTTATTGCCGTGGAACCCGCCGCTTCTCCCGTGATTTCTGGCGGCAAGGCTTCGCCGCACCTTATTCAGGGCATCGGAGCCGGATTTATCCCCGCCATTCTTGACCGTGCGCTGCTGGACGAAATTCTGCTGGCTGACGCTGAAGAAGCTCTGGTCACGGCCCGCCAGCTTATGCGCAGCGGCATTGTGACAGGCATATCCACCGGGGCCAACGTGGCGGCAGCTCTCAAGGTTGCGGCTCGCCCGGAAATGCAAGGAAAGAATATCGTCACCTTTGCCTGCGATACTGGCGAAAGGTATATGTCCACCAGGCTGTTCACCGATATGACGCAGCCTGCCTAAATCTGCCAAGGGCCTGCCAGGGGCCGCTTTTGCCCGTCCCCGTGAGGCAACGGCAAGGCGGCCTCTGCGGTCTGTGCTGGCTTTTTCGCTTACGTTGTGGTCATAACGAAGGCAGATAGCGCACACGGCAGCAGGTTTTCGGGCAGGTTAGGATTGAGTTGCCTGTAAAACAGGCGCGGAAAAACGATATTTTTATTTTTAGAGCTAAATACTTATTTGTTCTGGCCGATAAGTTGGACAGAGAAGCGAGCGTTTCAGGGGTTGCAGTTCCCACATGCGGCACATTATCGTAGTCCAGTTTGTTTAATGGAGTATTTTCATGGCGCAGACCAATATTTTGCTCGAAACCGGCACCAATGAACTCGAAATAGTTGAGTTCTACGTCAACCAGGACGGCTATGAGGCCCACTATGGCCTCAACGTGGCCAAGGTGGTTGAAATCGGTCGTCGCCAACCCGTGACGGCCATGCCGGAGATGCGTCACAAAGCCCTGCTGGGCGCGTTTTTGCACCGCAATGGCCGTATCGTGCCGCTTATTGATATGGCCCGTTTTCTGGGCAGCGCCCCCATCACCAATGAAGACGCCAAGGTTATTGTTACAGAGTTCAACGGCGTCTGTACGGGATTTCTGGTGTCCGGCGTCAACCGCATCTACAGGTTGAGCTGGACAGATGTGGAAGCCCCAGGGCAGTTCTTGCAGAACATGAGCCGCAGCTCCGTCACTGGTGTGGTGCGTCTTGAAGAGCGTGTTATTTTTCTGCTGGATCTTGAAGCCATTGTTGCCGAACTGCACCCGGCGATGGCCCTGCGCTTTGACACGTCAGACATGGACGCTTCAGACGGCAAGACCTACAAAATTCTGCATGTGGACGACTCCAGCAGCATACGCAGTCTGCTGCTGGAACTGCTCAACAAGGAAGGCCGCTTCAAGGTTGAACAGCGCGTCAACGGGCAGGAAGCCTGGGATTACCTGCAAACCGTGCGTGACCGTTGCGAAGCTGAAAACCGGCCTGTATCGGACTTTCTGCAAGGGGTCATTACGGACATCGAAATGCCCGCAATGGACGGGCTTGCCTTGTGCAAGCGCATCAAGGAAGACCCCATACTCAGAAAATTGCCCGTAGCCATTTTTTCTTCAATGATCAATGACAGCCTTGCCAAAAAATGTGCTCTGGTCGGGGCCGACGCCCAGTATACCAAGCCTGACCTCAAGGCCCTTTCCGTAAGGCTGCACGAGCTTATCACCACTGTCTGGGGCCAGCAGGTTCAAAGCTAGGCCAATAGCCGGAATATTGAGCTGAACTAACGGGTAGCCCGTTTCGCGCACATCAAAAGACTCTCCATACCAAGGTATGGAGAGTCTTTTTGTGGCTGTGGACACAGCGTGACACGCTATGTGTATTGGTGCGCCACACTGAGGGGCATTTTCATGCGAAACCCACGCAGCGTGCCCTGGCCGTGAAATAATCAAGGTGCGGTGCGGTAGGAGGCAGGCCGATACGCCCGCAGCAGGCCTGAACACATGCTGCCGTAAATGTGCTTTCGCAAAAGCGCGTGCTTTGAAATGCTGCTATGCAGAACTAGCGGCGCTTAGATTTTTCGGCCCATAATCTGCACAAAGTTGAAATGCTTACCGCCTTCGTCGCGCAGCATGTGAACGTCATGCCGGGCATGTGGGTTGGAGCTTCGCAGCCAGTCCGCCCATGCCTGACGGCAACAGTCCATTTCCCTGCATTCAGTAATCTCCACTCCCGAATCCTGCTGCCAAAGTTCGCGCCACCAGTTGCAGGAATGGAAATGCATCCCTTTCTGCCAGTAGGGCTGAAGCTCCTGCGGCACCTGATCTTCGTAAAAATCTTGCTTCAGGCCCGGCATCGCAATGGCTATAGCGCCGCCTGTCTTGAGGTACTGAAGAATACGCGGAAGCGCAGCCGTGTTTGCCCCGAAGTAGTGGTATGCATCCACGCTGATAATCATATCAAAGTACTCGTGCGCAAAGGGAAGTTCTTCGCTTGCGTCCACAGACAGGGGAATGATTTTGTCCTTCAGGCCCAGACGTGCAAAGCGTGCCGCGTTTTCTGTCGGAGTAATCCAGAGGTCGGCGGCAAAAACTGTCACACCGTATTTTTCTGCAAGCAGTATGGAAGAAATGCCCATGCCGCAGCCCAGATCAAGTACGCGCATTCCGGGGTAAAGGGGAAGATATGATGCCAGCTCTTCTGCGATGCGCATGGCGTTGGGACCCATCATCGTGTCGAGAAGAAAGTCCATATCGAACTTGTCAGTAAAGGGGGTGCTCATATTTATTTATCCTTGAAACGGTATTTCTCGCGATGTTACGCGGTGTGGGCCAGAGGCGCATCCTCCTTTTTGTTTCAGAAAAGAAAAAGCGCCCCGGGGACCGGGGCGCATGCAATCAGCCGTTTTTGGCGGCGCTGATGATCTTGTAAATGGTTTTTGTCGACAGAAAGTACTGCTTTGCCAGTTCTGCAACAGGGCAGCCATTATTTTTTCTGGCTACAATTTCCCTGTTTCTGTCCTGAAGCGTTTTTTTTGCTCCTGACAAGGCACCCCAGGGCAACTTTTTTAGAGTTTGCCGTGGAATGTATATATATTCACCATTAATATATTCTTGAATTTCGCACAGTAGTTTGTGCGGGAATACATCGCCTGCATTTTTATAGCTCATTATGCTCCTCCCAATTGTATATCAGGATCGAGCAGGAGCTATTGCCTAAGAATTTAGGTTGATATGCAATAGCTCCTGCTATGCATAAAGAACCGAATCCAAAAATGTGTGCATAAAAATCCTCATTAAATAATTTTTCATATTTTTTAGGCTGCTTTTGCAGTCGTGTCAACGCGTATACCTTTGCGTATACGACGTGCTGCGAGGCGTGCTTTATCCCGCCATGCCGGAGTGTTAGCCAGAAAATACGTAAAAAAATTGCTAATTCGGAAAGCTAGTTACAATAAGTTATTTTTTTGCCGGGCTTAATGCTGCAAACAGTGCTGGACAATCGGCGGTCTTTTTGCTTCCGTATGGCCCGTATAGCCCCGTGAGCCGGGGCGATGCCCGGCTTGGCGGTTGACCTGCCAGCCATGAAATATGAACAGGATCGAATATCCGCTATTTTCAATACTAGCGGACCCGGGTGTGACCGGGTGAGGCAACAAGGGGAGAGCGGCGAGAGGGTTCCGAACGGGGGCCAACGCCGCGCGTTGAGGCGATCTGCGGGGTCGCCATCTGTGCAGGAGGGAAGATGCCGTTATTTCATAGCCAGTACGGCCCAAACAGGGCGGCTGATCTTTTTACCATACTTTTACGTCCGCGCACCCCCGGGCGGACAACAGGCGCGCAAGGCTCTTCCCATGCCAAATCTGCACAGCTTTCTTCAGCGGCTTTTTCCCATTTGCCGCAGTATCACAGGCAACGGCGTTCGACAGACTCTTTCCATAATCAAGGAAGAGATGCCGGACTTGCAAATACATGAAGTTCCCTCGGGCAGCCAGGTCTTCGACTGGACCGTGCCAGACGAGTGGAATATCACCGAGGCAAGGCTGACCGGCCCCGACGGCGAAGTTATAGCCGATTTTTCTTACAGCAATTTACATGTGGTGGGCTATTCAGAGCCTGTGGACCTCATGCTGCCTCTGGAAGAATTGCAGGAACACCTGCATTCCCGGCCAGACCTGCCCGAGGCCATTCCTTATGTGACGTCCTACTATGCCCGGCGTTGGGGCTTCTGCCTCAAGCACAGTGTGCGTCAAAAGCTCAGACCCGGCATGTACCACGCGGTTATCAAGTCCACGCTCGCGCCCGGGCATCTTACCTATGGCGAACTGGTGCTGCCTGGAAAAAGCGATAAGGAAGTTTTTCTCTCCACCTATGTGTGCCACCCTTCAATGGCCAATAACGAGCTTTCTGGCCCTGTTGTGGCAACAGCTCTGGCCCGCTGGCTGCTGGCGGCCCCGCGCCACTATACCTACCGCATTGTTTTTGTGCCCGAAACCATCGGTTCCATCACCTATCTCAGCAGGAACTACCAGCAATTGCGCGAGCGTGTGATTGCCGGGTTTAACCTGACATGCCTGGGTGATGACCGCGCCTACTCCTACCTGCCAAGCCGCAAAGGCGATACCCTGGCAGACAGGGTGGCTCTGCATGTGCTGCGGCATTTTGCCCCGGACTTTGTAAGCTACACTTACCACGACAGGGGCAGCGACGAGCGGCAGTATTGCGCTCCGGGGATTGATCTGCCCTTGTGCAGCGTCATGCGCACGAAATATCACGTTTTTCCAGAGTACCACACGTCGCTGGACGACTGCTCGCTGGTTACGGAAAAAGGCCTTCAGGGCGGCTTTGAAATAATGCGCAAGATTCTTGAGGCGCTGGAAGAAAACGCCACATTCCAGTGCCGGGTTTTGTGCGAACCGCAACTGGGCAGGCGCGGCCTTTACCCCACCTTGAGCACCAGATATTCCTGCACCGAGCAGGTGGATCTCATGATGGACCTGTTGGCTTATGCCGACGGCACAATGACCTTGCTGGACGAAGCCGAAGCCGTTGGCGCGGATATTTTCCGGTGCAGCGCCGTTATGCGTCAGCTTGAGGAACAGGGCGTGGTGAGTCACAAGCCCATTGGCTGAACCGCCCCTTGAACGCAGTTTTGTAAAGAAACGCCAGAGCCGGTACATGCTGGCTCTGGCGTTTCTGATTTTTGGGCTTTGCGGAACGTGCGTGCCCCCAGCGCTGTACAAGAGTGCCGTGCGCCGCAACGTGGATTCTGCCGAAGATCGCAGTTTCGGCAGAATGACAACTGTGAAATGCAATATATTTCAAAGTTGCTCTGCTTAAGTGGCGGCTACAGTTTTTTCATGCGCTACGCTCGTTGGAGCAGCGTGATGTTGAGAATGTGTATATTCACGTTTCCGGCGCGTTTGTTGTGGCGTTTACGCAGCTAATAAATAATGCTTACGCCATTACACCTTTACTCCGGGCAGCCGAGGCACAGCAAAAGGCTTTATGGTTCAAGGCCAATGTGCCTCGTTGCTGCATGCGTGAGAGAACTCCATCCTGTCCTTGCCGCATTTTTTTGCGGTATAGAGAGCCTTGTCTGCCTGCTCCAGAGCATCCTCAAAGCTTTGTTCGTCCGGCTGCCAGCGGCTGTGCCCCATGCTCAGGCCCACACACAGTGTTTGCCCTTCAATATGTATGGGTTCCCCGACGGTGCAGATAATGCGCTGCCCCAGTTGAGCCATATCCAGAGAACCCGTCGCACTGCTTTCCAGCACAGCCACAAATTCGTCGCCGCCAATACGCACCAGCATGTCATTGGCCCGCAGGCTTGCGGCCATGCGCCGCGCCACTTCAATGAGCACCAGGTCGCCAATGCGGTGCCCATGCTCATCATTGACAGGTTTGAAGCCGTCCAGATCCATATACAAGATATCGGCATGGCCGCCGTTTTCCCGCAGGCGGGGTAAAATGGATGCCAGCCGTGATTCCAGACCATGCCGATTGAGCATCCCCGTGAGCTGATCTCTTGTGGCCGTGTTTTCGAAGCGGTTTTTGTCGTCCTCGCTCTTGGTCAGGTTATCCACCAGGGTATCCAGGGCCTGAGAAAGCACGTCAATTTCGCGTATGGACGTATTCTGGGGCATGCTGGCCGGTTCACCCCGGCTCATGCTGTAAGCTGCTTTGGTAAGACTTTTGAGAGGCTCAATAATTTTTTCCGCCACCTTCCACGCGGCCCCGGCGAAAACAAAGGACAACACAAGGCAGGACAGCACAATGCGTACAATGATGGCATGCACAGGCGCATAGGCAGTTCCTAGCGGCTGCCGGGCTACCACGGACCAGCCAAGCCCCGAGTATTCTTTAAATCCCGTGCCGTGAGCCACAGCCGTAAGGTATGCGCGGCCATCGGGCCATACCTGAATATCCCAATACGGCACGGCGCTTTGCTTGTCTTCAAGCATTGGCAGGCTCAGGCTGTTGCCGATGAAATGCTCGTTGCCCAGAAGTATGGTGCCGTCGCGGGCCACGACAAAAAGCTCTGTATCCGAGCTGACAGCCGCGTCCTGCAAGATGAATTGCCGTATATTTTTGGCCCAGGTCCAGCTTAAATGGGCCGCAAGCACTCCGGTGACCTGACCAGAGGCGTTGCGCACCCGCATGCTGACATCCACAAACTTCATGGGTTCGCCATCGGGATTGGGCAGATGCTTGGAAAGCAATACGGCATCGTGCACATCACCGATGAAAAATCCCTTGATGCCTTCTTGGAAAACCGGGCGCTGCGAAATATTATTGCCCACCAGCAGACTGTCCGTGGCGGCCAGCACCGTGCCTTCGGTGTCGGTAAGCCCTATCCAGGAGAACGTGGGCATGGTCTGCTTGAGAGAGTTCAGCAAGGCGGAGATTCTGGCAGGGGAATGGTCGTTATCCTGACTGAGCACGGCGCGCAGCAGCTGTATCTCCTGACTCCAGAACCACATGGATCTGTCGAGAGTTCTTGAGAGGTACCGGGCCTGATCTGTCAGTTGCACGCCTATTCTGCTTTCAGCCTGTTCGCTGGCCTGACGCCCAATGGCCAGGCTGAGTACAAGACAGGAAATCACTACAAGAACAACGAACGTAGCAATAAAGCGCGTCTTAAGGCTGTAACTCGTACGCATGAAACCTTCCGTGGGGGATTTGCGGATTGCTTTGATCGGATTTCTGATGGAGCAATGCAGACAGCCAATATACTCGTAGGGCTGTGAATTTCAAGGGAAGAGTTGTTTTTTGAAACATTTTCTGCTTATGCAGGTGGTTAGGGCGCTATGATCAGGCCAGGGCGTCGTATCGGCAAGCAGAAAGCGGCATGGGCTCTGGCGTATTGCCCAACATGACTTACTGTATTGAACAGGTGTATGACATCACTCGGCGGTGTTGAGAGCATTTTACCTTTGAAAATCGCATTTTAGGGCAGAATGACAATTTTGAAATGAACAGCTTTCAAAGTTAATCTGCTCTAGTTTTGAAACTGCGGTGGCGTTTCCCAAACATCGAAAGTGACTATTCCCTGTGTGAATGGCTCTTGTGGAGCAGTCATAAAAGAAGGAAAAATCATGTCGAAAATTCCCGCATATTATATCCCTCACGGCGGCGGCCCCTGCTTTTTTATGGACTGGAATCCCCCGGACACGTGGGACGCTCTGGGAACTTGGCTGGGTTCCTATGCGGCAGCCCTGCCTGAAAAACCGCGTGCCGTGCTGTTTTTTTCCGCGCACTGGGAAGAGCCGGAGTTTACCCTGCTGACCACGCCCAAGCCGGGTTTATACTATGACTACTATGACTTTCCTCCGCATACCTATGATCTGCACTGGCCTGCGCCTGCGGCAGACTTGAAGGAGCGCGTGCGGCAGCTGACATCCGGCGCTGGCTTGAAGCTGGCCGAAGACAGCACTCGGGATTACGATCACGGCGTCTTTGTGCCGGGGCTGTTGGCCTTTCCACAGGCAGACATGCCAGTAGCGCAGATTTCGCTCAAGCGCGGGCTTGACCCCAGGGAGCATCTGGCGCTCGGGCGGGCTCTGGCTCCCCTGCGGGATGAGGGCGTGCTTTTTGTGGGCAGCGGCATGAGCTTCCACAACATGCGTGCCTTCCGCTATGGCAGCAATGAACCCATACCTGGGGCGGATGCGTTTGACGCATGGCTGACGGAAACCGTGTGTCACTCAAGCCCAGCCGAAAGAGAAGAAAGGCTGGCCCATTGGGCGCAGGCCCCTGAAGCCCGGTTTGCGCATCCGCGCGAAGAGCATCTTATACCGCTCATGATTATTGCTGGTTCCGCGTTGGAAGCTTCCGCCAGCCTCGCCTGGCATGGGCGGGCCATGGGCGCGCCGCTGAGCGCCTATGAACTGGGGTAACGCTACACCCGGCGGTCGAGTGAATCATTGGCAGTGGCCAAGCCTTGATGCGCAATGGCTTCTGTGCATTCAACCTCTTTACGGGGTGTGCGTAAAAGAAGAAATATTTGTGCGTAACATCAATAACATACTTAAATAAAACAAAAAGATTTGCACATTGCTGCGAGTGTCGGCATTGGCGGGGTGGTTCAAGGGCTTTGCCTTGGGCCACCCTGTTTTTTATGAGCAAGCCAGCGCTGGCTGCTGCTTGAGCGGCAGTGACGAAGCAGATTGGCCGTGAGAATGCTCTGCGCAGAATGTTATTTTTAATTTCAATCAGTCTTTTATAGCGCATTTGTCCTGTTGAATCAGAATATTACCGGAATTTGGCCGGGTATGCATCCAGCGAAACCCACCAGGATGCGTGCCCGTTGCTGATACGTTGCTGGTGCGGTTTTGGCCTTCATATCGCCGGAATATAGCTGAAATCATGAAGATTTTATCGCTGGAGGTAACTTATGAAATTGACAGGGACATTCGTCAAGCGCAAGCAAGGAAACGGGAAAATACAAAAGCCTTCGGACGGCGGCATACAAGAGTCACACGCCACATGATCATATCTCCGTTTTGCCATTTCCAAGCCCCTTGGAGGTTGGAGCAGTCCGTATATGGATCATACTATTTTGCTGATTCTATCGCCGCTACTCCATAAGACGATGGCATTGGTTCACCCAAGGAGACGCAGGCCAGTCCTGGCTCTCTGGGACGCTGTACACAAGAGGCATCTGACACATACGCCATGTGGTATGCTGATATTGGCCTCGCTGTGCGCAGCAGCTTGGGCGATATAGAATTAAGCCGAGTGCAATTCATATTTATTGTGACGTCTGGAAAAAGCAACAATATCTATCTCATGTTATTTCATTATTGGAGATGTCTGTTAAAAAAATTTGCAAGCTCATTAAAGTGAAAGTGCGTTTCCGGTGCGTCCGGGTTCATATGATAGTGTGCATGTGACATACCTTCGAATACAATTAAATCGGCATCAGCACCTGATTGCCGTAACTTGAGATGCATGCGGACGGTATTGCTTAAAAAAAGATCGCGGGTTCCGGTCGTAAGCAGTGTTGGGGGAAAGCTGGTCACATCGCCGTAGACGGGCGAGAGCATCGGGTCTTTGAGGTCATGCTCCCCGGCGTATAGTTTCGCAGCTTCGCCCAACCAGCCATCATAGCTGACGAGGATGTTGTCCACACCTTCATTGACAAAGTAGCTGTCGCCGGTTTTTGTCAAATCCGTCCACGGTGTTCCTGGGGCGAGAGCCGCAGGAAATGGAAGCCCTTCGGCCCGTGCCCGCAGGGGCAACGCCAAGATCATTCCACCGCCGGTGGATGTGCCGAACACGCCAATTCTGGAAGCGGGGACGGTTTTCAACAGTTCGCGGTACACGGCAACGGCATCGTCCATAGCTGCCGGATAGGGAAACTCGGGCGCCATTCTGTAGTCTACGGAAAGCACCGTGAAACCGCCTATCCCCGCCATAAGGATGGCTTCCTGGGTTCCGGCTTCACCGGGATTGAGCACATAGCCGCCCCCGTGAAAATGCAGTAGAATCCGTCCGGCATTTTCGGAACGGAGATTGCGCGGTGTGACGGTAAAAACTGCTACGCCCGCAACTGTTCCCGGCACAACCGTGACGTTCATCCGCTCCCGCAACTTCGGGAGAGCCGCCTCGCTAGCCTCCGCCACCTTTTGCACGAAGGCTTTCCATTCAGCAGCGTTTTGAGGATGCAGATTCCAAAACGGAAAAGGTTCGCCGCTGATCATCTCCATCATTTCAGGGGTGACTGTCTGTGGTTCGGGGAAATGCTTTTGCGTCAACTCAGCCGCATGTACCGGCGCACTCAATAAAAAAATGAGTGCCGCCATCAAAACTGTTTTCAGTGTTCGCATAGTGTTTCTCGCTGCCCTGCGGTGGAAGGAAACCTCTCCCATCGCTCCCGGACAGGTTATTTCAGATTTTGTGTGAAAAATGCGGTCAGCTTGTCAAAAGGAATCAGGCTCACCCTGTCGTACAAATCAACATGACCAGCCCCTTTGACGTAATACAACTCCTTGGGTTCCGCGGCCCGCCTGTAGGCGTCTTCACTGAACTCCCTAGAGTGCGCCTGATCGCCCGTGATGAACAGCAGAGCGCGGGGCGAAATCGTCTCAATGTCGTTGAACGGGTAAAAATTCATGAATTTGGTGTTGCTGCTCAATGTCGGATGGGTCGTGGTTTCGCTGGTTTGACCTTTGGGCGTGAATTCGCCTCTGGGAGTGCGGTAGAATTCGTAAAACTCGATTTCGATTGGGTGCGAGTTTTTGTTGATTTCATGCACCGTCCCGCTGGTATATCTGGTCGCGCCGCCCTCAAACTCAACCCAACGCTGCGCGGCGGCTTCGGCAATAATTTGTTTTCTTTGTTCCAAGGACAAAGAGTTGCCAAGGGCATGGCGGTTGGCCGCGCCCATGTCATACATGCTGATGGTGGCGACGGCTTTCATGCGCGGGTCTATCTTGGCCGCGCTGATGGCAAAACTGCCGCTGCCGCAGATGCCGATGGCTCCGATGCGATTCCTGTCCACAAAAGTATGGGTGCCGAGGTAATCGACAGCGGCGCTGAACGTTTCGGAGTATGTTTCCGGCGCAACCGCGTTGCGCGGCTGACCCTCGCTTTCGCCCCAAAAGGCCATGTCCACTGCGAGAGTGACAAATCCTCGTTCAGCCATTTTGATAGCGTACAGGTTGGCGCTTTGTTCCTTGACCGCGCCCATCGGGTGACTGACTATGATTGCGGGGTATCTTTCAGACTGGCCCATATCCTTGGGCAAATAAAGGTTCCCAGCGATTTTCATAGCGTATTGATTTGGAAATGTTACCTTTTCCACAGTGACATTGTTGCTTTGGTAAAAATTGTCGGCATCCGCCGGTTTCACCTGGGCGAAAGATTGTGTGCTCATGATGCTTATCCCCATAATAAGGGCCAACAGGCCGTAGAGTATGTTTCTTTTCATACTATTGCTCCTTGATTTGCTGTTTCCAGGCTTCATCCACCTTTTTGATGCATTTTGCCGGAACGCCGCCGACGATGGTGCCTGACTCCACATTTTTTGTAACCACCGCCCCCGCAGCAACAACAGCATTGTCACCAATGCTCACGCCTTGCAGGATGGTCGCGCCGGAGCCTATCCAGACATTTTCACCAATGCGTATCGGGGCCGGGTAGTTTGAACCGCGTTTTTCAGGCAGGAAACCGTGATCAAGTGTGGCCAGCACGACCCGGTGGCCGATGAACGCGCCGTCACCTATGCTGATTCCGCCTTGATCCTGGAAGCAGCAGCAGGCGTTGATAAACACGCTCTTGCCGATGCGCATGTTTTTACCGAAGTCGGTATAAAAAGGCGGAAACAGCCTGAACGACTCGTCAACTGGCCTTCCGGTCAGTTCTGACATCAGTTCCCTGATCTCTTCCGGCGTGTGGTAGGACGCGTTCAGCTTTGCCGTGATACGCAAAGCTGCCTGACTGTGGCCAGTCATGCATGTGAAAATGTCTGTGCCCGGATGAAGCGGCAATCCGCTATCAAGATGTTGCAGCAATTGTTCCAAGTTCATGTTCTTTCTTGCCCGGTTTTATAGTGATTTATGCTTACTCAATGATTTCAATCCGTGCCGCAAAATTTCCCGTCAGGGCCGCCAGCCAGTTCTTGCCGGATTCGATCCGGCCCAAGATGTACAAGCCATTGGCTTTACCGAACCCCTTATAAAAAACAGCCAGATTTCCCCACGGGGCATAGTAGGCAAAATCACCCTGAATATCGTTGAGGACTGCCCCGCCGCTTGTTTTCAGTTTGCGCGGAATATCCGCTATTTTTTCCTCTCCGGCATAATCGCGAAACGCCATCGACA
Organism: Pseudomonadota bacterium; assembly: GCA_023386035.1. Taxonomy (GTDB): domain Bacteria; phylum Desulfobacterota; class Desulfovibrionia; order Desulfovibrionales; family Desulfovibrionaceae; genus Desulfovibrio. The sequence goes on from JAEWKM010000043.1 coordinate 38,371, forward strand.
GAGGGAGCAGAGAAATGAAATCCCTGCTTACGGGGGTGTCATAAAGAATAATTACGGCTTCCCCGTCGTGGTCGGTTATGCGTATTTTTGCCGGCAGCGTTTCCGACATCTCCCTACCCATAGCCACGTTGCTACCGCTAAAAAGCACAATAAACACAAGACTCAACAGCAAGGTCATGGGTAATTTGACATTAGCGCTCATGACATTTCCTTCTTTTGTGCAAATGTATGGTTGATTATCTTCCATGTAAAATATCAATATCAAATATTTTGACATAGCCTGTATGCATGGGTAAATTCCGGTCAGGAGTAGAAAAATGGAGTTGCGAATATTACGCTCTTTTCTTGCGGTAGCCCGTGAGCAGAGTATTTCCGGCGCGGCCAAGCAGTTGCACATTTCCCAGCCGAGTCTTTCCCGCCAGATTATGGAACTGGAAGATGAATTGGGTGCCAAGCTGTTTCAGAGAGGAAACAGGAAGATTACGCTCACGGAACAGGGCATACTTCTGCGTAAAAGAGCCGAGCAGATTGTCGATTTGGTCAATAAGACCGAGGAAGAACTGACTCTGGCGGATGAAAAGGTATCCGGCACAATTCGTATCGGGGCTGGAGAGACACATTCCTTCCGGACGCTGGCGCAATCCATCAGGAGCTTGGCGGGCCGGTATCCGGATATCCGCTTTCACCTGTTCAGCGGTAATGCGGAAGACGTAATGGAGCGCCTTGATAAAGGCCTAGTTGACTTCGGAGTGCTCATTGAACCGTATGATGTGTCCAAGTATGACTATCTTCGTCTGCCAGTCATGGATGTTTGGGGCGTGCTTATGCGCAGCGACAGCCCGTTGGCGGTTCTGGAAGCGGTTCAGGCGGAAGACTTGCGGGACATGCCGCTCATCTGTTCACGGCAAGCGTTGGAGGGGGGGCAGTTGTCGAGTTGGCTGAAAGCGGATTACGGAAAATTGAACATTGTCAGTTCATACAATCTGCTCTTCAACGCTTCATTATTGGTTGAGGCGGGATTGGGCTATGCTTTGTGCCTGGATAATATTGTCAATACAGCGGATGAAAGTAGTTTGTGCTTTCGGCCGTTTAAGCCCGCGCTACAATCACAGGTAAACCTGGTCTGGAAGAAATATCAGGTATTTTCCAAGGGTTCAGAATTTTTTTTGGAAAAAATCAGAACGCAAACGGCCATGCGAAGCGGGTTGTCGTAGAGTTCAACCAAAGTGGCTTCTCTTCTGCTGGAGCAAAAGTCATTCTTGAAAGTAAGGATGACTTGTTATGGTCAGGCAATCAATCAGCCCCATCTGCCAAGGTTCAGCCGTACCCGCAAAAGTGCTGGTACGGCAGCTGGTACAATTCTTTCAGCTCTCAATTTTTATAAATTTTATCCATATATTTCCGTTTGGCGAACAAGGCAGAAAATTAGGCGGCATAGCAATGGTTATGGCGCGAAATCATTACGCCGTTGTGCTGCTGGGTAAATATGAAAATGCTCGACAGTGGCGTCTCGAGCGCCTTCCCAGGTATTTCAACTTATTCCGTTTGAGTGCCATCAGGGCACACTCTCGGCATAACAGGTTAGTTCTCCCTGAAATCATATGGAAATTCATATTGTGACAGCAGTGTCGAGAGCGGGGCTGAGGGGCAGCCTGCTTTCAGCCCGGTTGGTGTGCTTGGCGTTGCGCCGGGTTGAAAAGGCGAACTGCGGAGGCCTCAGCCCGCAAGTTTTTCCAGAGCCTCGCGGGCGATCTGGCTGACACTCTTTTCATAAATATCATTGCCGTCAAAAAGCTCGCAGGTTTCGTCGTGTTCAGCTTCAGCCAGGCGGCGCAGGGCAGGGGCGTCCATAAGGTCGGGTGGCAACTGGCTCAAAGCCCAGGCAGACATGCCCCGGCAGATGATATCCTCATCTTCCAGACCGTGAATCAGCCATTTACGCGCGCCAAGGCACAGTTGCGGGCGGTCTTGCGCAAGACGTCCGATGGCCCAGTAGCAGGAGCGGCGCAGGATGGCGTGGTCGCAAAAATTGTCGTCGTGGCCGAGGTCAATAATGTAGGAAATGAGGATGCGGTGAAAATCTTTGGCAAGAGGCTCGCTGGCTGCCAGAATTTCGCCAAAGGCGTCCGGGATGCCCCAGCCGATATTGCCGGATTCTTCATTGAGGTGCCACATGAGGCGGCGAACGATGTTTTTGGCCGCTTCTGGCTGGCTTTTGGCAAGGCGGGCTGTCACCTGCCCCAGCGCCACGGCTGCCCTGTGCATGGTCTGAGGGCCAAGCAGCAGGAATGAAAACAGCGGTCCTACGTTTTCAAGGCCGCCTTGTGCTATTTCATCCAGATGGGTGCGCCATTCTGGACTATTAATGCAATCCTTCAGTTTTTGTTTGGCTGAGCGCATTCGGGCCATGATCCATATCCTCCGGGGGCAGTGTTCTGGCTCCGCTTATATAGTTATAGTTTTTTTCCATTCTGGCAAGGCAGCGCGTCACATTGTGCTTGTGACAGGCGTCAGTTCTTGCCGCCGTCAGCGTAGTTCCAGGCTGAAATTATCTCAAATGCCGCAAAAGAAAGTCACCCAGAAGGGCACGCTGAAGTCCAGCACAAGCGCATGTACAATGGCGATAAATATCCATTGGTTTCCGGCATAGCGTGTAATGACGGGCAGGGTTGTGTCCATTGTGGAAGCCCCGCCGCAACTGATGGCCGCCGTTGGGCCGATAAAACGCACCAAAAGGGGCGTGAAAAGCAGCGTTATCAGTTCGCGGCTGATATTGCTAAGAAGGGCAATGGTGCCCAGTTCCGGCCCTTTGTACTGCGTGATGAAGATGGACGAGAGTGAATAATAGGCAAAGCCCGCGCCCACGGCCATGCATTCGGCTGCGCTGTATACAAGAAAAAGGCTGACCAGGGCTGTTCCCGCAAAGGTGCCCACCGTAGTGGCAAGGGGAAGCAGCAGCACGCGGGGCCGCAGGGTGCGCAGCATCTCGCCAAGCCGTCTGTCCGACCCCATTGAAATGCCCACAAGAAGCATAAGCAGCCACAGCACATAGAGCGTCATGTCATGCTCAATGAAATAGTCCGGCACAAAGCCGATGCGGGCCAGCAGCAGTCCTGCAATAAAAAAGCCCATAATAACGAGGCTGCCGTTCATGAGCGGGCATCCTTGTTACCGGAGGCAGGCGAGGCCATGCCGTCAGAAGACGCGGCGGAAGAAAGCAGGATCAGGGCGGCGGGTTCCGGCGGCTGGCGGAAAAAACGGCGGATGCAGAGCACGCAGACAAGAGACCCCGCTATGCCTGCAAGAGTCAGCACGATGGCTGTGCCGCCCAGCTCCGGCAGGGCGGCCATAAGGGTGCTGTTACCTCCCACTGAAATGCCAAGGGCAAAAAGCAGCAGCACAATGGCCGGGGAAACGCAGCGTGTAAGCAGGGTGGCCAGCGGTTTGCCGCGCAGCAGAAAGCCCGCGGCAATGCCCAGAAACATGAGGCCGATGGCAATAAACACAAAATCCTCCGAACCTGAAAAACATTGACGACAGCCTGCATTGAAATCGGCGCGGGCTGTGCCCGGCACCAGGCATGTCTGCACCTATGTGGCCGTGACCCGATATACGAAAGCAATTTACCGTTGAAACGCTGTGCGCTTCAAAATTGTTATTCCGCCAAGATTGCAATTTTTGGCTAACCCATGCTGTGGTGCGTTGCGCAAAGCTCTCATGCAGGATTGAAGCCATTAAGTTTGCTCGAAGTTACCATGCTCCATATCTGGCGCAACGATTCCCCGCTGGCAGAAGCTCCGCAGCCAAACCGCCTGGTCAAATTGGAGAATATTCATTTTGAAAAATTTGGCATCGCCGCATGGCATTCCAAAAGAACGTGATTTTCGCTCTGGGCATGCCCAGTGGGCAGGGGGCCGCTGTAGTTGCTGCCACGCACCTTGCCCTTGAAAGGCTGAAATACGTTAGCGGGCGACCTGTCGCAGGGCCTGCCGTAAAAAAGCCAGCATGGAGGCATAGCGCTGATCTTCACGCTGCATATAGTCCACATCCCACAGCACCCACACCATATGCCCCTTGTAGCGGGTCTGTTGCAGTGGGCGCAGGCCGGGGGGCAGCCCCAAAGCCTTAACCGCTGCCGATCCCATAACCACTACGCCGCGCGCGCCAAGGCGTGAGGCTCCTGACCAGAAGGCGTCCGCATGGGGCACAAGGCCTTCTTCCTGGTCGGGCATGCGGTCTTCCGGCGCGGCGGGCAGGCCAGCTGGCCAGAATGTGTGGGTTCCGGCAGGGTGCGCCAGATCCTGAAGCAGCTTTTGCAAAAAGCCCCTGCGCTCAAGACGGCCTTCGGCCTGAGGGTCGCTGAGGTCAAGGCCGAGATTCCAATACGTCCACAGGATCAGGCCGGGCCGGGTTTTTTCCAGTTGCTGCCGCCAGGGGGCGGGCCAGACATGCGGCGGTGACGGTTTCCACTGGCGGCTGTCAGACGTGGTTTCCGGCGCGGCGGATTCTGCGCGGGGCGCAACACCAGCAGGCGCAGTGCGGGCTGTGCCTTGAGAAGATTGTGCGGCTGAACGGTGCGGTGGTCTCGCCGCTTGTCCTGCCTGTCCTGTTTGCCCGGAAGGGCCTGCTTGCCCGGAGGGCGCGGGACGAGGGCCCTGCCTGCCAGCGTAGGCTGTTGAAGTGCCTCCCGCGGCCCCGCGCACTGGCGGGCGGGCAGATGTCTCGGGCTGCGGCGCCGCAAAGGCGTCAAAGCCTTCGGGCATAAGCAGGTTGGATAACCCGCGGCGTTGCCAGAGGGCGGACAGGGGATTTACATACGCAAAAGCCACGAACACAACTCCCAGGCCACGTCGGCCTTGCTCTGGTTGGGCCAGATTTCTTCGCGCCCGTTGGCGTCCACCACAGCCATACTGTTGGTGGGGGAACAAAAGCCGCTGTCTGCGCAGTTAACAAGGTTGCCCGCCAGAAGATCGGCCTTTTTGCGGCCAAGTTTGGCGTGGGCCAGGGGCAGCAGGGCGTGCATGTCAGGTGCGGTTTCTGCCGCAAAGGCCAAAATTTTCTGGCCGGGCGCGCGTTTTTCCGCAAGGTTTTGCAAAATGTCAGGGTTGGGCTGGAAGTCCAGGCTGAACCCCTGCGGGGCCTCGGCCTTTTTAAACTTGCGCCCGCCAATGGGTTTGGGCGAAAAATCCGCCACCGCAGCGGTGAACATGCCTACATCCATCTGCGCCCACAGGCTGGCGGCCACCGCGTACATGTCTCTGGCGCTGACCACGTCGCGCCGGGCGATGCCCTGCGGCATGCGGGTACGCACGCCGGGGCCGCAAATGGCCGTCACTTCAGCGCCGCGCAGCCATGCGCAGACGGCCAGTGCCGCGCCCATAAGGCCGCTGGATGGGTTGGACCAGAAGCGCACGCCGTCCCATGCCTCACGCGTGGGGCCAAGGGTGACCATAACGCGCTTGCCAGCCATGTCTTGCGGGGTCAGCGCCCGCAGGGCGGCCAGAAAAATATCGTGCAGGGGGGCAAGCCTGCCCTCGCCTTCGTCGCCGCAGGCAGTGCCGCCGCAACCGGGTGCAACGATGCAGGCCCCCCGTTCGCGCAGCAGGGTCACATTGGCCTGGGTGGCGGGGTTGGCCCACATGCGCGGATTCATGGCCGGGGCGATAACCAGGGGGCCGTCAAAGGCCAGAGCCTGCGCGGCCAGCATGTCGTCCGCAGCGCCGTGGGCAAGGCGAAAGAGCGCGTCCGCCGAGGCAGGGGCCACGACCATTGCATGCGCGTGCTGCCCCGGTTCAAGATGGGCGAAAATTTCCTGTCCCTGGGTGAACATGTCTTCATAGACAGGTGTCGCCCCCAGAGATTCAAAAAGCATGGGAGTCACAAAACGCCGCGCGCCGGGCGTGAGCGTGGCCGAGACGTGGATGCCGATGCCGCGCCATGCCCGAAGAAGATCCGCAGCCCGGTAGCAGGCCACGGAGCCGCACACGCCGAGATGCAGCCGTTTGTGCTCAAAGCGGGTGCTGTGGTCAAAGGGCGTTTTCAGGCCGCTTTTCTGATCGTTCATAGGCTTCGCTCCTGTAGACCGCCGCCGCTGCCGCTGCTGCCGCCGCCGTACGAACCGCTGTTCTGGCCGGAATGCCCGCCCTGCGGCGAGGTGTTCATGCCGCCGGAATCGCTTGAGCCGCCAAGGCCGCCGGAATCGCCGCCAGTGCCGCTGTTGCCCGTGTTGGCGGCGTCCTGCATGGGCAGGGCCGCGCCGTCGGGCAGGCGGTCTGCAACCCAGATATTCAGTACAGTCAGCATGGTCTGGCTTTCAAAGGTCAGCACAGCCATAGTAGCGCCACGGTCATAAACATAGACGGCGCGCGCGCCCTTGCGCAGGGCCATGCGTAATTGCCAGCCCTGGCCTTGCAGCCCGGAGTACATGATTTGCGCCGCAAATCCTGTATCTACCTGACCGCGCAGAACTTCCAATCCCTGGCGTCCGCCGCCGGGGCCAAAGTCCTGAAAGCCATGCGAGCCATAGCGCTGCATGCCCGCAGGCGTGGGCACGCCAAGCAGCAGGCTTGTGGCAGTGTCCGTGCCGCCAGTCAGAGGGTCATTGGAAAAAGGATTTTCCAGCCCAATAGAGGCGCAGCCCGGCAGGGTAGCGAGAAGTGACAGTAACGTAAGGATGACAAGAGGCCGCCGCATGGCTATACTCCTTCCCTCCCTTCGTCATGCCGAGGGGAGCAATCACGTCACCCTAGCCTCAACGCCTTGCGCTGACAAGAGCAGCAGGGCCGGAAAGGGCGGGAACATATAACCAAGGCTCGGAAGCCATGCATATTGAGGAAGCGGATTTTTTACTGGAAAATTACCGTTTTGACCTGCCGCAAGAACAGATAGCCCAGTTTCCCCCCGACGAGCGGGGCGGTTCGCGGCTGCTGGTCATGCCGCGTACCGGCGCACTGGACTTGCGCCATGAAAAATTTAGCGACTTGCCGGACTGCCTGCCTGAAGGGGCATTGTTGATAGCAAACAACTCCCGTGTTTTGCAGGCGCGTCTTCTCGGTACGCGCTCCACGGGCGGCAAGGTGGAATTTTTGTTGCTCACGCCCCTGCCATTAGTGGTGGAGATGGCCAAGGCCGACAAAAACGGCGGCTTTTCCGCTGAGGCCGAAGGGCTTGTGCGCTCCGGCGGCAGCATTCGTGAAGGGGAATCCTTTGATTTTGGCGCGGGCATTAGCGTGACCGTACTGGAATCCGGCCCGTTCGGGCAGCGCCGTGTGCGGCTGGCCTGGAAGGGGGATCTGGCGGCGGCCTTTGCGGCAACCGGGCATATTCCCCTGCCGCCCTATATCAAAAGGCCCGATGCCGAGGATGATCTGAGCCGCTACCAGACCGTCTATGCCCGTCAGGACAAGACAGGTTCTGTGGCCGCGCCCACGGCGGGCTTGCACTTTACGCCGCCTCTGCGGGAAAAATTGGCCGAAAGGGGCTTCCAATGGGCTGAAGTGACCCTATATGTAGGGTATGGCACCTTTAGCCCAGTGCGCAACGCCGACATTCGCAGCCACCGCATGCATCGGGAATATGTGGAAATTCCCGAAACCACTGCCCTCGCCATTGCCGAGGCGCGCGCGCAAAAAAGGCCCGTCATTGCTGTGGGCACCACCAGTCTGCGCGCTCTTGAGGGCGTGGCGGAATTGTGTGGCCGCGTGCAGGCGTACACGGGCTGGACAGATATTTTTCTTTATCCCGGCAGGCCGTTTCGTGTGGTTGATGGTTTGGTGACCAACTTCCATCTGCCGGAATCTTCTCTGCTCATGCTGGTATCAGCCTTTGTGGGCCGCAAGCGCATGCTTGACGCCTACGCAGAGGCCGTTGCCCAGGGTTACAGATTTTTTTCATATGGGGATGCCATGCTGATCCGCTGACGCCCTTTGCCGCTGGTTGTCCGCTTTTCCGGCATGCCGGAACGGCGGCGACCTGTGGCCGTCTTGCCTCACGGGGTTGTCCCGCCGGGGCATGACAGGGCATTGACGAGGCTTTGACGGCAAAGCTTCGCGGAACGGGCCTGTCGCCAGACTGTCCGTTTCCCTCCCCCCGCAGCGGGCAAGGCACCTCAAGGAGCATACATGTCACGAGTCGTTTTTCTGGAAGAACGCTGCAAAGGCTGCCGCCTGTGTGTGGAAGCCTGCCCCGTGCATATTCTACGGCCTTCTGGCCGTTTTAATCGTCAGGGTTACGAGGTTATGGAAATGGACGGGCGGTGCATTGGTTGCGCGTCCTGCGCCATGATGTGCCCCGATGTGGCCATTCGTGTGTTCAAAAGTGCAAAAAACAAGGGAGGCGAGGCATGAGTCAGGGCCAAAACTCCTCTGAACGTATTCTCATAAAAGGCAACGAAGCCGTGGCCTTTGGCGCTGTAGACGCAGGTTGCCGCTGTTATTTCGGCTACCCCATCACACCGCAGAATGAAATTCCCGAAGTGCTCTCCTCGCTGCTGCCAGAAAACGGCGGCCAGTTTGTGCAGGCCGAAAGCGAAGTGGCGGCGGTGAACATGCTGCTGGGCGCTGCCGCCTGCGGCATACCGGCGCTCACGTCTTCTTCGAGCTGCGGCATATCCCTTATGCAGGAAGGTATTTCCTACATGGCGGGCAGCCATATCCCCGGCGTTATGGTCAACATGCAGCGCGGCGGCCCGGGCCTTGGCGATATTGGCCCTTCGCAGGGCGACTATTTTCAGGCTGTCAAAGGCGGCGGTCACGGCGACCACCGCAACCTGACGCTGGCTCCGGCCACGGCGCAGGAATGCTATGACTTCATGTTTCGCGCCTTTGCCCTGGCCTTCAAATACGCCAACCCGGTCATGGTGCTTGGCGACGCCATTGTGGGCCAGATAAAGGAACCCGTGCGGCGTGTGGCTCCGGCTGACGCTGTATCGCCGGAAGCCCTGGCGGCCATGAGCAAGGACTGGAGACTCGAAGGCTTTGGCAAGCGTGGCGCAGGAGCGTCCCCGCGTCTGCTCAAGTCTGTGTATCTGGCTGAAGGCGCGCTGGCCGAGCGCAACCGCATGCTTATGGCGAAACACGAGGCTATGAAAGCCGAATGCGCCTGGGAATGCGTGGACGTTGAAGACGCCGAGCTTGTGGTGGTGGCCTTTGGCTCCATTGGCCGCATAGCCCGTAGTGCCATACGTCAGTTGCGGGCCGAAGGGCACAAGATAGGCCTGTTCCGTCCCATCACGCTCTTTCCCTTCCCTGAAGAGGCTCTGCGCGCCATTGCGCCTGGCCGCCGCTTTCTGGTTATGGAACAGAATACGGGGCAGATGGTGGAAGATGTCCGGCTGGCGCTCTTTGCCCAGCCTGGCATAACCGCTTCTTCCGTGCTCTGGCACGGCATCATGCCCGGCCTTTTCATCGGGGCTGACGCTTTGCGTGATCCCATGCTACAGGCCCTCAAGGAGAAATAGCCATGTCAGTTCAGCAAATAGACGCCCAATGGCTGCCGCAAGAGGGCGAAACTCTGGTTTTTGACGTAAATCCCGTGCTCAACGAGCGCCATACCCACTACTGCCCCGGCTGCCACCACGGCATCGCCCACAGGCTGGTGAGCGAGGTGCTGCACGAACTGGGCGTGGCAGACCGCACCATTCTTGTGGCTGCGGTGGGCTGCGCCACCTTTACCTATGACTATTTCAATGTGGACGGCCTTGAAGCCCCGCACGGCCGCGCCTGCGCCGTGGCTACGGGTGTGCGCCGCGCCCGGCCCGAATCTGTGGTGTTTACCTATCAGGGCGACGGCGACATGGCCGCCATCGGCATGGCCGAATCCCTGCACGCCGCCAACCGGGGTGAAAAGATCACCACTATTTTCATCAATAATACGGTGTACGGCATGACGGGCGGGCAGATGGCCCCGACCACCCTTCTGGGGCAAAAAACCACCACGACACGCCAGGGCCGCGACATCAACAACGAAGGCGGGCCCATCCGCATGGCCGAAATTATGGCCCAGCTGGACGGCGTAGCCTATTCCGCGCGCTGCTCACTGGATTCCGTCAAAAACGTGCGTGCCGCCAAAAGCGCTGTGCGCAAAGCTTTTGACGTGCAGTTGCAGGGTCTTGGTTTCGGCTTCATTGAACTGCTTTCCGGCTGCCCCACCAACTGGCATCTGGACCCCATTGCCGCCAACAAGCGCATTGCCGAGGCTATGATTCCTGTGTTTCCGCTGGGTGTGTACAAGGACGTAACGGCGGGACAAGCAGCCGGGGAGGCAGGCCGTGAGTAAGTATCAGGACGTCATAATCGCCGGGTTCGGCGGCCAGGGAGTCATGCTGATAGGCAACCTTCTGGCCCAGGCAGGCATGGAGCACGGCCTTGAGGTAAGCTTCATCCCCGTGTACGGCGCAGAAATGCGCGGCGGCACGGCCAACTGCACCGTTGTTATGGACGAACACGCCATCGGTTCGCCGCTGGTGCGTGAACCTTTGTCCACCATTATTCTCAACGAACCTTCGCTGACCAAGTTTCAGCCCCGCCTGCACAAGGACGGAGTGCAGGTGGTCAACGCTTCTCTGGTGGACAAGGGATTTCTGGACGCCGCCCTGCGCACGGTCTACATCCCGGCCAACGATATGGCGCACGACCTGGGTAATGTTAAAATGGCCAATATGGTGGCTCTGGGCGCATGGCTCAAGGCCACGGGCGGGTTGCCGCTTGCCGTGGTGCAAGATGCGCTTAACCGCGTGATAAGCGCCCACTACGCCAAGCTTATTCCCCCCAATATAAAGGCTCTTGAAGCTGGCTATAACTTTGCCTGAGTATCCCGCGCTCTGAGCAGATAAACGTTGAGAACGCAAGTTCTCAAGCTGATCTGCAAACGGCATGATGCACAACAAAATCCCCGTGAATTTTCGCGGGGATTTTTTAGTATAAAAAGCCGCCGCGCGTCCTTGTACAGGAGGCGCGGCGGCGGGCCCGGAAAGGCGGGGCATACATCCGGCAGATGTTGATGGCGGCAGGGGCTTAACTGCCGCTTGACGGGAGTCTGTCAGGCGTGGCGCTGTCGTCTTTCCGTGGTAGTGGTCCCGTACGGCTCTAACCCTTGGCGCTTTCCCCCGTGGCCTCTTCTGACAGGGGGTAGGTATGACGCTGGCCGTTAAGAATAAAGCTGTAGTTGATCTTGCTGCAAGCCTTGAGCATGTTGGCTACGGAGCAGTATTTCACCGCGCCGAGTTCAAAGGCGCGCACAAACCTGTCCAGGCTGATGCTCTCGCCTTCAACAACGTACTCAACATTGATTTCAGTGAATATCTGGGGAATCTCTTCCCGGCGCACCGCATCTGCGGAGATGTTGAAGCTTGTGTATTCAAGGCGCATCTTGTTCATGGCGTGGCCCACTTCAATACCCGTGCAGCCAGCCAGGGATATGAGCAGCATTTCCATAGGCCGCACGCCCTGATTGCTGCCGCCATAAATGGCCGAGGCGTCCATGACCAGACTGTGGCCGTCTGAGTCCTTGCCTTCGAAAATCATGTTTCCTTTCCATTCCACGTGAATCTTGGGCATGATGCAATATCCTTATATCGTAGTGGGTTTTTGACGTTCTGTGCTGAAGATAAGAGCAACCCAAGCGCAGAGGATGGTCAGGAAGGCTGTCATGCCCCAAAGGCCTGTCTGGTAAAACCATGCGCCAGCGGCCATAAGGGCCACGCAAAGCACAATGGCAAGAGTGACGGCCGCATTGCGCAGTACCTTGAGGCCGCCGGAGGGGCTTATGAAGTTCCAGCCCCTTTCCGCCAAAGAAACTGCAGACATGCCTATGATGTTGGCCGCCATAGCAATCCACACAGGATGGATCTTGAGGTAGAAGCTGCTTACTGCCCATCCGCCAAGCCAGTTCCAGACAAGGCCTGCGCCGCAGCCGGCGATGAGGGCGGTCAGCGCGCCGCGCGGCGTAGCCACGCTCCAGAAGAGAGCCGCCACCATAGGAGCAAAGGTTGCGCCGTTGCGGGCTGTCCATGCGAAAATATTCCACCATGCGGCCTGCTCGGAGCGCAAATAGCCGAACAGGATCATAAGGCAGGTAAGAACCAGCAGTGAAAGGCGGGTAAGCTTGACGAGCTTGGCGTCACTGGCGTTAGGCCAGATGGCCGAGCCTACGTCGCGCCCAAGGCTGGTCGCGCCGGAGAACTGGCAGGGCGCACCCCAACCCAGAGCGCAGGCCCAGATGCCAAGGGTGAACAATCCCACCATCGGGGCAGGCAAGGTTTCCATAAGGTATTTGGGTACAGCCACAAGGCCGCGTGCGTTGCCCGGCATGGCAATGGCCGCCGCAGCGCCCACAAGTATGCCCATAGCTATGAAGATGACGTTGAAACCGCTGGCGATAAGAAGCCCCTTGCGGCCTTCGTCAGCGGTTTTGCACGAAAGGGCCATCTGAAAAGCGGCCTGAGCCAGCAGCACGTTGATAAGAAAGGTGCCAAACCATGCCAGGATGGTTTGCAGGCCCACTCCGGTAAGGTTGCCGTATTTGGCGTCCTTGGTCAGCAGGTCTGCCACCGCGCCATAGCCGGGGTTTACCCCAATGGCGTAAATGGCCACGGCAAACATGATCATGAAGACAAAAAAGTTGGCGGTCTGCGTCATGGCCACCGACCACATGCCGCCCGCGCTGAGAAAGACGTACATAAGCGCGGCCGTCAGCACCACTGAGAGCAGCATGTCTATGCCAGTGATGGCGTTGATGCACGAAGCAAAGGCCAGGGCCGTGGCCACCGACCACATGGGAAAGGTGATGGCCGTGATGCCTCCGGCAATGCCCTTGGCGGCCCTGCCGTACTTGTCGCCGATCAGGCCGGAAATCGTGACCATCATGCGCTTGCGGAAGGGGCCGATGAGCACCAGGGCTATGATGAGCACATGGGTCAGTTCTGCCACGCCATACCACAGGGAAGAAATACCCGTGAGGTAAGAAAGCTCAAGAATGGCAATATAGGTAGAACCGGAAAACAGGCCCGTGATGCAGAAGGCCACGGTCCAGCGGCTGAACTTTCGCCCACCCACAAAGAAATCTTCACCCGCCTGCGCCTTTTTTTTGGCGATCTGGCTCATGACAATGAGCAAGAGCGTGTAGGCCAGGGCGAGCCCGAACATCCAAATGGCCGAAGATGTCATGATTACTCCTCATATTTTTCCAGAGCGCTTCAACTGAAAAACTCTGGCGGCGTGTACACGGTGCGGCAATGCCCGCAACATTGGACCAGCAAGATTTGCTTGCTGTGATGATGATCGTAACCTGGGACTTGTTCTGGAATGGAAGAATGACCGTTTCAAACTGCAGCGCGGCGCTCTTTTCTGTTCATGGCCGTCCGGCATGTTGCCCCATGCCGGACGGCCTTATGAAAACAGGACCTCTAAGCCCTCTCTGGTTCCTCCAGAGACGGATCACATCGCCGCAGCCGGCTGAGAACTCTCTGGAGCCTCCGGGAGTCCCCGAAAGCCAGATTCACGTTAGCAAACATTGTTCCAAAAAGTTTTATAAGTTATTTTAGTGTGTTGTGTATTTGTATGGAGGCGCAATATAAGGGTGCTGGTGGTACATAGTATTTTACATATTCTTAATGTGCCTTGATTTATTGATGTTTTATAAAAACTGCAGCGATGAAAAACGCCAGGGGTGGTGGTTCAAAAACAAACCATACGGTTTACTTTTGAACCACCACCCCTGGCGTGGAAAACGGAGCCGACAGCTAGGTACTGACGGGTGAAAGCACAGTTTGGTGGTTTATTTTTGAACCATTATGTTGTGCTCCCGCATCTTGCGCAGCAGGGTCGCATGCGAAACACCAAGCTCGCGAGACGCAGCCCTGATGCTGGGCGCGTTGCGCAGGGCATTTTCAAGGCATTGCCGTTCAAAATGCCGCATCTGTTCGCGCATGGATGAGACTTTGGAGGCGTCAGGCTGGTCGCCCTGACGGGCAATGCTTTTCCATACCAAAGCCGGATTGCCTGATGAAAGGCTGGCAATGGTCAGGCGTTCCATAAAATTTGCAAGTTCGCGCACGTTGCCCGGCCAGGAATAGCTAAGGAGCATTTCTTTTTCTTCTGAAGTCATGTTCAGATGGCAGGAGTATTTTTTGCCAAAGCAGGACAGAAAGTGCTGTGCCAGCGGCACAATGTCTTCGCTGCGCTGGCGCAGGGGCGGCACGGAAAGGGGAATGACATTGAGGCGGTAGTAAAGATCCTCGCGAAAGGTGTTTTCGCGTACCATTCTGGTCAGGTCGCGGTTGGTCATGGCAATGATGCGCACGTCAAGCCTGACGGGTTTGCGCCCGCCAATGCGGTAGATCACGCCTTCCTGAAGAGCGCGAAGCAGCTTGACCTGAAGGGGCAGATCCATTTCGCCCACTTCGTCCAGCATGAGCGTGCCCTCGTGGGCCACTTCCAGCATGCCCACGCGGCTGGCGTTGGCGCCTGTGAAACTGCCTTTTTCATAGCCAAAAAGCTCCGCTTCCTGAAGGTGCTGGGGGATAGTGCCGCAGTTGATCTGCACCAGCGGGCCGTGGCGGCGCTTGCTGTGGTTGTGGATGCTCATGGCCACAACCTCTTTGCCTGCCCCGGTTTCTCCTGTGATGAGCACCGTTGAGTCCACTTCGCCCAGGCGGGCGGCTTCGTTCAGCAGGCATTGCATGTCGGGGTTGTGGGCGATGACCTTGGTGCCCTTGAGGCTGGCCTCTTGAAACGCTGCCAGTTTGCGGCGGCTGTTTTCAGCTTCTTCCTGCAAGCGCGTGATTTCCGTCATGTCCTGGGCAGACAGCACGCAGCGGAAAAGCCGCTGATCTGCGCCAAATATGGGGGTTATGGTGAAGACTACCTGCTTGCCGTTGCATTCTTCAAGCAGGGTGCTGCTCGCCTTGCGCGAGGCAATGGTTTTTTTGAGCAGCTCGGCTACTGCCGTCATGGCTGGCGAGGCTGGATTCTGCATGTTGTCGCAGTCTGGCAGCAGAGAACGGATTTTATCGTTGGTGTACAGGGGAACACCCTCTTGATCGAAGATGATGATGCCGTCCGTGGCGCAGTTGATGACCGCGTCGAGCTCCCTGTTATGACAATCTACATTGCAGAAGGCATTGTAGATTTTATGGATGAGTTCCTTCTTGGTCAGCACGCCAACCAGTTTGTCCTCATGATCGAGCACCAGCATTCTGTCTATGGGCAGGCTGCATGCCGAGCCAAAGGTCGCGTCGTTGCGGATGCTCACCAGATCCACATCCATCACTTCGGCAATGGGGGTATCAAAGGATTTGCCCTGCCGTATGGCCTGCACAAGGCGAAATATGGTCAAAATGCCGCGAACCCTTTTGTCCGTATCCAGAATGGGCACGCAGTTGACCCCATGCCGCTCGTATACTGGCAGGGCATCCTTGAGCCTGTGTTCGGGCGTCAGGGTTTCCGGGTTGTCGTGCATGACCTGTTCAACGAGCATGCTTTCTTCGGGCAGTGCGGGCATGGATTTTACCTGTGCTGTGGTGGCGGATTGGGAGATCGTCGGGACGATGCTGGCCCGAATAAGCCGAAGGTTGGCGGCGGTGCGCCCACAGCCTTCAATGTGCCTGAAGACGTGCGTTGCTGAGGAAAAACGGGGCCGCACCTGTCCGGTGCAGGCGCGTGGCACATCTGCCCTGAATTTAGTGAAGCGTTATCAACGCTTGTAGCGCGTTATATTGGTTCTGTCATATTTGGATGTTAATTTCAAATTCTTTTGTGATCTATAGTGCTCACATGCCAAGCGGCTGTTTTTGCAATGTATTGTATGGCAGTTGATGCAAAAAATAGTATTTTGATGGATAGACAGACTATGTTTTTGGTAAAATTGTATTGTATAATGTTATATTGTTAATATTCAATATTGAATAATGTTGTATGATTGCAGTATGAGAAGATTATATACAGATATAATAAATAAAAGTGTTTCTAATCGCGTTGTTGCATTTTTGCAACTTGATATTGCGCCTTTACTTATTAGTCATATGATATTAGTTTTTTGAAACTGAAAAACTTCCCCTTTATCAAACCTGTTCTTTTTGACAACCGTTGATTGGCAATAGGTTGTCTCGTCATTTTTTTACACCAAGGAATGTGACGTCGTCATGAGCGCAAAAAGTAAGATAGTTTTAAGTGTTTTCGCATTCTTTTCGTTGGTTATTCTGGCCATGACGGTCAATTCGTACAAAAGCTTCAGTTCGTCATCCAACGACGCCAAAATCGAGCAACTAGACACCATTTCACGGTCAGTGGGCAAGGCCGTTGCCGAAAAAATGGACGTCTATTTCAACATACTGGAATTGTCAGCCAAAATGCTGGCAAATCCTGTGGGCGTGACTGGTGAAGACCGGTACGAATACCGCAAGAATGTGCTTATCCAATTGTTGAAACAAACAAAGCTTGTTGAAGCATATTATTGCCTTGAAAATGGCGAAACGCATAATGACAAGGGCTTGATTCAGAATTTTAACGCCAGAAGTCTTGGCCGCGAATGGTACAAGCGCCTTTTTGGCGGTGAAAAGCGCGTTGTCACCACGCCCTACACCTCGTCCATCGGGGCCACTGTCATGGCCGTGGGCGTGCCCATCATGGACAGCGGTAAAGTGATAGGCACGCTGTGCCTCAACCTGGGTTTGACGGACATCACCAACTTCGCCAATGGTGTGCTGGATTTCAAAAATGTCTTTCTGACCCGCGCCGATGGCTACGTCATGGCCAACAGCAATGAGAAACGCATTGGCAAAAGCCTGTGGGAAGAAATTCCTGGGCTGGATAAATACCGCAATCAGCGCACCAACAGCAGAATATCCTTCACGCACACCAACAAGCAGTACGAGGGTAGCCTTTACATTATTGACGGGCTGGACTGGAAGGTGTGGACCTACGAAGACGTGGACGTCATCCATCAGGATTCGGACAAGAACCTGCTGCACAGCTCCATAGCTGCGGTGGTTGCCCTGGTGCTTTCAGCCCTTATGGTAAACTTTCTGGTTTCCCGCCTGATCTTCAAGCCTCTTGGCAAGTGCGTGGGCTTTGCTGCCTCCGTATCTGAAGGAAAGCTTGATGAAAATCTGGATGTCAGAAGCAGGGACGAAGTTGGCGTGCTGGCCGACGCTTTACGCACGATGGTGAACAGACTCAAGGAAATGATAACCACCACGGAAGAAAAAGAAAAACTTGCCATTCAGGAAGCGGAACGCGCCCACAAGGCCGTGAGCGAAGCCGAAGAGGCCCGCAAGGAGGCTGAACTGGCCACCCAGCGTGGCATTCTTCAGGCGGCCTCACAAATTGAAGGCGTGGTGGAGCGCATAGCCTCAAGTACCGAAGAACTGGCCGCCCAGTCGGAGCAGATATCCAAATCCGCAGTAGTGCAACAACAGCGCATGGCCGAAACAGCCACCAGCATGGAGCAGATGAGCGTGTCTGTGGTGGAAGTGGCGCGCAATTCCGGCGATGCGGCAACCAATGCCGTAAACACGCAGAACGAGGCCGGACGCGGCGCTGATCTTGTGCGTCAGGTTATCACCTCGGTCAATCATGTGCAGGAGCAGAGCCTTGCCATGAAGGATGATCTCACCGAGCTGGGGCGTCAGGCCAATAGCATCGGAGCCATTATGGATGTCATCAACGACATCGCTGACCAGACCAACCTGCTGGCGCTCAACGCCGCCATTGAAGCGGCCCGGGCGGGTGATGCCGGACGCGGTTTTGCCGTGGTTGCTGACGAAGTGCGCAAGCTGGCCGAAAAAACCATCGGCGCCACAAAGGAAGTGGGAGAGAACATCTCTGCCATTCAGGTGGCCGCGCAAAAAAGCATCCGCTCTATGGACGCCGCAGTGGACGCGGTGGGCACAACCACGGGCCTGTCGCGGGATTCGGGGGCGGCGCTTGACAATATCCTCTCCTACGCCAAGGACAACGCGGATCAGGCGCAGTCCATAGCCACGGCGGCTGAAGAACAGTCGGCAGCTTCAGAGCAGATATCTCAGGCCATTGAAGAAGTTACAAGAATTACAGATGAAACCACAAAGAGCCAGGAAGAATCCGCGCAGGCCATTCAGCAACTCGCGGCCATGTCTGGCGACCTGCGGGCCATTGTGGACCAGTTGAAGAGGTCATAGACTTAACTGGAACATTTCTGCTTTGAAGTGTTCCAGTAACGGCCAAATAGCTTTATTGAACAAAAGAACAGGCCCGTTGCCGCCCCAGCAGGTGCGGCAACGGGCCTGTAGCATTATGGCGGATCAGTTGCCCAGCAATGATGCAGGGGCTATTTCAATGTGCGGCTGTTCTGTTGGAGGCCAGACCCGGTTTTGGGTGCGAAAAGAACCGGCAGCAAAGGGGCATGGACATGAGTAGCGGGGCCATGAGCCCAAGAACGCCCAGTACGCCATGATGGTATGTCAGAAAGGCTCCGGCGGCTCCGCCCAGCACAAAGCTGCACAGCACCGTGGCGAACATGCCCCTGTCGTGCCTTTTGGCGGCGCTCTGTTCCGGCCCGTAGAACAGCGTGTTCAGCAGGGAGGTCGTTACCCCGGTAATGTAGGTGGTGTGTACCTTGGATGTTCCCACAGTGGCATAAACGCCATTCTGCAGGCCCAAAGCCAGGCTGAGGCAAAGGGCCAGGCCATAGTCCCGCAGCGATGCGTCCAAATTTTCGTAAGCCAGAACGCCCACACCCACCACAATAATTTCAAGCCCGAGGGGCAGGGCCATGCCGCGCGCGGTGCCAATGCGCCTGCGCCACAGAACGCCGCTTACAGTGCCGCTCACAAAGCCGCCCACAGCCGTGAGAATGGCCCATAACTGCGTGAAGCTGCCCTCAACAATGCTGATGCCGCTCAAGATGCTGTTGCCTGTGAGGTGCCCGCTGAAAACACCCAGCAACACAAAGGAGGCGGCGTCTGCAAAGCCCCCGGCCAGGGCGAGGCTGGCGGCCAGAAAGAATGGCAGAAAGGAGGGTGCTGCGGCCTGCGTGTCGGGCATGGCGTGCTCGTTTATGGTATAAAAAGCGCTTGCGGGCGCGCTTTGCACTGGGCAGGCGCGCCCGCAAGGGATTACTAGAGCATTTTGCACTTGAAATAGTCGCTTTACGGCGAGCAAAGCTCGCCTGCGCCTATTTCGTGGCAAGGGTTTGTGTACAAATCCTTGCAGAGCAATTGACTCATTTCATTCGTAAATTGCTCTAACTTTTGTGTGGTCCGGGCCTAGAGGCCCTTTTCAGCCATAAGGCAGGCAAGGTCGCAGACGCGGCAGGAATAGCCCCACTCGTTGTCGTACCATGCCACCAGCTTGACCATTTTGCCTTCCTGCACCGTGGTGTAGGAAGCTTCAAGGATGGATGAAGCGGGGTTGCCCTTGAAGTCCATCGAAACCAGAGGCTTGTCGTTGTATTCAAGAATGCCCTTGAGGTAGGTTTCAGAGGCGTGCTTGAGCTTGCCCAGCAGGGTTTCGGTGTCGGTTTCCTTTTCCAGAATGCCGGTAAAGTCCACTACAGACACGGTGGGCGTGGGCACGCGCAGCGAGTAGCCGCTGAACTTGCCTTTGAGCGCGGGAATGACCTTGGCCACTGCCTGAGCAGCGCCAGTGGACGTGGGAATGATATTGCACGCAGCGGCGCGGGCACGGCGCGGGTCCTTGTGGGCCATGTCCAGAATGCGCTGGTCGTTGGTGTAGGAGTGGATGGTGGTCATGTTGCCGATCTGGATGCCAAACTCGTTTTGCAGCACCAGAGCCACAGGGGCCAGGCAGTTGGTGGTGCATGAGGCGTTGGACACGATATGGTGTTTGGCCGGATCGTAGTCCTTATGGTTCACGCCCATAACGATGGTGATGTCTTCTTCCTTGGCGGGAGCGGTAATAATGACCTTTTTGGCGCCGTTTTCAATGTGGACGGAGCACTGGGAAGCCTTGCGGAAAATACCCGTGCTTTCCACAACAATGTCCACGCCGTATTCGCCCCAGGTCAGCTGTTTGGGGTCGCGTTCGGCAAAGCAGTGCACTTTCCAGTCGCCAACGGTCACTTCAGTGCCGTCGATCTTGGCGTCCAGATGGGCGCGTCCGTAAACCGAATCGTATTCCAGCAGGTGAAAGTTGGTTTCGGCGTCAAACAGGTCGTTGATGGCTACCACTTCCACGCGGTCGCGGTAGCTCTGGTGCAGAGCGCGAAAAACCTGTCTGCCAATGCGGCCAAAGCCGTTGATGCCTATTCTAATTTTGCTCATATGCGAAATCCTCACGAAATAGAGGGGGTGTCGTCTGGGTACCTCGCGCTGTTACATGCGCAGGAACGTCATCTGCCGGGCACGTTTGCATGTGGAGAATCACTCTCCAGCGTGGGCAGGCTGCTGATTTGCAGGGTTTGCTTGCGCTGTATCCGGGCATGCGCCGTTGGTTGACGCAAAAGCAAACAGACCCGCCCGGTGCGCCCTAGTCTTCGTAGACCGAGTAAGCATGTTTGGTCATCAGCTCGTAATTGTTGCGCAGTGCTTCATGCAGGCGCGCATTTTCGATGGCCAGGGCCGAGATGGCGGCGACAGCTTCCATAAAGGTCTGCTCGTCGGCAGTGAAGTCACGTTCCTGGGCGGAGTATACGCGGATAAGGCCGATGGCCTTGCCGTCCACCATAAGCGGAGACGACAGAACGGAAACAAGGCCTTCTGCCTTGGCTGATTCGGGATACTGAAAGCGGCCGTCAGCGGCGGCGTCTTTGAGGTGGATGGTCTTGCCAGCCAGAACCTCGCCGTCCATGCCGCTGCGCTTAACTTCTACCGAGCCTTTGCGCAGGTAGGTGGCGGAAAGGCCATAGGCCGCGCTGGGCAGCAGAAAACGGCCAGTGCTGTCCAGCAGGCGGATGGTGCTTGCCTTGCAGCCCATTGTAACAGCGGTCTGTTCCGTTATTTTATGCAGGACATCCTTGGGCTCAAGGCTGGAGTTGATAACCAGCGCAACATCTCTGAGAGCGCGAAAATAGTCTTGTGCCATGTGTGCCTCCTTGAAGAAAGCGGTGCAAAATAGTCTGCCTGTACAGTGACCAGAGGGTCACGAAGGATCATATCCGTATTGCAGTGTGCCAGACTATGAGTATGCGCTATTTTTCTCACCGGGGCAAATAGTGGCGGCGGCGGTTCCCCGACGGCCCAAATGGCGAACAAAAGAGTTTGCGAAGGTTCTTTCAGGCTTTGACCTTGCCGGAGCTTTGCATGCTTACCTGCCCCTCGATTATGCCGCCTTCTTCCGTCAGCAGCACCGGGGTTTGCACATGGCCTTCCAGTATGCCAGAACCATAAACCACCACACGGCGGCGGGCCGTAACTTCGCCGTTAAAACGGCCAGAAAGCAGCAGTTCGCCCACATCAAGCGTGCCCGTGACCTGGGCGTCCTTGCCCACATTCAGCGTGCCTTCGCTGACGATCTCGCCATTGTATTTGCCTTCAATGCGCACAGTGCCCTTGAAATGCAGCTTGCCTTCATAAACAGTATCGGAACCCAGGTAGGCTATTTCGTCCTTGGCCACAGTGGTCTCCCCGTTGGATTTACAATTATCCCTTGAACATGAATCGCCGCATGGACACATTGAGCACAATGCCCAGCAGCGTGAAATTGACCACGGTGGCGCTGCCGCCGTAGCTGATGAAGGGCAGTGGAATGCCCACCACTGGCATGATGCCGATGACCATGCCCATATTTATCAATATTTGCCAGAAAAAGTAAAAGAACACCCCGACCACCAGCATACTGCCAAAGCGGTCTTTGGCCTGCACGGCGGTGGAAAAAATGGAAAGCAAGAAAAGACAGAACAGCGTCACCAGGGCAACGCAGCCCACAAAGCCCCATTCCTCACCAAAAACGGCCACGGCAAAGTCCGAATGGCGTTCGGGCAAAAAGCGCAGCTGGCTTTGCGTGCCCTCTTTGAAGCCCTTGCCCCACAACTCGCCGGACCCAATGGCTATGCGCGACTGGATGATGTGGTAGCCAGTGCCGCGCGGGTCGGTGGTGGGGTCAAGAAATGTCAGGATTCGCTGGCGCTGATAGTCGTGCATGCCCACGAACCACATGAAAGCGCCCACGCAGGGCACGGCCAGCAGACATGTTTTGAGCACATAGCCCCTGAGCCCGTGAAACAGGATCATGCCCGCCAGAATAAGCAGGATGAGCATGGTGGTGCCCAGGTCCGGCTGGGTAATGATGAGGGCGCAGGGCAGCAGGCAGATAAAAAGGACGGATATAAAATCCTTCCAGCCGAGGGGCAGGCTGTCGCGCGCAAGCAGCCGGGCGGCCAGCACCAATACTGAAAGTTTTGCCAGCTCGGAAGGCTGAATGCTCATGAAGCCCAGCGAAATCCAGCGCTTGGCGCCGTAGACGGTTTTTCCCGCAATGGGCACGAGCAGTAAAAGAAACATGGTGAGCAAAAAGAAGGGCCACGCCAGATTGCGCAACTGCCGATAGTCAAATGTCATAGCCAGCAGCATGCAGGCCAGGCCGCACAGCCCCCAGATGATCTGCCGCTGATAGAAGCTGTTGAAGGCCAGCCCCGTCTCAACACGGGTGCCGCTGGCAGAATACAGATTGCCCACGCCTACAACGTAGAGCAGGAGCATGCAGGCCAGCAGGCCCCAGTTGATGTAGCTGAGAAGACTTTTATCCATGCGGTTTTATCCGGTCAGAGCATGGGCCCTTGCGGGCCGTAACGCGCCTGTGCGGCGTCAGAATTTTATGGCAACGCGGCGCGGTTAATCGGCCCGTTCACCCGGGCTGGCCGGAGCCTGAACCACAGGAGCCGCCGGGGCGTTGGGGTCGGGACCAAAAAGATGGTCGTATACCTTTCTTGCCACCGGGCCAGCCACGCTGGAGCCGCCGCCGCCGTGTTCCACCATCACCACAACCACATAGGACTTGCCGTCCTTGACGCCCCAGGTGGTTATCCACGCGTGGTCACGCTGGGCATATTCCATTTCGTGGGTGCGCAGACGGCGGTCGTTGGCGGCCATTTTAAGTTTGACCACCTGGGCTGTGCCTGTTTTGCCGCCCATGTCGGCGTCTTTGCGGCCCACCACACGGGCTGTGCCGCCGCCCGCGGTTTTACGCATGGCTTCGACCACAAAATTGAGTGTGGATGCCTTGGCGGGGATGCGCCCTTTGACTTCACGCTGGGCATCGTCCAGCAATTGCGGCTTGAGCAGTTCGCCGCCGTTGAGCAGGCCCGCCACGAAAACGGCCATCTGCACGGGCGTGACCAGGGTATAGCCCTGACCTATGGAGACGTTGTAGGTTTCGCCGCGCACCCAGGGGCGTCCGAAGCGGCGGCGCTTCCATTCCTTGGAAGGCACGAGGCCGGATTTTTCGTGTGGCAGATCAATGCCGGTGGGGCGTCCGAAGCCGCTAGCCTTGGCAAATTCTTCCAGCTTGTCAATGCCCATGCGCTCGCCCATCTGGTAGAAATAGACGTCGCAGGAATTGATCAGGGCGTTCTGCATGTCCTGCGCGCCGTGCCCGCCGCGCTTCCAGCAGCGGAAGATCTGGTTGCCCAGTTTGACCTGACCGCTGCACTGCACGGATTCGCGCGGGTTGACGCCGCGTTCCAGCAGCATGGCGGCCACCACCAGCTTCCAGACGGAGCCAGGGGGGTACACACTCTGGATAACCCGGTTTTGCAGGGGGTAACGGCTGTTGGTGCGCAGGGCGTCCCAGTCGCGCTGGGAAATGCCCGCTGCGAAAAGGTTGTTGTCGTAAGCTGGCGAGGTGACAAGGGCGCGCAGCTTGCCTGTGTCCGGCTCCATAACGACGACGCAGCCAGCTTCGCCGCCAAGGGCGTTCCAGGCGGCTTCCTGAAGATCCCTGTCCAGCGAAAGGCGTATTTCCTTGCCGCCGCGCGGTTCTTCACGCAAAAATTTGCCCAGTACGCGGGAGTGGGCGTCCACCTCAACGTCATAGAGGCCCTTGCGGCCGCGCAGCTGCTTTTCCAGCTCCAGCTCCAGCCCCTGCTTGCCTACAAGGTCGCCCATGGCAAGGGCGCTGTCTGCCGCCATTTCCTGCTCGTTGGCTTCAGCCACATAGCCCAGCACGTGCGCAAAAAGATCTTTTTCAGGGTAGCTGCGCTTGGTGCGCACCACGATTTCAAGGCCGGGCCATGCATAGATTTCTGATTCAATGCGCGCCACGAGGTCAAAATCAATGTCCGTGATCATCAGGAGGGGTTCAAATGATTTGACCTTGAACCTGTCCTGCCGGAATTTGTCCCATATCTGGGGCAGGGGAATGCCCGACCATGCGCTGATCTGGGCAAGGGTAGCGGGAATGTCGGGGCAGTCTTCGCGTACCAGCGAGAGCCCGTAGGCAGTGCGGTTGTCGGCCAGCACCTTGCCCTGGTCGTCCATGATGCGGCCGCGCGGGGCAAAAATGCGTTCGATGCGCAGGCGGTTGTTCTGCGCCTGCTGCGCAAATTCCGCCCCCCGGTGCATCTGCAAGTACCAGAAACGCACCACAAAAACGAAGAACAGCAGGCCAACCAGCACCTGCAACAAGATGGCTCCACCGCGCGGTGGTTGGTAGCCTTCACTTTCTACCTGGATTTTGAGCCAGGAACGTATGCCTTTACGGGCGGGTTTTTCTCCCGCGCCGAGCAGGCTTTTTTTAGCTTTCCGAAACATGGCCCTTCCCGTGGCGGGTTGCCACCAGTATTTTCCAGGCAACGGGTATGAAGATTGCCTGGATCAGGCTTTTATCCAGTATGTCCTGCATATTGAAGGGCAGGTCCTGCAATGGGGCCATAAGCCAGGCTACGCCGTAATACGCCGCGCCCAGACAGGCCGAAAGCAGAAAGATGAAAAGAAAATTCTCCGCCTCAAACAGCCAGCGGCCCATGCGAAAGAGCGCAATGACGGCTACATACCATACGATGACACCGCCAAAGGTTCTTGTGCCCATGCCTTCCTGCAAAAGGATGAAGAGAGGCAGCAGCCAGAACATGTTTTTGTAGTCGCGCTCTTGCAGCAGAATAATAAGGCCCACTGTCATGACGTCCAGCCCCGGAACCGCAGCCTGTATGCCTACGGCCACAGCCAGAAAGCACAGCCACCAGATGATATCGCGCAGGGTGCTCATGAGCCGGGGCGAACGGGCACAGGAGGCCCGTGAATTTCTTTGGGCGGTGCGCCCAGGTCGGGCGGCGGCGCTATGCCCGTGGGCTCCAGAAGCAGCACTTCTTCCAGGTGGTGCAGGTCTACCAGCGGTTCAGCCTTGATGGCCATGAACTGGGTATAGTCGGAGGGGGCGACGCTGAGAACTCTGGCCACGGGAATACCCTTGGGATACTTGCCGTCCAGCCCGGAGGTAATGAGTATTTCGCCGTCGCGCACTTTGGCTGCGCGCTGCACGAAGTTCACTTCCATAGGCTGGTCTGTGCCGTGCCCGGTGAGAATGCCGGGGGCGCGGGTTTCCTGAGAAAATATGGCGATGCGGCTGCCCGGATCAGTGAGCAGCAGGGCAATGGCGCTGTGGGCGCTGGCCTTGAGCACGCGGCCCACAAGGCCAAGATGCGTTACGATGGGGGTGCCGGGGCGGCCGCCCGTGCTGTAGCCACGGCTGATGGTGATGCTGTCGAGCACGGCATTGGGGCCCATGCGCCCGGCAAGCACGCGCGCTCCAAGGGGTCTCCAGCTCTGGTCCACAGGCAGCTGGATGAGCGTGCGCAGGCGCTTGAGTTCGGCCATGTCTTCGCCGTTGGCCAGCAGGCGGGCCTCAAGCTCGTTGACGCGCTGTCTGAGGGCCTCGTTTTCTTCACGAACGGCCACCAGATCAAAATAGCGGTCCCACATGTCCTGACCGGAATCCTGAATGCCGCGCAGAGGCTTGAGCACAGCCCCGGTCAGCTCAAGGCCAACTTCAGCCGCCAGGTCGTCCAGCGCGCGCGTGCGCTGATTCCATGAATACATGGCCAGGAAAAGGATGAGCATGATGCCCGCAAGTATGAGAATGCGCCGCAGAGTCACAGGCAGGGGCTCCCGTTGAGCAGACCGTCTAAACACGAGAGACGCCGCGCTGGAATAGTTTCTTCCAGCGCGGCGCCGTCAGCAATCCGGCATTGAAGCTGGGTGCGCGCGTATGCCGCGCAGATTAGTCGATACACACTTCTTTAAGAATATGCAGGTTGTCCATAGCGCGGCCCGTACCCACAACCACGGTGGACAGGGGGTCGTCCACGACGGTGATGGGCAGCGAGGTTTCTTCGCGCAAAAGCTGGTCCAGACCCTTCAGCAGTGCGCCGCCGCCCGTGAGAACGATGCCGCGGTCCACAATGTCTGCCGCCAGTTCGGGCGGGGTCTGTTCAAGGGCAATGCGCACGGCCTGCACTATGCTGTCCACCTGTTCAGAAATGGCTTTGCGCACTTCTTCCGAGGTGATGATGATATTTTGGGGAATACCCGTCACAAGGTCGCGGCCTTTGACTTCAATCTGCTGTTCAGGATCAAGGGGGTAGGCCGAGGCAATCTTGATCTTGATTTCTTCAGCTGAAGATTCGCCGATCAGCATGTTATACTTGCGCTTGACGTGGGTCATGATGGCTTCGTCCATCTTGTCGCCGCCAACACGAACCGAGCGCGAGTACACAATGCCCGAAAGGGAAATGACCGCCACTTCCGTGGTGCCGCCGCCGATGTCCACCACCATGTTGGAGGTAGGTTCCTGAATGGGCAGATCCGCGCCAATGGCTGCTGCCATTGGTTCCTCGATGAGGTAAACCTCGCGGGCGCCAGCGGATTGAGCCGATTCTTTCACGGCGCGCTTTTCCACCTGGGTGATGCCCGTGGGCACGCAGATCATGATGCGGGGGCGCACCAGCCGGCGGGAGTTGTGTACCTTGGCAATAAAGTGACGCAGCATGGCCTCGGTCACTTCAAAGTCGGCGATAACGCCGTCCTTCATAGGACGGATGGCCCAAATGTTGCCGGGCGTTCTGCCGAGCATGCGCTTGGCGTCCTGGCCCACGGCGAGAACCACATTGTTGCCGCGCTGGTCCTTTTTGACGGCCACCACAGACGGTTCGCGCAGCACGATACCGTGTCCCTTGACGTAGACGCAGGTATTGGCCGTGCCGAGGTCGATGGCCAGGTCATTGGAAAACATGCCTAATGCGAAATCCAGAATTTTGGACATTACTCTAACTTGCCTCACTGTGCTGGTATGCGTATCTTCGCCTCAAGCGAAATTGTCCGTCAAGTTCAATAAAACAACGCCCCGCGCCCGGTGTGCGGATAAGGCGGAGGGCGGTAAAAATCGGTAACGTCAGGCTGAAAACTGTTCTGCTAAATCCGGCGTGAAGTCAAGATGGCTGGAGCGAGGTTCAAAATCTTTGTCCTCGCGCTACATGGCTTTTTTCGCCGTCAAGGCTTGTAAACATGCTGCGTTGGCATACTCTGGCCGTGTATTTTCGTCGTAAATACGGTACACGGGTGCAAAAAATTCCACTTGACGCGGGAGCCTCCTGCCCCAATCGCGATGGTTCGCTCTCGCGTCACGGCTGCACGTTCTGCAATGCCGCCGGATCTGGCTCCGGCCTCGGGGAACGCGGGTTTTCTCTGGCCCGCCAATGGCAGGCGTGGTTTGAAAAATACCGCGCAACCGACTCTGACAGGGCCTTTATGGCCTATCTTCAGTCCTACTCGAATACCTACGGTTCCCCAGAGCGCCTGCAACATTTGCTCCAACAGGTCGCAGCCCTGCCCGGTTGCCTGGGCGTGGCCGTGGGGACGCGGCCGGACTGTCTTAGCCCTCGCAAGCTGGACTTGCTGGCCGCCTGTCAGACGGGCCTTCCCGTCAACGTGAGCTCTGCAGAGCAGTATACGCAAAATGCCAACGGAGACAATGGGCATGAGCATGCCCTTGTCGAGGTGTGGCTGGAATTGGGACTGCAAAGTGTTCATGACGCCACGCTCCAGCGCATAAACCGGGGGCATAACGCCGCCTGTTCCGAGCGCGCCGTTCGTGAGGCTGCGGAGCGGGGACTTGCCGTATGCGGGCATCTTATGGCCGGGCTGCCCGGCGAAGATGAAAAAGATTTTCTCGAAAGCCTGGACTGGGCGCTTTCATTGCCGCTGCGCGGGCTGAAGCTGCACAATGTCTATGTGCCCCAAGGCACGGCCCTGGCCCGCCAGTATGAGGTTGGCGGGTTTAGCCCCCTGGCCCGCGACGAATATGTGGATCTGCTTTGCACAGTCTTGCCGCGCATACCTTCGGGCATAGTCATGCACCGGGTGCAGAGCGACCCTGCCCCTGGCGAGCTGCTGGCCCCTGCCTGGGCTGCGGAAAAACGCGGCGTTATCACCGACCTGCGGCGTGCCCTGAACGCACGCGACCTTTGGCAGGGCAAGGCGGCGGATGTGCCGGAGGCAAGGCCTGAGTGGTACGGGGGCTAGGGGTTGTTCCCCAATAGTTCTTTTTCCAAGTGGTTGCGGCTGCACGCGAGTACCGCGCGCCGTGACACGACGCGGGCACTGCTGAAAATTGTATTTTGGGGCAGCATGGCAAGTTAACTGTACTGCGCTCAAAGGTAATCTGCCCTGGAGTGATTTGGTCATAAAAAGATGTTTGTTCGACGGCGGTATGCCAATTGCCCACAACAGCGCCGCGTAAACTCACTCAAAAAATGAGCTGATTGGCTCCGCCAACGTGGATTGCCTGGAGGGATGCCAACGCGGCCCAAAGGCGGCGTGTTTTCTCCGGCATCATGTCCGGCTGTTGCATGCCTGTGCTACCGCAAGAATATGGCGAGGCAGGCCGTGGGGCAGCCCGCCTCGCCTTGTGATGGCAATATCTGTTGCCAGCCCTTTAGGCCTGCTTCATTTCCCTGATCAGTTCCGTAAGCTTTTGCGCCTGCGCTGCAAGGTCGTTGACGGCCTTTGCGGCCTCGGCCATTGCGGCGGCGGTATGCCGCGACATGTCGTTTACTTCATCAATGCTCCGGTTGATCTCTTCACTGGCGGCAGACTGCTCTTCACTGGCTGCGGCAATGGCGTTGACCTGATCCGCCGTGGCCTCCACTGTGGTGACAATTTCCTGCAGGGCTTCGCCGGACTCTCCCGCCAGCAACGTGGCCTCCCCGATGGTGCGCACGGCGTTTTCCACGCCTGCCATGCTCTGCTGCGTACTCTGCTGGATGGCATTGATGGCCTGGGCCACGTCGTTGGTTGAACTCATTGTCTTTTCGGCCAGCTTGCGCACTTCATCTGCCACAACTGCGAAGCCGCGCCCGGCATCGCCAGCCCGGGCGGCTTCAATGGCCGCATTTAGGGCCAGCAGGTTGGTCTGATCCGCAATGTCTGAAATAACGTTCATGATGGTGCCGATGGCCTGCGCGTGCTCGCCAAGGCGGTTCATGTCGTCTTTTAACGCCAGAGAGTGCGTCTGCACCTGGGCGATGCTGCGTACTGCATCCTGAACGACATTGGCTCCTGCCAGCGCCTTGTCGCGCGTTTCTGTGGAAGCGCCCGAGGCCATGCCGGCGTTTCTGGCCACTTCCTGCACGGTGGCGTTCATCTGGTTCATGGCCGTGGCCGCTTCAGCAAGACGCAGGGACGAATCGGAAGCGCCACGGTCAGACTGTTCAATCTGGGAAGAAAGCTCCGTTGACGCGGAAGAAATGATTTCCGCAATGCCTTCAAGCTGTCCGGCGGCGGCAAGCATGCCATCTTTGCGGGCGGTTTCAGCCCGGCTTTGGGCTTCTTCAGCCCTGCTTTGCGCAATCTTGGCCTGTTCCAGAGCATCCGCCGCTTCGCGTGTTTTTTGCGCGGCTTCATCCACACGGGTTTGCAGGTTGGCGATCATGATACCCAATGAATTATGCAGGGCGCGAATTTCCAGCGGGCTTGAGCGCTGTATGCCGGTCAAATGGTCCAGGCGGCCAGCGGCCACTTCTCCCGCCTCGGCGGTAAGCTGCAGCAGGGGCGGGCAGATGAGCTGGGCGACTCCCCACGAGATCACAAGAATAACGGCAAGTATGCCCGCGGCAAGGCCAAGCTGGACGCGCCCGTAATGGTCCAGACTGTCGGTAATCAGCCCGTTGATGCGGGTTCGTTCCTTGTCGATGCCGTCAATGTATACTCCGGTGCCAATCATGACGTCCGTACCGGGAATAAGCTGCGCGTAGCTCAGTTTGGGCTGTACGCCCGCGCCCGGTTTTTCAAAGCGGTAGAGGACGAATCCGCCGCCCTTTTTTGCGGCCTCGATAAGCTCACGAACAAAATAGGCCCCGTCGGAATCCTTCAGTTCCATGAAATTTTGGCCGTTCTGGGCTTTGTTGACGGGCACGTTGATGCGGGTGCCGTCAATTTTGTACGTAAAAAGATAGCCCTCGCCGCCGGGGAAAAAGCGTTGGAAGTCCGTCAGCTTTTCTATCAGGGCGTATTTTTCTTCCGGGTTGCTAATGCCGGAAAGGCTGTGCCCGAGCGTCTGTGCAGCCAGTTCAACAGTATGTTTGAGGCCGTATTCATATTTCGATTTTAACGTATCGGATACCTGTGGCAGGGTTACATCATCAAGCACCAGTTTCGATATATAGGCATTGGCAAAAAACAGAGAGCCCATGCCCAGCGTGAAGATACAGCAAAGCGTGATAAGCCACATTCTTACGTTCATTTGTTACCTCATGGGGATCTGCTGCTCTGCACTGTTGGGCAAAACATAGTGTCGTTACGCATGTGAAAAAATGGAGTGGCGTGCCTGCATTCGATATTGCGCATCTGTTTTTTAACGATAATGTCATAAAATTATACGTGGGAATGAAAAGAAAAAGTTCTTTAACAGCATGATATTGCACTTGTTTGCAGGTTACATATTTACGATAATTGTTACAGGATGACTTGTATCAAGTCAATTTATATTTGAAAAAAATGCGACACTGCACAGAAGAAGTATTGCCTGCATGGCAGACATACTGAATGTAACTTACCAGTATGATAGGTTAACAACGTTGCTGTGCTGTCGGCAAAAATCATACAGGATCAGAAAGTGCATTAGCACTCGTGACAATAGTGAAACACACAACAATTAATGTGGTTACTGCATGTTTTTAGATGGTGCAGGGGCAGGTTTCCGCTCGGTAGGCTTGCGGCGGGCAGGGCAGGCGTAGGCAGGGCAATTGGCAGAAAGACTTTTGTGGAGAGGGCGTAGCGCCATCCACAACGGGCTTTCATATCAGAAAATTATTGATAATTGCTGATAGGCTAGGTCGTTGTTTGCTTCGGCAAGGCGAATATGTTTGCGGGCGTATGTTTTCTGCTGCAACAGCAAGCGGCCCTTTTCTTCCGGTCGGGTACGCAGAGTACGCTTCCGGCATGAAAAGGGCCGCTTTTTTGCTTCAATTAAAAGCTTTTGGTGGAAAGGCGCTTGTGGCGCCACTGGCTAGGGGCTATTTCTAAATAATTCTTTTGTCCAACTGTCTGCGTCAAAAGGCCGTTTTTACTCCAGTCATGTACCGTGAGAGTACACTTCTTCCGTAAAAAAGGCCTTTTTCCTTGCCCTGGGCGCAAAATTATTTATTTAGAAACAGCCCCTAGTCCAGATTCAGAATAACCGAGAAGGATTTAAAGAGAACGGTGGCCTTTTGTCCGGCCTTGAGCGCAGATGACGAGTCCAGCCCACAGCTCTGAATAGCGCATACAAGGCTGCCCTCGGGCAGAGCCACAACCACTTCGGCCACCATCTGGTCTTCACGAACACGCTCAACCACGCCCAGAAAGCAGTTTTCTGCCGGAGGCGAGGAGTTTTTGGGCAGTTCGCCCGGCGAAACAAGCACCCAGGGGGCCTTGACGCTGGCGTTCACCAGTTTGCCCTCGGCCAGGGCCAGGGTGCGGCAGCTTTCATCGGTAATGAGCGAGACTATACGCAGGCCTCCGGCTGTGCGCAGTACGACCTCCACCAGAATACCGGTTTGCCGCAGCGTGGTGATGCGCCCTTGAAAGACATTTCGCGCGCTGGTTTTCATTGGGCGCTCCCTTTGCAGTTGTTCTCGCAGAAGGCGGCGGGCCTCCTGCGGATCGCAGCGCACAATGCCGCTTTGTCCCGGCGCGGCGCGGCGCCCCAGAAAAATATCCACGACAGGCAGTGGAAGCCCCTGACGGCCCAGCTCAAGGGCCCGGCTGTGGCGCAGCGAACGCGCGCTCAAAAGTCCCTTGGGCAAACCGCACGCCGCACCGCACTGTTGCAGGCAGCGTCGTACATAGCTGGCATCGCAGCGCATAAGTTCCTGACTTTCAGGAAAAAGAGCCGGGTCTTCCAGCACGCGGCGCAACCGCCGGCTGACCGTCAGGGGCAGGGGAACTTCGCGCCCCTTGCTGCCATCGCTGGCAGGCACATGTATAATGCCTTCCTGAAGGTCCATATGAGAGGGCTTGAGGCTGAAAATTTCCACAAGACGCAGGGCGGCATAGCGCAGCAGCATGAAAATGAGCCACATGCGCAGGCGCGGGCGTTTTTCACGCGGGCCTCGGGCTACGCTGGCTTTTTCCCATAACCAGGACTCTACTGCCAGCAGTTCGCGCGGGCTTATGCGTCCCGTGTCCTGCAACAGGGCGGCGGAATCGCGGCGCATAAGGCGCTGGCGCAGCCATGCCCGGTCTGCGGAAGAGAGGGTACGCAACAGCGCGGCCATTTCCTCACGGTTCTTGTTTTTTTCCATGCCGAATCCTGTCATTTTTTGTGTCTTATATCTACAAAGCGGGTACATTGTACAGTGTTCACGGTTTTGTAGAGAATCGTGACCTCCTTGCCCCCCCGTGCTGCTTCTGTATGACTAAGTCAAAATTACCGCGCTGCGGCGCCAGGGAGAAGCCCATGAAAAAACCGTTCTTTTCACGCATTTTTCTTGCTTTGGCTTGTGTAGGATTGTTGAGCCTGCCTGCCCAGGCAGCTGAGATGACTGTTTCAGGTGCTGCAAGCCTTACCAATGCTTTCACCGAGCTGAAAGGTATGTTTGAAAAGCAGCACCCTGACCTCAAAGTCAATGTGAACTTTGCCGCTTCCAATCCTCTGCTCAAGCAAATTCAGGAAGGCGCGCCAGTTGACGTGTTCGCCTCTGCCGACCAGGCAACAATGGACAAGGCCGTGGCCGCCAAGGTTGTGGACCCAGCCACGCGTATGAACTTCGCTGAAAATGATCTGGTGCTCATCGTGCCGGCGGGCAGCAAAAAGCCTGCAAGCCTTGACGATCTCAAGAAGTTCAAAAAGGTCGCCATCGGCAATCCCGACTCCGTGCCCGTAGGCCGTTACACCAGGGACGCCCTTACCCACGCCAAGCTGTGGGAAGCCATGCAGCCTGCTCTTATTCAGGGCAACAGCGTGCGCCAGGTGCTGGATTACGTCGCCCGGGGCGAAGTGGACGCTGGCTTTGTTTATGCCACCGACGCCAAGCAGATGGCCGACAAGGTGGACGTGGTGATGGTTGTGGGCGGCCACGACCCCGTAACGTACCCCATCGCCGTTGCCCTTACGGGCACCAATCCCAAGATGGGTCAGGCCTTTCTGAACTTTGTGCTTTCGCCGGAAGGACAGGCCGTATTGGCCAAGTACGGCTTCTCCAAGCCGTAGGGCATTGAGCCGCATGCCCTGTTTTTGATCCTGAAGGGATTTTGGCCGGGGCATTTCACCAGAAGGCGGCGTTTGAGCAGAATCTCATAAGCAGTTGGCCCAGCCGCGCCGGGCGTTAACCGTCAGGCGCGGCTTTGATTCTGCAAAATTTGCGGGCTGTTGTGTTTATTGATGGCGAATCTGGGCGGTGCTGCGGCCTGGAATTTGCAAAGTTTTATGACGGGCATAGTGCAGGCGGCGTTGCAAATCATGTTGGCAACACCTTGCACACAGGTTCAGCTTTGCCAGCCTGCCGTGCCTGAACGGTTGACGCTGTGTGGCTCAGGCGGGGCGGTAGGCCTGCTGGCAGACCAGCCAAGGCACATAAAGAGGCCAAGGTAAAAGGGTTGTAGTGGGCAGTAGTAGTGGAGGGGTGTTTTTCTAATGGATTTTGACGGCATTTCTATCTGGAGCCCGCTGGAGCTTTCACTCCGTGTGGCGGGAACAGCCACACTGGTGTCCTTTGTGGCGGCCACGCTTATGGCGTGGGGGCTGGCCCGAAAAAAAGGCCCCATGCCCGCTTTGCTGGACGCCCTGTGTACTCTGCCTCTGGTTTTGCCGCCAACCGTGCTTGGTTATTACCTTATTTTGCTGGTCGGCAGGCGTGGACTCTTTGGTCACTGGCTGGCCGAACTGGGCATCAACCTCATATTTTCGTGGAAGGGCGCGGTAGTTGCGGCCACGGTGGTGGTGTTTCCGCTTATCTACAAATCCGCCAGAGCCGCGCTGGAACAGGTAGATTCGCACCTGGAAGACGCCGCCAGAACCCTTGGCGCTTCAGAGTGGCGCGTGTTTATCAGCGTATCTTTGCCACTGGCCTGGAAGGGGATTTTTGCCGGACTTATGTTGGCTTTTGCGCGAGGCATGGGCGAATTTGGCGCTACCCTTATGATTGCGGGCAATATTCCCGGCAAGACCCAAACGCTGGCTTTGGCAATTTATGACGCTTTTCAGGCAGGCAACGACGCACAGGCCACATGGCTTGTTATTGTCACATCATTGGCCTGTGTGGGGCTGCTCATGGCGGCGGAACTGCTGTTGAAACTGAAAAGGCGGCGGCGATGATTTCCCTGCGCTTATACAAAAGCTTCAAGAATGCGGCGGTGCCCTTCAGTCTGGACGTGGACTATGAAATCGGCGGAGAGCACAAAAATGTCGTGCTTTTCGGCCCTTCCGGTTCGGGCAAAAGCCTGACCATGCAGTGTCTTGCCGGGCTTGTGCGGCCTGATTCCGGGTATATCCGTCTTGGCGGGCGCACGCTCTATGACGGCGGCAGCAATGTTTTCGTGCCTGCCCAGCGCCGCAAAATAGGGTATATGTTTCAGGATTACGCGCTTTTTCCGCACCTGACCTTGTTGCAGAATGTGGCCTACAGCGGCACTGGCCTGTGGCCCTGGCGCGTGTGCTCGACCCAGCAACAGCGTGCGCAGAGCGTGCTGGAGCGGTTTGGCATCGGGCATCTGGCCCGCAGCTTGCCCTCACAGCTTTCCGGCGGGCAGCGGCAGCGCGCGGCTCTGGCCCGGGCGCTCAACGCAGAACCCGAACTTTTATTGCTGGACGAGCCTTTTTCGGCTCTTGATCCACTGCTGCGTGAGCGTCTGCGCGAAGAACTGCTGGAGCTTATAGCTGATCTTACCATCCCGGCGGTCATCATTACGCATGACCCCGGCGATGTGGACGCCTTTGCTGGCAGCCTCATTCTGTACGATCACGGGCACGCCCGCATGGTGCCCAACTATGCCGACCTTCGACGTGATTTCGACAGCCCTGGCTGCTGCCTGCGCCATTTGCAGGAACAGGGGCACGGAGCAGAAAGTTGTTCGGGGCGTGTTCACTAGGAAAACGCAGATTTATTCCGTTTGGCTGCGTTGCTTCATTTTTTTTGAAACAGTCGAGGGCAGAAGCGAGGGCAGGAGAGTCCACCCCTGCTTCAAAAAAGATCGCGCTTAGCCAAGCGAAATAACTACGCGTTTTCAGGAGGCTCTTTAATCAGTGCTTTCTTGGGATCATCCCTGACAGAAAGATGCGCCTTCACGGGCGCGGCAGCGCACAGCCAACGCGACTCCGGCTGTGCGCTGTTTTTTTGGGCTTTTGCAAAAAACAATTCTTTGTGGCGCAGAAATTTGCTGTTTTGGGCGTGTTTGGGTTTGTCAGAGTGTGGCTTTTTGCAGTATTTGTATTGAAACAATTTTGTATCAATTACAAAGTTGGATTACAGCATTTTTTCTATCATTCTGCCAAACTCGTTTGAAAAATTGGCCTGATTTGCGTGTTTTTCAAATCCCTTCATGTGCCGGCCTGTCAGTACATTTTTGTATCGTATCAGTACTATAATGTTGTTTGACAGTTTTTCCATTAAAGATATTCTGCGTGATGAAAAAAATCTTATTTTCCGGGTGGATGGCACTTGCCTTCGCGGGCGGTTCCTGCTTTTCTTTCAGGTACGCCGTGTGGTTGTTGCCGTGAATGGCGCTCAAATCGGAAAAACAGACGTGAGCTATGAAAGAAATCGACGCTGAAACAATATCGCAGGCTGTGGCTCGCCTGGCAGTGCAGGCGTGTTGTCACTTGCCCGACGACGTTCTGCAGGCGCTGGCCCGTGCTGGCAAGGAAGAGACTTCCCCCACGGGACGGGCCATTCTGGAGCAGTTGATAGACAATGCCGCTCTGGCACGGGCAGAGAACATGCCCATATGTCAGGACACGGGGCTGGCCGTGATTTTTGCAGATGTGGGGCAGAATGTGCGCATTGTGGGCGGGGATTTTGAATCAGCCATTCATGAAGGCGTGCGGCGCGGCTATACACAGGGATATTTGCGTAAATCATCCGTGGCGGAGCCTCTTTTTGAGCGTAAAAATACTGGCGACAATACGCCTGCCGTTATCCATACCAGAATTGTTCCGGGCGACACCTTGCGCCTGCGGCTGGCCCCCAAGGGAGCCGGGTCTGAAAACAAGAGTCTGGTCAGAATGCTGGTACCCGCCGACGGACTGGAAGGCGTGCGCCGCGTGGTGCTGGAGGCCGTGCGTGCCGCCGGGCCCAGCGCCTGTCCTCCTTTGGTTATTGGCGTTGGCATTGGTGGCACTATGGAAGTGGCCGCGCTTTGCGCCAAGCGCGCGGCCGCCCGCGATATTGAAAGCCATAATGCCGATGCGCGCTATGCGGCCCTTGAGGATGATCTGCTTGATATGGTCAACAAAACAGGCATCGGCCCACAGGGGTTCGGTGGCCTTGTAACAGCGCTCAAGGTGCATGTGGAGTGGGCCCCCGCCCATATAGCCTCTTTGCCCGTAGCGGTGAATTTAAACTGTCATGCGGCGCGCCACGCCGAAGTGGAACTGTAGGAGACCGTTATGGCAGATCAGGACGTTAAGCGCATTACGGCTCCTTTTGACGACGCCACTGCCCGCTCTTTGCGCGCTGGCGACAGGGTACTTATCAGCGGCACATTGCTGGCCGCACGCGATGCGGCGCACAAGCGCATGGTGGAAAGTCTGGAAAGAGGTGAAGCCCTGCCCGTGGATATGCGGGGCGCGGTCGTGTACTATGTGGGGCCAAGCCCCGCGCGCCCCGGCCAGGTTATTGGCGCAGCCGGGCCCACAACCTCGGGCCGTATGGACGCCTATACCCCGCAACTGTTGCAGCAAGGCCTCAAAGGCATGATCGGCAAGGGCTACCGCAACGCGGAAGTGGCGGAAGCCCTTCGGCGATATGAAGCCCCGTACCTTGCGGCCATTGGCGGAGCCGGAGCGCTGATAGCCCGCAGCATCAAAAAATATACGGTGCTGGCCTATGCGGATCTGGGCCCGGAGGCCCTGGCCGCTCTGGAAGTAGAGGATTTTCCTGCCATTGTGGTTATGGATGTGGAAGGCGGAAATTACTATGAAATGGGCCAGCAACCCTTTAATCGTCTGTAATGACGAAGTTTGACGGCAGATTTTTCTGTCGTGCTTTTGAAAAAGTCTCAGGAAGTCATATTTGCGCTTAAAAAATGCCTG
The DNA here is from genome assembly GCA_023386035.1 of Pseudomonadota bacterium. Lineage (GTDB taxonomy): Bacteria > Desulfobacterota > Desulfovibrionia > Desulfovibrionales > Desulfovibrionaceae > Desulfovibrio. Next base: position 76,023 of record JAEWKM010000043.1, read on the forward strand.
CAAATGTTTGAGTGATGAATGATCTGATAAATTTTGTACTTAGGCATGGTTAGCTGTAGAAAGCTGCTTACAAAAGTTTGTAAGCGATACACACAAGTGTATATGATGTTGCTGGTTGATTGATCGAACCGGATGAACTTCAAGACAGCCAGCAGTGCGGATTTTTGCTGATTTGGACTGTTGCCGTAATTGACGGGCAAGAGTTTTTTGGCGGGCTACGGCAAGAAAACCATGCCGCTGCTTCTCGGGCAATAAAGCAGTTTGAGTTGCAACATGCTGAAAAGTAATGAAGTTACTATGCAGAGAAAAAGAATGTTCAAAAACATGCTACAAATTTTTTGCAAGCATGGACATAGGTGTTTTCTCGTGGTATCAATTGTACATATTATGACAACACCGCCTATATTGGTAGGCGATATATAATCGACTTTTTTAGAGGGATTTTTTGCGGTCAATGACAGATGCACATGTTTAAAAAAACATTTTCCAATCTGGTAACGAGTTGTTTTGCATCTCCAGGGGCAGCAGTTAAAGCCGTATGACGGGTTCAGGTTGCTACATATATACAGGTTTGTGTTCGTAGGCAGTTTTTCATATGGGCAGGTCAGCCCATATACTGAGGATGTCGGCCACGGGTACTGCGCTATCCGGGCAGGAGGACGTTGTGGTCAGTTTTGACAGGCCCGTGTGGGCGGAAATAAGTCTTTCGGCGCTGCGTCACAACATGCGTCAGATACGGTCGCTTTTGAAGCCGGGTGTAATCTTTTGCCCCATCATCAAGGCAGACGGCTACGGGCATGGGGCCATCCCCCTTGCGCATGAAGCTGCGGCCCTGGGCGCAGGCTATCTTGGCGTGGCCATTCTTGACGAGGCTGCTGCATTGCGGGCGGGAGGCATTACCCTGCCCATTCTGATACTTGGCTATACGCCGCCCCAGGCTGCACCCTTTGTGGTCAGCAACCACATTACCCAGACCATTTTCAGCAAAGAACAGGCAGAGGCCCTGTCTGCCGCGGCGGTAAATCTTGGCATGTCCGTCAAGGTGCATGTCAAGGTAGACACAGGCATGACCAGAATCGGCGTGCGCCCTGAAGAGGCCGCGGCCTTCTGCTCGTATGTGTCCAGCCTGCCCAATATTGTGCTTGAGGGCATGTTCACCCACTTCGCCAGCTCGGACAGCGCCGACCGCTCTTACTGCCTCAAGCAGTTCGAGCGCTTTCAGGCTGCCCTGGCCGCGGTTGAGGCTTCGGGCATTCGCCTTGCCATCAAACATTGCGCCAACAGCGCCGCCATACTCTCCATGCCAGAAGCCCAGATGGACATGGTGCGCGCGGGTATAATCCTCTATGGGTTAAAACCCTCGGACGAATGTCCCATGCCTATTGAACTGCGTCCTGCCATGCAGCTCAAGGCGCGCCTGGCCATGGTCAAGCAGGTGCCACCCGGCGTGGGCGTGAGCTATGGCAGCATTTTTCATACGCAGAAAGACAGCACTCTCGCCACCATACCCATTGGCTACGCTGACGGATACACACGTATGCTCAGCAAGAAGGCCGAAGTGCTTGTGCGTGGAGCGCGCGCGCCAGTGGTGGGGCGCATTTGCATGGACCAGTGCATGGCCGATGTGACCCACATAGCAGAGGCTGCTGTGGGCGATGAAGTGCTGCTTTTTGGCGGCGCTAAATTGCCTGCCGATGAACTTGCCGCCCATTTGGGCACCATTAACTATGAAATCGTGTGCATGGTGGGCAAACGTGTGCCCAGAGTGTATGTAGAATGAGCTTGTTGCCGTTCACATGCCGTCAGTTGCAATGTCTTGTATTGAAAAGAATGCCGTAGTGTCCCGTGGTCAGGTGATTCAGGTCATATGCGGATGACCGGGTCCCGCCCGAGATAAATACACCACACTCACAAAACCTCGTTGTCTAAGGACTCGCATTCAAATTCGTTCAAGGTTTTGCAAGGAGACCATATGTCGAGCGAAAACACAGGCGTAACTGGTGAAAAACTGACCCGAGGGTTGGAGTCAAGACATATTCAGCTTATCGCCATCGGCGGGGCTATTGGCGTAGGCCTGTTCCTGGGATCGAGCACGGCCATCAGAACCGCTGGTCCGGGCTTGCTGTTGTCCTATCTTATTGGCGGAATAATCATCTTCTTTGTCATGCGCGCCCTGGGAGAAGTGGCTGTTGCCTATCCCGTATCCGGCTCGTTCAGCGCCTACGCGAACATGTTTATGGGCCCGCGTATGGGCTACATAACCGGCTGGACCTACTGGTTCGTGTGGATTGTAACCGGTATGGCTGAAATCACAGCAGTGGGGGTGTACTGCACCTTCTGGTGGCCAGACTTGCCACAGTGGATTCCAGCGCTGATGGCGCTGGTGGCCATGACAACCGTCAACCTTATTTCAGTAAAGCTTTTTGGCGAATTTGAATTCTGGTTCGCCCTCATCAAGGTTGTTGTCATTATAGCTATGATCGCCATTGGTCTTGGCATTATTCTGTTCGGTCTCGGCCACGGCGGGGTGCCCACGGGCATCAGCAATCTGTACGCCCTTGAGGGCGGCTTCCTGCCCAACGGTATGACCGGCGTGTTTATGGCCCTTTCAATGGTTATGTTCGCCTTTGTGGGTATCGAACTTATCGGTGTTACGGCTGGTGAAGCCTGCAACCCCGAAAAATCCATTCCTTCGGCCATCAACAAGGTGCTGTGGCGTATTCTGCTGTTCTATATCGGCGCTCTGTTCGTCATCATGAGTATCTTCCCCTGGAATGAAATTGGCGTGCACGGCAGCCCCTTTGTGCTGACCTTCAAAAACATCGGTATCGCCGCCGCCGCTGGCATCATCAACTTCGTGGTCGCCACCGCCGCCCTGTCTTCGTGCAACAGCGGCATCTACAGCAACGGCCGTATGCTTTACAACCTGGCCCTGCAAGACCGTGCGCCCAAGTACTTTGCCCAGACCAGCCGGGCCAACGTGCCCGCGCGCGGCATTCTGGTGTCTTCGTGCATCATGCTTATCGGCGTGTTCCTGAACTACATCGTGCCCGAAGAAGTCTTCCTCATCGTGACCAGTGTCGCCACGTTTGCTGTTGTGTGGATTTGGGGCACCATTATCATCGTGCAGATGAAATCCCGATCCGCCAAAACGCCCGAAGAAGTTGCCAACACTGCGTACAAGATGCCCTGGTACCCCTATTCCAACTATTTTGCGCTGGCGGGTCTGGCCTTTGTGTATGTGATTCTGAGCCTTGGCGATTCCACGCGCATAGCTATGATAGTTGGGCCGATTTGGCTTATTGGCATCAACGTTTTGTACAACATGCTTGGCTGGAACAAAAAAGACGCCCAGAAAGCCTAGTTTTTCCAGTACCGTGTGGCGACAACCTCGCATAGTGCGCAGGCTGCCGCACAAACTATATAGCAAGAGCACCTAAAGCCTTAAGGAGTCCTATAATGAAATTTCAGGGTATGACCATCGGTGTGCCGACAGAAATCATGCACGGCGAACGCCGCGTGTCCGCAACTCCTGATACCGTCAAGAAGATGGTTGCCGAAGGCGCCACTGTTCTGGTTGAAAAGGGAGCGGGCGATGGCGCGTTTTTCGCCGACGCCGCCTATGTTGAAGCTGGCGGCAAGATTGTTGAAGACGTTCAGGAAATCTTTGCCAAGGCCGACG
>JAEWKM010000006.1:0-28290 GCA_023386035.1 Pseudomonadota bacterium
AGAAGGGCTTGCGGTTACAGGAACCGGGAGCATTTCAAGACAGCCATCTACTTCTTCTGTGGTGGTCTGGACCTCTACCCGGCCAGTTCCTGACAGGGGCTACCCACGGAAAACCCGGAAGAACCAGAATATGAAAGCGCTGATTCTTTAATGGGCGGCCATATGGCACGCTTTTCCAGCTCTGGGGAACATCGCCAACAATATAACAGTTGGACCAGATGGAAGCCTCAGTTGCGCCGCCCAGTGCAACTACCCGCGCGTCAGGCCAGAGCGAACGGATTTCACCGGGCAGGGAGAGCGGAATCCAGTCGCCGCTGAGCAGAACCAGAGACAGGGCACTGGGAATATCGCCCTTATGGTTGCACTGGCTGTCTATGATGTAGGTCGTGAACATCTGCATCAGGGTGGGCACTGTGTTCCACAGGCTGACGTTTTCTTTTTTTGCCAGTTCAAGCCAGTGAGACGGATCACGGGTTTTGTCCGGGGCTGGCAGCACAATGGTTCCGCCAGCCGCCAGCAGGCCAAAAATATCGTAGACCGAGAGGTCAAAGTTCAGGTCGGAGAGACTAAGCATCCTGTCTTGTGGGCCGATCTGAAAACGGCTGTTGATATCAAGAATGGTATTTACAGCCGCAGCGTGTTCAATCATGACCCCTTTGGGTTTGCCTGTGGAACCGGACGTGTAGATCACATAGGCCAGATCACGCGATGTCTGCTTCCAGGCAGGTGTGCGCGCCGGGGCCGCTGTTTCGTCCGCGGAAAGGGAATCCACCGCAACAGGCTTTACCCCTGGCGGCCATGTCAGGCTTTGCAGCTGGGAGGACTGGGTCAGGGCAATCCGAACGCCCGCGTCTTCCATGAGCATTTGAAGGCGTTCCGGCGGCAAGCCCGGGTCAATGGGAAGATAGGCCGCGCCGGAGTAGAGCACTCCCAGGACTCCGGCTATTTGCTCCCACCCCTTTTCCATCACTACGGCAACCAGTTCCCCAGCCTTGCAGTCCTGGCTTTGCAGCATGTTGCTCACAGCATGGGCCCTGTTGCGAAGTTCCGCGTAGCTCAGCCATTTTTCTGGCGTGACAACGGCTTTGGCATCCGGCCGCAGCAGGGCCTGCTCGTCAAAAAGGGCATGCAGCAGCGTGTCGGCGGGTGCTTCTTCCGTGGTATTTGCTGCAGCGTGCCGTTTTTTGTCTTCTTCAGGGAGTTGCACGGGATGCTTGAGGGAAAATACGCTGTCGTCTTTGAGCATACGGCGCAGCAATGCCGTGAAGGCTTTGAACATGGCCGCAATTTGTCCCTGTGGAAAAGCGCTTTCCACAACGTCCCAGTTGATATGTACCTTGTTGTCGAACTGGAAGATGCTGAAGTCGATGAGTACCTGGGTGGTTTGACTGATGGAGTATTTTATTTCCATCGCTTCTCCGCCCAGGGTAGAGCTTTTTCCAATATCGCCGACTTTGAGAATGTTGGTGAACACCACCGGCATCAGGACGTTATTGTTGGGCCTGTAGCGCATAAGCTCGCGCACAACCTTGACGCCGTTAAATTCCGTATGCTCCATATCCATCCAGAACTGGCTTTGTAAAAGTCTGGCCCGGTCCAGCAGGGTGGAGTTTTGCGGGCATTGGCAGGCCAACAGAAGAATGTCGGTGAAGTCGCCAAGAATGGCGCCCACTTCGGGATGGATATTGCGTCTGTTGAAGTAAGAAATGCTGAGCGCAAAATCGTGGTGGCGGTTCCAGAGGCGGAGTACGTCAGTAAAAGCCGCAAGCAGGGTAAACGTTCCGGTAAGGCCCAGGCGCGCCGATTTCTGCTCAAATTCGCGCCAGTCCTCCATGTCCCATATGTCAGTATGGCGGCTGAAGCGGCTGCTTGTTGCTGTGGCCGTATTTGCCTCCCGGTGGAACTCGGGAGCCGGAGGAAAGTCTGGCAGCCGTTCTTCCCAGTAAGCCTGCGCCTTTGCGAAATCTGTATTTTTTTCGCCAGATTCGAGGTTCAGCACGTAATCTCTGAACGTCAGGCTGAATTCAGGAAGCTGCGCGTCAGGATGTTCATAAAATATTTTGAGATCTTGTAGCAGGATGGGAAAACTTGAAGCGTCCAGAAGCAGGGCATCTATGCTGAGGTGCAGGCGGGTTATATCTTCGTCAAGAAGGCTCAAACGTATGTCAAACATGGGCCAGACGCCCAGTGGCAGAACCTGATGCGACATTTCATCGCGAACACTATTCAGCCTTGCCTGCTGTTCCGCAGCGGGCAGCCCACGCAGGTCAAGAATGGATACCGTGTAGGGGGGCACGCTTTCCAGCGCCTGTTGGGTCGCATCGGGGTGGATAACCGTGCGCAGCATGTCGTGCCTTGCGATGACGCTGCGCCAGGCCTGCTGGTAGCGGGCGGCGTCCAGACTCTTAATATCAAATTCCTGATACCCATGAGTGGACACGCTGCCCAGGTCCATGCCGCCGCTGCGTCCGGCAAGGTAGCTTTGTTGCACATCGGTCAAAGGGAAAGGCTTGTAGCGGCTGGCCGGGGCCGTGCGCATTGAGATGCCGGAGCTTTGAGCGAGTCCCTGCCCCGTCTTCTGTTTCAGCAGACGAGCCAGCAGTGAGCGTTGGCCTTCGGAAAGCATCGATACCTCTCGTCGTTATAAATGTGATGTGGTTTACGGTTGTTCAGCAGGCAAAACGGTTCTGGTACGGGCGAATGGTTCATGGTTCATCATACGCATGCATAATTTTGTGTACCAATTGCCTACGGTTGAGGGCAAAAGATCTGGTTGTGACTCGCTTGTGCTCCCGTTGTGCGCTTTTTATGAAGTGGTGCTGCGTTGCACGCAGCAAGCCCATGCCTTGCCCTTAGCACCATGCACAGTGAAAAAAGTTTCTTCTCGGCATGATGGTGGTTTTTCATCATAAGACACAGATTCAGGGAAGCCGTATGGCAGAGCCTTTCTTGCGCCAGGATTGTCATCAAATATGAATTTAAATTTTATTTTCATTAAAATCATCAAGCTGACCACTAGAATGAACTGGTCAGGCTGCCTGCAGCACAGGCCGTAAAAATATGCTCAACCTTTGCAACAGCTCATCACGTGCCCCATGCAGGAAAAAATGGTTTCCAAGTATGGAAATCTGCGAAAAATCACCATTGGTATGGATTTTCCAGTGGGACATGATGGATTCTGGCGCGTCAGGGTCTTCCGTGCCGCAGAAGGCCGCTAACCTGACATCCAGCGGGGGTTCCTCCGAGGCCTGAAACGCTTCGGCCAGAATAAAGTCAGCCCGTAAAAGAGGCAAAAGCAAGGCCATGATATCTTCGTTATCCAGAACTTCATCAGGGGTTCCCGCATAGCGGCGCAGGGCATCTGCAAAGTCCGCGTCGGGCAGATGGTATATGGGCCGGGGCTCCGGCACATGAGGCGGCCGGCACGCAGAGACCATAAGGCATTGGGGGCTGGGAAGAGACCTGCGGCGCAATTCGCGGCACAAGGAAAAAGCCAGCAGACCCCCAAGGCTGTGGCCAAAAAAGGCAAAGGGCATGTTCAGGTGGGGAGTCAGTACATCACAAAGACTCTGTGTGGCCTGTTCCAGGTCTTTGAAGGGTGTTTCATTGATGCGCTGTTCCCTGCCGGGCAGCTGAACGGCGCATATTTCTATTTCAGGCCCGAGCCTGTTTTTCCATTCCCTGAACACGGAGGCTCCGCCCCCGGCATACGGAAAACAGAACAGCCGCAGCTTGGGATAAGGCGCCGGGTGCGTCACGATCCATTTATTATTGTGTATCTTCATAATTCAATTCGGCGTGTTGTAAGTTTTAGCGGAGCTGCGCACGATATTGCGCAGCTCCGCAAAATAGCGACTGTGGCTAGAAGGAATAGGCTACCGTTATGCCAAACTGACGGGGATCACCGTCAAAGGCCAGGGTTCCGTATCCTGCAATGCTTTGCCGCACGGTTCTGTATTTGCGGTCAAAAGCGTTTTTGCACCATACGGAAACATCAAAATCGCCCTCCAGATAGCCAAGACGCAGATTCACCAGCTCGTATCCGGGTTCCTTGGTGTCGTTTTTGGCATCGTGGTAGAAAGGCCCGGTGCCGAGCACGTCAACACGGCCATACACGCCGCTTGAATGCTGGTACATGCCGCCGATATTATAGGTATATTTAGGCACGTTGGGCAGTTCGTTGCCAGAGTAGTTGTAGTTGTCTACGCGGTCGCGCCATGTGGTTATTTCTGTTTCGGTGTAGCCAAATCCACCAAACAGATCCAAACCTTCAAGGGGTCTGGCCCGCAACTCGGCTTCAAAGCCTTTTGAATTTGCACGGTCGGCGTTGGATATTTTTGTCACGCCCTGGCTGACAACTTCTGACGCCTGCTTGTTCTGCATGTCGATATAGAATGCGGCGACGTTGGCAATAAGCCTTTTGTCCAGCCATGAAGTTTTAAAGCCGACTTCATAGCTCCACGTGTACTCGGGGTCATAGGTCAGGGTGCTTTTGGATGTGGCGGAGCCGTAGTTATAGCCGCCAGCAAGGTAGCCCTTGGAAACCGTGGCGTAGGCCAGAACATTTTCGGTGACGTCAAAACCCACGGAGAATTTGGGCAGCAGTTCGGCGCCTACAATACGTTTTTTATAACTTTTTTTGTCAGCCATCATAGGCATGCCGCCAAAGGTAGCGTCCATTGTGTAGTCTTGGCTGCCCCATTGGTCCATATAGTCGTAGCGCAAACCGGCGGTCAGATGCAGGCGTTCAAAGAGGGTATATGTGCCCTCGCCAAAGACGGCAAAGCCGCCCATGTTGATGTCTGTTTCGCGATTTTCCTTACCTGCCAGCAACATGCCTGTGCCATAATAGGGATCAGCCATCCCGCTTTTGGAGCCACCGTTCACGTTCAACTGCTCCGTAAAGCCATAAAGGCCGGCCAGCCAGGAAAACGGGCTTTTGTTTTTGTCTGATGAACTCAGGCGAAATTCTTGGCTCCACAGGTAGTCGTGTTCTTTCAGCGTGGCGTTCATGTACGGCAACGGAACAGAGGTCGAGTCCATATCCCATTTTGAGTCGTCGCCAAAGTAGCGCCTGCCGGTGATGGAAAGAAAGTCGACCTCATCACCCTTGTACTTGGCGCGCAGGCTCTGGCTGTTGCCACGCCAATGGCGGTTGTCGTCATCGTTACGGCTGATTTTGTGGAAATCGGTTTTAAAGGGACCATCGATGTAGTGCCCATAACCGAATTTGTCGTGGCTGTTCGCAGCGTCAGCCAGCAGGGAGATATCCAGGCGGTCTGTGGGGGTCCACCGCAGTTGCCCGCGCCCGGTTATGCGCTTGATTTCATTGGCGTCATCACGCTTGGAATACTCATTTCTGATTGCGCCGAGATCGTAATTCCATTTACCGGCCAGGTTGATGAACAGTTTATCCTTCACCAGGGGGCCGCTGGCGCTGCCGCCGACCTGATAGCCCGGAGCGCCGCCGTGATTCGTGTCATACATGCTGAACTCGCCGAACAATCGTCCCCTGGGGGTGTTGTCGGGCTGGCGGGTAACGATGTTGATGACGCCAGCTTCACTGTTGCGGCCGTAGAGCGTGCCCTGGGGGCCTTTGAGCACTTCAACGCGGGCAACGTCAAAAAGATCCTGGTTCTGCATGAAAACGGTGGGCACGCTGATGTCGTCTATGTACATGGCTGTTCCAGAGTACAGCGATGTAACAAAGCTGCCCACGCCACGAATGGTCGTCTGCTGGTAGGAACCGGAGTCCTTGACAAAAACGTTTGGGATATACCGTTGCAGTTCCACTGTGTTCTGAATGCCGGCTTCTTCAAGCTCGGTTTCTGGAAAAACAGCAACGCTCATAGGTATTTTCTGTACGTCTTCTTCGCGTTTTTGAGCGGTAACGGTGATGGAATCAAGGGCATAGGGCTTGTCGCCATTCGTGTCTGCCAAATCCTCCTGCGCGCCAGCCGGATCAGCCAGCATTGCGGAACAAAGCAGAACTGCAGCCAGCCCCCCCAGCTTTCTCAAACGACTTTTTCGCGCTGCTTTGCCGAAACGTGGCTTTTTTTCATGAAAACTCATCCAACCTCTCCTTCACTAACGGGTTTTTGTTGATCCATTTTTCCTGCATGTGTCGCTCTGCGGCCCAGCCAATCTGCCCACAGAAGTTTCCACACGGCTATTGCCGACACACTGCAAGCTCCTCCCAGAAAAGTGTTTTCAGTTTCACGCAACACCGTGCGGCCCTTTCAACCAGTGTTGACGCCAACACTGTCTCCACGGTGTTTTTTTCCCAAGGGCAATTGTTCGCCCAAAAACGCACGGGCCCTGGTTGTCAGGACCTGCTACTGTCCTGACTGTTCAGGGCCGCGCGTATTTCTTCCTGAGACATGTTTTTGACCTGTTGGAACAGTTCAGCTGTGGCCAGTACCAAGCCTTTTTCTTCTTCCTGGTCGGTCAGGTATTTGGCCAGTTTGGCCACCGTGTCGTGGGTGAAGAGCGCATTAAGGGGCAGCTTCATGCTGAACACTTCGCGCAGGCGGGAGTCCAGTTTTATGGCTGACAAGGAGTCGCCGCCGATATCAAGGAAGGGATCGTCAATGCCTACGTCCGCCAGTTCCAGCACCTCTTTCCAGATGTCGCTGAGGGTGTGTTCAAGCACAGTGCGGGGGGCAATGTAGGGCACGTCAATGTCTGGGCGCGGATACCCGCTGTCCTGTTGCTGCACAGGTTCATCGGGCTGAGTGTGGCGGCCCTGCCGCGCTTCATGCAGAAAGGTGGTCAGGTCTTTCGTGCAAACGGCAACGTGTCTGAGGCCTGATTCGAGGATGCGCTGCAGGGCGTCTATCCCTTGCTCGGGCGTAAGACCGTCAATCGCCGTACTGCCCCTTTGTGGCGCATTGCTGGCAGACTGTTTGCTCATGCCTGTACCCAGCCAGTAGTTCCAGTTGACCGAAACGCAGTGCACAGGCGTTCTTTGGCAATGGGCACGGGCATCAAGCACGTTGTTGGCTGCAGTGTAGTCGCTGCTGCCCGCCAGCCCGCCAACCGCAGCCAGTGAAGAGCAGAGCAGAAGAAAATCAGGGGAATATGTTTCGCACAAGCGGTGCAGCACCGCTGAACCCAGGACCTTGGGCCGCATATTGTTTTTTGTTTCTGCCAGGTTTTTTATGGCAGCGTCGCTGACCACCCCGGCCGCATGAATGACGCCGTCCAGGCCTCCAAACCTTTTCACGGTTTGGGTAAAAACCTTTTGCATGGCCGCCTCATCGGCTACGTCGCACGACAGGGCAAGGACCTGGGCTCCGTTTTTTTCCAGAGCCAAAAGTTGTTTTGCGCACGAAGACTGCTGTGTATCCGAAGCGCGTTGGGCCACTGCTTCCCATTGTTCTTTTTCCGGCAAGGGCGATCTGCCCACAAGCACCAGACGCGCTTGATATTCACGGGCCAGAAATTCCGCCATAACGCTGCCAAGGCCGCCAAAGCCGCCGCAGATCAGGTAAACGCCCCCATGCCGCAACCGTGGGCCGTGGGCCTGGGGCTTCAGATGCACAGGCTGGAAGTGCCGCTCCCATCGGCTTTTACCGCGGTAGGCAAGGATTTTCGTGTCCTCTTTGGGTTGAAGGGACAACAGATCTGCAAGGATGTTTTTCAGGTGCAGGTCCGCGTTGGCGGGGTCAGCCTTTTCTGGCAGGTCAACGGCAAGGCAGGTCAGGCCCGGAAATTCTTGAGGAGCGACAAGGCATGGGCCCAGCAGCAGGGACTTTTCCGGCACGATTTCTTCGTCGCCAAGGACAGCGTGAGCATTTGTTGAAAGCACGCCCAGGCGCAGTTGCTGCCCGCTCCATGCGGAATCATCAAGGGCGCGGACAAGGCAGATCAGGCTGTCGTAGGCATGCTCGCGCAGGGGGGCAATGTGCTGTGACGCCAGCGAATCGACATTCCACAGGTGCAGAAAATACTCGGCCCGGCAGTTTTCTTTGGCCAGAAGAGTAAAAAGTGACGCATAATCTTCAAGATGCGCGGGCCGGATGCTGAACGAATTCTTGCCAAGGCGTGCGAAGGTATTGCCTTTCCATACCTGAATCACGTCCTGATTCATCTGGCGTAGCAGCCGATCAATACTTTTTCCGTGCTCGCCGTCGTTCATGAAAACAAGCCAGGTGTGCCTCGCCAGACCGGAAATGTTTTTGGGCTCACCAAGAAATGACTGACGCTTCCATGTTGGCGCATAAAACCAGCCTGGCGTATCCTTATGGTCTGTCTTTCCAGATGGTTCCGCGTGCGCAGCAGGCTCAAGAGGGCGGTCAAGGAAGAAGCGTTTTCTTTCAAAAGGATATGTGGGCAGGGGAACGCGGCGGCCCGCGCCTTCTGGGTTCAGGCAGGGCCAGTCGATGCAAGCCCCTGCGCGCCAGAGTTCGCCGAGCGAGCGTGTCATAAAGGCGTCTTCTGGTTCCGCATCACCCATGCCGGGGAAGCCTGCGATCATAGGGGTTGCTGTTTGGGCAGCAATTTTTTCTCTAAGCAAATGATTGGATACGCCAATCTCCAGAACAACGCCTGAAAATTTTTGCAAGGCGGCGGTCAGCCCGTTGAGAAGATCAACCTCGTGATGTTCCGGGCTGAGCCAGTAGCTCAGGCTGCTGGCCTCGGCGGCAGTAATCCAGTTTCCAGTGACAGGGGAAAGCAGGGGGATTTGCGGCATGCGCGGGGCAATGGCTTGCAGTTTGCCCTCAATGCCAGCAAGGCTTTGCCCCCGTTTTTCAAGATCGTAAGCAACAGCAAGCAAAAGCGCTTCTTCCAGCGACAGAATGCCTGCCAGAGCAGCCCCGGCGTACAAGCCCGCTCCCTGCCCCATAAGCATGGCTGGCACGATGCCCCGGGCCTGCCACAGTTTCGCAAGGGCGATCTGTACCGCGCACAGGGTGGGCACTGCATGAAACTTTTCGCGAGATCCCGTGCCTGCTGTCATTGCTTCGCATATGTCTGCACCCAGAAGCGGCTGCATAATACGTGCGCATTGATCTATGGTTTGGTGGAAAACATCTTCCTGCTTGTACAGGCTGGCGGCCATGCCCGGGCAGGCTCCCTGGCCGGGCAGAAGGAAGAACATCGCGGGCCCGGCTTCGGGCGCAGGGCCACATATGGTGCACGAGCCGTTTAGCTGGTCAATGGCGTCAGAAATGTCCCGGCAAGAGACCACGGCGCGATAGGGAAATTCCTTGCGGCCCGTTTGCAGGGTGTGGGCCACATCGCCCAGCGCCAGTTCTTTCGCTTCAGCAAGGTGCGTGCGCAGATTTTTTATGGATGCAGCCAGCGCGCTTTCGCTGCGGGCAGACAGGGGCAGTATGTGCCAGGGGCGGTCATTGCCGCCTTGGTGCCGCACCGGAGCTTCTTCAACAATCATGTGTACGTTTGTGCCGCCAAAGCCAAAAGAGCTTATGCCTGCAATCCGCTTGCTGTTGGCTGGTTCCCAAGGCTGTAGGCGGGTGTTCACATAGAAAGGGCTTTGCGCGAAGTTGATGGTTGGATTGGGCCGTTCAAAATGGAGGCTGGGCGGGATTTGCTCATGGCGGAGCGCCAGCGCCACTTTTATAAGTGAAGCCACGCCCGCCGCAGTATTAAGATGGCCGATATTGGTTTTTACAGAGCCAATGGGGCAGTACTGGTTGGTGCTGGTTTTGCCAAAGGCATCGGTAAGGGCCGCGATTTCCAGCGGATCGCCCAAAGCCGTGCCCGTGCCGTGCGTTTCAATATAGGAAATATCCTCGGCCTGAACATCCGCCATGGCCATAGCTTCGCGGATGACGTTCCTTTGTCCGGCCAGGCTTGGGGCAGTGAATCCGGCCTTGTCCGAACCATCGTTATTAATGGCAAAGCCACGGATTACGGCATGGATGGAATCCCCTTGGGCAAGGGCGTCTTCCAGCCGCTTGAGCACGACCACACCCACGCCATTTCCCTGAACCGTACCCGATGCGCCCGCATCAAAGGCCCGGCATTTGGCGTCTGGCGAAAGGAAGCCGTCGCCATCAACACACAGATAGCCGTGTTTTTGCGGAATGGTGATGCAGATGCCGCCAGCCAGCGCCATGTCTGTCTGATATTCAAGCAGCCCCTGGCAGGCCATACTCACGGCGACAAGCGAACTGGAGCACGCGCTCTGGACCATGACGCCCGGCCCGGTAAGGGCAAGCTTGTAGCAGACGCGCGTGGCAAGGTAGTCCTTGTCGTTGCCCAGCAGCACGTCAAAAAAATTGGTAGGTGCCCACGGAAGAAATTCGCTCCCCAGGCGCATCAGGTATGTGCTGATGGCTGCGCTGGCATAAACGCCAACGGGTATTGTCATTTTGCCCGGCACATAGCCCGCATTTTCCATCGCTTCCCAGGCGCATTCAAGAAAAAGGCGGTGTTGCGGATCCATATATCCGGCTTCCCGCTGGCTGATGCCGAAAAAATCGGCATCAAACATGTCTACATCATCAAGAACGTAGCCTGCCTTTAAAAAATTGGGCGCGTCCAGTATGGCTCTGGGCACAAAGGGTTCCAATTCGTCAGTGGAAAAAAAGCGAACCGCGTCCTTGCCCTGTTGCAGGTTGTTCCAGAACGTATCCACGTTTTTCGCGCCGGGAAATCTGCCTGCCATGCCAACAATGGCGATACTCAACTTGTCTGCTTCCATGAAATTCCTTGCCTTATCGCTATCGGGTTTGGCGTCTGTCGCGCAGCATCTGAACGGTATTGCGCCGTTTGTCGCCCCTCGTATCAGCGGTTGGGGTATACTCCTGTCTGCCTGCCGCCAGCAGAGTGGCCTGAGCGGCTACAGTGGGAAATTCAAAAACGGTGATGACTGGCAAATCTTTTGAAAAATGCTCGCGAAGCCGGTTTGTAAGCCGTACTGCCAGAAGCGAATTGCCGCCTGTTTCAAAGAAATTCTCATTGCGGCCGACATGCTCGCGCGCCAGCGTTTCCGCCCACATGGCAGCAATTTGCAGTTCAAGGTCATTGCGGGGCAAAGCGATAGTGTGCGGGTCTTTTGCGGGTTTGTGCGCGCCTGCCTTGGCCGTAAGCGCCGTGCGGTCTACCTTGCCGTTGTTTGTCAGCGGCAGGCTGTCCACAGGAATAATGGCAGAGGGCAGCATGTAGGCTGGTACGCTGCGCTGTAAAAATGCCAGCAGTTCCGGCTCGTCGCTCACTCCAGCCGCGTGCGGCACTACAAAGCATACCAAGCGCCTGACTTCTCCTTCTCCGGCCACCACCGTAACGGCTTCGCGTACAGCGGGATGCCGCAGCAGGCAGGCTTCAATTTCGCCCAGTTCGATCCGGTGTCCCTGAATTTTCACCTGAAAATCATCCCGGCCCAGAAACTCCAGCACTCCTTCGGGGCGGTGTCTTGCCATGTCGCCTGTTCTGTAGAGGCGCTCGCCCGTATGCGGATGGGTAATAAAGGCATTGGCGGTTTTGGCTTCGTCGTGCCAGTAGCCCAGAGCAAGCCCGATACCGCCGATGTAGAGGTGGCCGGAAACCCAGTCCGGGCGTTGCCTCATTTGTGCATCAAGCACATACAGGCGCTGGTTTTTCAGGGGGCGGCCATAGGGGATGCTGGTCCAGTCCTTGCCAGGGGCTTCCACGGGATAATGCGCCACTGACCAGATAGAGGCCTCTGTAGCGCCTCCCAGGCTGACCAGATGCAGGGACGGAGTCAGTTTCTTCAAACTTTCCGGCAGGTCTGTGGGAATCCAGTCGCCGCTCAACAGGGCAAGGCGCAGGGCGGCAGGCAGCGTTTCGCTTGTGTCCGTCATGTGTGTTGCCAGCATATGCATGAGCGCTGGCACAGAATTCCACAGTGTCACATGATGCTCATGTAGCAGACGTAACCAGTGCCCCGGCTCTTTAAGGCTCTGCGGGTCGGGCATGACAAGCGCGCCGCCGCAGGCAAGCATGCCGAAAATGTCATATACGGACAGGTCAAACTGAAGGGCGGAAAGAGCGAGAATCCTGTCGGCGGCCCCCACATTGAAGCGGTTATTGATGTCCAGAATGGTGTTGGCCGCACCTCTGTGATCAATCATTACCCCCTTGGGTCTGCCGGTTGATCCTGAGGTATATATGACATAGGCCAGATCGCCGGGCTGTGGCGGCAATTCTTCCATGCCCGCGTGTTTGTCGCTGATATCCAGCGCATCAACAAAAATGGTCTGTATGTTGTCCGGCCAGTGTATACGCTCAGCCACAGAAGACTGCGCAAAGACGACGCCAACCTCACTGTCGCGTAAAATCCAGTGCAGTCTTTCTTCGGGAGTATCAGGGGACAACGGCAGGTAAGCCGCGCCAGACATGAATATGGCAAGGCAGGCCACAACCTGCTCCCAGCCTTTTTCCATAACAACAGCGGCCAGAGTATGGGGCCGCAGCCCCTTCTGCATGCCCTCGCATGCCGCGGCCCGTGCAAGCTGGTTCAGATCACTGTAGCTGAGGGTTCGTGTGCCGCTGACAAGCGCTACATCCTGCTGATGCAGGGCAAGCTGCTGCTTGAAGAGTTCCAGAAGCGTCACTTCCTGCTGCACTTCTGTCGTGGTATGGTTGAATGCTTTGCGGATGTGTTGCTGGCTTTCGGGCAAAACCGCAGGCGCTGCCAGTTCCCATGTCTTTTCATCTGCAAGCGCATGCAGCAGATTGATATAGACCTGGAACATGTGGTCGATCATCCCTTCAGGAAAAAGCCCCTTTACGGCGTCCCAGTTCAGCACCAGAGCGCCGTCCTGTTCGTAGGTCTGGTGGTCCAGCCATACTTGCGGCGTCTGGGCGCAGCCGGATACCAGATCCCCCAGCCGTTTCAAGGCTGCGGCACCTTTTTCGGATGATCCCGTTTTGACGGCCCCGGTAAAGACAACCGGCATGCCTTCCATGCGGCCGCCCGCGCGCCGCGTTTTTTCGCGCAACACCTGAACGCCGTTGAACAGCTTGTGGTCCATATCTTCCCACAACTGCCTTTGCAGTTCGCGGGCCCTGCCAGCAAAAGTGGGCGCGCTATTGCTGTCGACAGCAAGTAAAACCAGGGAAGTAAAATCTCCCACAATGGCGTCCACCTGCTGGTGCATGGGCAGGCGGTTAAACTGGGTAAGATTCAGGGTGAAGCGGCTGTTCTGGCTCCACATGCCAAGAATTTCAGTATAGGCGCTGATGAGCAGGCCGGATGGGGTCACGCCAGCCTGTGCGGCGTTTTCTTTGATGCGGGACCACTGGCGGCTTTCAAGAACCCGGCTTTTTCTGACAAAGCCAGGGTTGTCCAGCTTAGAGGGCTGGCAGGCCAGGGGCAGGGCAGGGGCCGGAGGAAGCGAGTCTACCTTGGCCAGCCAGTATTCTCGATCACGATGGTACTGTTCTGTCTGCGCAATGGCGCTTTCCGCCAGCACATAGTCACGAAAGGTCAGTTCAAGGCCGGGGAGTTTGAGGCCGGGATTGTCATAAAAGGTCATCCATTCCTCAACCAGCAAAAAGAAACTCCAGGCATCGGCAATGAGCGCGTCAAAATCCAGAAACAGCCGGGTGTGCGGTCCGTCAGACCCCTGATATATGATGGCCCGAATGTCGAAGAGGGGCCAGGTATCCACAGAAAGCATCTGGCAGGACATGACCGTTCGTGTGCGCTTCAGCTCTGCCTCTGCTGCATCATTGGGCGCAGAACGCATGTCGCGAACGTTTATGCGGTAGCCTGGAACCGTTTCAAGAACACGTTGTCCACTTTCAGATAAAAAGACGGCGCGCAGCATGTCGTGCCGGGCGACAACCTTTTGCCATGCTGTTTCAAGCCGGGGGATATCCAGTTCCGTACTGTCAAATTCAAAAAAGATATGGCTGGAGACGTGCCCAAGTTCGTATGTGCCCATGCGGCCGATCCAGTAGGCATGCTGAATGTCGGTAAGGGGAAAGGCCTCGTGACGGGAGGCGGGGTCGGGCACGATGGCGGGAAGAGCTGTGTTGTTTTGTTCTTCTTTTTGCGCTTGTGCCGCATGCTCCAGATGCGTGGCAATCTGGGCAATGGTGGGGGCGAGAAAAAGTTTGTCCAGGGGCAGCGTTAGCCCCAGGTCACGGTGGATGCGTGACACCAGGCGGGTTGCCAGCAGGGAATCGCCGCCGCTCTGGAAAAAGTTGTCGTGTATGCCAACCCTGCTCTGCCACAGCTCCTGCTGCCAGATTGCTGCCAGTTTCTGTTGCAGCAAGGACTGGGGCTCATCGCCGGAAGCACGGTCTGCCTGTGCTGACGGATCAACCGCTGGCAGAGCCTTGCGGTCAACTTTGCCGTTGGCGTTGAGGGGCAGTTTGTCCAGGGCAACATAGATTTCAGGAACCATATACTCCGGCAGATTTTGCAGCAGAAATTCTGCCAGATCGCCCGAAGCCGTGTTTTCACTCTGGGCCACATAAGCCACAAGGCGGCGTGTTCCGTGCTCATTGTTTACGGCGGTTACCGCTGCTTGCAGGATGTTCGGGTGACGCAGCAGCGCGGCTTCTATTTCACCCGGTTCAATGCGGTGCCCCCTGATTTTCAGCTGAAAATCCATACGGCCGAGAAATTCGATGGTGCCGTCGGGCCAGTAACGGCCAAGATCGCCTGTGCGGTACCACCGTTGCCCGTCAAGATTGATAAAGCGCTGTGCTGTGAGGTCCGCATCGCCAACGTAACCTCGTGCTACTCCAGCGCCGCCAATCCACAATTCGCCGGGCCGCCAGGGGGGGCAGTCGCGGCCCCGCTGGTCCACAACCCGGTAACGCTGGTTGGGCAAAGGGTTGCCGTAAGGAATGGAAGTCCAGTGTGCTGGAGGTACAGACGTAACATGAAAGATATTTGACCAGATGGCGGCTTCTGTTGCTCCGCCCATTGCCACAAATCGGCATTGAGGCGCGCGCTTCCAGAGCTTTTCCGGCAGGTCCCGCGGGATTCTGTCGCCAGAGAGCATGGCCACGCGCAGGGGAAACTGGCCGGACTGCGGGGCGTCTTCAGCTGACGTCATCAGCATGTCCAGCAGGATGGGAACCGAATTCCAAATGGTTACACGGTGGCGCAGTATTATGGCATGCCACACGGCAGCGTCGCGCCATGCTTCATCCGGCACCAGTACAACCTGCCCCCCGGCCCCGAGCACGCCAAAAATGTCATAAACTGACAGGTCGAATTCCAGTGCGGATACGGCAAGCACCCGGTCATGTTCCGTCACATCCGCCTGACTGTTTACCGCGTGCACGGTATTCCAGGCTGCCGCGTGCTCTATGGCGACGCCCTTGGGCATGCCAGTGGAGCCAGAAGTAAAGATTATATAGGCAAGCGCGCCGCTTCCTGCGTATTCCGGGTGCGGCAGTGGTTCTACGGTCGCGCTTTCGGCCACATCCAGAAGAGTGGCCGTGCCGGGCCACTTCTGCCCGGCCTTCAGCCCCGCCGTGGTCAGAACAAGGCGCACATCGGCCTTGCGGTGCATATATTCCATACGTGATACGGGCTGGCGCGGACTTATGGGCACATAGCATGCCCCGCTTGCGAGCACGCCAAGCACTGCCGCCACCTGATCCACGCCGCGCGGCAGGGTTACCGCTACGGAATCACCGGGTCTGACACCCTTTTTTTGCAGCAGGGCCGCGATGTGCAAAGCCTGCTGGGCGAGCGCCCCATAGCTCACCGTGGCTCCGGAAGCTCCGTCCAGAAGCGCCGTTCGCTCGCCGTGCCTTTTCGCCTGAGCAAAAAAGCTGGCGTGTAGATGGCTTGAAATGTTTTCTACGGGCTGCGCTTCAGCAGGGGCATGAGGTGCATGCAATGAGATGGAGATGTTTTTGTTCAGACTGTCTTCATCGTCTTCAAGTACGGCCATCAGCCTTTGCATGTACGCGGAAAACAAGGCATCAAGCATGCCCTCGGGAAAAAGCTCCTCAATGGCGTCCATAGCAAAAAGAATTTCATTTTCAATATCATGAACTTGAAAATCAAGGCTAACCTGCGGCGTTTGAGATATCATATATCCCAACTTGCCCAGGGCTTCGCTGCACTGCTTGTCCACCAGCCGCATTCCCAGGGTGCAGGCAAAAACTACCTGGGGCGTATCGCTTTCGGCAGCGCCGTTTCTGGCCAGATCTCGCAGCACCCGCACTCCAGAGTAGGCTGCGTGCGCAGCATCTTCATGAAAGCGCGTCTGAATGGCTTTTGCTCTTTCCCAAAAGGGCAGGTCTGTATATTCGACCGCCAGAAGAAGAATATTGGTGAAGTCTGCCACCATAGCATCAATGTTCGCACCGTAGGGTTGCCGATTGAACAGGGGTATGTTCACAAAGAAGCGCGATTCGCTGCTCCATCGCTCCAGAGTGTCAGCGTAAATGGTCAGCAGGGCCATAGCTGGTGTAATACCGCGGCATAGAGCATTTTGCTCCACACGTTGCCAGTGCTTACGGTCGAGGCGGTGGCTTCTGCGCACAAAGAGAGGGCGCTCGATATCCCGCGGATTTTTTTTCATTGGCAGCTGGGGAGCGTGAGGCAGGCTGTCTAGCCGCTGCTTCCAGTATTTTTCCGCAAGGGTTCGCTCGCTGGCACGGTGGGTTTTCTCGCGCTCAAGATACGCGGCAAAACTCCAGTTCTGCGCGGCCGGGAGGGGCTTGCCGCTATACGCAAGGGAAAGGTCGCGCAAAATATTATACAGGCTTTGCAGGTCTGCTACCAGAAGGTCCACATCCAGATGGATGCGTGTAGCATTTTGGGGCAGCAGGCTCAGGGCGATGCCCATAACCTCGCCAGCCTCTACCCGTAACCGACGATGCGAGAGCACGCTTCTAATAGCCAGCATCTGGTCATCAGCTTCTTGAGAAGAGAGGTGCCTGATATCCAGAACTTCCAGCTTGGGCGGCGTATATGCAGAAGGAATTTTTTGTGTGCCGTCTTCCAGAAAATGAGCACGAAGCATGGGATGGCGGTCTATCACGCTATGCCATGCCTGCTCCAGACGACGCGGTTCAATGTTGCTGCCGTCAAGTTCCAGATAGGCGTGGCAGCCAACACCGCCCAACATCTGATTATCCCTGCGTCCAACCCAGTAGGCGTATTGCACGTCAGTCAGGGGAAAGGGCTCTGCCGACAGGGCTTGTTCCTGCGCAGCGGCGGATATTCGCTGGTTCGAGCGCCCGGAAGATTTTTTCTCGAGAAGGGGCATCCAGTCTTTGAGGCAGGGGGAGGCCATAAGTTCTGCAAAGGTGACGCTCGACCCGGCCTTGCGCCAGTTGTTGACAAGCCGCATGATTTTCATGGAGTCGAGCCCCAGGCCAATGAGGTTGTCATTGTCTGTAAATTCCGCTGCGCCCATGAGCATGTTCTGTATTGTCCGACGCACATCGGCATATATGGGCGTTGTTGCGTTAGATTTCTGGCTGCACTCCATTGTTGCCCTCATGATGAGTAAATTTACATAAATGGTTGCACGAAAATCCAAAAGGAGCCGCTCAATACGGTAGGCTCGTTAATGCGGGGCCTGTCAGGAGTGGAGCGGCGCTGACATCTCCGAAAGTTTGCGTTTGTTGATTTTGCCAATGCTGGTGACGGGCCACGCCTCTATGTGTTCAAGCTGATCCGGGAATTTATGGCGGGGAACCCCATTGGCCTCTAAAAAGCCGTATAGCTGAACCAAAGTGAGTTGCTGCCCGTTTGCGGGAATGATCCATGCACAAAGGCGCTCGCCCAGGTCCGCGTCAGGGGTGCCCACAACGGCGGCGTCCTGAACCAGGGGGTGTGCGCGCAGATGATTCTCTACCTCCACGGCGGCAATTTTTTCTCCATTTCTGTTGATCTGATCCTTGATTCTGCCGCGAATCTGTAAATTCCCTTGCGGCGTTATTCTGGCGATGTCGCCAGTGCGGTAGTATCCGTCTCTGGTTATGGCGCGTGAGTTTGCTTCAGGGGCTTCGTAGTATCCGCCAATGGTGTACGGGCCGCGCACCAGAAGTTCGCCTTCTTCGCCGGGTGGCACGTCATTGTCGTTGGCATCGACAATACGGAGTTCGTCATCAGCGCAAACTGGGCGGCCCTGGGTATTCAGGATGACGTCCGGCGGATCATCGGGTGAGGTTACGCAAATCAGGCCTTCGGCCGTACCAAATACCTGTTGCAGGCGGCATCCCAGAACAGGCGTCACCCTGGCAGCCACAGAGGGGTCCAGCGGAGCGCCGCCAATCTGCAAGAGCTGAAGACTTGAAAGGTCAGCCTGTTCCCACTCACGCGCATCGAGCCACAGGTTCAGCAGAGAGGGCACAAGGGCAGTGTGGGTTACTTTTTCGCGTTCAATAAGGGCAAAAGCTTCGTCGCAGCTTGTTGATTGGCACATGACGACGCGCCCGCCCGAACTCAGCGCGCCCAGTATTCCCGGGCAACAGAGCGTAAAGTTGTGCGCTGCGGGTAAAACCGCCAGATAAACGCTGTTGCGGTTCATGCCGCAACGTTCGGCAGTGGCGCGCGCAACGTAGGCGTAATCCGTATGTCGTCGGGGAATAAGCTTGGGCGTGCCTGTTGTTCCCCCAGATATAAGCAGCAGCGCGGTATCCTGATACTCTGGTTCGTCGAGGTCTGTAGGCTGTGTACCGCGTATATCTGAAAGCGCGAGCGTGCCGGGTGTGCGGCTATCGTCAGAAATGAGATGCTTGATAAAAGGATACTTGCGCCCGATGCGTTGCTGCATAGGCCCATAATCAAAGCCAAGGTGCGTGCTGGTTGTTATATAGGCGACCGGCTTTGCATGAGCGCACAAGGCGTCGATGTCTGCCTCGCGGCTTGCAGGCATGGTCAAAACGGGTATGGCCCCAAGACGGAACAGAGCGAAAATGCTGACAACAAATTCCGCCTTGTTGGGGAGTTGGAGCAGAACCCTGTCGCCACGGCAAACTCCCAGAAGGGAAAAGCCTGAAGCCAGTGCATCCGCGGCGGTATCAAGGTCCCGATATGTCAGGCGATTGTTGCCATCAACAATGGCAACTGCCTCTCCATATCTCTTGGCCCAGTCCTTCAGCTCTTGCCCCAGGGTTTTCGTGTGCCAGTAGCCTTTTTGCACATACTGCTGCACGGGAACTTGCCAATGATTAAAATGCTCCACCCTCATTTAGCCTCCAATCATCAATACTGGTCGACGTGGTTGTTTGCAGCGGCTGTCAGACGTTAGAATAGCTTAACTGAACGTGGCTGCCTGCTCTGAGCGGGTTTTGCTGAAGCTCTGCATCATGAAGCAGAGCACAGTGTTTTGGATCTGAGGTTGCTGGGCACAAGCTCCTTCGGCCCTTAGGGGATAGTCAGTTGCCAAGGCGATCGGCGTGGCCTCCCTGTACCGGCTGAGTGCTCGGAAAAATCTCTTAACGCTCTCAATTTCAAATATATGCAAATTGCAGATATTAAGAGAAATAAAATTCAATTTCAATTTCAATAGAGTAAAAAAATGCTCTGGTCAACCCGCAAAACACTAAATGTTGGTTGCTCAAACTGTTAGTAAGAATCAAAACTGGTACGGAAAAGATTTGGCATGTGGCAATGCTTTTTGAATGTCGTGCAAATACTCGGATGAGCATAGGGGGCTGGAAGAATGACGTCATGATCTATGCTTTGCAAAGGACCTACAGAAAGCTGCCACACGCGATACCCACGAGTTAAGGTACTGGGGGCAAGCCCTGTGCCTCGGGGGTCGCGTATGCATTGTCCTATGAATTGGCGTGAAGAAAAGAAAAAACCTCAGAAGAGGCGCGGAGGCTACAAGCGGATTGATTGGTCAGTGGCAGGGGAGGCGGGGATCTCGTTTATTTCTGCGTACTCTTCAGATTCCTTTGTGGCTTTTGTTTGGCTGTGAACACCAAAGATTTTTGGGGCGTATTGAGCCGCAAAGCTCTTTTGAGGTGCAGCTGCGTGATAAAGGGCGTGGCTTTTTAGGGGGTTGGAACAAGGCAGGACAAACAGAAAAAGCCCTTACGGCTCGTCTCCGTAAGGGCTTGAAAAATCTGGTTGCGGGGGCAGGATTTGAACCTACGACCTTCGGGTTATGAGCCCGACGAGCTACCGAGCTGCTCCACCCCGCGACACGGCAACAATTCGTTGTTGCGAAGCAGATATCTAGCCCTTTGGTGGTGAGGTGTCAAGCATAAATTTGAAATTATTTTTTTGAGTCAAAAATATCATGCGGATAGTAACCCGGTTTGCAGCAGGGATTGCGAAGTCATGTGAGGCTTGGATGCCAAGTCTTAAGCTGTGCCCAAATGTGGGACAGGCATTGCAACAGGTGGGTTAGAGGCAAGGTGCGCATGTATGTTACGAACACTGTTCCTATGAAATTATTGTGTAAAGTATGCAGGTTGAGTGAATTAAGAACAATGCTCACGCCGGGTTACGACCACGACCGCGAGGCTTGGGAAAATGCCCCCGATGCTTTGAACGGCAAGGTCATCCGAGCAAAACACCGGATTTGCTTATGTTAGTAACACTGGATTGTATGGATAAATATAATTAAATTATATTGTTACATATGTTATGCACAAGTTTTACATGACGTTTGGCTCATTGGCGCACAAAGGTGACGCCCCGGGAATCCTCCCCGGTATTGGGGCAAATTACGAACAAAAGAAAAGCAAGTGCGCCCCGCCGTAGTGTTCCGGCAGGACGCGCTTGCTTTGAGGTAATTTCGGTTTTGAAAAAAAATTTAAATACTCTAACGCGGCACTCTCATGCGGTGCGCTGCAACGCGGTGCGGATTCTGCCAAGATTGTATTTTCCGGCAGAATGCCAACCTTTAAATGTGAGGCGTTTCAAAGTTGGCCTGCTTTAAAGCCCTCTATATGTGGAATGCTCCGAAATTTGACCGCACCGTATTGTCGCGAAGCAGGGGGCGGGCATGTCCACCTTTAGCCCTTGATGCTGGCGGTAATCCTTTTGAAAATATATTGCACAGAATCCTGACCCTTTTATGCCCCAGCCGCTAGCATCGTGCGGTTAGGCCTTGGCGGGCTTCTTTTTTTCTTCGTATTTGCGCAGTGAGTAAGCGAATACCGTGCCTACCAGAGCTACCAGGGCCAGGCACTGGAAGGTGCGCGGCAGGCCGTGGTTGTCGGCCACCCATCCCAGCACTGGCGCGAACACGCCGCCCAAGCTCGTGGCCAGGCCCAAGGTCACGCCCGAGGCAAAGCCGATATTGCGGGCAAGGTATGTCTGCCCCAGCACAACCAGCGAACTGAACGGCACATAGAGCACAAAGCCCAGCAACGGCAGCATTGCGTAGGCTGCGTAAAGGCCGGGCATGAGGCTGAAGGCCAGCACAACGGGCGTCACCAAGGCGAATCCCAGACGCACTATGGCCCGGAAGCCGTACTTGTCGGCCAGAACGCCGCCAAGAATGTTGCTCATAACGCCGAAAGTGGAAAAAATAGTCAGGGCTATGGCTCCGGCGGCCTTGCTTTGACCAAAACCGTTGACCCAGTACAGCGGAATAAAGGTATTAAAACCAATAAAGAGGATGGAGCGAGTAATGATGGCTCCGGTGAGTTTTGAAAACTCGCGCCAGTTATTTTGCGGAGCATCGGTGTCATTGGTTTTTGCGCCGTCGCCCTGCACTTCAGCGGATGCATCGGCGGGCGGCGTACCCATCGCGCCTGGGGTGTTCCCGTAGGCTGCCTGCGCAGTCCGTTGGGCCGCAGCCGCAGCCTCGGGGGCAACCATACGCATGATGAGTAGCGTGAGAATTGACGCCGTCACCGTGGCGAGCAGGCCAAAAATGGCCATGCCCGGCATGCCGAACCAGCTTAGAAAAAAGGTAGCCAGCAGCGGGCCGAGAACAAAACCAGCGTTGCCGCCGATGGAAAATATGCTCATGCCCGTGCCCTTGCTTTGGCCGGACACCTTGTTGGCAAACCGTGCGCCCTCGGGATGAAAGAGGGCCGCGCCCACGCCGCTGACGCCAATAGCCGCGAAGATGGCCCAATAGCTGGACATGAAACCCACTGCAGTGAGGCCGAGGCCAGCCAGAAAAACGCCCAGCGGTATGAGCCAGGGCTTGGAGAGCCTGTCTGCCATAAGGCCGAAGATGGGCTGAATAATGGATGAAAGGCAGGAATAGGCAAACATGAGTCCGCCTGTGGCCTGGTATGTCAGCCCATAATACGTGCGCAAAAAGGGCAGAACAGCGGGGAGAGCCCCGCCGTTAATGTCACAAGACAGATGCCCCAGCGACACGAGAGATATCTTTTTGTTGTCCATTGGGGCACGCTACACCAATGCCTTTGCAAAACCAAGAGTCACAATTTTAAGGAATTTTATTCTGTAATATCAATTTATTGGAATGGGAATTTTAGAGCTTTGATTTTTCTGCCGGGTAAGGTCTGTCGGGCAGTAACAGCATAAAGTTACTAGCTCCGCCAAATCAGTTTTGCCCAATAAATTTCGTCCAAACTTTGTTCGGAAGATTGTGCCAAAAAGATTTCGTTAGAGCATCTTAACTTTGAAAAAATTTAAATGCCCTAACGCTGCACAAGCGTGCAGCGCGCCGCAACGCGGTGTAGATTCTGCCGAAAATCGCATTCTCCGGCAGAATGACAACTTTGAAATGTAATGCATTTCAAAGTTAATCTGCTCTAGACAGAATCCATGAGGCCGTTTTCTTCAGACCAAATCCTCAGGCCGGCTTCGCCATCTCAATTTCGCCGCGCTCATTTCGTCGCGCCAGCCGCGTATGCCCTGCATGCTGCGCCCCGGTGGAGAAATCTGCACGCACAACATGTTGTCGCCAAGGGCACGTAGCGGCCAAGCGGGGCGCTGTCTTGCTCAAGCTCAAGCAGCCGTTTCAAGCAAGGATGCGGCTGCCCCGCCATTGCTCCATGCCTTGCAGCGTTGCTCCATTTTTTGCGCCGTTGACGCGTCGAGCGGGCTCGCTTAAGCATAAAGCAATTGTATGAACACATGTTATGCCAACGCACGGCCTGTTCCCGCCAGCACGCTTGCAGACTACTCCGCCTGCGCAAACATTTGGCTCGAAGCTTCCCTTTTGGCCCACGATTTTGTGGATCCATCACTGTGGAAGGCGCAGCGCAAGGCTATGGAGCAGCACTATTTGCCATCTTCGCAGGTGGTTCTGCTCAAAAGCGGCGAACGTCCACTTGCCTTTGCCGCTTTGTGCAAACCTGAGGATGAGGATTTGCTGGCCGCGCTTTTTGTAACCCCTGCCTGTTGGCGCAAGGGGCTTGGCAGCGTGCTTTTGCGGCATGTCATGCAAGGGCGGAGCAGCTTGCGGCTTGATGTTTACCGCGCCAACGCAGGCGCACTGGCGTTTTACGAACGCATGGGTTTTGTGTCTGTGGGTGAAAGCGTCTGCGGGCATACCGGGCAGCCACAAATTGCCATGCGGTGGACTGCGCCTGCACTGCCGCCACGATAAGATTTTCATAATCTGTATACACGACAGAGTATCAATAAAGCCGTAAAGGCCGCGCACGACAGCCCGCCGTAAGGCGCGGAAGTCCATCGCGGCGGGAGCCGTCATGAGCCAAGTATCACGCTCGGATGCCAATAGTTCAGAATCCGCCGTACTGCCTCAGGTTGCCCTGCTGGGCACAGGCGGCACCATCGCCGGAGTGGCCGACACCCCGTTGGAGCAAATAAGTTACCAGGCTGGCGTGTTGTCTGTGGAATGCATGCTAGAAAGCCTGCCCGGCATCGAAGGCGTGGCACGCATAGCCAGCCGCCAGTGCGGCAACCTGCCCAGTGAGGACATGCGCCCCTGCCATTGGGCCAAGCTTGGCCGCGACTGTGCGCAGGCTTTGGACGATGAAGCCATGTGCGGCGTTGTTCTCACCCACGGCACAGACACGCTTGAAGAATCAGCCTTCTATCTGCACCTGACCATGAACAGCTTCAAGCCTGTGGTGCTCACCGGGGCCATGCGCCCGGCCACCTCCTTGAGCGCGGACGGCCCCATCAATATCAGAGACGCCGTGGCAGTGGCCGCCAGCCCGCAGGCGCGTGGGCGCGGCGCACTTATTGTCATGAACGGACGCATCATCTCTGCCCGCACGGCGGTAAAGGCCGGAACCTTGGATGTTGAGGCCTTTCGCGCGCTGGAATCCGGCCTGCTTGGCCGCGTCATAAACGGACGCCCCGTGTTCTATCACAGCGGCGAGGACGGCCCAGCCCTGGCCGGAACCTATGCGGTTCATGCCGGAAAGGATAATCTGCCGCGAGTGGATGTGCTCTACGCCTGCGCGGGCATGCCCCTGGACGCGGCGCTTTTT
Source organism: Pseudomonadota bacterium (assembly GCA_023386035.1). GTDB lineage: Bacteria > Desulfobacterota > Desulfovibrionia > Desulfovibrionales > Desulfovibrionaceae > Desulfovibrio. The sequence goes on from JAEWKM010000006.1 coordinate 24,268, forward strand.
TCTCTGGAACGCTCGTCCGGTCTGGTGGTGGCGGGTATGGGCAACGGGTCCATGCCGTCAGATGTCCGCAAGGCTCTGGATCAGGCCGTCAAGGCTGGCAAGCCCGTGGTGCGCGCCAGCCGTACCGGGGGAGCTCCTGTGACTGATCTGGAGGAATACGCGTCCTTTATAGCCTCGGGCATGCTCTCCACGCCAAAGGCGCGGGTGCTGCTCATGCTGGCTTTGGCCGAGGCCGGGCGTCAGGGCGCGCACAGCCCGGAAGCGCTGGTGGCAAGTGTGCGCCGGGCTTTCATGCATTGCCGCGAGGTATAGTGTATTTTGCCAAAAAATTGCGCACGGCAGTGAGCAGGCCGCGTGTCTGCTCTTGCTTGGCGTGGATGCAACGGTACACGGCGTTTGGCTAAAAATACGGCTTTTGAGATGCGGAACAATGAAAATTATCCGCTCCAACAGGCCCATTACCGCTACTGTCCCCAACGCGCCGGGCTTGCCTGCGAAACGTAAAAGACGCACAATCGCCCTTTGTTTATGCGCCGGGCCTCCAGCCCCGCGCCAATAGCCTGAAGGAGCCGCAGAAGCATGTCCTACCGCTTCATTCCCCAGCTTGAAGATGAAGATATCCGCCGCCAGCAGGAAGAAGGTTTACGCAGCACTTTCGCCCGCGTCTGGAACTCTCCGCAGTACAGCAGCAAGCTACGCGCCTGTGGCCTGAACCCCGGCGACCAGCTGGGGCTGGACGACCTTGCCCGCCTGCCCACTGTGGACGTGGACGACCTGCGCGAAGGCTATCCCCTGCCACTGCTTTGCGTTCCACCCACTGACGTGGTGCGCATCCACGCCTCCAGCGGCACCACCGGAAAACGCAAAATTTTGGCGTATTCGGCAACAGACGTGGATACATTCAATCTGCAGATGGCCCGTTGCTATGAACTGGCGGGCCTCACGGCAGAAGACCGCATGCAGATCGCCGTGGGCTATGGCCTGTGGACGGCAGGCGTGGGTTTTCAGGGCGGCAGCGAAAAGCTTGGCATGCTCACCGTGCCTGTGGGTCCGGGTAACCTTGAAATGCATCTGCAACTTTTGCAGGACCTTGAAACCACCTGTTTCGGAGCGACGGCCTCAATGGCCCTGCTGCTGGCCGAAGAAGTGGAGCGCGCGGATCTGGGCAAAAAAATCAAGCTGCGCAAGATGATCTGCGGGTCCGAAGCGCGCAGCGAAAAAATGCGTCAGACCATTGAAGCCAAGCTGGGGCTTGAGGGCTGTTACGACATCGCGGGCATGACCGAAATGTACGGTCCCGGCACGGCCATTGACTGCGACGCCCACAATGGCCTGCACTATTGGGCGGATCTTTTCATCATTGAAGTGCTTGATCCCGTGACCTTGCAGCCCGTTCCCGAGGGCGAAGTGGGGGAAATGGTTGTCACCAGCCTGCGCAAAGAGGCCGTGCCCCTGTTGCGCTACCGCACGCACGACCTGTGCCGCCTGCTGCCGGGGTGTTGCGCCTGTGGGCTGAACATGCCCAGGCATGACCGCATTCTTGGCCGCTCTGACGACATGCTCATCTACCGGGGGGTCAACATTTACCCCGGTCAGTACATGGCCGTCATTGGCGAATTTGCAGAGCTTGGCGGTGAATATCAGGTGGAGCTTACGCGTGACGACCGCGGTCTTGACCATCTGGCTCTTACTGTGGAGCGCGCCCAGGGCGTAGGCAGCGGCAACGACGCCGCTCTGGCTCAGGCTCTGGAACATCGGCTGCACAAGGCCATACTGGCGCGCATGCAGGTAGAGGTGGTGGATTACGCCACATTGCCGCGCACATTTAGTAAATCGCGGCGGGTTGTGGATAAACGCTGACCGGATCGGGCGCTTGCACCTTGGTGTGCGCCGGGTTTTTCCATACGGGCGCCTTCGGAACGAAAGCAGTTTCGAAGGCGCTTTTTTATGGCCTCTGAGGGGTTTTAGCTTTTCCGCAATGGTTCACGTGGCAGATTGTTTCAAAAATATCGCCTGCCCGGCGGCGTGCCGTTTGTGCTGCTCTGTGGGGAAGCGGAGGGATTTCACGGCTGCTGGCGTCATTGAGTTTCGCCATATTTTCATATAAATTTTTGGATATAGAACAGTAAAAACACCCGACGGCAGGGAATGAAACTATGGTAACAGAGCATCCCTATCCGTATTTTGCGGCCCTTTGCCGAACGGCCAGGGCGCTTGCGGACGTTGACGCGGTATGGATAGACCTGGATGGACGCTTCTGGCTGGACGCCGCCACTGACGGCGGCGGCACGGCAGAGATGTGCAAGGATTCCGCCTTTCAAATTCGCGAACTTTCGGCAGAGGATGCCCCTTTGCTGCTCGTGCCCGACACTCGCGAAGTTCCGGCCTTTCGTCATCTTTCCTGCGTTGCGGGCAACCCCGGTCTGCGCTTCGTGGCGGCGGCCAGGTTTGCCAACGGGGCAGGGCGGCTGGTGCTTTGCGGCATGCAGCCCCGCGTTCTTCAAGAGGATTTTTCCGCCCGGCTACAGGATTTGGCGCAGCTGGCAGACCAGTACTGCGAACAGACCCATGCCGCCGACGAAGCTGCCCGGCGGGCGGCCCTGTTCCGCTTGCTGGCCGAAACCTCCACAGACACCATTGTTCTCGGCGATCTTGACGGGGTGCGCCGCTATGTGTCGCCATCTGTACGGGACCTGCTGGGCTACGAACCGGAGGAGCTGCTGGGCAAAAGAGCTGTGGACATCACCCACCCGGACGACCTGCCCCACTTCGGTGAACTTATGCGTCAGGTACACGAAGGCGCGCTGGATGTGGGCGTGCGCGAACTGCGCCAGCGCCACAAGGACGGATCGTGGGTCTGGATGGAGGCATCGCTGCGCCTCACGCACGACCCCGCCACAGGCAAGCCCGACGGCTATGTGGTGAGCGTGCGTGGTGTTGGCCGCCGCAAGCGGCTGGAAACCAAACTCAAGCGCCTTGCCAACTACGATGCACTCACGGGCCTGCCCAACCGCATCTTTTTCGAGCAGCAATTGCACAAGGCCGTGGCCAAGGCGCGTGCCGCCGCCAGCGATCTTGCCCTGTTCTATATGGATCTGGACGGCTTCAAAAACGTCAACGACACTCTGGGGCATCAGGCCGGGGATACGGTTCTGCGCGAGGCCGCACTGCGCTTCCGGCGCGTGATGCGCCCCGCAGACAGCGTGGCGCGCGTAGGCGGCGACGAGTTTACTGCGCTTCTTGAGGTCAGCCCTGAGCAGGCTAAAGTGCTGGCCCAGCGCCTCATCGAAGCCGTGTCCAAACCCTTTCCTTGTTAGAAGGGCGATGTCAGCGTGGGCCTCAGCATTGGCATCGCCTGTATGTCCACTGCTCTGCATACAACCGGTCTTGACGAAGAAGAACTGCTTTCCCGTGCCGATACAGCCATGTACGAGGCCAAGGCGGCAGGCAGAAATACCTTCATCCTTTACGTGCCGTTCGGCAAATAGTCCTGCATCGAAGCGAACAACGGCAACAGGCGGATGCTTGAAGAGAACATCTGCCGTTGCTTTCGTGCCTCTGTGAGAGGCTTCTATTCATTTATCCGCATGGATATCTGTTGGGAGCATCCTGCCAACTGCCGCCACTTCATGCCGGATGGCGATGTCCATTAGGTCATCGGTAAAATCAGTCAGAATATTAACCAATAGATGGTGTTGCGCAGTTATACGCTCCGGGGTAGCCACAGAGCCGCCGTCTGAAGTGGCATGCGCCTTGTTTTGTTCGCAAAAAATATTTTTATAAGCGCGTGCTCAAAAGACGCCGCAATAGACTCTCAACTCTGCCACGGCAATGCGTAACATACTGTATGGCAATAGAAATTGTTCATTGCATTTTGGAGTTTTTTATAACTTTACACAATGTTGTCCGGTTAAGCACCCATAGCTAACAGGCTATAACTATAGGTGTTTATAGTTTTTCGTCTTCGCGGATTCAGAAGTTCTTCCAGAGAATCCTTGCCGAACAGATTCAAGCAAATGAGCT
>JAEWKM010000020.1:0-17755 GCA_023386035.1 Pseudomonadota bacterium
TTTTGATAGTTGGCAAGCAGAGCGTCAATTAACTCATCGGGTATATCTTTGGGGTCGACCATCATCAATCCTCCGATAATCGGGGTAACATGATTGGCCGATTACACAAAATTTCTTACACCCTCACTCTAACTGGTTTTCCGCTGGTAATATCAATGTAAACCCATTGCGTTTCAGCCTCCACCAGCACTGCATTGTCTGATTCACGAACAAAAAGATACCGACGCATGCATTGTCGAGAGGCGAATGAGGCTATCCATGTGGTCGCAGAGATAACATCACCAAGCAATGCCGGGCGTTTATATGTGACAGAGTGCTGCCGCACAACCCACCCTTGCCCCAGGGCCTCGTAGCGGGCCATGTCCCATCCCTTGGAAGCCGTGTGCGCAGTGGCTATGTCCTGCATCCATTGGACGTAGCAAACATTATTGACTCGCCCCTGTCTGTCGATGTCATGTTCGGAAATATGTATCTTCTGCTCAAAACCAGTCATCAAAAATTCTCCCGTGAAGTCGTAGTCTCTCTAAACAGAATACTCCTGATACTGTTAAAGGAAAAGCCCCGTGGCGATGTCGGCCCCGGCCTTATTGGCGGCTAAGATAAACTAGCTGAACAGCAACAGCTTAAATATTGTGTCATTAGCCTGCCACATCTTTTCATGGATTGCGCAGGCAGACCTGCCATAAGATGCCGCCAACAGCGCATTTAAAGTGAGCAGCGGGGGGAATACCTGCGCAAGAACATTCATAGAGCGGCATTGCATAAACTAGCGCAATCCGCCATGTGCGGTTTTTCCAGTCTAAGCTGGCAACACCGCCGAGCCCGGCCCATAGAGCCGTATCCCAAATCAGAAATGACGTGCTGAAAATTGCAAAATGCGGGCTTCTTACTCCGCTTTGTATACACCGGCTTGTGCCAACGTGAACGTGAATCAGTGCCAACTTTCGCGCGGCTTATTCTTCCGCTCCCGCTTATTTTGAGTGGATTGTAATATGTCTTGGGAATGCTGTTGGGAATGAAGAAAGCCCTTACGGAATAACTACCGTAAGGGCTTGATTTTTATTGGCGCGCCCGAGAGGAATCGAACCCCTGACCAAGAGCTTAGAAGGCTCCTGCTCTATCCAACTGAGCTACGGGCGCGTAGGTGGTTACGCCAATTGGCGTCCAACGCTGTGGCGCACCACTATAGAGATAGCGCTATCTCTCGTCAATCTTTAAGTCTTCGCTAGCCATGCCTGGCCAGGGTCTGTTTGCCAGCCAGTATGCTTTTGCGGTTGAGCAAGCTTTGAGCTCCTTCCGCGCACGTTGCATTTGGCGCCGCTGCACGTTCCCTAGGCAATGTTTTCTTCAAAAACGAGCGGTTCGTCGGCCAGTGTTGCAACCATGACGGCTTTGATGGTGTGCAGGCGGTTTTCCGCTTCTTCAAAGGCCATATTGCGTGGCGATTCAAAAACGTCGTCGTTCACTTCCATGCAGTCAATGCCGAAGCGCTGGAAGATTTCTTCGCCCATCGCCGTGCTGCGGTTGTGAAAGCTCGGCAGGCAATGCAAAAATTTGCAGTCGTCATTGCCGGTCTGGCGCATGGTATCTTCTGTGATGCGATAAGGGGTGAGCAGTTCTATGCGCTCTTTCCAAACGTCATCGGGCTCACCCATTGAAACCCATACGTCAGTAGATAAAAAGTCACAGTCGCGAACGCCGTCTTCTACGCTTTCGGTGCGGCTGATGCGCGCTCCTGTTTTGCTGGCGATCTGACAGGCCACTTCATACACCTCATCAGAGGTCCACAGCGCCTTGGGAGCGACGGAGCGAAAATCCAGACCAAGCAGGGCAGAACCGACCATAAGCGAGTTGCCCATATTGTAGCGGGCATCGCCAAGGTAGGCCATCGTTTGACGATTCAGCGGCTTGGGGCAGCATTCGCGCATGGTCAGCATGTCCGCCAAAAGCTGTGTGGGGTGCCATTCGTTGGTCAGGCCATTCCACACAGGCACAGGGGAGTGTTCAGCCAGAGCTTCAACGCGTTCCTGGCCGAAACCCCGGTACTCAATGCCATCATAAAAACGGGAAAGCACGCGGGCGGTGTCGGCCAGCGATTCTTTTTTGCCCATCTGAGACCCTGAGGGGCCAAGATAGGTTATATTTGCGCCTTGGTCGTAAGCGGCCACTTCAAAGGAACAGCGGGTTCTGGTGGAATCCTTTTCAAACAGAATGACAATATTTCTGTCCCGCAAAAACTTCGGTTCGCGGCGCGCTTTTTTGGCCTGCTTGAGGTTGGCCGCCAAGTCCAGCAAATAGGTGAGATCTTCCGGCGTGAAGTCGGTTTCCTTCAGAAAGTCTCTGTGTTGCAGTCTGTTCATGCGCTGTTCCGCCTTTAGATGAAGTGAGGTCTGGTCAGCCAAAGAAGTACCTGGCTGACCAATCCGTGCCGGTTGGGCCGTCGCTGATGACGGCGCACGCCATTTCAGGCGCGCGAACCGTTACAAATGTAGAAGCATGGCAATTTCGTCACAGCAGTAGAATTTTGGGCACTTGCTGCATTCAACCCACACGCTTGGGGGCATGTCGTCCCTGTCAAATTCTGTGAAGCCGCATTTGGCAAAAAAATCCGGCACAAGCGTAAAGACGAAAACCCTTGGCAACGCGAGGCTGCGGCAGCGCTCAACAAGCATCGACACAAGGCGTCTGCCGAACCCCTGACCCTGGCAGGACGGGTGAACAGCCACAGAGCGAATTTCGCCAAGGTCTGCCCACAGAACGTGCACTGCTCCACAGGCCACGATGACGTCTTGACCGCCATCCACAGCAGGAGCCGTGGCAACCATGTAGTCCTGTATGTGCTGGTACAGGTACTGGGGACCACGGGCCAGCATGACATTGGACGAAGCGTACTGGTTGATAAGCGCCGACATGCCGTGCACATCCGCCACAGTAGCGGATCGGATGACCAGTTGCGAAAGGTCGCTTATGCAGACATCAGGAACAATGGGTCTATCATCAGCGCCAGAGCGCGGAATGGCGATGGGCATTTCTTTTGCCTCTGTTGCAGGGGGGAGGGGAATAAAAAGGGCGCCAGCCTGCGAAAAAACTCGACGGCAGGCACAGCCTGGAAACAGTAAGCCGTATATGGCAAATTTTGAAACAAAGATTCCCAATAGCACCATTGCCCTTGGGGCGCAAGATACATTTACGCCTATATGGCACTGCCCACTTTTTTGGTGTCCGTCAGGATGCTTGAGCTGGCTGCGGTAATTATTTTTTGGGGTGACTGGAGGGAGAGCGGTTACGCTTTGTTGTTTGAAAAAACTACTGCCCCTGCATTGTGCCAGAATTCTGGAGCGGCAAATAGTACGGGCTGTGCTGGAATGTGATTTTCCACAAAGCGCGCTTGTCCGGGGCTAAGCGGGCAATGCTAGTTTACTTTGGTGCAGAGGCGCAGGGCATGGTCGCAAATTTCATCAGTATAGAAGTGAAAGGCACTCTCATCCTGCGTTTTGGCAACAAGCAGGGCGATGCTGGCCCTGTTTATCATTTCCATAAATGGTATTTCTTCGTCTTCAACCGTGTCGGTCGTGTAAATGCCAATATGCAGGCGAAGAGGGAAAATATGTGACGATTGGTATGCGCCATTTTCCACATCGCTGGCGGCACGGGCACATATGGCGATCATACTTTCGCGGCCTGTGAACGGTATAATTCCTGCAAAGGTGTCGCCTGAAATGTGACAACACCGGGCAAGCGGCCCTTGCCCTTCTTTTTCCAGCACGCGCGCAATGCGGCGCAGTTCTCTATCGCCTGCTTCAACCCCGAGCATTTTATTATAAAATTTGAAATTTTTTATGTCTGCCAGCCATATGGCGAAAACTGTATTGGGGTGTTCATGCAATAGGGCCGTTGCTTCCAGGCGTAAACGGTGGCTGTTGATGCCCCCTGTTACGGGGTCCACAAACGCCAGTTTTTGCAGTTGCCGGTCGCGCCACTCGGTTAGGCGGTACACGCGCCAAGTCAAAATGATAAAGCAGAGCAAAGCCAGAATGGCGACAACGCCCCCGCCATACAGCAACAGGGGGGAGACCAGCCCAAGCGCATCAAGGGGAACCGCGCAGAAAAGAAACCAGTCGTTGCTCTGAATAGGATCAAATGCCGCCAGATATTGTGTTTTGCCGTTCTCGTACAAAAAGTAGCTTCTGCGGCCATGAGCCATGTCGTCCAGAGCATTGCGGCGATCAGCTTCACTCATATGCCCAAGATTAAAGACACTGCCCAGTCCATCAACAGGGCTGAGTTCGGGAGACAAGACAATGCGTCCCTGCGCGTCGATCAAGGCCGCAAATCCTTTTGCATTGAAGAGAGGCGTTTCAAGAATATTAAGAAAAACCTCGGCCTTGGTTACACCGAACAGCACTTCATTGATCTTATTGTCCTGCTCAACAGGCACTGCACAGTAGATTACCCTGCCTGCCCCGCGAGGGTTTCTGCGCGGCGGGGAGAGGGCGGGGTGCCCGGCGAGGGCGCTACGGAAAAAATTTTCGCTGGATAAATCAACATCATGATAGACAGTTCCGTGTGCGTCTGCCACCTCTGCCTTGCCAGAAGAATTGGCGATGCCTATGCGTATGAAATCGCTGTTACTGTTGATTTCCTTGAGCAGAGGAAGGGTTTTTTGCTGCGGCATGTAGCCGACGGTGATGGCCAGGCTGTTGAGAGTTTGAAAGTTCTGCGTCAGCTGGCGTTGTAAAAGGACGCGCAGTTGCGTGGTTGTTTCGTACAGATGAACGATACTGACCTGCTCAACCTGCCCCGTGGCGTACCGCAGAAGCATCAGGCTGCAGACCAGAAAAAGCCCGCCAACCAGAAAGGCAATCGCATAGATGCGTTTTATTTGCTGCTTGCTTCTGTACATGCCGCCCCTCAACAGAAAGATATATTTATTAAATACCTTAATCTATTATTTGGCAAGCAGTAAAACCAAACTTGGCCTGCCTTCTTATTTGAATTACGTGCCAGTACATTTTTTCCTGATGATAATAAGTTCAAATCATGCCCAATGCGGTAAATAACGAATAGCTACATAGTCATGTTGATGGAGGCATACTACTACGGTTGAAGTAGTAATAAACATACAACTGATGATTTGTATTTTCTTTATAAATTGGGTGAATAGTAAAATATTCAAGTTTTTTTATATACTATTTCAGCGTGATAGAGAAAAATTTGAAGGCAAATCAAAATAATGCAGCAGGGTGCACCCAAGAAGATAATTATAATATAGTTTATAGTTAATTTATTTCAGTGTGTTGCGTGCGAGCTTGCAGGAAATATGTGAGCTTCGGCTACGGCGTATTCTTGAGCTACCCAAAATTCTTTTCATTTTCAGGGTGTTATTAGGGTTGTTTACTCTTAGTAAGACTGCGCGTAATGCTCAAGTGGAACGAGAAAAAAAACTGTTTGGTTGTGCAAACAGTGACTCAATACTCGGATGTACCGGTTGTCCATCGTTGTTTTTCAGAGCAAAAACTGGCGAAAATGTCGGCGACATTCCATTTACCACTGAGGAATACTTTATGACACAACAGTTTACCCGCAGAAAGTTTCTGCAATCGGCCTGTATCACCATCAGCGCGCTGACGGTGAGTGCCAGCGGTCTCGACAAGGCCTTGGCGGCGGTTACTGGTGTTGGCCCCATGGCCACATGCGATGTCCTTATAATAGGGTCAGGCGGCGCAGGCCTGCTTGCTGCCGTGGCCGCCCTGAAAAAAAATCCCAAGCTCAATGTGGTTGTGGTCAGCAAGTGCATGCCTTCGCGTAATGCCACCTGTATGGCAGAAGGCGGCATCAACGGCGTCACAGACTTCAGCAAGGGCGACTCTTACGAGCTGCACTGCTATGATACTGTCAAAGGCGGCGACTACCTTGTGGATCAGGATGCCACCCTCAAGTTCTGCGAACAGGCTGGCCCCACCATTCTGGAACTGGATTACCTGGGCATGCCTTTCTCGCGTACAGAAGACGGAAAGGTAAAGGCGCGTCCTTTTGGCGGCGCATCCAAGGTGCGGTGCAACTATTCCGCAGACAAAACAGGGCATATTGTGGCCCATGTGTGTTTGGACGAAGCCCTGACCCGTGGCGTCAAATTCCTTATGGACCACGAGCTGCTGGACCTGGGCGTTGATAATGGCCGTTGCGAAGGCGCGGTGCTGCGCAATATCCGTACGGGCGAAATCGCTCCCGTTCGCGCCAAGGCTGTGGTGCTGGCAACGGGCGGCTATACCCGCATCTTCTGGAACCGCACATCCACCCCCTATATTGCCACTGGCGACGGCGTGGCCGCAGCTTTGCGCGCGGGTGTGCCCTTTAAAGACCCGGAAATGATCCAGTTCCACCCCACGGGCGTGGTACACGGCGGCGTGCTCATTACCGAGGCGGCGCGCGGCGAGGGCGGCTATCTGCTCAACAACAAGGGCGAGCGCTTCATGAAAAATTACGCGGCGGCCAAGATGGAACTGGCCCCCCGTGACATTGTAGCCCGCGCCATTGAAACTGAAATCCGCGAAGGACGTGGGTACGGCCAGGGGCTGGAATCGTATGTGCTGCTGGATCTCGTGCATCTTGGCAGAAACAAGATCGTTAACGATCTCCCGCAAATACGCCACGTCGGAAAGCTGTTTGAAAACATAGATCTGGTGGATAAGCCCATGATTATCCGCCCCACGGCCCATTATTCGATGGGCGGCATCGCTGTGAGCAAGTTCGACGATATGTCCACGCCCATGCCCGGCTTGTTCAGCGCAGGCGAAGCTTCTTGCGTGTCCATTCACGGCGCTAACCGACTGGGCGGAAACTCGCTGGCTGATGCCGTGGTTACGGGAAAAATCGCCGGGGATGGAGCTGCGGCCTATGCCAGTCAGGCGGATCAAAGTTCCGGCAAGCGCCTGGCCGATCTGTCCGATCAGTGGCAGAGCCGTTTCAAGGACGTAACCAGCGGCGGAGACGCCAAGCAGATGTATGCCCTCCGTGAAGAAATGGGCGCACAGCTTTGGGATAATATGGGTATTTTCCGCACCCAGGCCAAGCTGGCAACCCTGAACGACACCTTGGCCGAAATGCGCTCACGGTATGACGCCCTGCGCGTGCCCAACGCCAGCCCTGTCTACAACACGGCGTTCACGGAATACGTTGAACTGGGGAATATGCTGCAGCTGGCCCAGGCAGCCTGCCTTGCCGCCACGGAACGCAAGGAATCCCGGGGCGCTCATACGCGCGAGGACTTCCCGAAGCGTGACGACGCCAACTTCCTCAAGCACAGCATGGTCAGTATGGACGAGGGCGGCAAACTGCACATGGGCTGGAAAGATGTGGAGATCACCAAATTCAAGCCTGAGGAGCGGAAGTACTAATGGCTACTCTAATTATTGACCGCTTCGACGGTAAAAAACACTACGAGCAGAGCTACACGCTTGCCCCCGAGGATATGGCGGGCAAGACCGTGCTCAATACCCTGCTGTTCATCAAGCAGACTCAGGACCCCACGTTGAACTTCACGGCCTCCTGTCGTTGCGCCATCTGCGGCGCGTGTGGCGTGAGGGTCAACGGGCATGCGATTTTGGCCTGCGACACCAAGATGGACGATCTTGTCAAAACCTATGGCTCAGACACCTTCCGCATTTCGCCTCTGGCCAACTTCAAGGTCATCTCCGACCTGGTGGTTGACTGGGAGCCTGCGGTGGAAAATCTGCGCAAGATTCATCCCGGCATGGTGGCCAAGTCCGAATTCTCCGAGAAGGAAGGCTGCCGTCAGACGCAAGCGGAATTTGACCGCATCAAGAAGCAGTGGGACTGCATCATCTGTGGCTGCTGCGCGTCGGAGTGCAACAAGCTCACGGCTGACAACCGGGACTATATGGAACCCTTTGTGTACACCCACGCATGGCGTGTGGCCAACGACTCACGCACCAAGGATCCGCTGGTTCACGGCAAGCCTGCTGTGTCTGGCGGTTTGTGGAACTGCGTGCACTGTCAGGAATGCGCCAACCGCTGCCCCAAGGGCATCAGCTCTGCTGACGACATTGCGGCCATGCGCGCCCTGGTCATGTCCAAGGGGCTGGCCGACGGCGTTGGGCCTGCCCATGCCAAGGCCTTTTATACGGACCTGGTGGAAGATTCTGGCCGGCTTAACGAAGTGCGGCTTGCGTTGCGCACCGAGGGCGTCAGCACCCTGGCCCGTACGGGCATGGCCATTACCCTGCTGCGTCAGGGCAAGATGGATCCCCTGGAAGTCTTTGGTGGCGAGACCATCGAAGGCCACGATGTTCTTGTGAAGATGATTGAGGCGGCCCACGCCGCTGCGAAGGAGTAACCGTATGCAGACCGAATATGCTTTTTTCCCCGGCTGCGTGCTGACTCAGGCTGCCAAGGAATCCAGAATGGCCCTTGAAGCCGTGGCCCCCATACTGGGCATTACGCTCAAGGAAATTCCCGGCTGGAGCTGCTGCGGCGCTTCACAGGCTCAGGACGTGGACCATGTGGCCGCTCTGGTTGCCAATGCGCGCAATCTGGCATTGGCTGAACAGATGGGACTGCCCGTGCTTACATCATGCAGCACCTGTCTGCTCATGTTGCGCCGCGCCAAGGCAGAGCTGGACGGCGGACAGAAAGACCGCATCAATACCTTTCTTGCCAAGGGCAATATGGCCTACAAAGGCACCAGCGATGTCACCAGTCTGCTCTGGGTGCTGGCACAGAACGCTGATGCGCTCAAAGCCAAAGTCGTCAAGCCCCTCACCGGGCTCAAGGTGGCGGCTTTCTACGGGTGCCACAGCCTGCGGCCAGAATCGGCCCTGGGATTTGAAAGCTCCGTTAATCCGTCCAGCTTTGAGACTGTTGTCAGCGCTGTGGGGGCGCAGACCGTCCCCTTTGCCAAAAGGCTGGACTGCTGCGGTTTCCACGCTGTGTATCCGGCAGAAAAATCTGTCATGCATATGACCAGCGAAATCGTTAACGACGCGTCTGACGGCGGAGCAACGTGCATTGTGACGCCTTGCCCCCTCTGTCAGATGCAGCTTGATATCTATCAGGATAATGCCCAGGAACTGAGCAAGTCCAAAGCGCGCGTGCCTGTGCTGCATCTTTCGCAGTTGGTGGGCCTTGCTTTGGGCGTGCCAGCCAAACAGCTGGGGCTCGACTATAATGTCATTGACGCTACAAAACTCGGCTAGGAGCTGTTTGTAGCCGCGTTTTTCAGGTACAGCCTCAGGCGGCTCTTTTTCTTTCGGCGCGTACGCAACAGTATGCTTCCGTCAGAAAAAGGGCCGCTTTTCCTGTTTACGGGGGAGTATTGGTTGGTTTGAAACGTCGCTGGCCGCGCTTTGGCGCGAAGCGTTGAGCCATTGAGGCCTGACCGGGCGTTTACGTTTTTGCAGGCGGCAAGGCTTCGGCAACCCGACAGAGAACAATCAAAAATCAGACAGTGATGTTGTTTTATCAGCGCCGCCAGTTTCGACTGGCGGCGTATTTATTTTGCCCAGAACTGCGCAGAATTGTTTGGTGTTGTTCTGTTCAATACTGCAAGTGATGAATTCAATGTGCTGTTTGGTACTATGAGGCGGCAATGCAGAACATACAGGAGAGAGCATTATTACGGTTGTGAAATTGTAACTCATGCTTCGAGTTAAACAACACAGAGAAGAGCAGAGTAGGGCGGCGGCGCGGCGCTGCAACCGATGAAAATGGTCGGATTTGAAGGGAAAACAATTGGCAGCACGGAAAATTTGTAGACTGTTTAAACAATGAATAAACAAATTTTCTTTCTTGTTGACGCAAAATGTCAGTTCGTTTAACTCTAGAAAAAGGTGAATGCATTGGCAATGAAGGAGGAAACACATTAGTTTTATGTTGTGAGGAGCTTTCTTAGGGTGAAGATTTTCACAACTCACAATGTAGTGGGGCAAAAATTATGAATACACTTGTCTTTTGCTGTGTGGCGTTGCCATTTATTGTAGCGCTTGTACTCTATTTCACACAGCTCGACCGTACCCGCAAGTTTCTCGTGCCTGCAGCGGTTGCGGTGATGGCTTTGGCAGCCGTGATCATGGGCGCTCACGGCACATTTCGCCTGGAGGCTGAAACATTCTTTGGCGTGCCGCTGGACAGCTTGTTCAGTCTGCTTGACCTGCTGTTACTGCTCTATATTCTGGGACTGGGCTGGAAACTGGGCAGCAGAACAGTCATGGGCATGACGGCGTTGCAGTTGGTAGGTTTGCTCTACCTGAAGTTTGTTCTGGCGGACAATTCCGCGCACATCACGGCCTTCGCGCCTGATGGCCTTTCTCTTATCATGGTTATTATCATTACCGTTGTGGGTGGACTCATCACCATCTACGGCCTGGGCTACATGGATATTCATGAAGAGCATCTGCATTTGCGGGTGTCGCGCAAGCCTCGTTTTTTTGCTATAATTTTCTGTTTCCTTGGGGCCATGAACGGCCTTGTGCTTTCCAACAACCTATCGTGGATGTTTTTTTTCTGGGAAGTAACAACCCTTTGTTCCTACTTGCTTATCAGTCATGACCAGACAAAAGAAGCCAATGCCAACGCATACCGCGCCTTGTGGATGAACGTTCTTGGCGGCCTTGCATTTGTGTCGGCCATGCTTTTCGTTCAAAAGAGCCTTGGCACCATGTCTACAGAAGTTGTTCTGCACAAGATGACCGCTATGGATGTAAAGAGCACGGCCATGCTGTTGCCCTTTGCGTTCTTCTGTCTGGCGGCCTTTACCAAATCAGCTCAGGTGCCCTTTGAAAGCTGGCTGTGCGGCGCTATGGTGGCCCCCACGCCGGTTTCGGCCCTGCTGCACTCCGCCACGATGGTCAAGGCAGGAACCTACCTCTTGCTGCGCATGGCTCCGGCCTTTGCCGATACCACCATGTCTACAATTGTGGCGCTTTTTGGGGCATTCACCTTTGTGGCAACCTGTATTCTGGCAGTCAGTCAAAGCAATGCCAAAAAAATTCTGGCCTATTCCACCATCGCCAACCTGGGCCTGATTATCGCCTGCGTGGGCATAAATACCGCCGCATCTATGATGGCGGCCACTACCATCATCATTTACCACTCTGTTTCCAAGGGCCTGCTTTTCATGTGCGTGGGCGCTATTGAGCAACGCATCGGGTCCCGCGACATCGAGGATATGCGCGGTCTGTATAGCAAGATGCCCCGCACGGCCATTATTACGGCCATCGGTATCTTCACTATGATGTTGCCGCCATTCGGCATGCTCATCGGAAAGTGGATGGCCATTGAAGCCATTGCGCGCGCCACTCAGGCTATGACGCCCATTATCTTCTTCATTGCTCTTGGATCAGCCTTCACGGTGCTGTTCTGGGCACGTTGGGCGGGCATTCTCGTTTCTTCGGCGAATCTGCATGAGCGTCCGTCCTACGGAAACCCCAAGGCCACGGTCATGTTCGCGCTGCGTTCGCTCTGCGGTCTTGCCATCGTGTTTTCCTTCTTTTCACCGATGGTGCTTGAAACCTTTGTTGAGCCTTCTGTCTCTGGCGTATACGCCCGCTTTGGCCTCAAGGCTGAAGGGTTCATACCCGGCGCATCGCTTACGGGCGGGGCAGGGTACTTCTGGATTTACATGCTCTTTATTCTGCTTGGCCTGGGAGCCTGGATTGCTTGGAAGATGTCCAGCAAGGTACCCAGCGGGGCGCACGCCCAGCCGTACTTCTCTGGTCTGACGCAGGAGCAGGCAGGGCAGATAGGTTTCAAGGGGCCCATGAATGCCTTTGAACCCGTGCGCCTGTCCAACTTCTATCTGACCCAGTACTTTGGCGAAGGCACCATCACAAGGGCCATTGATATTATTTCCACGGCCTTTCTCATCGTTTTGGTAGGAGGTCTGCTCTGATGCTGTCCATCCTCAGTGCTGTCGGCGGATTGATCTTGTCGCCCTTTGTGGGAGGGCTGCTCACCGGGGTGGACCGCCGCCTTACGGCGCGTCTGCAATCGCGCCTGGGCCCGCCCTTGCTTCAGCCCTTTTACGATGTGCTCAAGCTGTTTGGTAAAGAAGCCAATGTTACCAACGCCTGGCTTGTTTTCAGCGCCTATATGACGTTCATTTCGTCAGCGTTGGCCCTGCTTATTTTCTTCATGGGCGGCGACCTGTTGTTGCTGTTCTTTGTGCTCACAGTGGGCGCTGTTTTTCAGGTGGTGGGCGCGCTGTGCGTACCTTCGCCCTACAGCAACATAGGCGCCCAGCGCGAGCTTCTGCTCATGCTGGCCTACGAACCCATTCTTATTCTGGTTTTTGTCGGTTTTGCCATGTGCACGGGTTCTTTCTCCATTGAAGCCGTGTTTTCGCAGGATCAGCCTCTGTTGCTCAAGATGCCGTTGCTGTTCCTGGCCCTCGGCTATGCCCTGACTATCAAGCTGCGCAAGTCGCCCTTTGATATTTCAGCCAGCCACCACGGGCATCAGGAACTGGTCAAGGGCGTGCACACCGAATATTCCGGTCCCTTCCTGGGCATCATTGAAGTGGCCCACTGGCTTGACCTCATACTCATCCTCGGTCTTTGCGCCATGTTCTGGCACACCAGCGTTATCGGCATGGCCACGCTGGTGATCGCCTCGCTGTTTACAGAAATACTCATTGATAACATCACGGCCCGGCTCACGTGGCAGTGGATGGTGCAGAAGAGGTCTTTGCTGCTCGGCATGGGATTGGCCCTGGTTAATCTTTTATGGCTGTATGTGGCATAAGGAGGCAGGCATATGGGTTTTGTAGACAAGATGATTAAGCGGAGCCGGCTGAAGTCTCCCTGGATTGTCCATTTCGACTGCGGCTCCTGCAATGGTTGTGATATTGAAGTGCTGGCCTGCCTCACGCCCATATACGACGTTGAGCGTTTCGGCGTAGTCAACGCGGGCAACCCCAAACATGCAGACGTTCTGCTGGTGACTGGCACTGTCAACCACCGTAACCGCCATGTGCTCAAGCAGATATACGACCAGATGCCGTCACCCAAGGCTGTGGTTTCTCTTGGCGCGTGCAACCTTTCCGGCGGTGTTTTCAAGGACACCTATAATGTGCTTAACGGCGCACATAACATCATTCCCGTTGACGTTTTTGTGCCGGGCTGCCCGCCCAAGCCCGAAGCCATCATTGATGGCGTGGTGGAGGCCCTGGGTGTGTTGAAG
This sequence comes from Pseudomonadota bacterium, assembly GCA_023386035.1. Lineage (GTDB taxonomy): Bacteria > Desulfobacterota > Desulfovibrionia > Desulfovibrionales > Desulfovibrionaceae > Desulfovibrio. Next base: position 13,198 of record JAEWKM010000020.1, read on the forward strand.
GCCAAGATGGGCATGGGCCCCATGCCTGAGGCCACCTTCATGCCCGGCGACGAAGATGGAACGCCCGCTGGCGCATTGAACGAAGAAGCGCCCGCTTCTGAAGACGACAAGTCACTGCAAAACGCGGGTTAGCCCGGAAAGGATACAGCCATGTTTTTTGAAGCCAAAGACGTGACGCCCGACACGCTGCTTGCTGAAGTGCAGCGTCTGGCTAACGCCAAATGCCGTTTTGTCACCATGTCGCAGACGGTCGTTGACGAGAACACCCTGCGACTGTTCTATCACTTTGACGAAAACCTCACCATGTCCGACCTGCGCCACAATCCTGAAATGTGCGTATGGTCGCCCACAGACGCCAAGGGGATGGTGCACCTGCGCATGGATGTGAACAAGGACGTGCTCATTCCGAGCATCAGTTCCATCTATTTTTGCGCAGTGCTTATCGAAAATGAAACACAGGACCAGTTCGGAGTACGCTTCGCTGGCCTGCCGCTGGACTATCAGGGCGGTATGTATCTGGAGGGTGAAGTGACCCACGCCCCGTATTTTACTATGACCACCGTCCGGCGTCCCGCCGCGGCTGCCAAGGATGACGCCAAGGCAGAGCCCGCCAAAGGAGATCAGGCATGAGCAACCGCACCACAGTGATTCCTTTCGGGCCGCAGCACCCCGTGCTGCCTGAGCCGCTGCATATCAAGTTTGTGGTGGAGGACGAAACCGTTGTGGGCGCCATACCCCAGCTCGGTTTTGTGCATCGTGGCCTGGAAAGCCTCGTGCGCACCAAAGACTATAACCAGATGGTTTTTATCGTCGAGCGTATCTGTGGCATCTGCTCCTGCATCCATGCCAACTGCTACTGCAACGCCATTGAAGACATGATGGGCATCACGGCGCCGCCGCGTGCCCAGTTTCTGCGGGTAATCTGGTCAGAACTGCACCGCATCCATTCACACCTTTTGTGGCTGGGCCTCTTTGCGGATGCTTTTGGCTTTGAAAGCGTGTTCCAGCAGTTCTGGCGTATCCGCGAAAATGTTATGGACATCTGTGAAGCTACGGCTGGCAACCGCGTAATTCTGTCCGTCAACGTTGTTGGCGGCGTGCGCCGTGACCTTGAGCCGGAACAGATCCGCTGGATGCTTGGCCGTTTGGACGAACTGCAAAAGGGCATGCGCGAACTCACCAATACCATGCTTGATGACTACACCGTACAGGAACGTACCCGCGGCATAGGCTATCTCAGCAAGGACGATGCCCGCCTTCTGGGCGCGGCTGGCCCCACCCTGCGTGGCAGCGGATGGGAAATCGACGAACGCATGCACGGCTATGCCGCCTACAGCGACCTTAACTTCATACCTGTGGTGGAACACGATGGCGACTGCTACGCGCGGGCCAAGGTGCGCTTTTATGAAGTGTTGCACGCTATGGACCTTATACGCGAAGCCTTGAATCGCCTGCCGGAGAGCGAGCTTACCGTCAAGGTGACGGGCAATCCTGATGGTGAATCCATCTTCCGCGTGGAACAGCCGCGTGGTGAACTGTTCTATTATATTCGTGCCAATGGTACAAAGCATCTGGAACGCATGCGTGTTCGCACGCCTACCTTCGCCAACGTTCCGCCCCTGCTGCACATGCTGCCGGGCTGCAAATTGCCCGACGTGCCGGTCATAGTGCTCAGCATAGATCCGTGCATTTCCTGCACAGAGAGGTAGCTCATGTACATGCTTAAAAATGTGTTGCGCAACCTGTCGGGCAAACCGGCTACACGGCTGTATCCGCTTGAAGAGCGTGAGCCCTTCCCGGCCTACAGGGGCGTAATCACCAATGATGTTGAACGGTGCATATTCTGCAACACCTGCGCCAGAATTTGCCCTACGGACGCCATCACTGTTGATGCCAAGGCAGGGCAGTGGGTGTACGATCCCTTCCTGTGCGTATACTGTGCTGCTTGCGTGGAAAAATGCCCCACCAAATGTCTGGTGCAGCAACCCATCCACCGCAAGCCCTCGGTTACCAAGTTCAGGGTGCTGCGCACGGGAACCCCGCGCGTTAAAAAAACTGCCGCCGCCAAGGCAAAAGGTGAAGCCAGCGCCAAGGAAAAACCTGAAAGCGAATAATGTGGCGAAGCAGCCACGTATGAGCGCATAATGTAAAAAGCCGCCATTTGGCGGCTTTTTACATTACATGGACATAGCAAGCGAGCATGGTAGTGGCTTACTGTCGTGCAGAATATTAATTTTTACGAGGATAGCTACGCCATCGCTGTACAAGCGTACCGCGCCATATGTCATATGAATTCTGCCGGAAAATATATTTTTGGCAGAACGACAAATTTGAGCTGCCCCACATTTCAAAATGAGTCTGCTCAAAAGGGGCCTGCCCTCGATAGCAGTGGTGGAGATAGTGACATTTTTACGTTATTGCCCACGCTGCCCGTTATTTGTGATCGCCGCCCTTCGTGACCCCGAAGAGGGGTTACGGGCATTTTTCTTCATGGTAATGGAAGAAATATCTATTATGCGTGGTCAAGTTGTAGTGATTTTTTTCATTAAAATTATGTAGTTGTCTTTTGAAGCGCCAAATTGATGAAGCAGACTGAGAAGGCGGATAAATGATCATTTCAGCAGATTAATTGTATAGTTACGCGAGGGTAGTGCCCAGCAGGCAGTGCGCCCGTACTGTATGAAATGGTATCCATATCTGCATAATATAAATGTGTTACAAAGATTGATGTTTTTTTTGCTTGTTATTCTGGCTATTTCATTAGAGGTTATCGGCCGAAAGTTATATCTTTTTTTGCAATCCTGGTATTGCAAAAAGTATGTTTATACAGGATACTAAAAAAGGCATCCCCGCATTTCTTGGCTGTAATCGGCTAAACAGGCTTGCAACAGTGCTTGCGGTTGTGTGGCAGGTGCTGCTTTTTTTGTTTATTTCATGTGAATTGTTTAACTTTTTACGCAACGATTTCTGACCAGATATCACATCTGTGAGGCCTGTTCCGTCAGGCACACATGATCTGGTAGTATATAATGAAACTTGGAGGAGAGATTTTATGAGGAACAAATGGATGCTTGGCGGCAGCGTTGTATTGCTGTTGCTATTTACCGTGGGGCAGGTCTTCGCCGCTGAAGGGCAGGCTCCGGCTGCTGATTCTGCCGCTACATCGGTTGCTGCTCCCGCTGCCGCCCCTGCTGCCGCTCCGGTTGCTGAAGCTCCCAAGGCCAAGGCCAGCGACGATTCAGCCATTGCCGCCCAGCTGCAGACGGCCCCTGCTGGTCTGAAGAAGGCCATTGCCGAGCAGATCAAAGTGGCCCCCGAAACCTATAATTCCACTGCCGAAACTGGCTATCTTGGTATACCCGGTGGTCCAAAAATCAACATGATTCTTGCCTTTGGCTGGGCCTTGTGGGTGGGCTGGATTTTCTCCACCGTTGGCGCTTTTGGCGGTGTTATGGCGGGCGTGGGACACATGAGCGTGCATGGCCTTGGCAACTATGCCAAGTCGTTTGGCAAAACGCCCCTCAACAAGTCTATTACCGACTCTGTGCGTGCCTCTAACCAGATGCTCGCAGGCCTTTCAGCCGTCATCAGTACCTTCAGCTACTACCGCATGAAGCGTCTGGTGCTGCCCCTGGGTATTGCCCTTGGTCTGGGTTCCATTCTGGGTGCGTACCTGTCGGTCTCCCTTACTGCTGGCAAGCTGAACTTCTCGTCCTACCAGGGCTACTTCGGTATGTTCGTGCTGGCCCTTGGTCTGTACCTGATATGGGAAACCTCGCCTGCCGGGCAGCGCTCCAAGTCCAAGGCCAAGGAAGCCGCCAAGGCTTTTGAGGCTTCTGCCAAGTGCGAAACCACTGGCAAAAAATCGCCCACTGGCGTTAATCTCATTTCTTTCAGCATCACCCGCTGCGTCTTCACCTTCTGTGGCGTTGAATTTTCCTTCAATCCGCTGCTGCCTTTCCTTGGCGGCGTGGTTATCGCCAGCATCGCGGCCTTCCTTGGCGTGGGCGGCGGCTTCCTGCTGGTGCCCTTCATCACCAGCGTGACCCAGCTTCCTATGTATCTGGCTGCGGGTACCTCGGCTCTGGCCGTTCTGGTGAGCATGATCACGGGTATCACCACCCTTATGCTGCACGGCGCTCTGGTGGACTGGAACCTCGTGAGCATCGAACTTCTTGGCATCGCTGTGGGCTCCATCATTGGACCCTTCACTTCGCGGTTCTTCTCTGAAATCTGGCTGAAGCGCCTCTTCATCGTGCTGGCCCTGTATGTGGGTACGGACTATGTGCTGCGTGGCTTCTTCCAGATCAGGATGTTTGGCTAGTAGAGCATTTTTTCTTGAACCCTCTGGCGGCTGTGTGATCAGACGTCAGGCGTTGCGGCGTAAAAGCAGCTTATGGCGCTGCTAAATGCCACAACGAAAAGTTTTGAACTCAATGTTGTCCGGTTAAGCACCCATAGCTAACAGGCTATAACTATAGGTGTTTATAGTTTTTCGTCTTCGCGGATTCAGAAGTTCTTCCAGAGAATCCTTGCCGAACAGATTCAAGCAAATGAG